>SVPI01000013.1 GCA_015065935.1 Oscillospiraceae bacterium
AGCATAACAAACAAGCGCAATTTACCCTTTCGGAACATTGCATTTTTCGTTATCTTTTAAAAACACTCCTGCATAATTTTAATATATAGCATAGTCAGTTTAACACCCGCATTTAAGTATGTCAATTGAGCTTCCGTGTAGTTCTCTTCAAACACCAATTCGCAATACTCTTTAAAGAAATTATCGCAACCATCGAGCATTTCATAAATGAGTTCATCTGAGAATCTGATTGCTGTAAAAGCAGAAAAGCCTTGTTTATACTCAACATCTTCGTAAAGAACTTCCGGAAAACTCGTTTTTAATTTTTCAAACGTGGAAGTGCTGTTATGTTTTATAAAATTCCAAAGACAATAAAGTTTGTCGTAATAGTGAAAAGATGGTAAGTCGGAAATCTTTTTGTTTTTATTAACAGCTGTCGCATAAAGAATATTTCGATTAAATCGTTCGTCAAGCGCGTTTTCTTTTGTAAGCACATACACAGTAACGGCTTCAATTTCAGATGCCATTTGATGTACAAAAGAAGCATATAAACTCATCACCACGCGGTAACATTCCTCGCGATAAGCGGCTTCATTTTGAGCGTTTTGCATACGGGACATATCAATCGCTTCATCATAATCTATGACACCACTCATAAACAACATATTACTTCCAGGAGTTTCAAGTCTTGGCTTTTCAATTCTCTCTTTTGCAAAAGTTATCAGTTCTCGATAATGTTCTTCCCAATAGCTTCTAATTTGCTTGATTTTATCAGCAAACACATTGCAACAATAATCGTGATACTCACTTTTCCTTGGATAAAAATAATGGGTACGTCTTTTATTGATGACGGCAAGTACTTCCTCTGCGAAATCACCGTTTGTTGCATAACAAAACCTCTTAGGATCTATTTTTACTTTGGTGCCCTCATCGGTTTTGTTATAAAACAGTCCATAAAATCTTGTGTCATGATATTCGAATTTTTCAAAATCTTCCTTTGTGAGTTTCTGTTTACTTCTATCTTTTTTCATAATTTGCCTCCAGACAAAAGGCACCCTCCAAAAAATAGAGGGCGCCCCGCTTAATTGATTATTAAGCCGCTACATAAGACTATTACCACTCTAACAACATATTTGTTTATAGGCACCAACCGATACATAACACGTATCAGTATTGCTTATGTGTATCTATTTTAACACATAAGCAAATCTTACGCAAGTAATTATAGTTTTTCTGATACGGCAAATCAATGTACTAACAGTTCAAAAAAAGAAGGCATCCTCAAAACTCGAGGATGTCTTCAATTTGCACATGAAACAAATTAGCAAGGTTATAAAGATTTTCAGTAGAGGGGAGTTTAATTCCGTTTACCCAATCATATACAACTCTCGGCGACTGCAGATCCAAAAACTCGGCAATTTGTGCATAAGTATATTTTGATTTGCTGATTAACCGATAGAGCTTAAGCCCTGTTGCTTTTTTGTTTATTTTGTACTTACAGTTCATTGATATTCCTCCAAAGTATGAAATATCTTTCATATAGGAGCAATAAACTGTATTGCTATTGTATCATAATATAACGCTATTGTAAACAGCAAGATAAACTGCCCGAGAACACACAAAGGTTTTTATAGGGTTTCTCGCATCTATCTCGCAAATTTCTCGCAAAAAATCATTACTTTTGCAAAATCTCGCAGAATGGGTGGACGTATTGCACATTTCAGGGACGGAGAGGGGCGGTGCGGTAGATATTGCCTTTTGCTCGAAATGCTGTGTACGCAAGTACCTAGGGTTCGAATCCCTAACTCTCCGCCAAAAATGAAGCCCATCCGTAAGGATGGGCTTCATTTTTAGTTAATTTAACAGGGATTCGAACCAGGAAAGGGAGCGAACGCTGAGCAAAGCGAGGTAAGGAGCGTAAGCGACTGCGATAAAATTCCTAACTCTCCGTAAAAACAGCATATTTAAACTTTTTTCTAAATTCAGTGATAATAATCATAAAAAATTTTAGCAAAGTAAAAGATGTTAATAAAATTCCCGACGGCTTGAATTTTGTGCAAAAATGTTATATAATTTGTTTTGCAAATTTTAATTTTACGGAGCGAAACTATGAGCGATAATAAAGAAATGCTTGGCACGGCACCGATTGGTAAACTGCTGTTCAAATTGGCGGTTCCGACGGTGGTAGCCCAGCTTATCAATATGCTATACAATATCGTTGACCGCATCTATATCGGCCATATTAAGGATGTCGGAAGTCTTGCCCTTACGGGCGTTGGCGTGTGTATGCCTATTATTATGATAATCTCGGCCTTTGCGGCACTGATTGCTTCGGGCGGTGCGCCGAAGGCATCCATCGCTATGGGTGAAGGTGACAACGATTCTGCCGAAAAAATAATGGGCGGTTGCTTTTCTCTGCAGATTATTATCTCTGCCGTTCTGACTGCCATTTTGCTAATTTGGAACAAAGACCTGCTTTTGATGTTTGGCGCAAGTGAGAACACCATCGGCTATGCCACCAATTATATGAACATCTACGCCATCGGTACTGTTTTTGTTCAGTTAACGCTTGGCATGGGCGCGTTTATTACCGCTCAGGGCTACACCAAAATCAGTATGATTACGGTACTCATAGGCGCTGTCAGCAATATCATCCTTGACCCGATTTTCATTTTCGGATTTAATATGGGCGTAAAGGGTGCGGCGCTTGCTACAATTCTATCCCAAGCCATTTCTTGCGTTTGGGTGCTTACCTTTCTTTGCGGTAAGAGAACCTGTCTTAAACTCAAAAAAAGCAATCTTCGTATAGATGGAAAACTCGTTTTCCCATGCATCGCTCTTGGAACGGCAACCTTTATTATGCAGAGCAGCGAAAGCGTGATTTCGGTCTGCTTTAATTCTTCACTGCTTAAATACGGCGGCGATATTGCCGTGGGTGCGATGACCATTCTCACAAGCGTGATGCAGTTTGCAATGTTACCAATGCAAGGCATTGCTCAGGGTGCACAGCCGATTTTAAGCTACAATTATGGTGCAAAAAACGTGGGGCGCGTAAAGAAAACCTTTCGACTTTTACTTATAGCCTGTCTTTCTTATTCCTTTGCAATTTGGGGTGCTATTATGCTGTTGCCGCAAATGTTTGCAGGAATCTTCACGCCTGACACGGTTCTTATTGAATTCACAGCAACAGCGCTTCGGATCTATTGCGGGGTGATGTGTATTTTCGGTATTCAGATTGCTTGCCAGATGACCTTTGTATCTATCGGAAACGCACCTTGTTCTATTATTGTTGCCATTGTTCGCAAGTTTGTTTTGCTTTTGCCGCTGATATACATTATGCCGCAAATGATTGCAGATAAGACAATGGGCGTTTATACGGCAGAACCTGTTGCCGACGTGATAGCCGTAACCTTTACTGCTGTCCTTTTTGCCGTTCAATTTAAGAAAGCGCTAAAGGCTTTAACAATAGAAAATTCAAAGAAGCCGACGCAATGAAAATTGCAGTAATCACGGTTTATGTTTTGTGCGGACTTTTGGGTTATGTTGACTTTATTGAGCGCCTTTGGTATTATGTTATAATCTAACCCGTAAATTACACCGAAAAGGGGTGTTTAGATGGAGAACTTGTTTGCTTGCGCGATGGATATTGGTGAACAGATGCTGATTTCGGGCGCCGAGGTACATAGGGTTGAGGAAAGCATCAGTCGAATGTGCAACGCCTTTGGTTTTATCCGCGCGGATGTTTTTATAATAACAACTAGTATGGTTGTGACAGTTTTTGATAATGACGGAAAAAGCTTAACCCAAACAAGACGAATAAATTCCACATCTATTGATTACGAAAAACTTCATTTGCTTAACGACCTTTCAAGGCGAATATGTGAAAACAAAATTGCTCCCGAAAAAATAAAAGGGGAAACCGAAGCCATAAAGCGCAAAAAGTCATACCCATTATGGGCTGAATTTTTGTCCTACTCGGGAATTGCCGCGGTATTTACCTTGTTCTTCGGCGGCGGATTAAAAGAGGCGGCGGTATCGCTAATAATTGGCGCCATTGTGCGCCTTGGAATTTTACTTTCAGAAAAGGTTTTCACAAACAAAATTTTCAATAAATTCATATCATCTGTTGTTGTTTCACTTTTAGCATTTGTTTCGGTGAAATTAGGTATTATTACGTCGGTAGATAATGTTATTATCGGTAATATTATGACCCTTATTCCGGGTCTTGGTCTTACTAACGCCCTGCGGGATCTTTTTACAGGGGACAGCATTGCAGGCTTGCTTCGAACTATTGAAGCGGTGCTTATAGCTTTGGCAATAGCCGCAGGCTATTTTGTCGTTGCCATAGGGGGTGCTGTACTATGACAAACTTTGAAATTTTGCAGATTATCACCGGATTTTTAGGCACCCTGGGTTTTGGAATTCTCTTTAATGTTCGGGGAGTACGCCTTTTGGTGGCATCAATTGGTGGACTGCTTTCTTGGCTTTTGTTTGTTGTTTTAAGTAATTTTATTGGTAGCGAAGCGGTTATTTTTTTCCTTGTATCCCTTTTGGTTTCGATTTTTGCAGAAATTATGGCGCGAATTTTAAAAACACCCGCAACCGTTTTTGCAACCCTTTCTATTATTCCGCTTATTCCCGGAAGCTCTCTTTATTACACAATGGCATACGCCTTTGAAAGCGATTTAAGCAGTTTTATAATTAAAGCGGCTGACACGCTAAAGCTTGCGGCGGCGCTCGCTCTCGGCATTATTACAGCCATTACGCTTACTAAAATATTCTTTAATATTTTTAAACCTAAGAATAAGGCGGCAGGAAAATGAAAAGCGAATTATTAAATAAATCGGAAGAGTTTAATTCACTCTTAATAAAAAATTCAGGCGTTAATATAGGCGAAAAGGAAATAACCGGTTCTCTTTTTAACCTTGGCAATTCCTTTCTTGTTAAAAGGGTAATTGATAAGGCACTCAGGGGAGAAAAGACTACGATTTGCGCCTTTGGCGGCTCAATTACACAGGGCGCAGGCTTTAACTGTGTTCCCGCTGCCGATAGCGGAATTAAATCGGATTTACCCTTTAAAAATTATTTTGATGTTGTTTGCGACTGGTTTAAAGAGGTTTTAAATGCCGATATTGCTGCCGTTAATGCAGGAATTGGCGCAACCGACACTGTTATTGGAACACACAGGCTTTGCGCCGATGTTTTAAATCATAATCCCGACCTTGTGATTTTAGAATGGGCCTGCAATGATAGCGTTACAATGCCTTATAAGCAGGGCACCTATGAAAGTATAATTAGAAAACTCCTTGAAAAGAAAATCGCCGTTGTTATGTTTTCTATGGCAACGGTAACAGGAGGTTCGTCACAAGAGCTTCACGAGCCATTGGCAAAGCATTATAACCTGCCGATGATTTCCTATCGAGATGCGTTTATCGGTTTAGAGGAGTATAAATATTTAACAAACGACACCGTTCATCCTAATGTTGTTGGCCATGCTTTGGCCGGTGTTATTCTCAACAAGTATTTTGAATGTGTATTAATAAGTGAGGGTGATTTGGAAAACACAATACCCAAAGCTACTGTTCATAGCGAGGCAACAATTTATGACGGTGCCGATGTAGTTAATTTTTCGGATATATTTGAGGGCAGGGTAGAAGGAGTAAGGCTCCTTGATAAAGGTTCGTTTGCTTTAGACACCCAAAAAGATAGTTTTGCACATTTTAGGGAATATTACGGTATAACGGCAGTTTATAGCGATGAATATAAACCTTTGGTTTTGGAAATTGAAGCCGTTAAAACGCTGTTTTTGCTGACATACCGCAATTCTGTGTTCACAGGGGCTAATTTCCAAATAGAGCTTGATGGAAATCAAATAATAAGTCAAACCTTTACCTGCAAGCACGGTGGGGATAATGAGCAAATTGAGTGGCATTATCACTGGGCAACCGAAAGGATTTGCTATAATGAAGTGCCTAAAAAGTGCGTTTTGAAAATTACTCCAAAAAACACAAATAAAGATGCCTTCGTAAGGCTTTATGCATTGCTTTTATCGTAAAAAAAAGAGAGAACTCGTAAGAGTTCTCTCTTTTAATTTTCCGAAACATTTTGATAAAGCGTCATTACCTGATTTTTAAGCTCACTGTGTTCCGGCTTTTGTAATCTTGGGTCAAGGGAAATGGTTTTCTTGGCATAAAGCCCTGCAGTTTTAAGCACCTCTATATCGGTTTCCATATCGGCAATGCGAAGTGTGGGAAGACCGTGCTGTCGCTGACCTATAAAATCACCGGGGCCTCTCATTTTAAGGTCCTCATCGGCAATTTTAAAGCCGTCGGAGTTTGCGCAAAGGGTTTTAAGGCGCCAAGCAGTGGTATCGGCAGTGGTGTCGGAGATAAGAATGCAGGTTGATTTATATTGGCCGCGACCAATTCTGCCTCTGAGCTGATGAAGCTGCGAAATTCCAAAACGCTCGGCATTTTCTATAACCATAATTGCGGAATTTGGAACATCAACGCCAACCTCAATAACCGTTGTTGAAATAAGCAGTTGAATTTCGCCCGAATCAAAACGGCGCATAACATCGTTTTTCTGTTTTGCGCTTAATTTTCCGTGGAGAAGGCCTATGGAGTAATCTTTAAATGTGGTGTCCCTTAGCTTTTCATAAAGCTGTTCGGCCGATAAAATGTCAAGGCCCTCATTTTCCTCAACAAGGGGGCAGATAATGTAACCCTGGCGGCCCTCATCAAGGTGTTTTTTAATATAGTTGTAAACTCTTTCGTGATAGCTTGAGTTTACAAAATATGTTTCTATTTTTTGCCTGCCTTTTGGATATTCATTGACAATACTTATATCAAGGTCACCGTAAATTATAAGGGAAAGGGTGCGGGGAATGGGGGTGGCAGACATAATCAGAGAATGGGGAAAATCACCTTTAGAATTTAGCGTATAGCGTTGGGCAACACCAAAACGGTGCTGTTCATCGGCAATAACAAGACCCAGCCTTTTAAAATTAACATTTGGGGATAAAACGGCGTGAGTACCGATAACGATATCTGCTGTTCCGTTTTCAATTTCCTCGTAAACCTTCTGCTTTTGGCGAGGTGTCATTGAGCCTGTAAGCAAAACGCAACGAATTCCGGCTGCTGATAGTGTGTTTTCAAAGTTTTTAAAGTGCTGTTCGGCAAGAACCTCAGTGGGCACCATAAGGGCGCTTTGAAGTCCGTTTTTAGCGCATACAAAGCAAAGGGCTAGCGCAATGGCGGTTTTGCCGCTGCCAACATCGCCTTGAATAAGCCTGTTCATGGGTGTTGCCTTTTCCATATCGTTAAGGCAATCAAAAACTGCCGTTTTTTGAGCATTTGTAAGTGAATAGGGGAGAAGCGGGAAAAAATCATCCACATAATTCTTATTAATCCTTGCCGAAATGCCCTCTTTTTTCTTGTTTTTAAAGAACAGCATTCCCATTTGCATAAGGTAAAGCTCCTCAAAAATGAAGCGCCTTCTGGCTGTTCTTAAAGCATCTTTAGTTTTTGGATGATGAATATTTTGGATTGCATAAACAATGTCGCAAAGATTTAATTCTTTTCTTATAAACTCGGGCAACGGGTCTTTGATAGCGCCCTTTGCCGTTATGGCATTTTGAATGATTTTTTCAATAACCTTTGAGGAAAGGCCGCTGATTGCAGGGTAAATTGGTTTTATAACATTGGCACCCTCATTTTCAATTTCAGGGGAAACCATTTCTTTAAAAATTGAATTATAGTTAAGCTTTCCGTAAAAAAGATAGGTGCTGCCTGTGTGCAATTTTTTAACAAGATATTTATTATTAAAAATTGTGATGCGCATGGTATCGCTGTTTTCATCCAAAATATTGAAGGAATAAATCACCATATTATTGCGTTTTTTGATTTCATTAATAGGGGTTACAATTTTTCCCTTAACGCAAAAATTCTCACCGTAAACGGTATCACAAAAGGGTATTGGATTGCTCCAATCCTGGTATTTTCTCGGAAAATAACGCAAAAGAGCGTCAAGCGAAGAAATGCCGAGCTTGTTTAAAAGCTCGGCACGTTTTTCACCGACACCCTTTAAAAATCGAATGTTATAATACTGTGATGCCATAACAAGGCACCTCCGAATTATTCTACCGAGAGAATGAAGTAGTAAACAGGCTGGCCGCCGTTTACAAGAGTAATTTCCAGCTTATCGCCGAATTTTTCATTAAGCTCGGCATAAATCGCATTAGCCTGTTCCTCGGTAACATCTTCACCGTAGATAAGTGTTAAGAAAGCACTGTCACGGTTAACCATACCCTTAACAAGGCGTTGCATACATTTTGATAGGTTTTGTTCGGTAAATGAAACCTTACCGTTAACAAGGGCTAAAAGCTCGCCCTTTTTAATTTTGTGGCCATCGTAATCAGAATCGCGGGCAGCAAAGGTAACCTGACCGGTCGTAAGATTAGCATAGGAGTTCTGCATTGCGATTGCGTTATCCTCATCATTTGCATCAGGGTCAAAGTTAAGCATTGCTGTGATACCTTGGGGAATTGTCTTAGTGTGAAGAACAATTACCTTGCGGGTACTGATGGGAATAGCCTGTTCAGCCGCCATAATAATGTTTTTGTTGTTAGGGAGAACAAAAACGGTTTCGGCGGGTGTGGACTCGATAGCCTTTAAAATATCATCGGTGCTGGGGTTCATTGTCTGACCGCCGCTAACGATTGTATCTGCACCGAGTTCAGTAAAGAGCTGTGCTAAACCATCACCAGCGCAAACCGAAACAAAACCGTAGGGCTTTGTGGGGGTAACAGGGGTGAAGGTTTCGGTTCTTTCTGCATTTTGTGCAGGCTTTTTCTTAGAAGCGTTATTGTTATCGTGTTTAGCCTTTTCGTGCTGGTCACGCATATTTTCAATTTTCATATTAATAAGCTGACCAAAAGTAAGACCATTTTCAATGGCATTGCCGGGATGGTCGGTATGAACATGAACCTTGATAATTTCTTCATCGTCAACCACAACAACGCAGTCGCCTATAGTTTCAAGGAAGGTGCGAAGCTCAGCGGGTTTTTTTGTAACTTCGCTGTCGCGCTTAACAATAAATTCGGTGCAATAGGTAAATGTAATTTCACCCTCAAATTCACCTGCGGCGCTCATCGCAGATTCTTCACTGTTATCCTCAGCGCTTGCGGAAATAGAGTTATTAGCAATAATAACACCATCCTTAAGAACACTTAACATTCCTTCAAGGATAACAACAAAGCCGCGGCCGCCTGCATCAACAACGCCTGCTTTTTTAAGAACAGGGAGAAGTTCAGGGGTCTGGTCAAGGGCAATTTTAGCACCCTCTAAAGCCTGTTCGAAAACTTTAAGAGCATCGGTCTCACCATCTTCAACGGCTTTTGCGGCATATTCGCCGGCCACTCTGGCAACGGTTAAAATGGTGCCTTCGGTGGGCTTCATAACAGCGCCGTAAGCAGCCTCGACGCCCAGCTTAAATGCAAGGCTTAAGTTCTCGGCTGTAACCTCGCTTTGACCTTTAAAGCCCTTTGCAAAGCCTCTGAAAAGAAGAGAGGTGATAACACCGGAGTTACCGCGGGCGCCTCTTAAAAGGGCGGAAGCGGTTATGGTAGCAACCTCGCCGGCTGTGGCGTTCTGAACGCTTGCAAGCTCCCTTGCGGCATTATTAATTGTCATAGACATATTTGTGCCTGTGTCGCCATCGGGAACAGGGAAAACGTTTAAGTCATCAACCTGCTTGCGATTATTGGAAATATGGTTAGCAGCTGAAATAATCGCATCACGCAGTGTGTTACCGTTAAACAAAATAAACACTCCTTAAAGAAAACTATTCTTTGATACCGTCAACCTTAACGGTAACTTTTTTAACATCAATGCCTGTGGCATCGTAAACAACATATTTAACCTTATGAACAATGCTTTGTGCAATTGCGTTGATGTTCATACCATAGGTAACAATAATGTGAAGGTCAACGGTAATAGCATCGGCGTTGCCTTTAACAACAATTCCTTTGTCAAGCTGTTCTTTTTTAGAAATAAGGCTGAAAAGTTTTTGCTTTGATGTGCCTGCAACCATACCTGCAACACCGTAACAGGAAGTAACGGCGTGGCCGATAAGTTTTGAAAGATACTCATAAGAAATGTGAACCTTTCCGATTCTGGTCTCGTAAGCAATCATTATTTGATTTCCTCCTTAGTTAGTTTTACGAAATTCAGCAATGCTGAAGAAAACGTCGCTGACCGCTGCGGTTATATTGCCCGAAATGTCCTCACTATGGAACAAAAGGCCGTTGCGGAAGCATATTGGGATAATTGGCATTTGTGTTTGAGAGGCTGTAACAATATCAGCAAGGGTGTTCTTGCCACTGTAAAAACCATTTACGATATCTGAAATTTTTGAATAATCGTTAATAGTTTCAGTGGTACTCTTATCCTCATCGGTTAAGGCGGCCTCTTTTACACCAAAGGCAGCACTGCCACCGGGAACAATAAGATTAGTCACATCCATATTGTTTAGAATTCTCACTTCACCAACATAAAGCTGAAAATTACCTGATTTTAACCGCGCTGTATAATCAGCATAACTGGTTTTAATAACACTTGCATTAATGCCAACACTTTTTAGTTGCTCACAGATAAGTTCAGCGGTGCTCACTCTAAATGTGTTCTCTCGGTTTACAAGCACGGTGAGTGAAATTTTTTTGCCCGCATCCATTCTATTATAACCTATCTTTTCCAAATTCTCAATAGAAATTTTTGAATTCGCGGTTTTTTCGATGGTTTGATATTTTTCGGCATCGGCAAAATTCGGGTGAAAAATTCCTGTTGCGGGCACTGCATTGGTGTAGTAAGCAACATTTGAAATTCTTGTTCTGTCAATGGCGGCCGAAATTGCATAACGTAAATATACATTTGAAAGGGGAGCGTAATTTTGGTTGACACCGATATAAATAAGATTATTAAGGGGTACCGAAACCTTTTTACTGCTCATTTGAAAAATTTCGCCATCATTAAGGCTTGTGTAGTAAATGTCGGTTGCACCAACCTCAACATAATGGGAAACCGACTCGCTGTCAGGTGCATTAATCAGTTTAATTTCGGAAACTTTATTTTTACTGCCGTGATAACGTTCGTTAGGGTTTAGAATTTTAAGGGTTTCGTTAAATATAAATCTACCACAGCCCACAGGTGGTAGGGCGGCACCGTCTGAGGTGGTTTGCTTATCGGACTCCTTTTTAATAATTGGAAAATCCAAAAGATTAACAAAATAAGGGTCAGCCGAGCTCAGGGTGAAGGTAACGGTTTTAATATCCTTAGCGGTGCAGGAAACAACGCCTGTTAATTGTGCTTTGTATGCGGTATTGGAATTTTTTGCAAGATTAAAAGAATAAACAACATCATCTGCTGTAACGTTGGTCATATCTGAAAAAGTAGCATTTTTGATAACGACATTACAGGTTTTATCAACAAGTTCAAAGCTTTCAGCAAGACAGTTTATAGGTTCAAAGCTGTTATTAACCTTGAACAGTGGGTCAAAAATCAGCTGACAAAGCTGAACATTAATGTTGGTAACGGCGGTGTAGGGATTAACGGTGTCACTTTCACAGTAAAGCAGGCTTAAAGGGAAGGTTTCTTTAACTTCCACATTAGCGCTTGAAGACTGACCGCCAACATTATTCTTATTGCAGGCGCAAAGCCCCAAAAGGAGTATTAACGCCAGGAAAACAGCAATAATTTTTTTCATAAAATTCCTCGTTTATCTTAAAATAACACGTTTTACACTAAGAGCTTTACCGCTTTTTTCATCAATATTAACTACAAGTCCGCAAAGATAGCAGGCCGAGTTGGATAAAATAAATTTTTCTGTTTTATTATCTTTGAAGCGGTTGATAATTATGGAGCTTTCAACTCCAAGAACAGAATCTTCGGGGCCTGTCATACCAAGGTCGGTTATGTAGGCAGTACCGTTCTTAAGAATCTGTTCATCGGCCGTTTGTACATGGGTGTGGGTCCCAAAAAATGCAGAAACTTTGCCATCAAGATAAATACCCATTGCTCTTTTTTCGCTGGTTGCCTCGGCGTGAAAATCAACAACAATAATTTTTGCGCCTTCAGCTTTTGCCCTTTCAACAAGTTCATCGGCGGTTTCAAAGGGATTTTTGATGCTGTCATCGTTTAAATAAACCTTGCCCGAAAGGTTTAAAACGGCAACCGACAGTTTACCCATATCAACAGTAGTGTAGCCCTTTCCAAAATCACAACTAATATTATGTGGGCGTAGAAGAAAGGGATTTTCATCAAGTAACGGATAAATTTCTTTACGGCGAAGGGAATGGTTTCCACCTGTAATAACATCAACACCGCTTTCAAAAAGATGGCTAGCGCTTTGAGGGGTTATTCCGTTACCATCAGCCGAGTTTTCACCGTTGGCAATAACCAGGTCAATATTATTGTCTTTTTTAAAAGAGGGAAGTGCTCTACGTAAAAATGTGTAGCCAGCCCTTCCGCAAACATCACCGATTAAAAATATATTCACAATATCACTCCAAGATAATAATACCATAAATCTTTGTAATATGCAAACCTAAATATGTTGACTTTTTTTGTTTTATATGTAAAATTAAAATTAGCAAAAAAACTTTTAAAAGGATGTGCTCACATTGAACGAAATCTTAAAAGAAATTGGTCTTATTGGCATTGTTCCTGTTGTAAAAATTGACAATGCTGAGGATGCAGTTCCCCTTGCTAAGGCACTGATTAATGGCGGTTTACCTTGTGCAGAAATCACCTTCCGCACCGCCGCAGCAGAGCAGGCTATTAAAAATATTGCTGAACAGTGCCCCGAAATGCTTGTGGGTGCAGGAACCGTTTTAACAAAAGAGCAGGCTGATGCCGCAATTAAAGCCGGCGCAAAATTCCTTGTAAGCCCGGGTCTTAATCCAAAAATTGTTTCTTATTGCAAGGAAAAGGGTTATCTAATTCTTCCCGGTACTGCAAATCCAAGTGATGTTGAGCAGGCGCTTGAACTCGGCCTCGACACAGTTAAGTTTTTCCCCGCTGAAGCGGCAGGCGGTCTGCCTATGATTAAGGCAATGTCAGCACCTTACGGCTCACTTAAATTTATGCCCACAGGCGGTATTAATGCCAAAAATGTAAAGGAATATCTTGAGTTTTCTAAAATTATTGCCTGCGGCGGCAGCTGGATGGTGCCCGGTGATTTAATCACAAACGGCAATTTTGATGAAATTGAACGTCTTACCGCTGAAGCAGTTAAGGTTATGCTTGATTTCAAGGTTGTTCATATCGGTATTAACTCTGCTGATGAAGCAGCCGCCTCCGACACAGCGAACACCTTCGAAAAACTTTTCGATTTTACTGCAAAAGAAGGAACAAAGTCCTATTTCTGCAGTGATATGCTTGAGGTTATGAAAATGAACGGCGTTGGCACCAAAGGCCACCTTGCTGTTGGCACGGCAAGCGTTCCGAGAGCCTACGCTTACCTAAAGCGCAAGGGCGTTGAATTTAACGAAGATTCTGCTCAATATGATGAAAAGGGCAACCTTAAATTTATCTATCTTAAGGATGAAATTGGCGGCTTCGCAGTTCACCTCGTAAAAAACAAATAGAAAAAGTAAAAGGCAGTCATAATGACTGCCTTTTTTATTAGCTATTCATCAAAAGATTGTAGTTTGAAATAATGGTCTTGATTTTTTCGTCGCGCATTTTGATAATGCCGCATTTTTCACCGGGTATTTCCAAATTGAAAATGCCTTTATATCCAATTTCACGAAGGGCTTTTACAACTTCGAAAAAATTAACCGTTCCACCGTTAAGGGGCATAAGGTGTTGGTCGGTTTCGCCTTGATTATCGGCAATATGCAATGCTTTAAGTTTATTACCTGCTTTAAGGATGAATTCGCGAGGATTTCTATCGGTTAAATTAAGGTGTCCCGTGTCAAGACAAATGCCGAATTTATCACTGCCAATTCGTTCGATAATATAAAGTAAATCATCAGCATTTCTATCGACTAAATCTTCGTCTTGGGGTGAATGTGGGCGTAGGTTTTCAAGACAAATTGTAACATCTTTGTCTTTGATATGTTCGGCAAGTAAACGTAATTTTTCAATGTTTTTTTCAATTTTTTCATTGCGAGATAAACTGCTGTCAACCATATTATCACAATGCAAAACCATATTCTTAATGCCGATGGCTTCGTACATATCAACCCAAGAATAAAGTTTTTGGATTGCAGTTTCATCGGAGCAAATTCTGATTTTAAGCCACAAATGCCCCTGTGAAATTTCAAAGTTGTTTTCCTTTAAAAAGTTTGAAAATTCCTTTGCAGTTTTAAGAAAATTATCACTTCTTGATAAAAGTTCAAAGCCATGTTCGTCGGAAAGTTCTGAACAATAAATTCCATTTTCAATAAATCTTTTTACGGCTCCTTCGGGGCCTGATTCCATATAATAACCTGACCAAATACTAAGCTTCATATTTACACACCTTTCAGGTTTTGTTATAACAATAGTGTAACATCGTAATTATGCTTTTTCAATAGTACAATCTGATAAATTCATTTAAAATATGGTAAAAGACTGCCTTACCAAACAGTAAGACAGTCTTTTTTTAATAGAGCTTTATATCTATCCATAAATTTTCGTAATATTTTCTGATTTCGCTATCAATATTGTGGTAATATTGGCGATTTTTAACCGCATCCTCTGCAGGGTAGAGAATTTCGTTTTGATAATAGTAATAATCAGGGTTGTCGATTACTGCGGTGTTTGGCGATGCATAACCGATATATTCTGCGTTGGCAAGGGCAATCTGGGGCTCTAAAAGAAAGTTGATGTAAAGCTTTGCTGCTTCGGTGTTTTGAGAACTTGCAGGGATACAAATTGAATCAACAAAAATGTTAGTGCCTTCCTCTGGGTAGAAAAACTCCAAATCCTCATTTATATCATACATCGTAAGGAAATCGCCCGCATAGTAAGGTGCAATTGCGGCTTCGCCTGTTTCCATTTTGCCGTAAACCTCATCCATAACGTAGGATTGCAGATTCTTTTTTTGCTTTTTAAGAAGCTGGGCGGCAGCATCCCAATCAGCCTTATTTGTGGTGTTTAAATCCTGTCCCAAAATCATTTGGGCAATCATAAAGGCATCACGAGGGTTACTGAACATAAGGGACATATCTTTATATTTTTCATCCCAAAGGGTTGTCCAAGAGTGATCGGGTTCGCCAATTAAGGCTTTGTTGTAGATAATTCCAACCATTCCTACGTTGTAGGGCACGGAATAGATGTTTTTGGGGTCAAAATAAAGGCTTTTGTAATCATCCCTTATATAGTGATAATTAGAAAGCTTGGTAACATCAAAGCTTTTAAGCATATCTTCGCTTATAAGACGCTGAATCATGTAATCCGAAGGGATTACGATATCATAAGTTACGCCGCCGCTTTTAAGTTGAGAATACATTGTTTCGTTGCTTTCAAAGGTGGCGTAATTAACCTTAATGCCTGTAAGCTTTTCAAATTCCTTGTTAACATCAACACTGTCATCACTGCCATCAGAAATGTATTCACCCCAATTGTAAACATAAATTGTGGTGCCTGCAAATTCCTTAGTATAGGTGCCTTCATATTCAATTTCTAATTCGTTTCCATCAGGCGGTGTTACAATAGCGGTGCCGTTACAACCACAAACTAAAAAGGTGAGACATAGACACAAAAGTAATGTAAAAAATCTTTTCATTGCTTCGCCCTCCTTTTTTCTCCGCTTGACTGAACGGTGTTATAAAGAATTAAGAGAACGAAAATTGAAATGAAAATAAAGGTTGAAAGGGCATAAACGTCAGGGGTAACGGTCTTTTTTGTCATATTATAAATGACAATAGGCAGGGTTTGATAGTGCCCACAGGTGAAATAACTTATAACGAAGTCATCAAGGGAAAGTGTGAATGCCATAATAAGACCGGTAAAAATGCCTGAGGAAATATTGGGCAAAACAACTTTGAAAAAGGCCTGGAAATTGTTGCAGCCAAGGTCCAGAGCCGCTTCGGATAAACTAACATCCAGTTGCTTAAGCTTTGGCATTACCGAAAGAATAACATAGGGCAGGTTAAATGTTATGTGTGCAATTAGCACCGTAACAAAGCCTAACGATTCGGTAAGCCCTAAAAGGCGACCAAAGAAAATGAACAAAAGCATTAAAGAAACGCCGGTAACAATATCAGCATTCATCATTGGAATGTTGGTAAGTGTCATTGAAAGCTTAACGCTGAATTTTTTGCGGAAGGCCAAAATTCCCACTGCTGCTGCGGTACCGAGAACGGTAGAAATAAGCGCAGAAAGCACGGCAATAATAATTGTGTGCTGAAGAGCGGTAAGCATTTCGGTATTTTCAAGCAACCCTTCGTACCACTGTGTTGAAAAGCCTGTAAAAACCCAAACACTACCGCCTTCGTTAAAGGAAAAGAAAACCATAACCGCAACGGGAGCATAAAGGAACAGAAGAATAAGTGCAACATAAAGACGGGAGAGTGCTTTCATATTACAACACCTCCGTCATCATCAGAAAAGTGGTTCATAATGGCAAGGCTGATAAGAATCATAACCATTAATATAAGGGAAAGGGCAGAGGCAACATTATAATAATCGGGGCCATTATTGAAAAGAAATTCAATGGCATCACCAATCATTAAATTCTTATTGCCGCCAAGCTTTTGTGAGATATAAAATGTGCTAACACATGGAACAAATACCATTGTAATGCCGGATATAACACCGGGTAAGGAAAGAGGGAAAATAACCCTGTGAAGGCGTGCTCCTGCGTTTGCACCAAGGTCATTTGCCGCTTCTAAAAGGGCGGGCTCAATTTTTGACATTACCGAATAAATAGGCAAAATCATATAAGGTATAAAGTCATAGACCATACCTAAAATAACGGCGCCCGGTGTATTTATAAGCCTTAAAGGCTCAATGCCTAAATAACCTAAAAAAGTATTAATAATACCGGTGTTTGCCAAAATTGTAATCCAGGAATAGGTTCTGATAAGAAAGTTCATCCACATAGGGAGCATAACAATCATCATAATCATTCGCTGGGAGCTTACCTTCATTTTGGTCATAAAATATGCCATAGGGTAGGCAAGCAAAAGGGTAATAACCGTTGCAATAGCTGCATAACCAATGGAAATAAAAAATGCCTTTTTGTATCGACCGATTTCGGCAAGATTTGAAAGAGTAAAAACGCCGTTTTGGTCGGTAAGTGCAAAGTATGCCATTATAACAAGAGGCACAACAAAGAAAATTGCTGCCCAAACTAGGTATGGCGCCGCTATAAGACGGTTTCCAAAACTGCGTTTTTTCACTCCTCGTCCTCCTCACCGGCGTCGTTTAACATATCAATTTCTTCGCTGTAAGAACTGTAGTCACCATATTTACCCGAATATTCGGATTTTTTCATAATATGAATTGCATCGGGCTCAATGTATAGACCAACACGTTCGTTTTCTTTATGCTCATCGGTGGTTTGAATCATCCATTTAAAGCCGCCGATGTCAACAATAATTTCGTAGTGAACGCCGAGGAAAATAACCGATGTAACAACACCCTCAAGCATACCTTCACTGGGGGGAACAATATCAACATCCTCGGGGCGAACAACAACATCAACCGCTTCATTTTCAGCGAAGCCCGAATCAAGGCAGGGGAATTGCTTGCCCGAAAATTCGGCTAAAAAGTCTTTTCTCATAAAGCCATCAAGTATGTTTGATTCACCGATAAAGTCCGCTACAAAAGCATTTTCTGGTTCATTATAAATATCTTGTGGAGTGCCGATTTGCTGGATTTTACCGTTATCCATAACAACAACTCTATCGGACATTGCGAGAGCTTCTTCCTGGTCGTGTGTTACAAAAATAAAGGTGATTTCAAGCTCTTTTTGAATCTTTTTCAGTTCGTTTTGCATATCCTTGCGAAGCTTTAAATCAAGAGCCGCCAAGGGCTCATCAAGAAGCAAAACCTTAGGCTTGTTGGCAATGGCACGAGCAATGGCAACGCGTTGCTGCTGACCACCCGAAAGGGTGTCAATTTTACGCTTTTCAAGACCGGTTAAGTTTACAAGCTCCAGCATTTCGGTAACGCGGTTTTTAATTTCTGCTTCCTTCATTCCTTTAACCCTTAATCCAAAGGCAATATTTTCATAAACATTCAGGTGAGGAAACAGGGCATAGCGCTGAAAAATTGTATTAACGTGGCGCTTATATGGTGGCAGCTCGTTAATCCTTTTTTCGCCAAAAATAACATCACCTTCATCCGGAAAAAGAAAACCGCCAATGATTCTAAGGGTTGTGGTTTTACCACAGCCCGAGGGACCCAAAAGGGTGATAAATTCTTTATCATGAATTGAAAGATTTATGCTATCAAGTATTTTTTCGCCGTCAAAAGAAACGGAAATGTTTTTTAGTTCGATAATGTTTGATTTTTCCACGAAAAAACCCCCTAAAACAAATAGATTTACATTGTACAATAATAGTGCTAAAACGCTATAATGTCAAGGGTTTTTTGCATTTTTTCTACAAATTTCATTGAATTACCAAAAATAAAATATTTTTACTCTCAAATGCTCGTTTTTTCTCGCTTTTTCTCCAAATTTCTCACTTTTTGATTTTCGCAAAAAATGACAGGAAAATTAGAAAAGCTTTAAAAAAAGTCGGCATTTCTACGCTTATAAATATTGACAACGCTTTGTTTATATGATACTATATAATAGTTAAATTTTGTTTATAAACTGCGGAGGCGCTAAAATGGAAGAAAAAGAACTTAACTTATTAGAAATTTTGGGTGCTATTTGGCAACGCAAGATTATCATTATCTTGCTTGCGGTCATTATCGGTGTTTTGGCTTTTGTTAAAGTCAGCTTTTTTACTGAGGAAAAATATGCCTCAAAGGGAACTCTTTACATCAGCAACATTTCTTCTGATGTAAACACCAACAAATTAAGCCAAAGCGATATTTTATCGGCTCGAGAACTCAGTGCAACCTATAAGGAGATTCTTTTTACCCGTTCTTTCCTTAACGAGGTGGCAACCGTTGTCGGCGGTGAATATAGTTGGGCTGAAATTAAATCTATGATTTCAATTTCTTCGGTTAACGATACCGAGTTATTATCAATTTCTGTTGTTTCAAAAAATCCCAAGGATTCCTATATGATTGCACAGGCCATTTTAGAAAAGGCACCCGAGAAGCTTACCTCGGTTTTCAGTAGTGGTCAGGTAACGGTTGTTGATGAGGCTGTTTATGAAAAGAATCCCGTTGATAAAGGTGCTGCTAAATTTACAGCACTGGGAGCCTTTGTCGGCATTGTTTTAGGTGTTGTTATTGTTCTTTTATTCCATTTCTTTGATAACAAGGTTCATAGAGGCGACGATGTTTCAAAACGTTATGGCGTTTCAATTTTAGGCGAGTTATCGTAGTTAAACTTGGTCAAAAAAATAAATTTTAGGAGCAATTTGCTGTGAAAAAGATTAAGAATTCAGATAAAGAAAAAAAGGTAAATGTTCTTTCTGAGAACGATAACTTTTATACCGTTGAAACCTATAAATCTATCCGTACAAATGTTATGTTCTCCTTGCCTATGTCGGATAGTGGTAAGGTTATTCCCATAACTAGTTCTATTCCTGATGAGGGAAAGACTACCACCGCAATTAATCTTGCGATTGTTTTTGCTCAAACAGGCGAAAGGGTTCTTCTTATTGACTGTGACCTTAGAAAATCTCGCGTACACAGATATTTGGGCCTTGAGCGAAAAAATGGTCTTTCTAATGTTATTTGCGGATATTTAGGGCTTGAGGATGCCATTAAGAAGAATGTCAGACCTAATCTTGATTGCATTACCGCAGGTGAAATTCCTCCCAATCCCGCAGAACTGCTTGATAGCGCTGAGTTTGTTAAGATTATTAATGAACTCAAAAAGAGATATGATTATATATTTATTGATACACCTCCCATTGTGGTTGTTACAGATGCTGCAATTGTTCTCCGTCAAGCAGATGGTGTTATCATTGTTTCAAAGGAAAACTTTGTTACCTACGATGCGCTTGACATCACTATGGACACAGTTAAGCGCACCGATGTTAAAATTCTTGGTGTTATAATGACAGGTTGCTCAGATAAGAGGGCGCGATATAACTACTACAGTGGCGGAAAGCGATTCTACGGCAAATATAAGTATCGTTATGCCGACGATAACGTTAGGGAAAACGGCAAATGATAGATTTACATTCACATGCTCTGCCACAAGTTGATGATGGTGCCAAGAATGTTAAAATCTCCATTAAGATGCTCTGTGAAAGTTTTTCTCAAGGGGTTGAGCTGTGCGCCCTTACACCGCATTGTGTTTTGCATCAGCTGGATAGTTTGGATAATTTCTTAGCGAAAAGGAAAGAAAGCTTTAAGTTGCTACAGGAAGAACTTTCTCAAGCAAATGTTTCGGTACCTCAGCTTCGCCTAGGTGCAGAGGTTTATTTTGATAATGATATAAGCCAGTATGATGGCATTGAAAAGCTTTGTATAGAGGGCACAAATCTATTGCTGGTTGAGTTTCCTATGAGAAATATAAGCCGAAAAAGCTATGAATGGCTTTATTCCTTAACCTTAAAGGGAATAACACCACTTATTGCCCATGTTGATAGGTATCAGTGCTATGAAGCCTTTATTAATGATTTTTCCGATTTAGATGTCGTTTATCAATTAAATGCTGAAAATTTCTTGTCATTTTTTGCAAGACAACATATTAAAAAAATTCTCAAAAATCACGAAAGGTTTATTGTTTCTTCCGATATGCATAATTTGGAAGACCGTCCTTGCAATATGAAGGCAGCGTTTTTGCGCGCCGAAAAAATGCTTGGAACCGTAAAAACAAAAAGACTTTTCATAAAAAATGCAGCAGATTTACTCAGTATTTAGATTAAAAAATAAAGATGGGGAAATTTATGAAGAACAAAACCTTCAAAATGCGAAACAGATACCTATTTCTTTTAGATATTCTGTTTTTATTTGCCGCATATGCTCTTGCTGTTAGGGTTATCTTAGAACACAAATTGTTTTGGACAGTTTTTCAGCAAAGTTTGCTAATTGCAGGTGTTACGGCAATAGTTTATTTTATTAGTTTTTCCCTTTTGGGCATTTATAACACCGATTGGATTCACGCTGCTCCTGATGATTATATGAGATTGTTTTCAGGTGCGGTTGCTTCCTCGGTGTTTAGTATGATTTTCTTTATGATAATTCCAATGCACACCGATTTGTTTTTAAAACTTAATGCGGCGGCCAATGGAATTGCAATGGTTTTAATTTGTGCAACACGCTTCTTTATTAGGTTTTTCAAAAAACTTTCTTGGTCTTATAATAAGAAAAACGGAAAACTTACCCTTATTATAGGTGCTGGCGGTCTTGCCGTTACACTGCTTCGAGGAATAAACGAGGACAAAAACTTAAATTACAGTGTTGTGGGTCTTATTGATGATGCTGTAAATAAGCAAAAGCAACATATTTACGGCGTTAGCGTTTTGGGCACTAGAAATGATATTGTCGAAATTTGCAAAGAAAAAAATATTGAGGAAATCATTTTTGCAATAAATAATATCTCTATTGAAGAGAAAATAGATATCCTTAATATTTGTGCTCAAACAGGTTGTAAGGTTAAAATTCTCCCAGGCTTTGAAACCAGCCTTGAAGGAGGTAGCACAGGTCTTAATAATTTACGCGAAATTAAAATTGAAGACCTGCTTGAACGCAATCCTATTGTTCTTGATAATCAGCTTATAGACACCGTTATAAAGGATAAAACTGTTTTTGTAACGGGAGGTAGTGGCTCAATCGGTTCGGAGCTTTGTAGACAAATCATTAAATATGACCCCAAAAAGTTGGTTATTTTAGATATTTACGAAAACACCGCCTACGAACTGGAAAACGAGCTTAACGATAATTATCCCCACGCTAATGTTGAGGTGCTTATTGCATCGGTTCGTGATAAAAAACGCCTTGATGATTTATTTAAAGAGTATAGGCCCGATGTTGTTTTCCATGCGGCGGCACATAAACATGTGCCTTTAATGGAGGACAGTCCTTCCGAAGCTATTAAAAATAATATTTTCGGAACCTATAATGCCGCTCTTTGCTCTGCACAACACGGCGTAAAGCGTTTTGTAATGATTTCCACCGATAAGGCTGTTAACCCTACAAACGTTATGGGTGCAAGTAAACGCGTTTGTGAAATGGTAGTACAGGCGTTGCAGTCACTTGGCAAAACTGAGTTCGTTGCAGTTCGCTTCGGCAATGTTCTGGGTTCTAACGGTTCGGTTATTCCTCGTTTTGTAAAACAGATTGAAGCAGGTGGCCCTGTTACGGTTACTCACCCTGATATCATTCGTTACTTTATGACAATTCCTGAGGCGGCACAGCTTGTTTTGCAGGCAGCTTCTTATGCCAAGGGTGGCGAAATCTTTGTTCTTGATATGGGAAAGCCTGTTAAGATTTATGACCTTGCCAAAAAGATGATTAGCCTTTCGGGATATGTTCCAGATGTAGATATTAAAATTACAATAACCGGTCTTCGCCCCGGTGAAAAGCTTTACGAAGAGCTTCTTATGAACGAAGAAGGTCTTCAAAAAACCGCTCACAGTAAGATTTTTGTCGGTCAGTCGATTGCTATTACTCTTGATGAGTTAAACGAAAAACTTGAAACATTAAAGGCGGCTCTCGACACCGATAATGCAAACATAAAAAAGGTGTTTGAACAGGTTGTGCCCACCTATCATATCACCGAAAATAAATAAATTTTTAAAATTTTACTTACACGAAAAAATCCTTTGTGGTATAATTTATATGTATTAAATATAAATTTACAGCAAAGGATTTTGTTATGTTTAATGTTGGCGCTTGCGTTGTTTACGGAACACACGGTGTGTTTACCATAAAGGAAATTAGTAACTTAAAGCTTACCGAAAAAGAATTGCAATATTATGTTTTAAACCCTGTTTTTGATAGCAAATCGACCTTTTACATTCCTGTGGAAAAGGTAAATGAGCTTGGAAATTTAAGAGCTGTTTTAAACAGGGAAGAATTTGAAAACATTTTTTGCGTTTCCATGGACACCGACCTTGAATGGATAAATGATGATAATACCAGAAAGGAATTTTGCCAAAGAGCAATTAAATCTGGAAACCGCGAGGATATTATTGCGGTCATTAAAATGCTTTATTTAAAGCAACAGGAGCTAAAGGGGACGGGAAAGCATTTTCACATTGCCGATGAGAAATTGTTTAAAACCGCCGAAAAACTATTGCACGAAGAAATCGCTTATGTTTTTAATGTTTCGGTTGAAGATGTACCAAAGTTAATTCAAAGTAAAATAAAAAGGTAGATGCAAAATGCATCTACCTTTTTTATATAGCTTAAAAACTTATGCTTTGTTTTCGGAACCGAAAAGACGAATTTTGTTTTTAACAGCCTCTTTAATATATTCAACCTTAAGGTTGCGGATTGAGAGGTAGTCAAGGCCATCTTTAATACCTTTTTCCATTGCAGCATTTCCTGCAAGGCAAAGGTCGGTAAAGATGTTCATCTTTGCAATACCATCGCGAATAGAATTTCTAAAGTCATCATCAGAAAGACCGGAGCCACCGTGGAGAACCAGGGGAGTATCAACAGCAGCGCGGATTTCCTTTAAACGGTTTAAATCAAGGCAGGGCTTTTGCTTGTAAGCGCCATGTGCAGTACCAATAGCAATTGCAAGAGCATCAACGCCTGTTGCAGCAATGAAATCCTCAGCCTCTTTAACAGTGGTGTAGCTGTCGGTAACGGCGTTGTCACCGCTTGCAGCCTGGCCAACGTGACCAATTTCACCCTCAACGGTTGCACCAAGGGAGTGAGCGATTTTAACGATTTGTTTTGTGTCCTCAATGTTTTTATCAGCATCACCGGCAGAGCCATCAAACATAATGCTGGAGAAGCCAAGCTGTAAAGCTTCCATGCAACGGTCAAAGGTGAGACCGTGGTCATAATGAACAACAACAGGAACCTTTGCGCGCTTTGCAGCAGCGATAACGCTGGGGGCAATAAGCTTTAACTCACCAAAGGGAAGTAAAACTTCGGCGGTGCCGATAATAATGGGGGAGTTAAGCTCCTCAGCAGCAGAAATTGCGGCCTGTAACATATCTGTGTCGGTGGTGTTAAAAAGACCAACGGCATAGTGCTCTTTTTGAGCCTTTTTAAGTACGTAATCTAAATTAACTAACATTTTGTTTCTCCTTAGTCTTCAATTTTAGTTTCACGAACAATGGTGGAATCGGTGAAGATATCGGTCTCATCGGTGCTGCGGGTTGAGAACTCAGAGATAACAGCGCCATCTTTACCTGCCTGGAACCAGTGAAGGGTTTCGGGCATAATGGTGTATTGTTCACCGGGCTTTAAAACGATTTCGTGGAAAACTGTAACATCGGTAGGGGGAATTTTGCCCTTGATTTCAGCAACGTTCTTTTCGCCCTCAACATAGAGGTAAACCTCACCATAGCGGCAACGGAAGGTTTCTTCCTTGCCCTGCATTGTGCCTGTAGGAATATGCTTGTGCTCGGGGCAGGTCTGTCCGGGCAAAAGAACCATTTCTTTTGCGCAAACACGCTCAGTGTTGATGTAGGTTACAAGCTGTAAACCAATTTCATCAAGGTTGTTTTTGCCGAAATCTGCGATTTCAACATTGTTTTTTTCCTCGTCGGTTAAAACGATGGAAGCCTTTGCGTAGTACTCAAGAGCGAGTGCTACCTGGTCATTGTACTGTTTTCTGGTCATAGTTTTTTCCTCCCGTATTTTTCTGCCATTTTTTCAATTTCGTTTTTATTCAGCATTCCGTCAACAGAGTTATCTGAAAATAGATTACAAGCTGCTGCCGAGGATGCGAATTCAAGAATGTGCTGGTCATCGTAATTATTGTAGATACCATAAAGGCTACCTGCGCAGAAAGCATCGCCTGCGCCAACGCTACCCTTAATTTCGCTTGAGGGGATGTTAAGAGAGGGAACTGCTGTAAATTTGCCCGAAGCAACATCATAGCAGAAGCCTGCCTCTTTGCAGTGAACAATAATCTTATCCTTAACGCCCTGACTTGCCATAAATTGCATGGTCTTTTTAATATTTTCGGGGTTTAACTTGCCGTTCTCATCATAAGGGGGCAGGTCAGAAAGCATACTGCTTTCAATTTCATTAAGAATAATGTAGTTGCAGTATTTAAGCGCGGGTAAAATTTTAGCCTTGTAATCAGCAGTGCTGTCGCTAACAACATCAACCGAGGTCTTAATGCCTTGGTTTTGTACATCGCGCAGAAAACGTGCCATAACGGTACCATACTCAGGGTCTTCTTTATCAAAGGAATCGAGAAGTAGAATATAGCCAATGTGGAAAATCTGGCAGTTAAGAGCCGAAACATCAATGTGCTCGGGTGAAAACTCAGCATTAGCGCCGCGGGCGTGGAAGAAGGTGCGTTCTCCAGAAGGCTGGCTGATAACATCACTAAAGCTGGTGGGTTTTGTTTCGGAAACCGAAACCATCTCAGTATTAATGTTATAGCGGTTCATTTGACCTACAACATATCTGCCGTATTCATCATCACCAATTCTGCCTACTGCAGAAAGGGGAATGGTGCGGTCGATTTTAGCAATGTCAATAGCGGTGTTGGGAACCGAGCCACCAACTGCACGACTAAGCTCTTTAATGTTTGCAAGCATTCCGATTTTGGGGTAGCAGTCAACATTCTTAACAATGTCTGCGAGAATATTACCTGCAAGTGTAATGCCCTTGCGTTTGCCTGTCATTAAGTAATCAACAGTAACCCCAAAAAGCTCAGACAAAACAGGGAATTGGGTGATTTCGGGGTAGCCGAGACCATTTTCCCAACGACTAACGGTTTTGTCACTGATGTTAAGCTTTTGAGCAAGCTGTGATTGCGTTAATCCGCTTTTTTTGCGGAGCTTAGCAATGGAGTTGCCAATGCTTTTTGCATCCATAAACTTTCACCTCGTTTAATTTCTTAATTTCATTATAATTCCTTTAACAAAATTAGTAAACCTATTCGTTTTTGTAGAATTTTGGCTTTTTAAATTACAAATTTCTAGTAATCGTAGATATGCTTAATGAATAATTTTCGGAAGCGTTAATATAAATGTAGGGGAGTGATATTAGTATGGTTAAAGATAGTTTAAATGGTGGAAGCAAAAACACAATAAAAAAGTATTTGCTATTTCTTTTTTTGAGCATTTTTTTGATTTTTTTCTTGTTAGCGCTATTTTCTGTAATTACCTTACTCTTCGATATTGATAATAAAGTGATACCATTTTTTTCAGTTCTTTCGCTATGTGTCGGTTCGCTTGCAGGCGCATTTCTTTCGGGTAAAACCTTCGGTTCAAAGGCACTTATTGTTGGTGGAATAAACGGTGTTTTACTCTATGTTCTTATCACAATTACTGCGGCAATTATTAACGGCGGGAAAATAACCCTTTCATCGCTTTTTAATCTTTTAATTATTCTTCTTTCTTCTGTTATCGGTGCGATTTTCGGGGTTAACTCTGCAAATAAAAGAAAGATAAAATAGGTGTAATTTTGAAAAAGAAAAAATTTTTAACAGTAGCCCTTGGCGCTTTTGTCGCCGTGTGCACACTTTGTGCATCATATAATTATTCTGATATTTCAAAATTCACATCAGCCGAGGTAAAAACACTTAAAACAGTTATAATAGATGCGGGCCACGGCGGGTTTGATGGCGGAGCGGTAGCTGAGGATGGCACAAGTGAAAAAAACATTAATTTGAATATTGCATTAACGGTGGGTGATATGTTATCATTAAATGGGGTAAGGGTAGTTTATACCCGCACTGAGGATACCGGCACCGAGGATGACAGCGGCGATGATATTCGAAACCGAAAAATAAGCGATTTAAACAATCGCCTTAAAGTTATGAAAGAAAACCCCGATGCTATTTTTGTTAGCGTTCATCTTAATAAATTTACTACCGCCAAAGTAAGCGGTGCACAGGTGTTTTATTCTGATAATTTTGAGGAGTCAAGGGTTATTGGAAACCTTATTCAAACCTCAATTAAGGAACGCCTTCAAAATGATAATGACCGAGTTATCAAAAAAGCCACAGCCGACACCTTTTTGCTTCATAAAGCGGTGGTGCCTGCGGTTATTGTGGAATGCGGTTTTTTAAGCAATCAAAAAGAGCTTGAGCTATTAAAAAATGAAGAATATCAAGCCCAAATGGCTTTTGCAATTTTTTGTGGGATAAATGATTATCTGAACTAAAAGGATGGGTAAAATGGCAGGAAAGATTAAAGTTTCTTATGTCTGCAATTCATGCGGTTATGAAAGTGTTAAATGGATGGGAAAATGCGCCGCTTGCGGTGAATGGAACACTATGGAGGAGATTGTAAGGGAAACTGTTGCAGCAAAGCAGAATTCCGGTGCTATAACAGTTAAGGCACAATCCGTTAAAGATATTTCGGTTTCTGATGAGCCACGATATTTAACCAATATTCCCGAGCTTGACCGCGTGCTTGGCGGCGGTATTGTCAAGGGCTCTATTGTACTGCTAAGCGGTGACCCCGGAATCGGAAAATCAACAATTCTTTTGCAGATTGCCGATAAGGTGCAAAAGGGTCTTAAAATTCTTTATGTTTCGGGTGAGGAATCGGCAGGGCAAATTAAAATCCGCGCACAGCGATTGAATGTTGATAACGAAAATTTGCTTATAATGACCGAAACCGATGTTGAAGCCATTTGTGATTACATAAATGCCGAAAAACCCGATATCGTTATGATTGACTCAATTCAGACAATGCAAATTGCGGGTGTTTCTTCAACGGCGGGCAGCGTTGTTCAGGTTAGAGAATCTACAAACCTGTTCCTTAAAACAGGTAAGAAAAATAACATTCCTATTATTATCGTGGGTCACGTTAATAAGGGCGGCGAAATTGCAGGCCCAAAAATAACCGAGCATATTGTTGATGCAGTGCTTTATTTTGAGGGCGAAAGAAACCAGTCCTACCGCATTTTGCGCGCCGTTAAAAACCGTTTTGGTTCAACCAATGAAATCGGCGTTTTTGAAATGGGGGATAAGGGACTTGCCGAGGTGCCAAATCCCTCTGCAATGCTTCTTTCCGGCAAGCTTGATGGCGTTTCGGGTTCCTGCATAACCTGCGTTATCGAGGGCACGCGCCCCATTTTAGCCGAAGTCCAGGGTCTTGTAACCTCAACAGGCTTTGGTAATCCGAGAAGAGCCTCAACAGGCTTTGATTATAACCGATTAAACCTCATTCTTGCTGTTTTAGAAAAGCGAATAGGTCTTTATTTTTCGAATTTTGATACCTACTTAAATGTTGTAGGTGGATTAAGGCTTGATGAGCCCGCGGCCGATTTAGCTGTGGCACTCTCTCTGGTTTCCGGACTCCGCGATATTCCTATTGACTCTAAAACCATTGCTATTGGAGAAATCGGTCTTTCGGGAGAAATCAGGTCGGTTTCAAGAATTGCAACAAGGGTCAGTGAAGCGGCCCGCCTTGGCTTTACCAAATGTATTATTCCAAAAGCCTCTCTAAAGCAAATAACAGGGGAGATAAAGGGAATTGAGCTTATCCCTGTTAAAACCCTCGGTGAGGCAATTGAATATGTAAAATAAGCAAAAGACTCGGCAAAAACCGAGTCTTTTTTAGTTGCTAACCTAACGGTTAACTCTTAATTTGGTGCGAGTGGTTCAAGTCAAGGCAAATAAAATAGAAACAAAAAAGAACCAACCAAAATGGTTAGTTCTTAAAGTTAAACTTTCATGTGAAAATTGAACCCAGCCCAAAGTTACCAGTTTAACGATAAATAATAGGGCTGATCTGCGCCATTTTCAAGACTATCGCACATAATATATCGTACAGTCAAATTTTGTTCATCAAATGCAAAAATATAATATGTGTAGCTATCGGTTGCTTTCTCAAATGGCGGGCTGCCATCATACAAAAAGAAACAGGTGTAGTTTCCTTTTTTTACAGTGATGTAGTCACTTGGCTGACTCTCATATAACGCTCGAACACGGGCAACTTCGTTATCAAATTCTTCCTTTTGTAAGGGCCATTCGGCATATATGTCATAGGTGTAATCCATTGCTGGAAGATTACGGTAGTAGTAATGGGCATCTAAATATATGGTCTCCCAACTACCATCCGGCTGTTTTTCATTTGTAAAATAGTGCGGCCAAATTGGAAACAGATCCTGAAAAAAGGAAGACCTGTTGGCGAGACAATCGGCATCAAAACGTCGGTAATTACGAATGTCCGATGTTTCAGAGCGTGAACTGATACCAATGGAAGAGATAAAACTAATTGGGATACTGAGAATGCATAGGACAATAAGCACTTTTCTTGCAATGGTCAGCCACGGAAATTTGATTTTGTTTTTTGGTAAAAGAACCATCAATAAAGTTGGAGAGAGTGCTATAAGGACAACTATGAATGCTTTTGGGTTAAATACCGGATATGCGTCAGAATGTATACTGATAATTGCCGCAAAGATTGAAAGAACTACAGGGAGCCATGTGATGATGCCCAACAATAAGTATTTTAAGAAATGCAAAATCACTTTTCCGATATTCAAATTGGAATCTTCCGATGGAATAGGTTCATTGACAACAGGGGCAGATAGTTGCGCTGCAAGTTCAGCTATTGAGTAAGTATGGTTTTCGTCTAGTTGCAACAAAGTCTGTAGGAGCGCTCTTTCTTCATCAATGGCGGCCTTTTTTCTTTGTTCCAATGCTTTTGCAATAGGGATGATTTGTGTGGGTTCTAAAAGCATTTCTTTTATCTCGGAAATTGAAAAGCCGAACTTGCGAAGAACTGCTATATCCTGTAATTGCTGTATGTCGGACTTGGAAAAATTATATGATTTTCTTCCTAAATAATTTTCAGTGTATGAAGGAGATATAAGATGCTCCTCAATATAATAGCGAATCGCGCGGTCTGTCAGTTCTGTCAGCTCGCATACAGTTTTAATTTTCACATAAACACCTCCAAATGTAATAAAATTATAGCTTTTTACGTAACGTAAAAGTCAATAGCCTTTTTAACATTATAACAAATCGGTCTATTTATATCAATGATAGTAGCATATGGTAGCAAAAATCACACTGAAACCTTTAAAAATGTACAAAGAAACTAACTTATTGTGCTAAAAGTGATGAAACTTCTAAGGTGAGCGGTTTTAAATTTGGTGCGAGTGGTTCAAGTCAAGGCAAATAAAATAGAAACAAAAAAGAGTCAACCTAACGGTTAACTCTTAATTTGGTGCGAGTGACGGGACTTGAACCCGTACGCCAATGACACACGCCCCTCAAACGTGCCTGTCTGCCTATTCCAGCACACTCGCAAATTTATCGTACTCAAAGAGTTTAACACATTTGAAAGGATATGTCAACAATATTTTATTCTTTTTTTAAAAATTTTTAAAGTTTAAAAATTATACCAATAATTGCGCCGGCCAAAATCCAAACCACGGGATGAAGTTTTTTCAGTTGCTTTATAAACATTAAAGAAAAAGTGACGGCAATGATTATTAAAACGGGAATATTTAATTTATCAACAGTGAAAATTGTTATTTTAAAAATCCCAAAAACAGCAAATGCAACAAGGGCGGCAACGCAGGGACGGATGCCATAAAAGGTGTTTTTTACAATTTTATTGTCTTTAAAACTTTGTAAAAATTTTGCGATAATTAGAATTATAATTAATGATGGAAGAATAAGACCCACAGTTGCAACAGCACCGCCTAAAACTCCGCCCAAAAAGCCGAGTTCACCAAAACCTGCATTGTAACCGGCAAAGGTTGCCATATTTATTCCAACAGGGCCGGGGGTGCTTTCGCTTATGGCAATCATATCGGTAAGCTGGGTGGGGGTAAACCAACCGTAATTGCTTTCGGCGAGCTCATAAAGGAACGGAATGGTTGCTGTTCCGCCGCCGATGGCAAAAAGGCCGATTTTAAAGAATTCATAGAAAAGCATAAGGAAGGTCATTGCTTTTTGCCCTCCTTTAGTTTGCAATAAATATTACCTGCAATGCCGCAGAGGATTACAACAACAACGCTCGGAACCTCGGTAAAAAAGAGAACGGGCAACGTTGCGATAAATAAAATAATGCAAAAAACGTCAACAAGACTTTTTTTAGCAAGGCTTATTACGGTGTGGCCAAGCAGTGCGCAAACAACGGCGCGAATGCCCGATAGTGCGCTCATAACAATGGGATAATCAAGGAAGCCCTGAAGCACCGAGGCAATAATTAAAATGATAACAACGCTTGGGAAAACAACGCCCAGTGTGGCAAGAATTCCGCCAAGGATTCCCGCCTGGTAAAAGCCGATAAAGGTGGCGGTGTTAACGGCGATAATACCAGGGGTGCACTGACCTACGGCATAGTAATCAAGCAGTTGGTCATCGGTTGTCCAACCGTGCTTTTCAACAATTTCGCGGCGTAGCATTGGCAGCATTGAAAGGCCGCCGCCAAAGGTTAACACGCCTATTTTGGCAAAGGTAATAAAAAGGTTTAGTAATTTGCGCATATCACACCTCGTTTTTTGTGTCCTATAAAGTATAACACCCCTTGAAAATTATTGCAAGGGGTGTTATACTGACCATAATAAATTCAAAGGGGTATTTCCTTGCAAAAAAACGATGAAATAATTTTAGAAATTACCGATGTAACCGCTGAAGGCAGCGGTGTCGGCAGATATGAGGGAATGGCTGTTTTCGTGCCTCTTACAGCTGTTGGCGATAAGGCAAAGGTTCTGATTTTAAAGGTTAAGAAAAGCTATGCCTACGGAAAGCTTTTAGAGCTTTTAGAGGCTTCTCCCTATAGAATCGAAAACGATTGTCCTGTTTTTGCTCGTTGCGGCGGATGTGTCAGCCGTCATATTTCTTATGTTAAGGAATGTGAGCTAAAGGAAAATCACGTTAAAAACTGCATTAATCGAATCGGAAAAATTGATTTATTACCTCAAAAAATTATTCCTGCACTTAAAAGCGAATGTTATCGCAACAAAGCGCAGTATCCCGTGTCGCAAAGTGGAAAATTCGGCTTCTTTGCAACACATTCTCATCGGGTTATTGAATGTAATAATTGTTCCCTTCAGCCGACAGAGTTTTCTGCAATTTGTGAAATTGTTGAGCGCTGGATAGCTAAGTATAATATATCTTTATATAACGAGGAAACACATTCGGGTGTTTTAAGGCATCTTTACCTGCGTAAGGGCGAAAAAACCAACGAAATTATGGTTGTTTTCGTTGTTAACGGCGAGAAATTAAGCCACTGCGAGGAAATTGTTGCCGAGTTGTTAAAAGCATTTCCCGAAGAAATTAAAAGTATTCAGTTAAATGTTAACCGTGAGGACACAAATGTAATATTAGGCGAAAAATGCGTTGTGCTTTTTGGAGAGGACCACATAACCGATATTATTTGCGATGTAAAGGTTAGAATTTCGCCCCTTTCCTTTTACCAGGTCAACCGAGATATGGCGGAAATTCTTTATAAAAAAGCCGCACAGTACGGCAGGGTAGAGGGCAAAAAAATTATTGACCTTTATTGTGGAACGGGTACCATCGGCCTTTCAATGGCGAGCCTTGCCAAAAAGGTTATTGGCGTTGAAATTATTGGAGCTGCCGTTGAAGATGCAAAAATTAACGCCCTGGCAAATGGTTTTAAAAATACCGAATTTATTTGCGGCGATGCCGCCGATGCGGCAAAGGAACTTGTGCGCCGAGGCGAAAAGGCCGATGTGGTTTTTCTTGACCCGCCGAGAAAGGGCTGCGAAAAACAGTTGCTTCAAACCGTTGCAAATGATTTTAGCCCCGAAAGAGTTGTTTATATTTCCTGTGACCCTGCAACGCTTGCTCGCGATGCCGCCGAGCTCCAAGGTTTAGGCTACATTTTAAAGGAGTACACCCCCGTTGATTTATTCCCTCGAACAGCTCACGTTGAAACGGTAGCACTGTTTGAAAGAATTTCTTAATATAAAAAACGGATGCCAAAAAGCATCCGTTTTTGTTTATTTTCCGCAGCCTTTATCAAAACTTGGGTTACAGGCGTAGAAGTTTTTAGCGTTTAGTTTATCGGTTGCAAGGCGCAGGCCTTCGCCGAATCTCTGATAATGAACAATTTCGCGCTCGCGGAGGAATTTCAATGGGTCGCGAATGTCGGGGTCATCTATAAGGCGAAGGAGATTATCATAGGTTGTTCTTGCTTTTTCTTCTGCGGCAAGGTCCTCGTGAAGGTCGGTCAGCACATCGCCCTTAACGCTGAAATAAGCGGCTGTGAAGGGAACACCAGAAGCTGCAACGGGATAAACGCCTGCTGTATGGTCAACAAAATAGGTGTCAAAACCGGAGGCTACGATTTCCTTTTCATCAAGCTCGCGTGTTAGCTGCTGTACCATTGCAGAAATCATTTCCATGTGGGCAAGCTCTTCGGTACCAATATCTGTAAGAAGACCTTTTAGTTCTGCATAGGGCATTGAATAACGCTGTGATAAATAGCGCATTGAAGCGGCAAGTTCGCCATCGGGACCGCCAAACTGACTGATTATAATTTTAGCGTATTTTGGGTTAGGATTTTTAATTTTTACAGGGTATTGAAGTTTTTTCTCATATTGCCACATAAATTATAATTCACTCTCCTTATATTCCCAGGGCCAGGGGTCGTTTACCCAAGTCCAACCGTTTGAAGCACCGATGTCTTTTTTTGTGACCACAAAGCGACCGAATCGGGTTTCGTATTCTTTTATTAAAGCATTACGCTCTTTAATAAAGGCATCGCGGCGCATAAGTGCTTTTGAGTCGTTTTTGTGGGTATCAAGGTAAATCTCAAGCTCTAAAATGGCAAAGTCATAGGCGTGGATTCTGTGAGCCAGCATTGATTTTGTGTTCATTTCATACCACCCGCCATAAAAGGTTTATTAAGCTCGGGGAACAGTGTGCCGTTTTTAAAGGCAACTGTGGGTTCATATTCTTCTTTTAAAAACTGAAGCGGAACATACGCCATAGCTACAGGGGTTTCTGCGGGGAAACGTGAAGGGGCTTCTTGTCCGTTTTCACTTTGCTCCTTGCGCTTGGCAAAACTATTCAGCGCTCCGAAAATTCCTGTGTCGGAATAATCAGAACGCAATGCTCCGTTTAACTTAAAAATGTTGTCCTGCAAATGCTTTCGCTCCTTTGCTTTGAATTTTTTGACAACTAGTTTTGGGGATTAACCCCTTAACATACTATGTACACGCCTAAACAAAAGTTAAATGCTGTATAAATTTTTCTTTATTTTTTTAACTACATATGGTATTATCTATTATATATGTCAGGAGTGATATTTTGAACTGGAACGAAATAACCGTTAATGTATCGGTAGCAGATGTTGAAACGGCATCGGCCATTGCTAATATGACGGTGCATTATGGCATTTATATTGAGGATTATTCTGATTTAGAGCAAAGCGCTTGGGATATTGCTCACATTGATTTAATTGATGAGGAATTAATTGCAAAGGATAGGAACATTGCTAAAATTCATATTTACATTCCCGAAGAGGAAAATGTTACCGAATCTATTGCTTTTCTCGGTCAGCGCCTTGAGCACGAAAAAATCGGTTATCAGGTAGAAACCTTAAAGGTTACTGATAAGGACTGGAACGAAAATTGGAAAAAGTTTTTTGTTCCCACCGAAATCGGCAAAAAACTTGCTATTGTTCCAAGCTGGGAAACCTATGATAATGTAAGCGGCCGCAAAATTTTATCCATTGACCCGGGTGCCGCATTTGGAACAGGAACCCACGCAACAACCAGCCTTTGCCTTGAACTTCTTGAAAATTATATTACCGAAGGCTCAAAAATGCTTGATGTTGGTTGCGGAAGCGGTATTTTGGCGGTTGCCTCGGCTCTGCTTGGTGCCGATGAGGCACTTGGTGTAGACATTGATTCGGTAGCCGTTAAGGTTGCAAAAGAGAATGCCGAAATTAATGCTGTGTCAGAAAAAGTAAAATTTGAGGTTGGCGACCTTACTGAAACGGTAAGGGGAAAATATAACGTTATCTGCGCAAACATTGTTGCCGATGCAATAATTATGCTTTCAAAAGGTATAAAAAACTTTTTTGCACCTGATGCGGTTTACATTGTTTCGGGAATCATTGATATTCGTGCCGATGAGGTTAAAGAAGCCCTTAATGGTTACGGACTTAAAATAATTGAAGAGCGTAAAAAGGATAACTGGTACGCTTTTGTTTTAAAGGAGTGTTAGTTTGTTAGAATTTGAAGAGCAACGCCTGAAACTTCGCGGTTTTGCTGATGAGCTTGCCGATTTAAAGGAAGCGCTTTCTTATGATGGCGTGAAAGAAAAAATCACAGAGCTTGAAGCAATAACTGCAAAAGAGGATTTTTGGGGCGACCTTGAAAATTCTCAAAAGGTGCTTCAGCAAATCAGCCAGCTTAAAAATATTGTTGCAAATTATGATAAACTCAGTTCCTCTTTTGAGGATACGCTTACCCTAATTGATATGGCTGATGAGGAGGGAGATTTATCCCTGCTTGATGAGGTGACAGTGGCTGTTAACGATTTTTGTGAGGACCTGGCAAATCAGCGTCTTCAAACGCTGCTGAGCGGTGAATATGATGCCAATAATGCAATTTTAACCTTTCATTCGGGTGCCGGTGGTACCGAAGCGCAAGACTGGGTGCAGATGCTGGTGCGAATGTACACACACTGGGCAGAATCTAAAAAATTCAAGGTTAAACTTGTGGATTTTCTCGATGGCGAAGAGGCAGGTCTTAAAAGTGCGGTTTTGCTTATTGAAGGTCTTAACTGCTACGGTTATTTAAAAAGTGAATCGGGTGTTCACAGGCTTGTTCGCGTTTCTCCCTTTGATTCCTCCGGTAGGCGACATACCTCCTTTGCTTCGGTTGAGGTAATGCCTGAAATTACCGATGATGTTCAGGTTGAAATTAGGGAAGAAGACCTTAAGGTTGACACCTATCGCTCAAGCGGTGCGGGCGGTCAGCACGTTAATAAAACCGAGTCGGCAATTCGCATAACCCACATTCCAACAGGAATAGTTGTTGCCTGCCAAAATGAGCGTAGTCAGCACCAAAACAGGGAAATGGCAATGAAAATGCTTAAATCAAAGCTTATTGAAATTAAGGAGCGCGAGCACCTCGATAAAATTGAGGATATAAAGGGCGTTCAAAAGGAAATTGCCTGGGGCTCGCAAATTAGGTCCTATGTATTTATGCCTTATACCCTTGTTAAGGATAACCGAACAGGCTTTGAATCCGGCAATGTTGGCGCCGTTATGGATGGCGATTTAGATGGTTTTATAAATGCATATTTAAAACATTCGGCAAATGCTGATAAATAAGGAGAAATAAAAATGAAAAAACTGGTTTCTGTTTTACTTTTAGTGTCTTTAATAGGCGCAATGCTTTGCGGTTGTGGTAAAAATCGTGAAATGTACACCGAAAACCTTGCAAAATATGTAAAAGCAGGGGAATATTTAGGTATTGAAATTGATACCAAATCTAAAGAATATACCGAAATTCACAAGGAACTTTACGATGCCGATATGGCGGATAACCTTATAGAGGTTAAAGAGGGTACTGCCGCAAATGGCGACCTTGTTGTAATTGACTATGTTGGCAAAAAAGATGGTGTTGCCTTTGATGGCGGCACAGCCAGCGGTTATGAGCTGGAGCTTGGCTCTAACAGCTTTATCGATGGCTTTGAGTCGGGAATTGTTGGCCACGAATTTGGAACAAAATTTGACCTTAATTTAAAATTCCCCGAATCCTATCTTAATGAGGATTTAGCAGGCAAGGCAGTTGTTTTTGAGGTTACACTTCATAGCAAAAAGGTTGTTCCCGAGCTTGATGCAGCACTGGCTCAAAAAATGGGCTTTGCTGACATAGCCGCCTATGAGGCCGACCTTAAGGACCGTGCCCTTAAGCAGTTTTGCTTCATTAAGGTTGTCGGCAGCTTTTCAGTAACCGATTATCCTGAGGATGAAATCGAAACTTACTATAATTCTATCGCAAAATATTACACCGAGATGGCAAGTGCATACGGTATGACCTTTGAGCAGTTTTTAACAGCAAACAATATGACCGAAGAGACCTTTAAAACTCAGCTTACCGAATATAGCATTAAGCCTTCTATGAAAAACGAAATGTATCTTTATTACATTTTTGACAAAGAAAAGTTAGAGCTTCCAAAAGAGGAAATTGATAAGCAGATTGCCGCTGCGGCTGAAGCTGAGGGTACAACCGTTGCCGAAATTAAAAAGAGTGGCGAAACCTACGCTTTTGAGGTTATGGCAGTTAAGGAAATCACCCTTTCTTATCTTGTTTCAAAGGCAGTAATTGAATAAAATGTTGCTTTTACATAAAATAGCCGAGGATGAGATTTTCGCTGAAAATCTATCCGAATCAGTTTTTAAAAGAGTAAATGAAAAAACTAAAAAAGCCGATAAAGCACAGTCTTTATCGGCTTATAGTTGTTTAAATAAATTGCTTTCACTTATGAAAATTGATGATGAGGTTATTTTACAGGAAAACGGCAAACCCACCTTAAAACAAGGCGGAGCATTTATTAGCGTTTCCCATTCGAAAAATTTTGTTTTGTGCGGAATTTCCAAGCATCCAATTGGGGTAGATTTAGAAAAAATGCGCCCCATTAACCTAAAAGTTGCAAAGCGCTTTTGCAGCGAAAATGAACTTAAAAACTGCAAAAACGAGCGAGATTTTTTCAAAATTTGGACCCTTAAAGAGGCATATTTTAAACTTTATGGTAGCGTTTTAGATATAAAAAAAGTTGAGTTTACTTTTATTGCAGATGAGGTACATTGTAGTGATAAAAAAATAAAGGCCAAATCGTTTCTTAAAAACGACCTGGCCATTGCTGTTTGCGAAAAAATTATTCCGTGATTTCGGCTTCCTTTTTAACATTTTCTAAAATTTCGTTAAGACGGTTTTTGGGAAGCTTTCTAAGGGCTAAAATTAGCTCCTGCTCGTTGTTTGTTGCAGTGAAAGGGATTAAATCTGCTATGGTATTTTTATCCTTTCCGGCATCGTTGAAAACGGCTACATAAGGGCCATTTAAGCCATAAATTATTTCAGGCTTCACCTTAAAAAAGTTTGTGAGCTTTAGGACATCGCTTGCGCTGAATTCACCGGATTTTTCCTTTTTTGAATATGCTGAACGAGTTATTCCAAACAGGTCGGCTATTTTTTCTTGCGAAACCTTGCGCTCGGTGCGGAGTTTTTTAATGTTTTCATTGATTTCTTTCATAAAAACTTCTCCCTAATTCATCTTGACTTAATATTAAAAAATTGTTATAATGACTGTTGTTTGTCGAAACGCTTTCCATTATAATAAAAAACGTGCTGAAGTGGCTCAGTCGGTAGAGCAGCTGATTCGTAATCAGCAGATCGTGGGTTCGAGTCCCATCTTCAGCTCCAGATAAACGGCGGAGCAACCTGCCGTTTATTTTATTTTATACACTGTGTAAGATTTTGTCAAGATTTGTTGATTTTTGCATTTTGGAGGTGATTTTTTGCTTACAACCGAGCCTAAACATATTTTTGAGCCCAATGAATTTGCCTGTGGTCAGGCAGTGCTTGCAATGCTGTTTGATTTGGATGTTTTTGAGGTTATTAATGAACTGCAAAATGAGCGAGAAACCACACTAAAAGAAATGCTTGATTTTGTTGAAAACAGGGGAGTGGAGGTTTCAAAAGTAAAAGGGCAAGCAAGCACAATAAGCGATTTGCCGCAAATATGTGTTTTAAGCCTTGAAACGCCCCATTGCTGGCATTGGTCACTATATTTTAAAGGCAAATTTTACGACCCCGAATACGGCGTTTTGAACGATTTTCCACCAAGCAAAAGACGTTATTTTTTTGAAATTAAAAACACATAAAAACACACTCGCTTTGATTATTATTCACCTTTTATCCCAATAATAAAAGGGAAAATAGTGCGAGTGTTTTAATTTGTTTGACAAAAGCGATAAAAGATAGTATTATATTATAAATATCATTATATTGGGTTAATTTTACTATTTTTGAAATTTTAGGGGTACTGAAGCCCTTATTACATAATTTTCGGCGGAGAAAATTCCGCAAATAAATTTGGAGGAAAATTCTGTATGGCAGAAACCAAAAAGTATAAAGAAAACAGAGAACAGAAAAACAGAACAAACTATAAAAGCAAAAAGAAACTTGTTAAACAAAGCTACACAAAGCGTGCACCAAAGGAAAATTTACGCAAGAGAAACAATGAAACGCCGCTGCGCATTGTGCCCCTCGGCGGTCTTGAGGAAATTGGAAAGAACATTACACTTTACGAATATGAAAACGATATGTTCCTCGTTGACTGCGGTATGAGCTTCCCTGATGAGGAAACCCCCGGTATTGATACTATCATTCCCGATTTTACCTATATTCTTGAAAACAAAGAAAAGGTGAGAGGCCTTGTTTTAACCCACGGCCATGAAGACCACATCGGTGCAATTCCTTATCTTTTAAAGCAGCTTAGAATTCCTGTTTATGGTACAAGGCTTACCTTGGGTCTTGTTGAAGGAAAGCTTAAAGAACACAAAATTTTTTCTGAGGCAAAGTTAAATGTTGTAAAACCAGGTGATGAAATCACCTTGGGCGGCTTTAAAATTGAATTTATTCACGTTAACCATTCAATTCCCGATGCCGTAGCGCTTGCCATTACCTGTGGTGTGGGCACCGTTGTTCAAACAGGTGACTTTAAAATTGACACCACCCCCATTGATGATAAGGTTATTGATCTTACCCGCTTTGCTCAGCTTGGAAAGAAGGGCGTTTTGGCACTTCTTTCAGATTCCACCAATGCCGAACGACCCGGCTACACGCAGTCGGAAAGAATTGTTGGCGAATCCTTTTCAAACCTTTTCAAAAAGGCTGAGGGTCACCGCATTATAGTTGCTACCTTTTCTTCAAACATTCACCGAATTCAGCAAATTATAGATGAAGCTGTAAAGTGCTCGAGAAAGGTTGCCGTTTCGGGCAGAAGTATGATTAACGTTGTTAATATCGCTTCGCAAATGGGCTATTTAAAGGTGCCCGATGGCGTTCTTGTTGATATTGAAACCATTAAAAAATACGTTCCCGAGCAGCTGGTTATCATAACAACCGGTAGCCAGGGTGAGCCTCTTTCGGCGCTGCATAGAATGGCATTCAGTGACCACAGAAATGTTGATATTGCGCCCGATGATATGATTATTATTTCTGCAACGCCTATTCCGGGTAATGAAAAGCTTGTTACCAAGGTTATAAACGAGCTTATGAAACGCGGTGCAAATGTGGTTTATGAAAAGATGTACGATGTGCACGTTTCAGGTCACGCTTGCCAGGAAGAATTAAAACTGATGCTTAACCTTGTTAGACCTAAGTTTTTTATCCCTGTGCACGGTGAGCAAAAGCATCTTGCAAAACATGCCGCTATAGCACAGGTTATGGGCATAAAGAGGGAAAATACCCTAATTGCGAACATTGGTAATGTTATTGAACTGACAAAGCGCAGCATTAAGGTTGCAGGCACCGTTCCTGCGGGCAGAGTGCTTGTTGATGGACTTGGCGTTGGCGATGTTGGCAACATTGTTTTAAGAGACAGAAAGCATTTGGCTGAGGATGGAATTATCGTTGTAGCGCTGACCATTGATTCAGTTACAAATGAAATTGTATCAGGGCCTGAGGTTGTTTCCCGCGGTTTTGTTTATGTTAAGGAAAACGAGCAGCTTATTGATGATGCAAGGGAAATTGCCTGCGATATTCTTGAAAAGTGTTATCTTTCTAGAGTTAGAGATTACGGAACAATTAAAACCCGCCTTCGTGACGGTGTTTCGCGTTTCGTTTACGAAAAGACCAGAAGAAGCCCTATGGTGCTTCCCATTATTCTGGAAATTTAAGAGGTGTTTAAAATGAAAGTTATTTTATTAGCTGATGTAAAGGGCCAAGGAAAAAAAGGTGAGCTTTGCAATGTTTCCGATGGATATGCAAGAAACTTTTTATTCCCTAAAAATTTAGCTGTTGAGGCCAACAGCGCAGCAATGTCTGAGCTTAAAAGCCGTGAGGATGCTAAAAATCATCACAAGCAGGAAGAGATTAACGCCGCAAAGGCTTTGGCTGAAAAATTAAACGGTAAATCTATTAACATTAAGGCTAAAGCGGGCGCTTCGGGCAAGCTTTTTGGTGCAGTTACTTCAAAGGAAATTGTTCAGCAACTTAATAAAGATTTCGGAACCGAAATAGACCGCAAGAAAATGAGCGTTGCTGACATTAAATCCTTTGGCTCCTACACCGCTGAAATTAAGTTATACACCGGCATTGTTGCAAAAATTACAGTTAATGTTACTGAGTAGGTGATTAAATGGCTGACGAAAACATTGTTTTTGACCTTGAGGGCGGCAGGCTTCCTTATTCCGTTGAAGCTGAGCAGGCAACTCTAGGCTCGATTATTATCGACCCAAAATGTTTTACCCAAATCGCATCTCTTTTAAAGGCGGATTATTTTTATTTGCCACAGCACAAGGAAATCTATGCTGCGCTTTACTCAATGTTTGAACTAAATCAAGGTATTGATTTTGTTTCCTTGCTTGAAAAAATGAAAAAAAGCAAGAATTACGATGAGGCAAGCGGTAAGGCATACCTTACAAGGCTTGTTCAAATCGTACCTTCCTCTGCCAACGTGGTTACATACGCCAACATTGTTCGTGACCGTTATTATGCAAGAGCATTAACCCTGGCCGCGCAGACTATTATTAACGATGTAACCGAGAGTAAACGCAGTGCGGATGATTTGCTGAATAAGGCAGAACAGAGCATTTATGAAATCCGCCAGGGTAACACTCTTTCTGACCTTAAGCACATTAAAGAGGTTATTGAGCTTGAAACCTATGACCGCCTTGGAAAACTAAGCGACCCCGAAACCAAAAACGATTATATTGGTATTCCCAGCGGAATTTCTGAGCTGGATAAAATGATAACCGGTCTTAATAAGTCTGACCTTATTATTCTCGGCGCTCGTCCCGGTATGGGTAAAACTTCATTTGCCCTTAACATTGCAAGAAATGTTGCCCTTGAAACCGATAAAACCGTGTGCTTTTTCTCTCTTGAAATGACACGTGACCAAATTGCTCAGCGTTTGCTTTCTAATGAGGCATCCATTAAAAGTGAAAAACTTCGCACAGGTGAGCTTTCAAATGATGAATGGACACGACTTGCCGTTGCAGGTGAGCATTTATCCAAGGCTGATATTTTTATTGATGAAAGCTCTAACATTACGGTTCCCGAAATGAAGGCTAAGCTTTTACGCCTTAAAAAGGTTGACCTTGTAATTGTGGACTATCTCGGTCTTATGCACTCGGCAAAGAACACCGACAACCGTGTTCAGGAAATCAGTGAAATTACTCGTAGTCTTAAAATTATGGCTAAGGAATTAAAGGTTCCCGTTATTGCCTGTGCACAGCTCTCTCGTGGAACCGAGACAAAGGGTAAATCCCATATTCCCGCACTTTCTGACCTCCGCGATTCAGGTTCAATCGAGCAGGATGCCGACATTGTTTTATTCCTTTACCGTGAGAGCTATTATGAAAACGAAAAGGGCGAAGGGGAAGAAACCGACCCTAATAAGAGCCAATGTATTGTTGCCAAAAACCGCCATGGTGAAACAGGCACAATCGACCTTTATTGGGATGGTCAGTATACTAGATTTACTTCTAGGGATGTGCTTCATCAATGATTGATAAGGTTCGTGCCGCTCTTAAAGATTTTTCGATGCTGCAGGGCGGCAATGAAATAACGGTTGCGCTTTCAGGCGGTGCCGATTCAATGGCGCTTCTTTATGCTCTTTTAAGGCTCCAAGATGAATTCTCACTTAAAATTAGCGCGGCGCATCTTAATCATTCAATTCGCGGTGCCGAGGCCGATAGAGATGAGGAGTTTGTAATTAACTGTTGCCGTGCTCTAAAGGTGCCACTTGTAACCGATAAAAGGGATGTTATAGGCTTTGCTAAAGAGAATTCTTGCAGCACTGAACTTGCGGCAAGAAAGGTGAGATATGAATTTTTAAGCGAAACCGCTAAAGGTGTTATTGCCACTGCCCATACAGCAAGCGATAATCTGGAAACGGTTTTAATGAATCTCACCCGCGGCACAGGTCTTAAAGGCCTTTGTGGGATTCCACCTGTTAGAGACAGGTTCATTCGCCCGCTGATTTATGTGACCAGGGAAGAGGTTGAGCATTTCTGCAAGGAAAATAATATTCCTTTTGTGGTTGACAGCTCAAATCTTGCCGATGATTACACACGAAATCATTTAAGGCATAATGTTGTACCACAGCTTAAAAAGATTAATCCTTCACTTGAAAATACCCTTATAAACACGGTTTCAAATTTGCGGGAGGACAGTATCTTTCTCGCATCTACGGCACAACTTTGCTTTGCACAGCTTTTAAAGGGCGAAAGCCTTTTAACTGAAAATTTTAGCGAACTGCCAAAAGCGGTTGCCACCCGCGTGCTGATTTTGTTTTGTGAAAAAATGGGGGTAACGAGCCCCACTGCCGCACACATCGAAGCTTTATATGAAGCTATGCTTAAAAATGAGGGAACGGTGGTTTTGCCGGGTAAAACCGAGTTTTTTTTAAAACAAGGAAGCCTATGTGTTAAAAACATCTATGCTGATAAAAAGCCGACTTTTTCGGTTAAAACTATTAAAATGTCCCTAAATGATGCAAAAACTACACAAAAAGTTAATAATTTGTTATTAAAAGAGGCGATTGATTGTGATAAAATCATTGGTGATATGGTTGTACGCACAAGGTTGCCCGGGGATAAAATTACCTTGAACACCCGAAACGTTACAAAAACTCTTAAAAAGCTTTTTAACGAAGAGGGAATACCCGAAATCAGACGCGATGCTCTGCCTGTTATTGCCGATGATATGGGTGTTGTTTGGGTTTTGGGCTTTGGTCCGGATAAACGTGTTGCTGTGAACAAAAACACAACCAACGTTTTTTTAATCGAATATAAGGAAAACTAAAGGGGAAAGCAAAAATGTCAATGTATGATGATATCAAATCAGTATTAATAACCGAAACCGAACTTAAAGAATGTGTTAAAAGATTAGGAGCACAAATTACTGAAGATTACAAAGATAAAAATCTTCTTCTTGTAAGTGTTTTACGCGGTTCGGTTATTTTTATGGCCGACCTTATGAGAGAAATTAAAATACCTTGCACAATTGATTTTATGGCTGTTTCCTCCTATGGTTCGGGAACCAAGAGTAGCGGTATTGTTAAAATCGAAAAGGACCTCGATGTTAATCTTGAGGGCTATGATATTCTTATTGTTGAGGATATTCTCGATTCGGGCAACACATTGTTTTACCTTAAGAAGCTTCTCTTAGACCGTCATCCTACAAGCATTAAAATTTGCACCCTTATGGACAAACCCGAGCGCAGAACGGCTGATATTACTGCCGATTATTCTGGCTTTACCATTCCTGATGCATTCGCCGTTGGATATGGCCTCGATTATGATGAAAAATATCGTAACCTGCCTTTTATCGGCATTCTTGATGAAAAGGTGTATCAGTAAAATTTTTATTCTTTCACGTTAGGAAGTGTGATTTTTGAAAAACAAAAACAACAAGTACAAAAGCCTGGTGCTGTACATTTTAATACCGCTTGTTTTGATTTTTGCGGTATTCTTTGCATCTCAAACTACAAAATCTCAAACCAAGAATAAGGATTATTCTGAAATTGTAAGCATGGTTAAAAACTATGAAATTTCAGAGTTTGAGCTTAACTGGTACAGCGGTAAACTTAACTATAGACTTCGTGCCGAGGGTGAAAAAGGTAAAATTTACACCTACACCGTTGCCGATTCCAGCGTTTTTTATAATGATGTAAACGATTTTGTTTTACAGGCTAATGAGGCGGGCGAAGCAGGCAAGACCTTTGTTTATAACTTTAAAAGAGGCGGGGAAAGCGCTTTGCTTGTTAACCTCCTGCCTTATATTGGTATGATTGCACTTTTTGCTTTCGCTTGGTTCTTTATCATGCGCCGTATGAATCAGTCAATGGGTAATGATAAAATGATGGGCTTCGGTAAAGCAAAAATTAAAAAGCCATCAGATAAAAGGAAAACCACCTTTGCCGATGTTGCCGGTGCCGATGAGGAAAAGCAGGAGCTTGAGGAAATTGTTGAATTTCTTAAAAATCCTCAAAGGTTTAACGAACTTGGCGCAAGAATTCCCAAGGGCGTGCTCCTTGTTGGCCCTCCCGGAACTGGTAAAACACTTTTGGCTCGTGCAGTTGCAGGTGAGGCAGGCGTTCCGTTTTTCAGCATTTCGGGCTCCGACTTTGTTGAAATGTATGTAGGTGTTGGCGCTTCTCGTGTTCGTGACCTTTTTGATGAGGCAAAGAAAAATGCACCTGCGATTATCTTTATTGATGAAATCGATGCCGTTGGTCGCCAGCGTGGCGCAGGTCTTGGCGGTGGTCATGATGAAAGAGAGCAAACCCTTAACCAAATGCTTGTTGAAATGGATGGCTTTGGCACAAACGAGGGTGTTATCGTTATGGCGGCAACCAACCGCCCTGATATTCTTGACCGTGCACTCCTTCGACCCGGTCGTTTTGATAGACAAATCACCGTTAATTATCCCGATGTTAAGGGCCGTGAGGATATTTTAAAGGTACATTCCCGCGGTAAGCCTTTGGGACCGGATGTTAACCTTTCTAACATTGCAAAGTCTACCTCAGGCTTTACCGGCGCCGACCTTGAAAACCTTTTAAATGAAGCAGCACTTCTTGCCGCAAGAAAAGGCCTTAAGGCAATAACTCAAGAGCAAATTGAGGAGGCAACCATTAAGGTTGTTATGGGAACAGAGAAAAAATCTCACGTTGTTAAGGATAAGGATAAGATGATAACTGCTTATCACGAAGCAGGCCATGCTGTGGTTTCTTATTTCCTGCCCACTCAGGACCCTGTTCATCAAATCTCCATAGTTCCTCGCGGTATGGCGGCAGGTTATACAATGTATCTGCCTACTGAGGAAAAGGGTCACACTTCTCGGAATCAAATGCTTGAACAGATTTGTTCACTCCTTGGCGGTCGTGCAGCTGAAGCACTTACACAAGATGATATTTGCACAGGTGCTTCAAACGACATACAGCGTGCAACCGAGCTTGCTCGCCAAATGGTTACCAAGTTTGGTATGAGTGAAAAGCTTGGCCTTGTTACCTATGGTAACGATAATAATGAGGTATTCCTCGGCCGTGATTTCTCCTCTACACCTAATTATTCCGATAAAATCGCTGCAACTATTGATGAGGAAATTGAACGTATTGTTATGCAACAGTACGAAAAGGCATTGGGTATTCTTAAAGAGTCAATGTCAAAGGTTCACGTAGTTGCTCAAAAGCTTTTTGAAGAAGAAAAGATTGATGGCGAAGTGTTCAGAGGAATTATGGCTGAATAATAAAAAATATAAGCGGTGCCTTTTGAGCACCGCTTCCTTTTTCACATTGACTTTAGCGCGTTGTTGTGTTAAAATCTTTGTGAGAAGATGTATTTTCTTCGGTTCCTTGGAAAATTATTAAGTTTAAGGATGTTGCAAAAATGATCAAGTTAAAATGCGAATCTGTTGACGATTTTTTTGATGCCGTTCTAACCCTTGAAAATCGAGAGGAATGTTATAAATTTTTCAGCGATGTTTGCACAACAAAAGAGGTTAAGGCAATAGCCCAGCGCTTTACTGTTGCAAAAATGCTGAAAGATAAAAAGGTTTACACCGAAATTGTATCAAAAACAGGTGCATCAACAGCTACAATAAGCCGTGTTAACCGCTCGCTTGAGGATTCAAACAACGGTTACGATATTGTTTTTGAAAGACTTGAAAAATAATGAGTATGTATAACGAATTTTCGCGTTACTATGATTATCTAACCGGTGATGTTGATTATAAAAAGCGTACGAAATATCTTTTGAGTCTATTTGAAAAGTTTGATAAAAAGCCATCACTGCTTTTAGACCTTGCTTGCGGAACAGGTGGCTTTTCAATTCAATTTTCTAAGGCAGGCATTGATGTTATTGGTGTTGATATTTCAGAGGGTATGCTTGACTGTGCCAAGAAAAACAGCGAAAAAGTAGGGCAGGACATTTTATATTTATGTCAAGATGCCACCGAGCTTGAACTCTATGGTACAGTTGATGGTGCGGTTTGCTGCCTTGACAGCCTTAATCACATTACTGATTATAATGATTTTTGCCGCGCAATTTCCCGCGTGGCGCTTTTTTTGGAGAAGGAACGCCTTTTTATATTTGACCTAAATACCGAGTATAAACAAAAGGAAATTTTAGGTGATAATATATTTGTTATTGATGAGCCGCCGGTTTATTGTGTTTGGAGTAATTTTTATTCCTCGGATACCAAAACCACTGATGTGGAGCTGGACTTTTTTGAGCAAAAAGAAAACGGCGCATATATCCGTACCTGTGAGGAGTTTTCGGAAAGGTGTTATGATTCAGAACAGGTTGAAAAAGCGCTTGAAAACGCAAATTTGGAGATTTTAGCTACTTTTGAAGAAATGACCGAGAATAGCCCTAAAAATGATACACAAAGGGTTGTTTATGTTACAAGGAGAATTTAAAAAATGGGAAAGCTTATTCGTTGCATAACCTCCTGCGGCGCCGTTATGGCCGCGGCGGTTGATGCCACCGATATTGTAAAGGAAGCACAAAGAATTCATAAACTCTCTCCCGTTGCAACTGTAGCGCTGGGCAGACTGTTAGCAGGTGCTTCTATGATGGGCAATGCCCTTAAAAATAAAGATGATTCTGTAACCCTTCGCATTGCGGGTGATGGACCCTTAGGTTCCCTCATTGCCGTTTCCGATAGCTGTGGTAACGTTCGTGGCTATGTTTCAAATGCTGCGGCAGAGGTTCCCCTTAATAATAAAGGTCAGCTTGATGTTGCATCGGCTGTCGGTAGAGAGGGAATGCTCTATGTCCTTAAAGATATAGGCTTAAAAGAGCCTTATAACGGCTCTGTTCCGCTTTTTTCGGGTGAGATAGCCGAGGATATTACCGCTTATTATGCAATCAGCGAGCAAATTCCAACCGTTTGCGCACTAAGCGTTTCTCTTAATAATGATGGCAGTGTAAGTCGGGCAGGGGGATACCTTATTCAGATGATGCCCTTCGCTACTGAGGATGAAATTAAGCGCCTTGAGGATGGTATTAAGGAAATGAGTTCCCTTTCCTCAATGTTCGCACAAAATATGTCGCTGTTTGATATAATTAAAAAAGCACTTAAATATTATGAGGTTGAGGTTCTGGATGAATCATCGGCTGAATATTTATGTAATTGTAGCCGTGCGCGTGTAGAAAAGGCGCTTATAAGTATTGGAAAAGAAGGTCTGCTCGAAATGGCGAACGAGCAGGATAACACAAATATAGAGTGCCATTTTTGCGATAAAACCTATAATTTTTCTGCGGCCCAACTTCGCAAACTTGCCTCAAAATAAATTTTAAAATTTTTTAAAAAAAGTGTTGACAAACCAAAGTCGTTGTGGTATTATAATGCTTGTCGCCGGTGAGTGTTCTGAGCACTCAGCGTGGTACAAAAAAGTGGGAGCATAGCTCAGCTGGGAGAGCATCTGCCTTACAAGCAGAGGGTCACAGGTTCGAGCCCTGTTGTTCCCACCACTTTTTGGCCTGGTAGTTCAGCTGGTT
>SVPI01000014.1 GCA_015065935.1 Oscillospiraceae bacterium
CGAGGATGCAAAGTTAATTATTGAGGAATATACGAATATGTATGCAGAGGTTTTAGCAAAAGACAGTTCATCGGGTGAACTTCAAAAGCTTAAAGACCGACTTGATTTCTTATCAAAGAAAAAATCAAAGTTGCTTGAGTATAATATTGCGGGTCAAATCAACGACCGAGATTTTGTTGAGATGAACAAACAAATTTCCGAGGAATCCGCCGAGGTTTACGCCACCATTGAAGAAATGGAAAATGAGATCAATTCAAGGGCAAGCTTTAAGGAAAAAATTGAAGAAATCAAAACCATTCTCCAAAAAGCAGAAAGCGAAGCATCAAAAGAAATGATCAACTCCGCTTTTGTAAACAAGTATATTGATAAGATCTATGTAACTCCCGTAGATGACGGCATTATTGAGATTTCGGTTAAGCTTTTCACAGGCGATACATTTGGTAAAACCTTTGAAAAGATAGGAACGCATCTCACTGGCAGTACGGGACACACTTTTAAGAAGATGATTCAGGCTTATGAAAACAGCATGAAATAAGCTAAATTTATAAACGAGAAGGTCGGGAATACCCGACCTTTTTATTTTATAATTGAAAACTAAAGTATATAATGATATAATCAAAATAGCGGAAATTAAATTTAACAAGGGGTGTTTTTGGTTGGGATTTAATTATAAGGATTATCAGGAAAATCTTAAGAATTCAACATCTATCACCGATTGTGATACGGTGCCTGTGCCTCAGTGTGCCGAGCACCAAAATTATATTTTCATTAGCTATTCTCACAAGGATTATAAAAAGGTCTATTATGATTTAGCCGCCATGTATGAGGCGGGGGTAAGATTTTGGTATGACGATGAATTAACCGCGGGCTTTAACTGGGATGATGAGGTTTATAAAAAAATTACCGACCCTCATTGCAGCGGCGTGATTTTTTATATCAGTGAGGACTTTTTTGCCAGCGAGTCAATTTATAAAGAAATTCTTACAACCCTTGGAAAAAATAATAAAATTGCTTCGGCTGAATCACCCAAAAACTATTTTTGCGTTAATTTAAGTGATAAGATGCCCTCTTTGCTTATTGAGGAATGCATTACCGTAACGCCCGAATTTGAGCGTTCTTTAGAGGGCGAAGATTTTAAAGCATTTTTACTTAACACATTTAGAGATAAGGCAACCTATATTCCCTTTGGTGCAAGGGGATATATGGAAAAGCTACTTGTCCAAATAAGGCGTAATTTTAATGTTATTGATTTAACCGGTGATGATGCATCCTTAATCGGCGAATATAACGGCGAAATGCTTAACGGAAAGCGCAACGGCTACGGCGTTTGTAAATATGAAAACGGTCAGGTATACCTTGGTGAATGGAAGGATAATAAATATAGCGGCAAGGGCAAGCTTATTTACAGTGAGGGCGATGGCCGTGATTATTTAGAGGGCGAGTTTAGCGAACACAAGGCAAACGGACACTGTATTTTTAAGTTTAAAAACGGCGACTGCTATGAAGGCAATATGACCGATGGAAAAATTACAGGTTATTTTGTATATACCCAAAGTGATGGCTATATTTACGAGGGCGAAATGGTTGCCTCGGAAAAGCACGGCCGTGGTAAACTTATTTATCCACGCGAAAAGCTGGAAGATTTTTATGAAGGCGAGTGGGTAAATAACACCTCCTGCGGTCAAGGTACCTTAACCTATAAGGATGGAAAAACCTGGGAGGGAACCTGGGAACACGGCAAAAGAAAAGATGGCTTTGGAACTGTTGAATATACTAGTGGCCGTGAATATTTTGGAGAATTTAAAAACGGTAAGATAAACGGCAAAGGCAAATTTACCTATGCCGCAAATGAAACATGGGAATATTATGAAGGTGAATTCGTAGATGGTGGATTCACCGGTTTTGGCGTGCTTAAATTTACCGATGGCTCCCTTTATGAAGGTCAGCTTAAAAACGGAAGCTATGAAGGCAAAGGAAAGCGGACCTATGCCGAGGGCTCCAGGTTTGATTATTATGATGGCGAATGGGAAAACAACCAAAGAAGTGGCTTTGGTACCTTTAGGTTTAAAAACGGCGAAATCTACACCGGACAGTGGCTTAAAGACCTTTATCACGGCAAGGGAAAGCTTGTTTATAAGGAGTCCTCTAATATTGACTATTATGAGGGTGACTGGAAAAACGATAAAAAAAGCGGCTTTGGCGTTATGCGTTTTAAGGATGGCGAATACTACGAGGGCGAATGGGCCGATGATAACTATCACGGCAACGGTAAAATGATTTTCGCTCCAACCGATAACAGGGAATATTACGAGGGCGAGTGGCGCAACAACAAGCGCAACGGCCGCGGTGTTATGGTGTTTAAAAACGGCGAATCCTACGAAGGCGAATGGGTCGATAACGGATATGGCGGCTATGGTAAATTTACATATAAGGAAGATGACAATCGCGCGTTTCACGAGGGCGAATGGCGCAACGATAAGAAAAACGGCCAAGGAACCTTAACATATAAAGACGGTTCTTTCTTTGAGGGCACCTGGAAGAACGGCGATTTCCATGAAGGCTTTGGTACCATTAAATACACAAACGGCAGGGTTTACTATGGTGAGGTAAAGGAAGGCGTTTATAACGGAAAAGGGAAATACACCTATGCCGAAAATGAAAAATGGGACTATTATGACGGCGAATGGCTAGACAATAAAAGGAGCGGCTTCGGCATCTTTAAATTTAGGAGTGGTGAAATCTACACCGGTCAGTGGCTAAACGGTAATTATCACGGAAAAGGCAAGCTTGTTTATTCGGAATCCTCTAACATAGATTATTATGAAGGTGAATGGGCAGATGATAAAAAGAACGGCTTCGGCGTGATGCAGTTTAAGGATGGCGAAAGCTATTCGGGTGAGTGGCAGGATAACCACTACCATGGCAAGGGAAAGTTTATTTATAGGCAGTCCGCAAAAGCTGATTATTATGAGGGCGACTTTAAAAACGATGAAAGAAACGGCCACGGCACTATGTATTTTAAGGATGGAGAATACTACGAAGGCGAATGGGCAGATGATAACTATCACGGAAAAGGGAAAATGGTATTTGCTCCAACCGATAACAGAGAATTTTATGAGGGCGATTGGCGAAGCGATAAACGCAATGGCTATGGCTTTATGAGATTTAAAGATGGCGATACCTATGAAGGAGAGTGGGAAAATAATCGCTTTAACGGTAAAGGCAAATATACATATACCGAAGAAAAAAACAGGGATTTTTATGAGGGCGAGTGGTGCGATGATAAGAAAAATGGGCAAGGCAAACTGACCTATAAGGATGGCTCATTCTTTGAAGGCATCTGGGAGGATGGTGACGAGTATGAAGGCTTCGGCACCATTAAATATAAAAACGGCAGGGTTTACTGCGGCGAAGTTAAAAACGGAAAGTCTAACGGAAAAGGGAAATACACCTATGCCGCTGATGAAAAATGGGATTATTATGAGGGCGACTTTGTAGATAATGTCACCTCAGGCTTTGGCATTATGCGGTTTAAAGATGGCGAAATTTACGAGGGTGAATGGGCAGGCGGCACCTACAATGGAAAAGGCACCTACACCTACGCAGAAAACAGCGGATTTTTCCAAAAATACGAGGGCGATTTTGTTAACGGTAAGAAATGCGGAAAGGGAACAGCCTATTGCATTGGAGGGGTTCGCTATGAGGGCGAATGGGCTAACGATACCTTTAACGGAGAAGGCATTCTCTATCGCCCGGGAATTTTTGGTGAAAAGAAGAAAGAGGGTTATTGGAAAGACGGAAAATATGATATCACAAAGAGCAAATGGGTTTCTTGGATGTTTAAATTAGCGGGTGAAATGCCTCACTATGTTGGTGAAACGAAGGATGGCTGCTATCACGGCAAGGGCTGCCTTACCGATGAACTAGGTAAATATGATGGCGAATGGGTTGATGGATGGCGTTCAGGAAAAGGCGTTCAAATATTTAAAGATGGCGCTATTTATGATGGCGAGTGGAACAAGAACTGCTTTTTCGGCGAGGGTGTTCTTACCGAGGTTAGCAAAATAGTATTCAGCGGTACCTTTATGGGCGATAAGTTTGTTTCAGGAACCGTTACGTTGCCTTCGGGAAAGAGCAGCGATGTTGTTGATGGCAGTGTTTTAGACCCTGATGTGTTTGCGCAAATTCCCAAAAATGAAGCAGAAGCATTAAATCTCAAATAAAAGGAGTATAAAAAATGCACGATCTTATTTTTGCCTTAATTGCAGGGATAATTTTAATTATAAGCATTGGCTTTGCAATTAAAAATCGAAATAATATGAGCAGTTGGATTTCCTGTGTTTTGCTGGGCGTTTTCTTTTCTACCTTCTTTATGGTTTTGCCAACCGAATGGATTAAGGAGGGTAAGGTAATGGAGAGCCCCACCCTTTATTCGGTACTTTCCTCCTTGCTTTACAGCTTTAAGGCGCTTGGCGGCAGGCAGGATATTGCTCAGCTTGAAACCGTTCAAATAACAGGGCTGCTTAAAACCCTATACATAGTTGTTAATTACATAATGTATGCACTGGCCCCGATTTTGGCTTCCAGCCTTATTTTAAGCTTTATCGGTGACACAGGCGAAAAGCTTCGTTATTTCCTTTCATTTTCCAAAAAGTGTTATGTGTTTTCAGAAATAAATGAGAATTCTTTAACCCTTGCAAAGGGTATAAAAAAAGCCGAGAAAAGGGTAACACTCATTTTTTGCAATACAAAAAAGGCCGATAAAAACCTGCTGAATGAGGCAAAAAAGCTTGGTGCAATTACACTTTATAAATCCTGTAAGGATTTAATTCTTCTTAAACGTTTTAAGGAATATGAATTCTGCCTTGTTTCGGAAAACGAGGATGATAATATTCAGGTTACTGAGGATATTATTACCAAGAAAAACAGGCTTAAAAAGCATAAGGTAACCGTAAACTCCTTTGCACAAAGCGGCACTAACATTGAGGTTATGGAGTCTATGGTGGCTAAAAAGCCCTGTGCTGTTTTTGAAAGCGGGGAGGAGGCTTTTATTGAAAGAGCCAAAATCATAGCAAGCCAAGCACCCAAAACAAAGCTTGTGTTCTTTAATGTTTCAAATGATAACGAAAAATTTAAAGCCTTTTCAGAAGAATACTCGGTAACGGCATACGCTACACCTTGGAACTCTACACGTTTAGATAGCGAGTTTGAAGGCTATGATATGAGCCTTTATTACTATAATGACAAGGGAAAAATATCTAAAAAGGGAATTGGCTTTAATAAAAATCATCTTGTTGCCGAGTGGCAGGAGGAAGCCCTTAAAATTCGTTTTATTGATGAAATTGCGCTGTTTTGCAACAACCTTATCTTTAATTATCCGCTTTATGATGTTCCAAACGGTAAAAGGGAAATTTTTGTTTTGCTAATTGGTTGCGGAAGGCTTGGCACCCAAATGCTTAAAACCGTTTCCTGGTGCGGACAAATTGAGGGCTACACCCTTAAAATTAGAGTTTTGGATAAAAAGGCTAAAGGTGTAAAACAGGAGTTTTATTCACTCTATCCTGAAATGAATAATTATGATATTGAGTTTGAGGATGTTGAAATAGAAAGCCCCGAATTTGAAAGCAAGGTTAGCGCTTACGCTAATGCTTCCTTCGTTTGCGTTGCCACCGGCTCTGATGACCTTAATCTTTCTACAGCCGAAAATGTATATCGCATTATCCGCCGCAATTATTCGGGGGAAACACCACCTATTTTTTCTCGTGTGCGCAAGACAATTAAATCAAACAATTTCGAGGAAAAGGGCTCCTATTTAAAGGAAAGAAACATTCATCTTTTTGGTACAACGGCTTCTGTATTCTCTAACGATACTTTGTTTAATTCAACCCTTGAAAATTTGGCTTTTGCGGTGCATTTGTGCTATAATTGGGCACTTAATGAGCCAAAGGACAGCTTTGTTTACAAAAAAGCACTTAATGATTTTTGCACATCGGAATATTCCAGGCGCTCCTCAATGGCGGCGGCATTGCACATTTCTGCAAAGCTGGGTAGCTGCGGAATTATTGCAAAAGGCACATTGCCAACCGATAGTGACCTTTTAAAATTTGAGGAAATACTTAAGGATGATGTATTAAAGCTAACCCTTGTTAAAAATGAGCACGACCGCTGGAACGCATTTATGCGAAGCGAGGGCTTTAGAACGGTGGATTTTGAAACCGTGAAAAAGTATGCTCCCTTAACCCGCTCTCATAAGGATGAAGCGGCAAAACTACACCCCTGTATTGTTAGCTGGGAAGAGCTTGATATTTTGCAGGAGCAATATAACAAACTGCAAAAGCAGCTTGATTTAAAGCCCAGTGATTTTAAGGAATATGATGAAAAAATTGTTGTTGAAATTCCTCAAATAATCAGAAAGGCAAGACAGCTTTGCGAAAAGGGCTGGTAATCGGCTTAAAAACAAAAAAATACGGTCATCAAACGATGACCGTATTTTTGTATTTGTATTTATAAAAGCTCATCTTCAAGCACTAAAACATTAACAAGCTTTGTATCGTAGGTGGCGCCATCAATGGCAATCATACCGTTGCCGTGAAAAATTTCGGTACTGCCGCGCCGCCTTGAACTATCAAATTCATAGGCATAAAATGTGGGCATATGGCCGCAAACCAGCGTTTTATCGGTAAGGGGCTTTGTTTCATCGTATTTATCGGTCCATTTAACCCAGCGTGCCAATCCCCAAGCCTCGTCATCGGCTTTTTCAAGGTCAGCCGCTATTTTAACATTTTCGGGTAGCCAACCGTGAACGAAAACATAATTTTTGGTTTCGTAATAATTAAGGGTTTCGTTAATAAACTCGCAAAGGCGGTCAACAGTTCGGTTTTTGCCGGAAAAATCAATGGTGTCATCGGTGGGGTCAATGGAGTATTTTCCAAAGAAATCTGTTAAGGTCTGCATTGTTCCGTTAATGTAATTATGCGGGAGCACTTTGCCTGTTTGCAGGAGTTTTAAAAGCAGGTCCTCGTGGTTGCCGCGAAGCAGCACCTTGTGTTTTAGCCTTTCAAAAAACTTTAAGACCTCCACGTTCTCATTTCCTCTGTCAAAATAATCGCCACAGCAAATTAGAAGGTGGTTTTCATTGCCATCATCGAAGCCTGCTTTTTTAAGGGCATCCTTAAGCAGGGTGCAGTGACCGTGAACATCTGATACAACAAATAATTTTTTAATCATTTTATCACCTGACTTATGTGTTTTGAATTATAGCATAAGATATTTTAAAACACAAGTAGTAAAGGGAAATGGTGTTTTCTTTTTGTTTTGGTAAATTTTATGAAGAGCAGGGGTGTAATTGTAACTTTTTTGTAACATTTTTTCGTTTTTTGACAAATAACCCTTGAAATATATATAATTATTGTGTAAAATATATTTGTGATATTTTGGGCATTTTATATGATGCTTTTAAAAGGCGCTTTTGCGCAAAACCACATTTGTGAGGAGAATGGCAAATGTCAAATCGTTTATTCCAACCTGTTATTCATCAAATGAAGGATGCTGTTGATAAAACCTTTGGTGTTTTAGACAGTACCTTTACCGTTATTGCCTGCAGTGAGCTTGGCAAAATCGGTGAAACCTTTGGTGTTGATGCTTCTATTGCCGCAATCGGAACAGATAGTTTTCAGTTTGAAAATTACACCTGCAAGGTTATTGCAGCCAACCAGGGCAGCAGTTATATGGTGTTTGTTGAAGGCACCGATTTGCTGGCTGAAAAGTACTGTAATATTTTAACAGTTGCTTTTGCAAACATTAAGTTTTATTATGATGATAAGTATGACCGCAGCAATTTTATTAAGAACATTATTCTTGATAACATTTTGCCCGGTGATATTTATTTGAAGGCAAGGGAGCTTTATTTTAACAATGATGTTTCCCACACTGCAATTTTAATTCGCGCAACAGAGCCCAGCGATATTTCGGTTTATGATATTGTTCAAAATCTTTTCCCCGATAAAACCAAGGATTTTGTTATCAGCATTAACGAAACCGATATTGCCCTTATTAAGGAAACCAAGCGCGACATTGAATCAAAACACATTGAAAATCTTGCCGCCACCATTGCAGATACCTTATCGGGTGAGTTTTACACCCATGTTGTTATCGGTGTTGGAACAACGGTTGATAACCTTAAGGATTTAGCGCGCTCCTTTAAAGAGGCACAAACCGCCCTTGAGGTTGGCAAGGTGTTTGACACTGATAAAACCATTGTTTGCTATGATAATCTTGGTATTGCACGCCTTATTTATCAGCTGCCCACAACCCTTTGCGAAACCTTCCTTCGCGAGGTGTTTAAGCGCGGCTCAATTGAAAGCCTTGACCAGGAAACACTGTTCACAATTCAGCGTTTCTTTGAAAATAATCTGAACGTTTCCGAAACCTCAAGAAAACTGTTTGTTCACAGAAACACCCTTGTGTACAGGCTTGAAAAAATCAAGAAAATCACAGGTCTTGATTTAAGAGAATTTGACCACGCAATTATCTTTAAAATTGCGCTTATGGTTAACAAATACCTTCGCAGTAATCCTATTAAGTACTAGAAATGAGTGAGAATTATCAATATCAGTGATATCTTAGGGAAGGAATCGGCGCCTGCCATTGAGTTTCGTGGCGTTTCAAAGACCTACATAAGCGGCACCCACGCTCTGGAAGATGTTAATGTGCGCATTAATAAAGGCGAATTTGTTTTCGTGGTTGGCTCCTCCGGCGCCGGTAAAAGTACCTTTATGAAGCTTATTATGCGAGAAGAAAAGGCCAATACAGGCGAAATTTTCGTTAATGGTTTTAATCTTACAAAAATGCCCAGAAAACAGGTGCCAATGCTTCGCCGTACAATGGGAATTGTTTTTCAGGATTTCCGCCTTATACCCACAATGAATGTTTTTGACAATGTTGCCTTTGCAATGCACGTTATTGGTGCTTCAAGCCGCAAAATTCGTGTTGAGGTATCAAAGGCATTAAGCAAGGTTTCCCTTGGCCATAAGGCACGCTCAATGCCTAGCCAGCTTTCAGGTGGTGAGCAGCAGCGCGTGGGTCTTGCACGTGCTCTCGTTAATGCTCCTGACCTTATTATTGCCGACGAGCCCACAGGTAACGTTGACCCCACAATGTCTTATGAAATCGTTAACCTGCTTACCGAAATTAACAAACGCGGCACCACAATTTTAATGGTTACACACGACCATAACCTTGTTCGTGATTTTAAGCACCGCGTAATTATGCTTGATGGCGGCAGAATTGTTGCCGATAATATGGGAGGTGACGCTCAGTGAACCTCCAAAGTGTAAAATATTTAACCAAAGAGGGTATTAAGAACATTTGGGTTAACCGCCTTATGTCGCTTGCCTCGGTGGGCGTTTTGGTTGCCTGTATGGTGCTTATAGGTTTATCCCTTTTAATCACCGCTAATGTTGATTTAGCCCTTGGTAATCTTGAAAAGCAAAATGTTGTTATGGTTTATTTTAACGACTATAACTCGGTGCTTTACGGCGATAAAAGCGATGCAACATCATCTGAAACTTCTTTAACAAGCAGTGATGCCACCTCTGAAACATCATCCGGTGATGAGTCTGAGAGCGGTACCTCATCCTCTGCCGAAAATAAGGTTGATATTAACGGCATCAGCGAAAACGATTACATTATTCACAACGAGGCAGAAGCCAGAGCACTTTGCGCACAAATTGAAAAGCTTGATAACATTTTAAGTGTTGAATATGTTTCAAGCGAGCAGGCCCTTTCAAATATTAAGGAGACAATGCTTGACGGTAAAGAAAAGTATTTTGAATTCCTTGATGAGGAATATGGCAACCCTCTATCTGATGGCGCCAAGGTTGTTATGGATGACCTTTCTAAATTTGATGAAACAATTGGCAGAATTAAGGCCTTAAATGGTGTCGATTCGATTGTTTCTCAAAACGATTTGGCCGAAAAAATTACCGCTATTAAAAACGGTATCGGCACTGCAGGTGTGTGGATTGTGGCAATTCTGCTCATAATCTCCCTGGTAATCGTTTCTAACACCATTCGTGTTACAATGTACAACAGAAAGCTTGAAATCAGCATTATGAAGGCGGTTGGTGCAACCGATTCATTTATCAGAATTCCCTTTGTTGTTGAGGGTGTTACAATCGGTTTAATCTCGGCAGTTATTTCAGAAGGCTTTGTTTATTTCTGCTACCGCGTTGCAACCGAAACACTTAAAACAACACTTGGAACAAGTGATATTGTTACCTTCGGCTCAATGGCTTGGATTTTATTGCTTGTTTTTGTGGCGATTGGTGTTTTAGCAGGTACCATTGGCAGTGTTATTATGATAAGCAAATATCTTAAAAGAGAGGGCAGTGAATTTGCTGCAATCTAAAAAAGGAGTATTTATGTTTTTAAAATCATTCAAACGCATTCTTGCAGTTTTAATGTGTGTTTTAATTGTGGCTATTATCCCGCTTTCGGCTTCCGCAATGACGGTTAGCGAAATGCAAAGCGAAATTGACCGCCTTGAAAAGGAAGCGGCCGACCTTAAGGCAGATATTAATTACCTTAAAAATCAAAAGGCGTCAAAGCAAAAAATTAAGGATGCTCTCGATAAACAAATTAATAATCTGCAATCTCAAATCAATGTTTGTATTGATAGAATAAATAAGGTTGAAGCAGAAATCGCCGCAAGCGAGGCTAAAATCAAGGAAAAGAATGTTGAGATTGAGGATAGTAAAACCCTATTTAAAAAGCGTATTCGCGCAATTTATATGAGCAATACAGGCAGCAACATTCAAATTCTTCTCGGTGCCGAAAACTTTGCTGATTTTCTCGCTCTTTCCGAGCTTACCCGCGATGTTTCCGCAAGGGACAAGCAGTTAATTGCCGATATCATTAAAACCATTGATGAAATTCAGGCAGAAATAAAGAAGAACGAGGAACGCATTGCCGAACAAAATGCAATAAAAAAGGACCTTGATGCAAAGCAGGCTGAAATTGAAAAGCAGGCCGCCGAAATTCAGGGCGTTATTAAGGACCTTTCTGCTGACCAAAATGAGTTACAGGCTGACCTTAATAAGATTGAAAGAGATAAAGACAGTTATCTTGACAAAATTATTCAGCAGTCGGGTGGCACAACAGGTAAGTATGATGGTTCCGCCTTTATATGGCCTCTTCCCGGTCATTATATCTTAACGTCGGGCTTCGGTCCTCGTTGGGGCAGGCACCACAGCGGTATTGATATTTCGGGTTATGGCGTTGCCAATGCAAAAATTGTTGCAGCTGCAAGCGGCACGGTTTATGATACGGCGAACTATTGTCAGCACAACTATCCTTCCTTCTGCGGCTGTGGCGGCGGATGGGGAAGATATGTTATCCTTGATAACGGTCGTGGTTCTGACGGTAAGACCTACCATACGGTTTATGGACATATGAGCCGTACAGCGGTAAGCCTTGGTCAAAGGGTTGTTAAAGGCCAGGTTATTGGTTATGTTGGCAACACAGGTAACTCAACAGGTGCACACCTTCATTTTGAGGTTTGGGTAAACAAGGTTCGTGTTGACCCCGAGGATTACGTTGGTACAACAGCAAAATAACATATTTTAAGGGCGGTTTTCCGCCCTTGTTTTTTAGAGGAATTTTTATGAAATATGTAGCATTAAGGCGGGTGGTGGGACTTGTCCTTACCGTTTTCCTAATGATTTTTATTTTTTCAATGTCGGCACAAAACGCCGAGGTTTCAAACCAGACAAGTGGGGGAGTAATACGGTTTACCGTTAGCCTCCTTTATCCGGGATTTAACGGCCTTGGTGAGCAGGCACAAAACCAAATTATTTCATCCCTTCAAGGTTTTGTTCGAAGCACAGCACATTTTTTGGTGTTTGCGGCCCTTTGCTTTTCTAACCTGATTTTTACCCTTACACTCGAAAAATTAAAACTTTTAATGAGATATCTATCATCTATAATTTTTTCTGTTTTATATGCTGTAAGCGATGAAATTCATCAGCTTTTTGTTCCCGGCAGGGCATTTCAGTTTACCGATGTTTTGGTTGACACCTTAGGCATAATGCTGGGTGCCGCAGTTATGTATTTAATAATGAAACTAATAAAAAAACGGACTCTAAATTAGAGCCCGTTTTACTTTTAACTAGCAGCAACCGCAGTTGTTGCTGTCACCGTTACCGCAACCGCCACAGCAGAAGAGGATGAGGATAAGGATGATAATCCAAGTGCAGTTGTTACCGCCAAAGTTACACATAAAGCAAACCCCCTTTTTCTTTTTTCACCACATACTATGTTTTTGAAATTAAAAGTGTTACTTTGCTCACTACCTTTGAAAAGTTTAAAAAAGCGAGAAAAAAGCAGTAAATCAAAGAAAATAAGAGATTTTAGCGTAAAAGTAGGGAAAATCATATGAAACCGAGCAAAAAACGGACTTTGACTTTTCCTGACTTTTAATTTACAATAAAGGTCAAAGAAAGTCAAAAAGGAGGCTTTAAGTTATGAGAATGAGCGATTTGATAACGGCAAAAATTATTGAAATGCTAAACGGCTCGGAAGAAAACATTGCCGAAATTCAGCGCAATGAATTAGCCACACTTATGGGCTGTGCGCCTAGCCAAATTAACTATGTTTTATCATCCCGCTTCACTCCCGAACACGGCTATATTATAGAAAGCCGCAGGGGAGGCGGAGGATATATTCGCATAACTCGGGTTAAACTCAGTCATTCAAATGCCCTAATGCACATTATAAATTCAATAGGGGAAACTATAGATTCCTTAGCCGCCAGGGTTGTTATTGAGAACTGTCTTGAAATAGGTCTTATTAATAAACAGGCCGCTACTATGACCGCCGCGGCAATTTCAAATTCGGTAATGCAAAGAATTCCTGTTGAATTTAGGGAATACCTGCGTGCTTCAATTTTAAAACAAATGTTACTTACTCAAATTTAAATTGGCGAGAGTCGAACCCGATACGGTTTCGCTCTACCTTAGAGGTGAAAGATTATGATGTGTGAAAACTGTGGAAAAAATCCTGCAACAACCCATATCCATACGGTTATTAACGGTGTGGTTACCGACAAAAATCTTTGCGGCTACTGTGCCGCGGCGCAGGGTCTTATTAACCCCGCCAAAACCAGCCTTACCGATATGCTAATTTCAATGTTCGGTGATAGTCTTGCAAAAACAAAATTATCTAACACAACACGCTGCAGCATTTGCGGTGCAACCTTTTCCGATTTTGCTGAAACAGGCAAGGCAGGCTGCGCAAACTGCTACAAAACCTTTTATGATGAACTGCTGCCCTATTTAAAGCGTGTTCATGGCAGTACCAAGCACACAGGCAGTCGACCCGAAAGAGCACCGCTTATTGTTAGAAGCGAAAACAAAATTGGTCAGCTCAGAAAAGAACTTAAAGAGCTAATCTTAACCGAAAATTTTGAGGAAGCTGCCAGAGTCCGCGATGAAATTAAAGAATTGGAGGGCAAGGAAAATGAGTAGATGGTATTTATCACCTGCCGAAAATAACGATATTGTTATCAGCTCGAGAATAAGAATTGCCCGAAATTTAACCGGAATGCCTTTTCCTGTCAGAATGAGCGCGCAGGATAGGCAAAGCCTTAACGAAAGGGTTAAAAATGCTGTTGCCACAATAAACGACCCTGCCATTTCCTCGCTAAAATTCATTGAACTTGCAAAGGTTCCAAAATTAGAAATTGCGGCAATGGTTGAAAGACACGTAATCAGTGCCGATTTTGCCGCAAAGGGCGAAAACAGTGCCATTCTTTTAAATGAGGATGAAACGGTTTGCGTTATGATTGGTGAAGAAGACCACATTAGAATTCAGGTTGTTTTAGGTGGGCTGAACCTTGAAAGTGCTTATAATATTGCCTATAAAATTGAAAGACTTTTAGACAGTGCTTTGCACTTTGCCTTTGATGAGCGTCTGGGCTATTTAACCGCCTGCCCCACAAATTTAGGCACGGGTCTTAGAGCCGGTGTTATGCTGCATTTGCCCATATTAGAGGCAGAAAATTCGGTGGCAAATCTTTCGGAAAGCATTAGAAAAATCGGCTTTACCGTTCGCGGAATTTATGGCGAGGGAAGTAGCTCAAAGGCATCAATGTACCAAATTTCAAACCAAATCACCTTGGGCATTGATGAAAAAACCGCCATTGATAATTTAAGTGTGATTACAAAGCAAATCATCGAGCAGGAAAAACAGAGAAGGGAAGCCTTTAACAAAATAAAGCTGGAGGATATTGCTTGGCGTGCCTACGGAAATTTGAAATTTGCTCGTGTTTTATCAAGCGAGGAAATGTTCCGTGAGGTTTCAAAGATTAAACTTGGCATAGGTATGGGCATAATAGAATGTGAGGAAACCTTGCCAATGAAAATTTTGATTGAAACACAGCCCAATATGTTAATGTGCCGTTTCGGCAATATGGCCCCCGATGAAAGGGATATAAAACGCGCCGAAATGGTAAGGGCTATGCTCAAATAAAAATCATTTCAGGAGTGATTCTAAATGAAATACAACTTCAAAAACTTTACACAAAAGGCAAACGATGCATTAAATCTTGCCATTGCTGCGGCCGAAACCATGGGTCACACCTACATTGGCAGTGAGCACCTGCTTTTAGGCCTGCTCCGTGAGGGCACAGGTGTTGCGGCGGTTGTGCTTAATAAATTTAATATTTATGCTGAGGATATTGTCGAGCTTATGCAGGAAAAAATCGGCACAGGGGCAAAAACAAGGCTTGGTCCCGATTATTTTACTCCAAGAGCCAAAAGGGTTATGGAGCTTGCAATAAAAAACGGCCAGGGAGTGTCTAGCCAGCTTGTTGGCACCGAGCACATTCTTATGGGTATTCTCAGTGAAAATGATAACTATGCTGTTCGTTTCCTTGAGGATTCAGGTACCGATATTGCCGACCTTTACACCGCCCTTGCAAAGTCTATGGGGCTAGGGGTTAATGATAAAAACCAAAAGACTGCTCGGGATAGGCGCAGTTCAAACCCCGATACCCAAACCCTGGATAAATACGGTGTTGACCTTACCGAAAGGGCAAAAGAGGGGCAAATTGACCCTGTTATCGGCCGAAATGATGAAATTCAGCGTGTGGTGCAAATTTTGTGTCGCAGAACAAAGAATAACCCCTGCTTAATCGGTGAGCCCGGTGTTGGTAAAACAGCCATTGCCGAGGGCTTGGCGCTGAAAATTGTAAGCGGTGAAATTCCCGAAATTTTAAAGGATAAGCGCATTGTATCATTAGACCTTACAGGAATGGTTGCGGGTGCAAAATACCGTGGCGACTTTGAGGAGCGCATTAAGGCTGTTATAGATGAGGTTAAAAAGGCTGATGATGTAATTCTCTTTATTGATGAGGTGCACACTTTGGTTGGCGCAGGCTCGGCCGAGGGCGCAACCGATGCCGCAAATATTTTAAAGCCCTCCCTTGCAAGGGGCGATTTGCAGGTTATCGGCGCTACAACCCTTTCGGAATACCGCAAGAACATTGAAAAGGATGCCGCCCTTGAACGCCGCTTCCAGCCGGTTAGTGTTGAGGAGCCAAGTGAGCAGGATGCTGTTCTTATTTTAAAAGGACTCAGGGATAAATACGAAGCCCACCATAAGGTTAAAATTACCGATGAGGCTATTGATACTGCAGTAAAGCTGTCTGCCCGCTATATTAATGATAGATTTTTACCTGACAAGGCTATTGACCTTATTGATGAGGCAGGTTCTCGCGTAAGGCTTAGCGGCACCGAAATGCCGCAGGATATAAAGGGCCTTGATGAGGAAATTGCAAATCTTGAATCGGAAAAGCTTTCAGCAGTTAACGGTCAGGATTTTGAAAAGGCGGCAAAGCTTAGGGATAAGGAAAAGGAACTAAGGACAAAGAGAGAACAGCTAAAGGAAAAATGGCAGGAAAAGAACAACCACATAAACGGTGTTGTTAATGCCGAGGAAATAGCGCAAATTGTGTCCTCATGGACCGGTGTTCCGGTTGTTCAGTTAACCGAGGAGGAAAGCAAACGACTATTAAAGCTTGAAAGGGTGCTACACGAAAGAATTGTAGGTCAGGATGAGGCCGTAACTGCCGTGTCAAAGGCAATTAGACGCAGCCGTGTGGGACTTAAAGACCCTAAAAGACCTATCGGCTCCTTTATTTTCCTTGGCCCCACGGGCGTTGGTAAAACCGAGCTTTGTAAAGCTCTGGCCGAGGCAATGTTCGGCAGTGAAAACGCAATGATAAGGCTCGATATGTCGGAGTATATGGAAAAGCACACCGTATCCCGCCTTGTTGGCTCGCCTCCCGGCTATGTCGGTTTTGAGGAAGGTGGCCAGCTTACCGAAAAGGTAAGAAGGAATCCCTACAGCATCATTCTTTTTGATGAAATTGAAAAAGCTCATCCCGATGTTTTTAATATTTTACTACAAATCCTTGAGGACGGTATTTTAACCGATTCCCAGGGCCGCAGGGTTGATTTTAAGAACAGCGTTATTATTATGACCTCCAATGTTGGAGCAAGGCTTATTACCGAAAAGAAAATAGCCTTTGGTTTTGGCGATGAGGTTAGCGGCAGTGCCGATGATAACACCATTAAGGAAAATGTGCTGGGTGAACTTAAAAAGGCCTTTAAACCTGAATTTTTAAACCGTGTGGATGATATTGTGGTGTTTAAAAAGTTAAATCAGAATGATATCACCGAAATTGCTGTTAAAATGCTTGAAAACCTTAAAAAGCGCCTTGCTGAAATGGGTGTTGATATTGATTTTGGCGAAGAGGTTGCAAAGCAGCTTTCCCTTAAGGGCTTTGATGATGTTTACGGTGCAAGACCTCTGCGCCGAGAAATTAGAAGCGAAATTGAGGATGCTTTAAGTGAGGCAATCCTTGATGGCAGTATAAATAAGCAGGATAAAATCCTTTGCACCGTGGCAGATGGCAAATATGTCTTCGAAAAACAGTAAAACAGAGAGCACCGAAACGGTGCTCTCTCATTTTATTGACAAAATATTAAAGGATAGGTATAATTTTAGTATATTATTTCAAAAAGGAAATGTGTAATGAGTAATTTTGATGTTATCGTTATCGGTGGCGGTGCGGCAGGCCTCACAGCGGCTGTAACCTTAAAACAGGAAAATGCAAATTTAAGTGTTGCAGTGCTTGAAAAGCTTGATCGCGTTGGCAAAAAACTTATTACCACAGGTAACGGCCAGTGCAATATAACAAACAAAAATTTAAGCCTTGAGTTTTTTCACGGAAAGGACAAGGGCTTCTGTTTATATGCCACCGAGGCCTTGGGCAATAAAGAAATAATTTCCTTTTTTGAAAAAATAGGTGTTGAAATTATCTTTGAGGAAAGCGGCAAGGCTTACCCTATGTCCTATCAAGCGGGCAGTGTTGTTGATTGTCTGCGCTTTGCAGCCGACACAAAGGGTGTTAACACCCTTTGCGGACACAGTGTAACTAATATTGAACCCCATAAAAACGGATACACCGTTAAAACCGATAAGGGTGATTTTTCTGCCAAATGTATAATCGTTGCAACAGGTCTGCTTTCGGGCGGAGAAAAGCTTGGCAGTGATGGCAGCGGCCTTAAAATTCTTAAAAATTTAGGCTACAAGTCCGAGGCGCTAACCCCCTCTATTGTTCAGCTTAAAACAAAGGAAGAAACCCCTAAAAAACTCAAAGGCATTAAGACCGATGCTTTTGTTTCGGTTTATGATGGAAAGAATAAACTTACCAAGAGCTTCGGTGAGGTGCTGTTTACCGATTACGGTCTTTCGGGCCCTGCCATAATGCAGGTTTCCCGCTTTGTAGGTAAGGGCGATAAGCTGCTTACAGTAAGCCTTGATTTATTGCCGCAGTACACCGTTTCACAACTTACCGAAATGCTTTTAAAAAGGGCTAAAAACCTTAAAAACAGACCCTGTGAGGAGTTTTTAACAGGAATGCTTAACAAACGCCTTGGTCAAACAATTTTAAAGGAATGCGGAATTTCTCTTTCTCAAAGCGTTGCCGAAATTGAAGGAAGGGTAGAGGCTGTTGCACAAAAAATCAAGGCCTTTAACTTTACCTCCAACGCAACTACTGGCTTTTTAAATTCACAGGTTACAGCAGGCGGCCTTTCAACAAATCAGTTTGATAGTAAAACAATGGAATCAAAACTCCATAAAGGCCTTTTTGCCGCAGGCGAAATTCTTGATATTGATGGCGACTGTGGGGGCTATAATCTTGCCTTTGCCTGGACCTCGGCAATGCTTGCCGCAAAGGCAGCCGCAAGGCAGGTAGAGAAAAAATGATGCTTTTAATTTCTAACATAAATGTTCCTTTAGATACCGATTTTAATAACCTTTCGGGTATCGTTGCAAAGGAACTGAAAATCAGCGAAAGCCTTGTTAAATCCGCAAAGCTTTACAGAAAAAGTGTTGATGCCAGAAAAAAGGATAATGTTCATTTTTGTGTGTCGGTTGTTGCCGATATTGTAGCCGATTGCAATAAAATTCTCAAAAGAAATAAAAACGCAAAGGCTTTTTGCGAAGAAGAATACATTTTTAAAAAGGCAGAAAAAATCCCCGAAAAGCCTCCCGTTGTTGTGGGCTTTGGCCCTGCGGGAATGTTCGCTGCATTAACCCTTGCAAGGGCCGGCCTTAAGCCTGTTGTTTTAGAGCGTGGCGAAAGGGTAAACGAGCGGCAAAAAAGCGTTGCCGAATTTTTTGCAGGCGGCCCTTTAAATGAAAATTCCAATATTCAGTTCGGAGAAGGTGGAGCGGGCACCTTTTCCGATGGAAAGCTCAATTCTGGTATTAAAGACCCCCGCTGTCGTCAGGTTCTTAAAACCTTTGTGGATTTTGGTGCTAATGAGGATATTTTAACCGATGCCAAACCCCATGTAGGCACCGATGTTTTATGTAAAATTGTTAAAAACATCCGCGAGGAAATTTTAAGCCTTGGCGGTGAAATTTTATTTGGCCACATACTAACTAAAATTGATTCAGACACAAAAACACTTACCGCCGTTTGTGAAAATACAGAAAAGTATATTGAGTTTTCATCCCTTATTCTTGCTATCGGTCATTCGGCAAGGGATACCTTCGAAATGCTTAAAAATATGGGCGTTCAAATGGAGCAAAAGCCCTTTTCCGTAGGCGTTCGCGTTGAACATCTTCAAAGGGATATAAATAGCGCGCTTTACGGTGATTTCGCCGGTCATCCTGCACTTAAAGCGGCGGATTATAAGCTGGCAGTTCACCTTGAAAGCGGCAGGGGAGTTTACACCTTTTGTATGTGCCCCGGCGGTGAGGTGGTTAACGCCTCAAGTGAAAAAGGCGGCATTGTGACAAACGGAATGAGTAACTCTGCACGAGATGGTATTAATGCCAACAGCGCGGTACTGGTTGGCGTTGAACCTGCCGATTTAAAAAGCGATGACGTTTTGGCAGGAGTCTATTTCCAGCGAGAAATTGAGCAAAAAGCCTTTAGTGTTGGGCAGGGCGCTGTACCAATACAGTTTCTAGGCGACTTTTTAGAGGCGGAGGATAAGGGAGAGCAGGTTTTGCCTACAGTAAAGCCGCAAACGGTTTTGGCAAAGGCGCGGGATGTTCTGCCCGATTTTGTGACAAACGCCCTTAAAGAGGCTTTTTATAAATTTGATAAAAAAATTAACGGCTTTGCAGATTCGGGAGCATTGCTCACCTTTCCCGAAACCAGAAGTTCATCGCCTGTTCGCATTTTGAGAAATGACTATGTTTCTCCATTTGCCCCCTGGCTTTATCCCGCAGGGGAGGGAGCAGGCTATGCCGGTGGCATTATGTCGGCCGCTGTTGATGGAATGAGGGTTAGTGAGAGCATAATTGATAAATTAAACGCATAAAATTTATGTCAAATTAAACAAATTGAGGGGTTAAAATCCATTCAATTTAATTGTTTTTCCTAAACTTGTCCAAAATATGGCTTTTTGTTAAAAAATAAACGAAAATAACTTGAAAAATTTTTTAATTTAGGTTAAAATAAGGATATAAAATTTTAGGAGGTTATTCCAATGGTTAAAGTTGCTATTAATGGTTTCGGCCGTATCGGTCGTCTCGCATTCCGTCAGATGTTTGGCGCAGAAGGTTATGATGTTGTTGCTATCAACGACCTCACCAAGCCCTCAATGCTTGCTAACCTTTTAAAGTATGACACTGCTCAGGGCGGTTACTGCGGTTTCATCGGTGAGAATCTTCACACCGTAACTGCAGATGACGAAGCAGGCACCATCACTGTTGACGGCAAAACCCTCAAAATCTATGCTGAGAAGGATGCTAAGGACCTTCCTTGGGGCGAAATCGGTGTAGACGTAGTTCTCGAATGCACAGGTTTCTATTGCTCTAAAGAAAAGAGCCAGGCTCACATCGATGCAGGCGCTAAGAAAGTTGTTATTTCTGCTCCCGCAGGTAACGACCTTCCCACCATCGTTTACAGCGTAAATGAGAACACCCTTACTAAGGATGACACTATCATTTCTGCTGCTTCCTGCACCACCAACTGCCTCGCTCCTATGGCAAAGGCTCTTAACGATTATGCTCCTATCCTTAGCGGTATCATGAGCACCATCCACGCTTACACCGGCGACCAGATGATTCTTGACGGTCCTCACAGAAAGGGTGACCTTCGTCGTGCACGCGCTGGCGCTGCTAACATCGTTCCCAACTCTACCGGTGCCGCAAAGGCTATTGGTCTTGTAATCCCCGAACTCAACGGCAAGCTCATCGGCTCTGCACAGCGTGTTCCTGTTCCCACCGGTTCTACCACCATCCTTACCGCAGTTGTTAAGGGTGAAAACGTAACCAAGGAAGGTATCAACGCTGCTATGAAGGCTGCTGCTTCCGATTCCTTCGGTTACAACGAAGACCAAATCGTTTCCTCTGATGTTATCGGTATGCGTTTCGGTTCTCTCTTCGATGCAACCCAGACAATGGTTTCCAAAATCGCTGATGACCTTTATGAGGTTCAGGTTGTTTCTTGGTATGATAACGAGAACTCCTACACCAGCCAGATGGTTCGCACCATTAAGTACTTTGCTGAAATCTAAGCAAAACTTCTAAACGATAAAAAGATGTGTGGATTCTTTCTACACATCTTTTGTCTTATATTGGTGGGAAGGGATTATAAAATGAAACTGTTAATAATAAGGCACGGCGACCCTGATTACTCGATTGATTCCTTGACCGAAAAGGGATTTCGAGAGGCAAAACTCTTATCAGAACGCCTTTCAAAAATACATATTGATGATTTTTACTGTTCGCCCCTTGGCCGTGCGCAACGCACTAGCGAACCAACCCTTGCACACTTTGGAAAAAATGCCGAAACACTTAATTGGCTACAGGAATTTAGAGGTGCGATAAAATCTCCTTTTACAAATAAAAACAGGGTTTCGTGGGATTTGCCGCCATATATGTGGTGTAACGATGCACTGAACTTCGATGTTAACGAATGGCATAATTCAAATTTAATGAAACTCGGCAATGCAAAGGAAATCTTTGATGAAACAGCGGCAGGGGTGGATAAACTTCTCCTTGGCTACGGAATGGAAAGAGAAGCAATGTGTTATAAAGGCGACTGTGATAAAACCATTGCACTGTTTTGCCATTTTGGTTTAGGTATAACTGTTTTGGCATATTTGCTTGGAATTTCCCCTGTTGTTGCTCAAAACAATTTCTTTCTCGCACCAACGTCGGTTACAACGTTGGTCACCGAAACAGATTCTAAAGGATATTCCCATTTTAGAGCAATAGGTGTTGGGGATATATCCCATTTGTACGTTGGGGATGAGCCAATGTCGGAATCAGGACTTTATCCTAATTTTGAAAAATAACGTCAAAGTTGAATGTTTTATTGACATATCGGCGCACTTTGGGTTAAAATTTTACTATGTATTACGCTTTAAAGGAGATTTTTACTTATGCGGTTAAGCGGCATCCTTTTGCCGATTTTTTCCTTGCCATCCAAACACGGCATCGGTACCTTCGGTAAGGAGGCATTTTCGTTTGTTGATTTTCTAAAGGAATCAGGTCAGTCTTATTGGCAAATTTTGCCTCTTGGTCCCACAAGTTTTGGCGATTCGCCTTATCAGTCTTTTTCGGCTTATGCGGGTAACCCGTATTTCATTGACCTTGATTTGTTGTGTGAACAAGGCCTGCTCAAAAGGGAAGACTATGAAGATATTGTTTGGTGCACCGATGAACATTTGGTTAATTACGAACTTCTTTATAATAACCGACTGAAAGTTTTGCACAAAGCATATCTTAATTTAAAGGAAAATTTGCCCAAGGATTACAGTGAAATTTATAATCAAAACAAGTTTTGGCTTGATGATTATGCGCTTTTTATGGCGATTAAGGATGCAAATAACGGCGCTTCTTGGGATAAATGGAGCGATAATTTGCGTTTTAGAAGAGAAGATGCAATAGAGAAAGCAAAGAAACTTTATGCCGATAAAATTGATTTTTACATTGCTCTTAATTATTTATTTGTTAAGCAATGGCTTGCTCTTAAAACTTACGCAAACGAAAACGGAATTAAGATAATCGGAGATATGCCCATTTACGTTGCCTTTGACAGCGCCGATGTTTGGGCAAATCCCGAGCAATTTGTCCTCGATAAAAGTCTAATGCCTAAGTCGGTTGCGGGCTGTCCTCCCGATGATTTTTGCGAGGATGGTCAGCTTTGGGGAAACCCACTTTATAACTGGGCAAAAATGAAAAAGGAAGAAACACCCTATAGCTGGTGGTGCAAAAGGATTTCCCACAGCCTTAAAATTTATGATTTAATCCGCATTGACCATTTCAGAGGCTTTGAGGCATATTATTCCATTCCCTTTGGGGATAAAACCGCCAAAAACGGCGTTTGGAAAAAGGGACCGGGGCTTCATTTCTTTAAATGTCTTAAGGAGACTTTTGGTCAGCTTCCTATTATTGCCGAGGACCTTGGCACCTTAACCGAAGGGGTTTATAAGCTCCTCCATAACACAGGCTTTCCCGGAATGAAGGTTTTGCAGTTCGCATTTTCAACCGATGAGGAAAGTGAGTACCTACCCCATAACCATATTAAAAACTGTGTTGTTTACACAGGCACCCACGATAATGATACCCTAAAGGGCTGGGAGCAAACCTTAGATTCCGAGACCCTTGCCTATGTTAAAAAGTATCTTAACATAAATGAGGGTGATGATTTTAACTGGTCGGTTATAAAGGCGGCTTTTTCTTCTGTTGCCGATACCGTTATAATTCCTTTACAGGATTTTTGCAGTGTTGACAGCGTTGGTCGAATTAACACCCCTGCAACCCTTGGGGATAACTGGCAGTGGCGAGTAAGCAGCACATATTTAAACGACTGGCTATCAAACCTCATTTATAAAACCACAAAGCTTTATTCAAGATTACCCGAATAAAAAAACGGCTACGGAAATCCGTAGCCGTTTAATTTTTTTACATACTCTCGGGAGCATCAACCTTTAAGAGGTTAAGCGCTGTTTTAATAACCGTAGCCGTTGCGCTGCAAAGCTTAAGTCTTGCCTGCATAAGAGGCTCATCAATGCCCTTAACGCGGCAAACCGAATAGAACTTGTGGAAGCGTGTGGCAACCTCACTTGCGTAATGTGTAATTTTGGTGGGGTCGTAAGCCTTGGCGGCGGCAATAACCTCATCGGTAAATGAAGCAAGGCACATAATAAGCTCTCGCTCCTCAGGGGTGTTTAAAAGCTTTAGTTCATCCTTTGTGCAGTCTCTGATTGCAACGCCATCGGCAACAAGGTTTCTCGAAATGCTGCAAACGCGGGCGTGGGCATACTGAACATAGTAAACAGGATTTTGGCTGGACTGCTCAACCGCTAAATCAAGGTCAAAGTCGAAGTGGCTGTTGGCCTCGCGCAGGTTAAAGAAGAATCTTGCGGCATCAATGGGAACCTCATCAAGTAAGGTTACAAGGGTAATAGCCTTGCCCGAACGCTTTGAGGCCTTAATAACCTCGCCGTCTCTTACAAGGCGGACCATCTGCATCAGCACGACATCCAGCCTATTTGCATCAACGCCGAGGGCGGTAAGCGCCGCTTTAAGGCGGGGAACATAGCCGTGGTGGTCGGCACCGAGAATATCAATCGCTTTATCAAAGCCGCGGGTTACAAGCTTGTTGTAGTGATAAGCAATATCAGGCACAACATAGGTTGGAATGCCGTTTGAGCGCACAAGAACAAAATCTTCGGAATCGAAATCGCTACCCTTAAACCAGAGCGCATCCTCCTTAACATAGGTGTGACCGCTGTTTTTAAGCAGCTCAATGATTCTTGCAGTTTCGCCGTTTTGGTGGAGGGTGCTCTCCTTAAACCAGGTGTCATATTCAATGCGGTATTTTAAAAGGTCATCGTGAAGGCCTTGAATGTTTTTAGGCAGGGCAAACTCAACAAGCGCCTTTCTGCGCTCCTCCTCGCTTTTTGCAACATAGCTGTCGCCGTTAATTTCGGCAAAGGCTTTGGCGTGGGCGATAATATCGGCGCCGTGGTAGGAATCCTCAGGCATCTCAATGCTATCGTCAAATAACTGTAAATATCTTAAATCAAGGGAAAGACCAAACTTGTTAATCTGATTTCCCGCATCGTTAATGTAAAATTCTCTTTCGGTGTCAAATCCCGCAAAGCTTAAAACGCTTGCTAAACAGTCACCAAGGGCGCCGCCGCGGGCGTTACCGATGTGCATAGGGCCTGTGGGGTTGGCCGAAACGAATTCAACGAGAATTCGCTTATTTTCGCCAAAATCACTGCTGCCGTAGCTTTCCTTCTTTTCTTCGATATCCGAAAGAATATCAGCATAGTAGCTGTCATTTAAGAAAAGGTTAATAAAACCGGGGCCTGCAATTTCGGCGCGGTCAATGTAGGTGCCCTCAAAATCGGCATTTTCGGTTATGATTTCGGCGATTTTGCGGGGTGCGCTCCTGAATGCTCTTGCCCAAACCATTGCGGCATTAACTGCATAGTCACCGTGTTCGCGGTTTGCAGGGGTTTCGGTTGTGAAAGCGGGCAGCTGTGCCTCACAAAGCGCGCCGTTTTCCATTGCCTTTAAAGCCGCATTTTTAATAACTGCTTCAATTTGTTCCTTTGCCTTTTTAACTATAACTGACATTACTGTTTAACCTCTTTTACCGTTATTTCCACTGTGTTTTCACTAATGAGATTTGACTGGGCATCAATGGTGTAGCTTAAAAACAGCCTGCCGCCGTTTTCGGTCATATCGCTTTCAACCTTTTTGCCGTAAATCCCGATAGAAAGTGTGCCTTCAGGCACCGAATAAATGCAGGAGTTCCGCTTGTGGTTTTCAACAACAAGCCTGCCGTCAACCGAGCCGCTGCGATTTAAAATAACAAGAGAGTCATTTAAAACTTGCAGAGAAGTTTTAACGCCGCCTGCTCCTATTGCATCGCTTTCATCATAAACAATGGAATAACCATTTTCATCGTAATTAAGTTTTCCTACCGATGTCATCTCAATGCTGTCACGATTATCATTAGCAGGGAAGTACTGTGTGCTTTTAATGTTAATTAGAAAATCTTTCATAGTGAGTTAATGTCCACCTGTTCAACCTGTGTTTCTTTAATTTCGCTGTCAAGCAGCCTTTCTGCCTGGCTTCTGAAGGATTTGTGCTTATCGCTTACAAAAAAGCTGTAAGAGGGATTTTTTGTTTCGTTTAAAAGGTCTTGTTCCTTTAAAAGCTCAGCCACATAAACAGCCGTTGCCTCACCCATATTGATAAGGGTTACGGTGTCACCCATAATTTTTGCAATGATAGGCTCTAAAACAGGGTAGTGGGTGCAACCCATAATAAGGGTGTCAACACCTGCTGTTTTAAGTGGCTCCAAATATCTTGCCGCGGTTTCTACTGCAACGGCATCGTTTTGGTCGTACCAGCCTTCCTCAACAATGGGAACAAAAAGATTGCAGTTGTTGGCAAAAACTCGGGCATCGGGCATCAGCTTTTTGATTGCCTTTTCGTGGGCACCACTGCTGATTGTTGCGGCTGTGCCTATAATGCCGATTTTTTTGTTTTTTGTGGCCTTTACGGCAGCCTTAACCGAATGCTCAACCACACCAACAAAGGGAACAGGCAGGTTATCGCCTGTGTGAGCGGCAACCGAGCTTACAGTGCCGCAGGCGGCAACAATAAGCTTAACATCCTTCTGAAGTAAAAAATGCTCATCCTGAATGGCATATTTTTCAATAGTTTCTTTGGATTTGGTGCCGTAGGGAACACGGCCGGTATCACCAAAATAAACAATATTTTCAAAGGGCAGGTGCTTTTTAAGTTCCTTAACAACGGTAAGACCGCCAAGACCTGAATCGAAAACACCAATAGGACGTGAATCAGCCATAATAACCTCCAAAACACTATTTATCAGTTTATTCTAACACAATTTAATGTTTAAAGCAATATGTAAATAATATGTATTGACAAAATTTAGCATCAGCAATATAATATTATTACAATAATCTTCAAGGCGGAGTGAAATTCTCCACCGGCGGTAAAAGTCCGCAAGCCGAATTTCGGCACGATTTGGTGAAATTCCAAAACCGACGGTTAAAGTCCGGATGAGAGAGGATAGGTTTATTTTGTTTTCCTATTGTTCCGCCTTGAAAGCGGAACTTTTTTGTTTTAGGGGATACATATTATGAAAAAAATTAACTTAAAAAAGATTTCGGTAACAGCGATGCTTTGCGCCGTGGCTTATCTTTGTATGTTTTTGTTCAAATTCAAAGTTGGCTTTTTAACCTTTGATTTCAAGGACGCCATTCTTTGTGTTTCGGCTTTTCTTTTCGGCCCGATTTATGGCATGGCTTCGGCGGTTGTAGTTGCTTTTGCTGAATTTGTTTCCGTGAGTGATACGGGAATTTATGGTCTTATAATGAATGTGCTTTCTAGCGTTGCTTTTTCGGGTGTATGTGGAATATTTTATAAATATAGGCGCACGTTGTCTGGTGCTGTAACTGGTTGCGTTGCGGCAGTTTTTACTATGACAGCGGTGATGCTTGTGGCAAATGTTTTTATAACACCTTATTATTTGGGCGTATCACGTTCAGAGGTAATGGCGATTATACCGACTCTGTTATTGCCTTTTAATCTTTCAAAGGGCATTGTAAATGCGGCGGTCACAATGATTATATATAAGCCTATTACCACCGCATTTAAAAAATCACACCTTATAGAAAGTGACTCGGTTAAGATTGACCGAAAAAAATTCTTTTGGCTCACTTTATGTTCAACGATTGCGATGATAGCGATTATTTTGGTTATTATATTTATTTTAAAGGGTACATTTATTTTCGCCAAAAAATAACTGTTGACAAATTATCTTATTAGCATTAAAATATCTAAGGTAAATTTAATATGCTCCTTATCAAGAGTGGCGGAGGGACAGGCCCTGTGATGCCCGGCAACCTGATATTTTCAAGGTGCTAAATCCTGCGGAATTTTCCGAAAGATGAGGTTTTTAAAACCGCTCTTTCAACGAGCGGTTTTTTATATGATGGGAGTAAACAAAAGGGGATAATATAAAATGTCAAAAATGCTTTTCACATCTGAATCCGTAACCGAGGGTCATCCCGATAAGGTTTGCGATGCTATTTCCGATGCTGTGCTTGATGCAATTTTAAGCCAGGATAAAAACGCCCGCGTTGCCTGCGAAACCTTTTGCACAACCGATAGCGTTAATTTAATGGGCGAAATTACCACAACAGCAACGGTAGATTATGAAAAAATTGCCCGCGGCGTTATTGCTGATATCGGCTACACCGTGGCAGGGGTTGGCTTTGATGCTAAAACCTGCAAGGTTAATGTTCAAATTCACAAGCAGTCACCTGATATTGCAATGGGTGTTGATAAATCTCTTGAGCTTAAATCCGGCGAAGAGGATGAGCTTAACCTTCACGGTGCAGGCGACCAGGGTATGATGTTTGGCTATGCCTGCGATGAAACCGAGGAGCTTATGCCCTTGGCAATTTCCCTCGCCCATAAAATGTCTAAAAAGCTGACCGAGGTTCGCAAAAGCGGAGAGCTTAATTATCTATTACCCGATGGCAAAACTCAGGTTACCGCTGAATATGAAAACGGCGAGCCTAAAAGAATTGATGCTGTGGTTGTATCCAGTCAGCACACCTCTGAAATTGACCTTGAAACCTTAAGGCAGGATATAATCGAAAAGGTTATTAAAGCAACCGTTCCCGCATCCCTTATGGATGAAAACACAAAGCTGTTTATAAACCCCACAGGCCGTTTTGTTGTTGGCGGTCCCGCAGGAGATACAGGTTTAACCGGCAGAAAGATTATTGTTGATACATACGGCGGCTATGCCCGCCACGGCGGCGGTGCCTTTTCGGGCAAGGACCCCACAAAGGTTGACCGTTCTGCCGCTTATGCCGCACGCTATGTTGCTAAAAATATTGTTGCGGCAAAAATTGCAAAGCGCTGTGAAATTCAGCTGGCTTATGCCATTGGCGTTGCCTCTCCCGTTTCGGTTATGGTTGATACTTTTGGCACAGGAATAGTATCTGATGAAAAAATTGCCGAGGCGGTTAAAAGGGTATTTGACCTTCGCCCCGAAGCAATTATCAGAAAGCTTGATTTGCGCCGCCCCATTTACCGCCAGACCTCCTCTTACGGACATATGGGAAGAACTGATATTGATGTTAATTGGGAAAAAACCGATATGGTAAATGAGCTTATAAACGCTATCAGATAGGAAGCGAATTTAATTGTTTAAAATAGTAGAAAAAAGACAGCTGAACGCGCAGGTCACCTTAATGACCATTGAGGCACCTTTTATAGCTAAAAAGGTTGAGGCGGGTCAGTTTGTTATAATTCGTATTGATGAAAAGGGCGAAAGAATTCCCTTAACCGTTGAGGATTTTGACCGCGAAAACGGAACCGTGTCCATTGTTTTTCAGGCGGTGGGCTACTCAACACGGCGCTTAGCGGCACTAAGTGTTGGGGATTCTATTTCCGATGTAGTGGGACCTTTAGGCAAACCCACCGAGTTTGGCGCGCCCAAAAAGGCTATTGTTATCGGCGGCGGCGTGGGCTGTGCTATTGCTTATCCTCAGGCAAAGGCTCTTTATAATATGGGTGCCGAGGTTACTGTTATTGCGGGCTTTAGAAACAAGGATATTGTGATTTTAGAAGAGGAAATGAAAAAGGTATCAAGCAAAACCTTTATCACCACCGATGATGGCTCTTACGGTGAAAAGGGCTTTGTTACCGATGTGCTTAAAAGGCTTTTAGGTGAGGATACCTATGACCTTGTAATAGCTATTGGTCCTATTCCAATGATGAAATTTGTTTCCCTTGCCACAAAGGAGTTTGGCGTTAAAACCATTGTAAGCCTTAATCCTATTATGATTGATGGAACAGGTATGTGTGGCGGTTGCCGTGTAAGCGTTGGCGGTGAAACTAAATTCGCCTGTGTTGACGGCCCCGATTTTGATGGCCACCTTGTCGATTTTGATTCGCTGATGCTCCGAAACACAGGCTATAAAGCCGAGGAAGAGCACGCCTGCAAAATGGGAGGTTTTTAGAAATGGCAAATATGTCAAATGTTAAAACCCCCGCAAAGGAACAGGAGCCGAATATAAGAAACAAAAACTTCGATGAGGTTGTTTCTACATACAGCGAGGCCGAGGCAATTAGTGAAGCACAGCGCTGTTTAAACTGTAAAAATCCAAAGTGTGTTGAAGGTTGCCCCGTTAATGTAAGAATTCCTGAGTTTATAGGTGAGGTTGCAAAGGGCAATTTCAGTGCTGCTTATAAAATTATCGCTAAAACTAACTCCTTGCCTGCTGTTTGCGGCAGAGTGTGCCCGCAGGAAACACAGTGCGAGGGCAAATGTGTTAGGGCAATAAAGGGCGAAAGCGTTGCTGTTGGCCGCCTTGAACGTTTTGTTGCCGATTGGCATTTGAAAAATGAAACCGATTTACCCGAAACCATTAAACCTAACGGCAAAAAGGTTGCTGTTATCGGTGCAGGCCCCGCAGGTCTTTCCTGTGCGGGTGACCTTGCAAAGCTGGGCTATAGCGTTACGGTTTTTGAGGCGCTACACACAGCAGGCGGTGTTTTAAGCTACGGAATTCCCGAATTCCGACTGCCTAAAAGCATTGTAAAGGCTGAGGTAGAAGCACTGGAAAAACTAGGCGTTCAAATTAAAACCGATATGGTAATAGGTAAGGTCTTATCTATTGACGAGCTATTTGATATGGACTTTAAGGCTGTTTTTATCGGCTCGGGCGCAGGACTACCTTCCTTTATGGGTATTGAGGGTGAAAATAGCCTTGGAGTTTATTCGGCAAACGAATTTTTAACCCGAATTAATCTTATGAAGGCCTATGACGATACTTATGATACGCCTATTAAAAAGGTGAACAGCGTTGCCGTTGTTGGCGGCGGTAATGTGGCAATGGATGCCGCACGGTGTGCAAAACGCCTGGGTGCAGAAAACGTTTACATTGTTTATCGCCGTAGTGAAACTGAAATGCCTGCAAGGGCAGAAGAGGTGCACCACGCAAAGCAAGAGGGCATTGAGTTTAAAACTCTCACAAACCCTGTAAGAATTATTAGTGATGACCGCGGTCAGGTTCAAAAACTTGAGTGCGTGAGAACTCAGCTTACCGAAGTCGATGAAAAGGGCAGGAGAAAAGCTCAAACCATTGAAGGCTCGAACTTTACCTTTGATGTTGATAGTGTTATTATGGCAATTGGTACATCACCAAATCCCCTTATTCGCACAACTACAAGTGGAATTGTGGCAAACGCCAGAGGCTGCCTTGTTGTAAATGAGGGAATGGAAACCTCAAAACAGGGCGTTTATGCCGGTGGTGATACCGTTACGGGTGCCGCAACAGTAATTCTCGCAATGGGTGCAGGAAAAAGGGCTGCACAGTCAATTCACGAGTTTTTAAGTAAATAAAAAATAGTGCTTTTTAGGCGCAGCCACAACATATTGTGGTTGCGCCTTTTTGTATACACAATTTTTAAAAAATAGTATAGCAAATTTTAAAAAAACTATTGCAAAAGCATAAAAAGTGGCGTATAATCAACATAAAAGTGGTACAAAGTGGCGAAAAAATCCATTAAAATGTTTAAAAGTGGTGAAATTAAGGAGGTGAAGGAATGGTTTTCGGTTGCTATGACCCCGCAATAGATAAGAAGGGCCGAATGGCCGTTCCTGCAAAGCTTCGTGAAAAGCTTGGCGACACCTTTATAATTTGCCGTGGCATTTTTGGAAAGCGCTGCCTTTGTATTTATTCTGAGGCCGAGTGGGAAAATCTTGTTCAGAGCATTGAGGCTTTACCAAAGGTAAAATCAATTGATGTTAAAAGATTTCTCTATGATGGTACCTTTGAGGTTGAACCCGACGGCCAGGGAAGAATACTTATTCCTGCATCCCTTAGAGATTTTGCAAATCTTACCGATGAGGTTCACATTATCGGAATGGGAACAAATCTTGAACTTTGGAATCCCGATGCCTGGAAGGAAGAAAGCGAAAAGAGCACTCCCGAAGCCATTGCGGATATAATGCTTAATCTGGAGTTTTAAGTATAAATGGAATTTAAACACATTTCGGTGCTTTTAAACGAATGTATTGAAGCACTTAACATTAAATCCGATGGAATTTATGTAGATGGCACCGCAGGTGGCGGTGGTCATTCCTATCAAATAGCTAAAAGGCTTAAAAACGGAAGGCTTTATGCTCTTGACCGTGACCCCGATGCCGTAAAGGCGGCAACCAAGCGCCTTGAGGGACTTCCCGCCGAGGTTATAAACAGCAATTTCGAAAATATGTCAGAGGTTTTGGCGCTAAAGGGTGTTACAAAGGTTGATGGAATTCTCCTTGACCTCGGTGTTTCATCATATCAGCTTGATAAGGATGCAAGAGGCTTTTCTTATCACAAGCAGGCACCACTTGATATGCGAATGAGCCAAAGTGGGACAAGCGCTGCAGATTTAGTTAATAATTTGAGCGCCGAAGAGCTTAGTAAAATTTTCTCAAAATACGGCGAAGAAAAATTTGCCTATAAAATAGCACTAAAAATTGTGGAAGCAAGAAACAAAAAGGCAATTGAAACCACAACCGAGCTTGCTCAAATTATTTCAAATGCTGTGCCCGCCGCCGCAAGACGTGATGGTCACCCCGCCAGAAAATGCTTCCAGGCGTTGAGAATTGCAGTTAACGATGAGTTAGGTTGCCTAGAAAGGGTACTGGATAGTGCCTTTGAACTTTTAAACAAAAACGGCGTTCTTGCCATTATAACCTTCCATTCTTTAGAGGATAGAATGGTAAAGGTAAAATTTGCTGAATATTGCACGGGCTGTACCTGCCCACCCGATTTTCCTGTTTGTGTTTGCGGAAAAACACCAAGGGGAAAGAAATATTCTAAAAAACCTATTGAACCCTCAGCCGAAGAGCTGGAAAACAACAACCGCAGCCGCAGTGCTAAACTGCGTGCAATAATTAAACTTTAGAAAGGAGGAGCATTCGGTGGATAATGTTAAATATATGAACACAACCCTTGCCTATGATTTTGAAATGTTTATGCCTAAGGCGAAAACTGCACCAAGGGATAACATTATAAAAATGCCTAAGGAGAAAAAGGTTCACGAAAAGCGTAAAAATCACGCCGTTAATGCTGTTTCTTCTAAGGCTTGGCTTGCGGTATCCCTCGTGTTTTTAATGGTTATATTCTGCGCTAATATCTATATGCGCATTGCTATTAACGAGGTTAATGCCGAAATTAAGGCTATTCAAACCGAAATTAACGAGCTCGACAGTGAGTATACAAAGCTCAGTGTAGATTTTAACCGTATTATATCCTACCAGAATCTTGAAGAAGAGGCCGCAAAGCTTGGAATGCGCAAAATGGATAAGAGTCAGGTGGTCTATATTCGTGTCAATGATACCAATGTAGCCAGGGATAGCAGTGGCGCTTATATAAGCGAGGAATAAGCAGATTTTATATTTAATATAATAACTAACGAGAGTTTTAAAAAAGCTCTCGTTTAACTGCATTTATTATATATATAATATTTAAAGATAATTAACGGAGGAAAAGTATGGCTTCAAGCGTAAAACCAAATAAATCAATGCTAACCCGCATACTTGTGGTCATGCTGGCAATGGTAATTTTCACAGTGAGCGTAACAGGCTTTCGCCTTATTTGGCTTATGATTGTTGAGGGTGAAAAATACCAAAGCAAGGCCGCCGAACAACAGCTTTACGACACAATGATAACCGCCCCCCGCGGCGATATTTACGACCGAGAGGGAAATGTGCTTGCCACAAGCGCTCCTGCCTGGAATGTTTACATCACTCCAAACGGTATCATTCGAATTGAAAACGATACCAAAAAGGAAAAGGTTAGGGCAGCAATTGCCGATGGTCTTAGCGAGATTTTAGGTGAGGACCGCGAAACTATTTACAAAAACACAATAAAATCCCTTTACTATGTCACCGTTAAAAAGCAGGTTGATAAAGAGGTTGCCGACAAGGTTCGCCAGTTTATAGTTGACAACAGTGACTTAGGACTTTCAAGCTACATCGGTCTTGATGAAACCACAAAGCGTTACTATCCAAACGATACACTGGCTTCCGTTGTACTGGGCTTCGTTGGTGTTGATAATCAAGGTCTATCGGGTGTCGAGAGCTATTACGACACCGAGCTTACAGGCATTGCAGGAAGAGTTGTGGCGGCTAAAAACGCCCACGGAACCGATATGCCGTTTACCTACGAAAAGGTTGAAGAGGCAAAACAGGGAAATTTTGTAGGCCTCACCATTGATTCCTATATTCAGTATGTTTGTGAAAAATATATCGCTGAGGCGGTTGATGCCAACAAGGTTGCTCAGCGTGGCGCGGTTATTGCAATGAATCCTAAAACAGGCGAAATTCTTGCAATGGCAATTAAGGGGGACTTTAATCCCAATGACCCCTTTACCCTTGATGAGGTAAATAAGCAAAAGCTTGAAGGCCTTGAGGGTGATGAGCGTACCCAAATGGTAAGCAACCTTTTAAACCTTCAGTGGAGAAACAAACTTGTTTCCGACACCTATGAGCCCGGTTCGGTTTTCAAGGTTATAACGGCGGCAATTGCCCTTGAAGAAGGCCTTACAAAGCCTTCGGCAAACTATAATTGCGGTGGCTCAATAAACATTGCAGGGCAGACCTACCACTGCCATAAACGCGGCGGTCACGGCGCACAAACCCTTATTGATGCAATAGAAAACTCCTGCAACCCTGTGTTTATAACACTAGGTCAGTTAATTGGCTCTAATACATTCTCAAAATATTTTGAGGCCTTTGGCTTCACACAAAGAACAGGTGTTGACCTACCCGGTGAATCCTCCTCGGTTTATCACAAAGCAGAGAATATGGGCCCCACCGAGCTTTCGTCAACCTCCTTTGGCCAAACCTTTAAGGTAACCCCAATTCAGCTTATAACCGCTATCAGCGCCGCAGTTAACGGCGGAAACCTGGTTCAGCCCCACATTGTTTCAAAAATTACCGATAGCGAGGGTAATGTGGTTAAAAGCATTGGCACAACGGTAAAAAGACAGGTTATTTCCGAAAACACCTCAATTACAATTCGTTCCCTTATGGAGCAGGTTGTTAAGGAGGGTGGCGGTAAGAACGGATATGTTGCGGGCTTTAGCGTAGGCGGCAAAACAGGAACCTCAGAAAAGGTTGCTGAAATGATTGCCAGCGGTCAGTCGGGTCTTTATATTTCCTCCTACTGCACCGTAGCCCCTGCAAACGACCCCGAAATTGCAATTCTGGTTTTACTTGATGAACCTCACGGCGATGCATATTACGGCGGCACAATTTGCGCACCGGTTGGTGCTCAAATTTTAGGCGATGTGCTTCCTTACCTTGGTTACGAGCCGCAGTATACCGATGCAGAGCTTGGCAGACTTGCCGTTAATGTTCCAAGCATTGTTGGCAAAACCCTGCAGGAGGCAAAGGCTTCCCTCACCGAAAAGGGACTGACCTACAAGATTGTGGGCAACGGCAGCACTGTTGTTTCACAGCTTCCCGATACAAGTCATTCACTTTATAACGGTGGCGTGGTTGTTATTTATACCGAGGAAAAGGCTGAAACCGCCAAAACAACCGTTCCAAACCTTTTGGGACTATCCCTTTCACAGGCAAACACCGTGGCGGCTCAGGCAAATGTAAATATTCAGTTTTCAGGTAACACTAACGATACATCAGTCAGTGTTTCCTACCGTCAAAGCATAGCATCCGGAACAGCGGTTGATGCAGGAACGGTTATAACTGTTTATTTCAGAGATAATAATACAGGAGATATAGCATAAATTCAGAAAGGAACAAATTATGAAACTAAGGCAATTATTACCAAACTGCAAAAACTTGTGCTTCGATACTGAGATTTCTTCTATCACCTCCGATTCAAGGCAGGTGACCGCGGGCTCGGCATTTGTCTGCATAAAGGGTCCCAGTGTTGATGGACATGATTTTGCAAAATCAGCTGCCGAAAAGGGCGCTGCTGTCATAATTTGTGAAAAGGATTTAGGCCTTTCAAATCAAATAATTGTTGAGGATACACGCTCACTTTTTGCCCAAATGTGCGCTACCTGGTTTGGTAATCCTGCAAAATCAATGAAAATCATTGGTATAACAGGCACAAATGGAAAAACATCAACAACCTATATGCTTAAAACGATAATAGAAGCCGCAGGGCATAAATGCGGTCTTATTGGTACCATTCAAAATATGATTGGTGATGAGGTTATCCCCGCTAAAAATACAACCCCCGGTATTTATGAGCTTTCTGACCTTTTTGCACAAATGCGCGATAAGGGCTGTGAGTATGTTTTAATGGAGGTTTCCTCCCATGCTCTTGACCAGGATAGAGTTAAGGGAATCGATTTTGAGGCAGCGGTGTTTACAAACCTTACCCAGGATCATCTCGATTATCACATTACAATGGATAATTATCTTGAGGCAAAAAAGAAGCTTTTCAAAATGTGTAAAACCGCTATTATCAATGCGGATGATGATTACACCGAAAAGCTGTTAAGCGGGCTTACCTGCAAAACAGTAACATATTCAGCCTCAAGTGATAATGCAACCTACACTGCAAAAAATATAAACTACCGTGCTGATGGCCTGGAATATGAGCTTGTAGGCTATAACACAATTTGCAGAATGCGCATTAAAACAGGCGGTAAGTTTACCGTTTATAACTCTATGGCGGCAACAATTTGTGCAATGGAGCTGGGTTTTTCTCTAAAGGATGCCGCCGAGGCCCTGGCACAGCTTGAGGGTGTAAAGGGTAGAGCAGAGGTTTATCCCACAGGAAGGGATTTTACTGTTATTATTGACTATGCCCACACTCCCGATGGTCTTAAAAACATTCTACGCGCATTTTACGGCTGTAAGCGTGGCAGACTTGTAGCACTTTTCGGCTGTGGCGGTGACCGCGATAGAACTAAACGACCCATAATGGGTGAGGTTGCCTGCAGTTATGCCGATTATGTTATTGTTACAAGCGATAATCCGCGTAGCGAGGAGCCTTCTCTCATTATCGAGGATATTTTAGAGGGAATGAAAAACACCTCAACCCCCTATGAGGTTATTGAAAACCGTGGTGAGGCAATTAAGTTTGCCATTGAGAATGCCCAAAAGGATGACATTATTGTTTTGGCGGGCAAGGGGCACGAAACCTATCAAATTTTAAAGGATGGCACCATTCACTTTGATGAGCGCGAGGTTATAGCTCAGGTGCTTGAGAACTTATAAGTTGGCGAGAGCCGAACCAGTTACGCCTTCAAAACAAAATTTTTGGTAATAGTTTGCCTCAAAACTTGAAATACGCCAGTATTCCTGCGTTTTGTCGGCTTCCTCTAACACAAAAATTTTAGTTTTGAAAGGTCGAAGAGTTTCTGCCAACGAATTTATTAAGCTTACGAAGCGTAATTTTGCCGCAAGGCTGACGCCTTGCAAAAAAATACGCAAAGTCAGATGATTAAAGGCGGTGAGCGAAACCGTATCGGGTTCGACCCTCGCCAACTTAAAATAAGGAGAGTTTAAAATGCGTGAAATTGCTCCAATTGTTGCGGCAATAGTTGCTTTCGCCGCAACTGCACTTTCGGGATTTTTTATAATCCCAATGCTACGAAAACTTAAATTCGGTCAAACCATTTTAGAGGATGGCCCCACCTGGCATAAGGATAAGCAGGGAACACCCACAATGGGCGGAATTATGATGGTTTTCGGCATTGTAGTAGCCTTAATTGTTGCTATTTTAGTTTCTTTTTTAACCCAGGGCTCTCTTATAAAGGAACTCGCCAACTTAAAGGCTCTCACAAGCCTCGCTTTAGGACTTGCTTTGAGCGTTTTAATGGGTGCAATCGGTTTTATTGATGACTACATAAAGGTGGTTAAAAAGCGTAATTTAGGTCTTACAGCAAGGCAAAAAACCTTTTTGCAGTTGTTTGTTTCGGCGGCCTATTTGCTGGCAATGTTCTTAAACGGAATGAAAACATTTTGGCTCCCATTTTTAGGCGAATTCAGAATTGATTCAGGCCTTGGCCTTATCTTTTGGCCCATTGCACTATTCTTTATTTACGGCTTTACAAATGCCGTTAATTTAACCGATGGTGTTGATGGCCTTGCGGCAAGTGTAACCTTGGTGGTAGCATCCGCCTTTATGCTTTCAGCCGGGCTTCTGGAAAACTTTGGCTACAACACCTTAAGCGCCGCGGTTGCGGGTGCCTGTGTTGGTTTCCTTGTATGGAATGCACACCCTGCTAAGGTGTTTATGGGCGATACAGGCTCAATGTTTTTAGGCGGTGCCGTTGTTGGCCTTTCCTTTGGCGTTGGCAAGCCTATCGTGTTAATTATTGCAGGCATTGTTTATCTTGCTGAAGCTTTTTCCGTAATGCTTCAGGTGGCATATTTTAAAAAGACAAAAAAGCGTATTTTCAAAATGGCACCCCTTCATCACCATTTTGAAATGAGTGGTTGGAACGAGGAAAAGGTGGTAGGCATCTTTACCCTTGTGGCACTAATAGGTTGTGCGGCAGCTTTCGCACTGGTACTATTCGGATAAAATTTTAGGAGGCATTCACCCTTGGAGGAAATCAGAGCTAAAAAAAGAAAAGTTAAATCTCCACTAATTCAGCGGGGCAAAATGGACATTACCTTTTTTGCACTAGTGTCAATTTTGCTGACCATTGGTCTTGTTATGCTCTTTTCCGCAAGCTATGCCTATTCCTTTGCATATTTTGGCAACAGTTATCGCTTCATAGTTCGTCAGGCAGCCTTTGCGGTTGTGGGCTTCATTTTAATGATGCTCATTTCAAAAATTGATTATCACGTTTACCGCAAGTTTTCTTGGGTGGTTTACATTGTTGCAGTTGCACTTTTAACCCTGCTTATTGCAATGCCCCCAATGATTGACGGAGTTGACTATAAGCGCTGGATTGTTGTTGGGGGACTGACCTTTCAGCCTTCAGAAATTGCTAAATTTGCCATTGTGCTTTTGTTTTCACATCTTATTGCCGCAAATCACAAAGCAATGAAAAGCTTTAAATTCGGTATTTTATTCTTTGGATTTTTGCTGGCCGTTGTTTGCGGTCTTGTAGTTGCCGAGCCGCACCTTTCCGCAACCGTTCTTATTTTCTTTATTGGAATTCTTTTAATGGTTGTGGGCGGCGTAAGGCTTTTGCACGTTGGTCTTTGCGGTCTTGTTGGCGTTGCAGGCGGTGCCTTGGCAATTCTTACAGGAATTGTAGGCTACGGTGGAGACAGAATTAAATACTGGCTCGACCCTTGGGCTGATGCCACAGGCCTTGGCTATCAAACAATTCAGTCCCTTTTAGCCGTTGGCTCGGGCGGAGTGCTTGGTAAGGGACTCGGTCAGTCGGTTCAAAAACACCTTTGGGTGCCCGAACCACATAATGATTTTATATTTTCCATTGTTTGTGAAGAACTTGGCCTTATTGGCGCAATGATAATCATAGTACTGTTTTGTGCACTTGTTTGGCGCGGATTTACAATTGCCATGAAGGCACCCGATAAATTTGGCGCTCTTATGGCGGTGGGTCTTACCTTCCAGGTAGGGCTGCAGGCAATTCTTAACATTTTAGTTGTAACAAATACAATTCCAAACACAGGAATCAGCCTGCCGTTTTTCAGCTACGGCGGCACCGCGCTCCTAATTTTATTGTGTGAAATGGGAATTGTTCTTTCGGTTTCACGAAGTTGTAGTTTACAAAAGGCTTAGTTTTTGAAAGGAATAGGTTTTATGCACATTCTTTTTGCGGGCGGCGGCACAGCCGGCCATGTTAATCCTGCGCTTGCAATTGCAGGTAGCATTAAAGAAAAACATCCAAATGCCAAAATCAGTTATATAGGCACCGAAAGAGGAATTGAATCAAGGCTTGTTAAAAATGCAGGCTATGATTTTTATACAATTGAGGTAAGCGGTTTTCAGCGTAGTTTTTCTCTCGGAGCTATTAAAAGTAATATTTCAGCTGTTAAAAAGGCCTTTTCATCAAGTCAAAAGGCAAAAAAACTTTTAAAAGAACTTAAACCCGATGTGGTTGTAGGAACAGGCGGCTATGTAAGCGGTCCTGTACTCAGAGAGGCGGCAAAGCTAGGCATTAAAACTGCCATTCACGAGCAAAACGCCTTTCCGGGTGTAACCACAAAAATGCTGGCAAACAGCGTTGATAAGGTTATGCTGGCAATGCCTGCGGCAATAAACCATATGAAGCTTAAAAAACAGCCCGAAATCACAGGTAATCCTGTTCGTTCAAACCTTATTTCGGCAGATAAGCTTGAAGCAAAGAAACAACTTAAAATGGATGACAGACCCGTACTTTTGTCCTTTGGCGGAAGTCTCGGTGCTAAATATATTAACAGGGCCGTATGCGACCTAATTAAATGGCATAACGGCAGTAAAAAATTCTATCACATTCACGCAACCGGTAAGGTTGGAAACGGTGAAATGCTTGAAAATCTTAAAGATATTACCTTAAGCGAAGAGGTTGATGTAAGGGAATATATAGATGATATGCAGCTTTGTATGGCGGCGGCCGACCTTGTTATTTGCAGGGCAGGAGCCATAACTTTAAGTGAACTGCAAATTTGCGGCAAGCCTGCAATTTTAATTCCATCGCCCTATGTTGCCGAAAATCACCAATTCCACAATGCAATGGTGCTCAAAAACGCAGGGGCAGCCGAAATTATTGAGGAAAAAGACCTTAGTGGTGAAAAGCTAATTGAGGTTGTAAGCGGTTTAATTGAAAATAAAACAAAACTTGAAATAATGGCTCAAAAGGCAAGAAAAACCGCCATTGATGATGCGAACGCAAGAATTTATAAAATTATAATGGACCTTTACACCGCGCAATAACACAAAATAAACACTCGGCATAGAATGAAATGTAAATTTTTCATTCAAAAAGGGTGTTTTAAATGTCAAAAATAATCATAGAAGGCGGTAAAAAGTTAAACGGCACCGCACAAATTGATGGTGCCAAAAACAGTATTTTACCCATTCTTGCAGCAACGCTGCTTATTAGTGGTACATCGGAAATACATAACTGTCCCAATCTTTCCGATGTTGATGTTGCGCTGAAAATTTTATCCCATTTGGGCTGTGTTTCTAAAAGGGAAGGGCAGTGCGTTATCGTTAACTGCCAAAATGTAAATCGTGCGGAGGTGCCGCATTCCCTAATGCGGGAAATGCGTTCTTCAATTGTGTTTTTAGGCGCTATCCTTGCACGAACAGGCAAGGCAATTATGAGCAGTCCCGGTGGTTGCGAGCTAGGGCCAAGACCTGTTGACCTACATATTAAGAACTTAAAAATTTTAGGTGCCCAAATTGAGGAGGATGGCGGATTTTTAAACTGCTCTTTGCCCGATGGCTTTAAGGGCGAGGAAATTTACCTTTCCTTTGCAAGCGTTGGTGCCACCGAAAATATTATGATTGCCGCAACGCTGGCTCATGGCAAAACGATTATCCACAACGCGGCAAGGGAGCCCGAAATTGTTGACCTTGCAGATTTTTTAAATTCTGCAGGTGCGAAAATTTTTGGCGCCGGCAGTAACACAATTGAGATAATCGGTGTAGATAAACTGTATAACACAAGTCATAAAATCATTCCCGACCGAATAATTGCCTCGACCTATATGGCGGCGGTTGGAATTTGTGGAGGAAGTATAATTCTTAAAGATGTAATTCCCGCACAGCTTGCAGGCGTTATTGATGTTATGAAACAGGCGGGCGCTGAAATCTTTGCAAGGGAAGACACCCTAAAAATTAATATGAAAAAGCGGCCCAAGCGAATTTCCTCCCTTCATACACAAATTTATCCCGGTTTTCCTACCGATTCGGGGCCACCTATTCTTGCAATGCTTACAAAGGCACGCGGAACAAGCGTGTTTGTGGAAAATATATTTCAAAACCGTTATAATTATGTTGATGAACTTAAAAGGCTTGGCGCCAACATTAAAACCGAAGGCAGGGTGGCGGTTGTCGAGGGCTGTTTAAGGCTTTCGGGCGCACCTGTTCGTGCCACCGATTTGCGCGGTGGTGCCGCCCTCGTTGTTGCAGGCCTTGGGGCCGAAGGCACAACGGCGGTTGATAAAATTTGTTATATAAAGCGCGGTTATGCTGATATCGCGCGTGATTTAAAAATGCTTGGAGCAGAAATTAAAGAGGAGTAGGAAATGGAATATAAGGACACGAATCCCCGCCGTAATTCCAAAAAAAATAAAAAGGCGAAAAAGCGCGCAAGGGTTAAAAAAGGCTTTATTGCTTTTTTGCTAATATTTATTTTGTGTGCAACCCTTGTTACGCTGTCTCTTACTGTGTTTTTTAAAACCGAACAGGTAACAGTAAGCGGTAACACAATTTACGAAAGTAATGAGATTTTGGAAACCGCGGGAATAAAGACAGGAACAAATATGTTTCTTGTTTTCGATTCGGCTGTTAAAAAGCAGTTATTGGCAAAGCATCCTTTTATTGAAAGCGTAAAATTAAAACGCATACTACCCGATAAAATTGAAATTAAAATAACCGAAGCCACTGAATATTATTGTTATGAGTATGCAGGTCAGTTTTTCACTGCAAGTAAGGATAATAGGGTGCTGGCAAAATACTCAAGTGCCCCTGCAGGCCTTGTAAATGTCAGTGCTAACAGCCTTACAAACCTTAGCGTTGGTAAAATTGTTGAGTTTACAAACGAGGAAGAAAAGAATTATTTAATAAAACTTTTAAACACACTTTCCGATTATAAGCTTGAGGTTACCTCGGTTGATGTAACCGATATGCTGGCAATTGAGGTTATCGTTTCTGATAGAATAGTTGTTAATTTCGGCGGTCAAACCGAACTGGAGGGCAAAACCGCCCATTTGGCAACGCTTATTAAAAATCTGGATGAAAATGTAAGGGGAAGTGTAAATCTGTCGGTTTGGTCACCAACAAAGGATGAGGCGTATTTTGTTAAGGACAATTTGCAATAAGAATCGAGAAAAATTTTGTTGATTTTTTTGCATAAAAATATTGAAATTTTTTATAAGGTGTGCTATTATTATAAAGTATAAAGGTATATTATGTTTTATGGCCACCTAATAAGTTAAAAAGTGAGGAATAAAAAATGTCATTTGAAGTTTCTAACGAATTAGACAATGTTGTTCAAATTAAGGTTGTCGGTGTTGGCGGCGGCGGCGGTAACGCTGTAAACCGCATGGTTGATGCCGGTGTTCGCGGTGTTGAATTTATTGCTATCAACACTGATAAGGCTGCTCTTTATCAGTCTAAAGCATCTCAGAAAATCCAAATTGGTGATAAAACCACAGCAGGCAAGGGCGCAGGCGCAAATCCTGATAAGGGCCGCAGCGCTGCTGAGGAATCCCGTGATGAAATCGCAGCTGCTATTCGTAGCGCTGATATGATTTTCCTTACCGCAGGTATGGGCGGCGGTACCGGTACAGGTGCTGCTCCTATCGTTGCTGAAATTGCTAAGGAAATGGGTATCTTAACCGTTGGTATCGTAACAAAGCCCTTTGCTTTCGAAGGCAAGCGCAGAATGGACCAGGCTGAGGCCGGCATTGCTGCTCTTCGCGAGCATGTTGATAGCCTTGTCGTTATTCCTAACGAGCGCTTAAAGTTTGTTTCCGAGCAGAAGATTACATTTAAAAACGCATTTGATATTGCTGATGATGTTCTTCGCCAGGGTGTTCAGAGCATTTCTGAGCTTATCAATGTTACTGCCCTTGTTAACCTCGACTTTGCTGACGTTTCCGCAATTATGACCGATGCAGGCTATGCTCACATGGGTGTTGCTACCGCTACCGGCCGCGATAAGGCAGAGCAGGCTGCACGTGCTGCTATTACCAGTCCTCTTATCGAAACCTCAATGGACAATGCTCGTGGCGTTATCATCAGCATCACCGGTTCTTCTGATATCGGTCTTGAAGAGGTTGAGCTTGCTTCCTCTATCATTGCTGAAATGGCTCATCCCGATGCAAACATCATTTGGGGTGCTCAGCTTGATGATACTCTTGAGGATACCATCCGTGTTACTGTTGTTGCAACCGGTCTTGGTGAAGAGGCTAAGAAGAAAAACGACCTCGGCGCAGACCTTTCCAGCATCCTCGGTGCTTCTGAAGATGATGATGACAACACCTACACCGATGTACTTAACCTTATCAACAAGGACTAATTTTAACCTACATTTAAAAGCAACAGCCTTGGCTGTTGCTTTTTCATTTGTAAACAAATTTTAAATATAGTCCTCTCACTTGCTTTTTACCGATGTAATATGGTATAATGTGTAAAATTTGGTTTAGGCTAACGAGAGTCGAACCCATTACGGTTTCGCTCGCCGCATTTTACCGTTTTTCTCGCGCTTATTTTTGTAAGGCGACAGCCTTACTGCAAATTTCACGCTTCGCCTTCCGAAAAAATGCGGCAGAGATAAACTCTACGACCTGCCAAATAAATAATTTTTTGGGAGGGCGAAGTCGAAGAATGCAGTAATACTAACGTATTACAAATGATGAGACGAGAAAAAACAGAAAATTATTATTTGTCAGGCGTGACGGGTTCGACTCTCGTTAGCCTAATCGAAAGGTTATTTTGTTCTATGCTTAAAAATGATTATAAAATTGTTTTAAAAACCTTTGTCAGCCTTTGTGTTGCGGTAATAATGTGCTTTTTTATTTATTTTTCGGTACAGTTTGCCTGGGGCGCATTTTTTACAAAAAATGAAAGCTATACAGTTTATGAAACCACCGATAGCGGGGAGAATATTGAACTTTATACTTTCAATCTTGCCGATGGTCTTGATGAACAGTTCGCCGACCTTGAAAAGCAGGGAAAAACCGTTGTAAAGGTTTATAACCGCTCAAAGTTAACCGAAGGGCAGGAGCTTTCAGCAAATCTGATTTGTTTCGCTTTTACCTTTGTAACCCTACTTTTCCTTAACTATAACCGTATTTGGACTCTTGGTACCAATGATAACAATAAGGTGAAATTTGGTAGGGCAAAGGAGGATAAGCTTAAGGGACTTAAAATAGGGCTTATTTGTTCTATCCCATCATTCCTGCTTTTTGTGTTGGCCATTCTTTCAAGGTTTGGCGTTTTACCTCAGGTTTTATTCAGCGTTTATAAGCTTGCAAATTTCCATTTGTTTAGCATAAATAACATTATTTTTGGCACCGAGGCCACAATTGCACTTTCTCAAATTCCTGTTTGGAAGTTTGCAGTTGCATTTTTACCCCTGCTTATTTTACCCGCAATTTGCACGGTGGCTTATGTGCTCGGCTATAAGGATATTTCACTTAAAGAAAAATTTATTTATAAGGATAAGAAAGGAAAACACTAATGGCAGGTTTTTTTGGTATCGGCGATTTCACAAAAGAGGGACCGGGCATTGAAAAGAATGCACCCGAAAAGAAAAAATTTGTAGTTTTTTTCGAAACCTTTTTTAGAAATTTTTGGAAATTTATTCCGCTTAATTTATTATTCTTTGCGGTTTCCTTACCCCTTGTAACAAACGGTCTTTCCTATGTTGGCTATACTCATGTTGCCCGCAATACCGCTCGTGAAAAGCACTCCTTCGGTGTTAGCGATTTCTTTGAAACAATTAAGAAAAATTGGAAACAAGCGCTCATTCTCGGCATTATAAATGTTGTTATTTTATCTGTTATTGCCGTTGATATTTATTTCTTTAATATGATGGAGGGAACTCTATCAATTTTAGGTCTTGGTATTGCTCTTGCAAGCCTTGTGGTCTTTTCATTTATGAAATATTATATGTGGACCCTTGCAATGACCTTTAATTTCTCCATCGGTCAGCTTTTTAAAAACAGCTTTAAATTTGCGTTTTTAAATATTAAGAAAAACATTTTAGTTGGTGTTTGCCTGCTGGTGTTTTATGCAATTGTTGCAGTTATCGCACTTTACCTGCCTTTACCGCTTAGTATAATTATTGCTTTGCTGCTTGTAGTTTGTGTTTTACCGGGCTTTAAATGCCTGCTCATTCAGTTTTGCACCTTCGATGCAATCAGAAAATTTATTATCGACCCTTATTACGAAAAACATCCCGATGATGATATTGAGCTTCGCTTATCATTAGGACTTTCGGTTCCCGAAAAATATTTGCCACACGATGATTTTGAAGAAAACGAATAAGAAAAGACCTCATCTTTGGATGAGGTCTTTTCTGCTATATTAAAGGGGCATAAACGGTAGTCTGTGGATAATAAGCAAATTATCGCCGCTTTTTGGGATATCCCTCTTTGCGCCCCTAAAACAGTATATGCCGAACTATTTAATTGGTGACTTTCTTATAAAGAGCACGCCGAGTGTGTCCCTGCCGCAGTGGGAAGAAACGGTGCAGCCTGCGCGGGTGACATAAATATTCTTAAAATAGTTGCAGGCCTTTACCTGTTCAACAACGCTGTTAACAATTTCCTCGTCACAGCCCGCGTGGGTTACGAAAACATGGTCGGGGAGAATGTCGCTTAAATCGCTTAATTTGTCGTTAACATATTCTTTTAGAACATCAATGTATTTTCCTCTGTATTTCTTAACAACGCCCATGGTGCCGTTTTTAACCTGAATGCAGGGTTTAAGCTTTAAAAGGTTTGCGCCAAAGGCAGCAACGGCAGAGCAACGGCCGCCCTTGTGGAGATATTCAAGGTTATCAATAACAAAGGAAGCATCGCTGCAGGGGAGCATTTCGTTAATTTTTTCAAGAATTTCCTCGGCCTCCATTCCGCTTTCGGCAAGCTCAGCGGCAGCAATCATAACAACACCAATGCCGGTTGAAAGATTGCGAGAATCAATAACATAAACATTTTCTAAATCCTCAGCAGCCATGCGGGCGTTATTGTAGGTTGAAGACATTTCAGAGCTGATGGTGAAATGGATAACCGTTTTGCCTGCATCAACAAGGGGCTTGAAGAAATCATAACAATCGCTGTAGTTATTAGCGTTTGTTTTGGGTAGTTCGCCTGTCTTGCTGTGGTGCTCGTAAATCATTTCGGGTGTAATTTGAACACCGTCATCAAGGAAAAGCTTATCACCAAGGGTAATTCCCATAGGAATAGTGTTTATATTGTAGCGTTCGCGAAGCTGAACACTTAAATCTGATGTGCTGTCACTTGTAATAACAATATTGCTCACAAAAAGACCTCCTAATAATCATTAAGATTATTTTATCACAAAATGATAACAATCACAAGGCTTTTTGTAAATATTTGTAACGAAAAAAGATCTTTTCTTATTTAAGATTTAGTGCTATAATAAATTTGTGACAACGAATTTTGTCACAAATTATCCAGAGAGAAGGGAAACAAAGTGGAAAAATCTCGCAAAATTAACGTTAAAATGTTGATTTTAACCATAATTTGCGGTGTTTTGACACTTGCGCTGATTTTCTCCGCTGTTTTTATTGTAAAGCAAAACGGCGAAATCGGCGAGGCCAGAACAGCATTAGCGCAGGCACAGGCAACAAACAGTCAACTGAAAACCGAAAAGGATTCTATTGAGAGTCAAATTTCCGAAAAGGATAATAAAATTTCCTCACTGGAAAGTCGTGTTGACTATCTTGAAAAGCTTAAAGCCGAAAAGCTGAATCCGCAAGTAAAGCCGGCGGTAGACCCTAATGCTACCGCCAAAAAGGCTTTGCTGGAAGCCGAGGCGAAAAAGCTTGCCAATCAAAAAGCCGCTGCAAATGACCAAAAACTCTGCTTTCTAACCTTTGATGATGGCCCCTGCGCCAACACAGGCGAGGTTCTTCGTATTTTAAAGGAAAAAGATGCCAAGGCAACTTTTTTTGTAACGAATCAGTTCTCAAAATATCGTTATTATTTAAAGCAAATTGATGCCGATGGTCACGCTATAGGAATCCACACCGCAACACACCGCTATGGGGATATTTACAAAAGCGAAGCCGCATTTTTTAACGACTTAAACACAATGGGAAACATAATTAAAGCAGAGGTCGGCTATTTCCCTAAAATTACCCGTTTTCCGGGCGGCAGCAGTAACTCATACAGTCTTACAAAACAATTGGTTTATAGCGTTTACGCTAAAGGCTATCAGTATTTTGACTGGAATGTAAGCTCGGGCGATGCATCGGCAAAAAAGGTTCCCGCAACTATAGCCGCTAATGTTATTAACGGTGCTAAGGGCAGAGATTCTATTTGTGTTTTAATGCACGATTTGCATAAAGAAACAGCCCAGGCGCTCCCTGCAATTATTGATGGACTTAGAGCCCAAGGCTATGTGTTTATGCCCCTAACCGCTGATAATTACGGCTATCATCATAGACCTTATTAAAAGTAAAAGCGTTCCGAACGGGTGTTGGTCTTAGGGATGAAATGCCTAAAAAAGTAAATTTTTGCGGCCTAATGTGTTAAAAAGCCGTGGTACGCGTCAGCGTTACCACGGCTTTTTGCCTTTTATCCCACTAAAAATTTTTCTTTTTTAGGTGC
>SVPI01000015.1 GCA_015065935.1 Oscillospiraceae bacterium
ATAAGCTTTTTAGCTCATTCTTACTTTAATGCTGACGCATTTAATTTGTCCTTGATTTATAAGATTTCTCTTAAGAATCGTCGGGTCCTTTTTTATCTCGTTGTTTAATTTTCAAGGTCCGTTTTTGGCACCCTGTTTTAAGGGCGCCCAATAATAATACCAAATCCCGCACCTTTTGTCAACACTTTTTTTCAAATTTTTTTAGTTTTTTTCACTATTGTTAAAAAAGCACAAGACCTTAATAACTTTTTGAAAAAATGTGGGCATAAAGTGCACAAAAAGCAAAGAAAAAGGGCGAGAAACCTCGCCCTATACATATTATATATATTATGCGTACTTTTTGATAATGGAATCGAGCTCTTCTCTTTTTTCTTCCATTTGTTCAAGAAGCCTAAACTGCGTGCGACAACGGTCAAGATTATGATTCTTGCGTTGGATTTTAAAATAGGTATCTCCGTTTAAATAGTCGGTTAAAAATCTCATACCGCACTCAAAGGTCATCATCATAGCGCCAACGGGCAACATTTCTTTTTCCTTTTCGGTAAGCATTTCGCCGCACTCTTCAAGAAAGCCTTTAGCATAGCACTCAAAAAGCTCGGTTTCAAAAATGACCTTGCTTAAATCGGTTTCGTCCTCTGCCGCTTTTGTTGCACCGAAGCGAATGCTGTCGCCAAAATCGTTAACCGAAAGGCCGGGCATTACGGTGTCAAGGTCAACAACAGCCAACGGCTTTAGTTCTTTTGTGAGCATTACGTTATTAAGCTTTGTGTCGTTATGGGTAACCCTCAAGGGCAATTCCCCGTTCTTTTGCATTTCAACCAAAATTTTAGCAAATTCTTTTCTTTCCCTTACAAACTCAATCTCGCGAGTAACCTTAGAGGCTCTTCCCACAATGTCCGCCTCCACTGCCTCTTCAAAGGCTTTATAGCGTTTTTTGGTATTGTGGAAATCGGGAATAGACTCAAAAAGGGTGTGGGCGGGGAAATCGGAAAGAAGCTTTTGAAAGTGACCAAAGCCACAGGCCGAGGCATAGAACTCATCGGGAGTTTCGCAGGTTTGAAGCGTTACCGAATCATCGATGAAGGTGTACATGCGCCAGGCGCTTCCATCAAAAGAGATATGATTTTTACCATCTCTCGCCAAAATAACGCTTAATGTTTCGCGGGTTGGGTCGCCACCCTCGGCAATAATCTTTTTCTTTAAAAATTCGGTAACCGATACAATATTACCCATAAGGGCATCGGGATTTTTAAATACGCTTGTGTTGATTTGTTGCAAAATGTATTTTTCGTTCCCATCGGTACCGATAAGAAAGGTGTCGTTAATATGACCGCAACCGAAGCTTTCGGCAGAAACAACTTCACCTTTTAAATCAAACATATTTGCAATTTGAACAGCCTTAATATTCATAATGGCTCCTCCTAGTCAAGAGGGAAGGCGCAAAGTTCATAGCCTTTTGCTCTGTATCCATCAATGACCTGACCTAAAATTTTAGTGTTGGTGTTGGAAACTGCGTGGAGAAGGGGAACTGCACCCGGGTGGGCACGGTTTAAAATAAGCTCAAGGGTTTCTTTTTCATCGGGTTGCTTTGAGGTGTCCCAATCGGCATAGGCGAAGCTCCAGAACACCGATTTATAGCCCATTTCTTTAACCAAAGCCAAAAGCCTATCACTGCTGACCCCTGAGGGGAAGCGGAAAAGGCTCATTGTGTAGCCGAACTCCTTTTCCACATAGTCGTGAAGCCGCTTTATGTCATCATAGGCCTGCTCTAATGTTTTGGTTGTGTAATCGGGATGTCCCCAGGAATGGTTTCCCACAATGTGACCCTCATCAATCATACGGCGCACAAGGTCGGGGCGGCTTTCAACATAATGCCCCGTTACAAAGAACACCGCCGAAACGCCCTTTTCTTTTAATGTGTCGAGGATTTTTGCCGTGTTGTTGTTATACTCATAGCCCTCATCAAAGGTGAGGTAGATTTTCATTTCATCATCCATAATATAGCAGGCGTTGTGCTTGCCATAAGCGCTTTGGGCAGTCAGCGAATAAATCGGGCGATTCTTTTCATCAAATTTAAGACCCTGACCCCAGGAGCGGCGGGCGGCAGAAAGACCCATTATATATTTATATGTATCATCCCCCAAGGCTTTTATAACCCTGCTATTGGTAGGAATGGGGTCAAGCTTTGAAGCCGTGCTTGAAACGGCACTTGATACTTCGGAAGAAACCGCGCCGGATGTTTCGGACACCGCCGAAGATGTGTTGGCGCTTGATACCTCAGAGGAGATAAGCTCGGAAGGATTATCACCATTCTTTGGCGCCGAGCAGCCGCAGATGCCCGCCAAAAGGGACAAACACAGCACCGCACAGATTATTTTTTTAAACATCCTCTCACCTCTTTGTTGACTTGAAACCCGCAAAATGTTATATTAAATACATCTCTTAAAGGGGGACTTTTTATGCTGATTAAAGAAAAATTAAATATGGACGTACCCGAACTGTTTAAAAACGGAGCAATAACCATTGTTGCTTTTGGCGACAGCGTAACCCACGGCTGTGCCGCAGGGGGCGAAATGATTTACGATGAGGTTTATCACAACCGCCTTAAAAAAATGATTTTAGCCAAACGGGACTTCGTTCCTGTTAATGTTATAAATTCGGGCATCGGCTCAACCACCGCCTCCTGGTCCCTGGAACGACTGGAAAGAGATGTTGTGGCCCATAACCCCGACATTGTTATTGTTTGCTTTGGCCTTAACGACTGCGGATATCCGCTGGAAAAATATGTAGATGCGCTGGACAAAATATTTGCCCGTTGCAAGGAAATTGGCGCACAAACAATTTTCTTAACCCCAAATATGCTTAACACAAAGCCGCTGACCGAAGGCGATGAGGGGTTAATAGAATTTTCAAAATACACCGCCCGCCGCCAAAACGAGGGGGTTTTTGACCTTTATATAAATGAAGGCAAAAAGGTTGCCGAAAAACACGGAGTTCAGATTGCTGATGCCTACGCCAAATGGAAGGAAATGGCGGCAAACGGCATTGACACCGATAAACTCCTTGCTAACGGAATTAACCACCCAACGCCCGAAATGCACCAGCTTTTTGCCGATGAAATTATGAAGCTCATTTTCAGCGACAACGATGAAATTTCCACCACTGTTGAGCTGGGACTGGACAAAAAATAGTATACATATTATAAAGGCGCCTGTCAAGGTGCCTTTTCTTTATACAAAAAGGGCAAAAGTTGTAAGTATTATAAGAAACGCAAAATTAAATGCCGAAAATTTCAAAATGTAGCTTCCCACCTTGGTGGGGTTAAGGGCGGTGTATTCCCTTAAGGTTATAAGGCTGGCAAGGCTTGAAATAAGGGTGCCAACGCCGCCAATGTTAACGCCAACCAGTAGGTCGGCATAATTTTCGGTAAAGGCAGAAAGCAGTATTGCCGAGGGCACATTTGAAATCACCTGGCAGGATAGCACCGAGAAAAGCAGGGTGCTTTTTGTAAGAAGGAAGGAGAAAAACTCCCTTACCACCTCTATTCTCGCCATATTTCCCGAAAAGATAAAGAAAAAGACAAAGGTAAGCAGCAGCGGGTAATCCACCGCTTTAAGTGCCTTTCGGTCAACAAAAACGAGAAGCAGGGGAATTACAACAAGCCCCACCACATAAGGAACACCCCTGAACACAATGGCAATGGAAAGGGCAAAAAGAGCAAGGTAAAGCACCGTGTGCTTTATGGGTGGGTTAAACTGCGCCTCGCCTACCGTAACCGCCTCATCCTTAACAAAAATAAAACAGCATAGGGTTATAAGCGCCACCGCCAAAAGAAAATGAGGTGCTATTATTCCCATAAATTCAAGGGTTGGTATTTGAAACCTTGTGTAAAGAAAAAGGTTTTGCGGGTTACCGAAGGGGGTTAACATTCCGCCAAGATTTGCCGCAATGTTTTGCATTATAAAGGTAAATGCCATAAGCTCCCTTTTTCCGGTTGTGGAAAGAATAAAATAGCCAAGGGGCAAAAAGGTTATAAGCGCCATATCGTTGGCTATGAGCATTGAGCCTATGAAGGTTATGTAAATAAGAGCCAGTATTGCCCTGCGGATTGTTCCGCATTTTTTAACTATATTATAGGAAACAAACCTGAAAAATCCGATATTTTTTAGGGCGCAGACAACCGCCAAAACACAAAAAAGGCAGGACAGGGTTTTGAAATCAAAATACCCTATGTACTGCCCATCGGGCGGCACAAAAAACATTGTTATTACCGCCGCTAAAAGGGCTATAAACATCACAACATTTTTTGCCGCAAATGCTTTAATTTTTCTTAAAATTTCTGTTTTCACAAAAGCGCCTTCTTTAAACTATAATTCCGCCGCCGATAACAATGTCTCCATCGTAAAAAACTGCCGACTGGCCGGGGGTTGGCGCCCGCTGCGGGCGGTCAAATTCCAACAGAGCACTGTCTTTAGTCAGAGGTATAAGCCACGCATCATCAGCCGTATGGCGGTAGCGCAATTTAGCCTTTACCCTAATTTTAGAGGATAGACTATCAAAAGGAATATAGTTTATGTTTTTAACCTCAATTCGGGTTTTGAAAAGATGCTCTTCATCCCCTAGGGTTACGGTATTATTTTCTGCATTTTTGCTAATTACAAATTGGGGCTTGCCAAAGGCAATACCAAGACCCTTTCTCTGCCCTACCGTGTAGCGAATAACGCCGCAGTGCTCGCCAATAATTTCACCGTTAATGTCCAGATAATTTCCCTTTTTAGAGGAAGTGCCAAGACTCTTTTCAATAAATGCGGCATAATCTCCATCGGGCACAAAGCAGATATCCTGACTATCGGATTTGTGGCTTGTTATAAGCCTATGCTCTGCCGCAATCTCTCTGACCTGCGCCTTTGTAAGCTCCCCTAAAGGGAAAATAGCGCGGCCAAGCTGCTGCTGAGAAAGAGAGTAAAGCATATAGGTTTGGTCTTTAGTTTGGTCCTTAGCCTTTAAAAGGAGCGTTCTGCCTGTTATATCATCTTTTTTTAGGCGGGCATAGTGACCTGTTGCAATTTTTGCAGCGTTAACACTTTCCATACACTTTAACATTTCGCCAAACTTAATTTGCTTATTGCAAACAGTGCAGGGGTTTGGGGTAAGACCGTTTAGATAATCGCCAATAAATTCCTTAATAACACTGTTTTTAAATTCTTCACGCAAATCAAAAACATAGTGAGGGATTTTAAGCTGTTCGCAAACGCTTTTGGCATCGGCAATATCTGAGGAAATTTCCCCGCCTTTATCATAAAGTCTGAGGGTTGCGCCAAGAATTTCTGAGCCCTGCTCCTTTAAAATTGCCGCTACGGCAGAGGAATCAACACCGCCGCTTAGCGCCACCATTATTTTATCCAAGGCTTTACCCCCTTTTTTGCTTTCGCTTTTTCTTTTTTTACATTATACTTGCTTTTTTTGCTTTTTTCAAGCCTCCATTGCGTCTATAACCTCTCCCGCTAAAAAAGCCACAATTTCCTCAAGGCTCATTTCCTCATTAGAGGCAAAGCCCTCTGCAAGGCTCAGCGCCTCGGTAATTTCGTTTCTTACCTCCTCCTCGCTTACATTATTGTTAAGTGCCACAGCTTTAAACACATTTTGTTCCATTTTGGTTTCCTCCTTTTTCTACATATTATCACACGCACCTTGTCGAAAACCCACGAAGGGTGTCGGCAAAGGAAAAGTTTTTTTGCTTTTCCACGCTTATTGACAAGCCTTTTTATAGGTTATATAATATAAATGTATTTATATACATATATTTTTTGGGGGGAGATTATTTATGACAGCAGCTGAACTTCGCGATGATTATTTACTTTCCATCGGTTGTAGTATTGCCGATAAATACACCTATATTAAAGATACAGGGTATAAATATTTTGAAAAACGGGATGATGGCTTTATAACCATAAACGGCAAAAACCTGCCGCTTAATTCATCGGTTTGTGATACCCGCGCCCTAAATGCCCTCATAGCCACAGCTAACAACTCGGTAGCAGGCTCCATTTCAGGCGAAATGCAGAACAAGCTTTCGGGCTCCGACACAACCGCCATTGTTGATGTTTGCTCCTTTGCCCTTAACTGCGCAAAAAATTATTTTGCCGATTTCTTTAAATATGTTTTTAAATATTTCGCAAAGGATGAGGCAACCCTTAAGCGCCTTATCACCTTAAACGATGCCTCTCTCGGCGCGCTTGCAGGCGCCTTTGATGACGTTTTCAAAAAGCACAGTATTAACGTTAGCGATGCCAAGGCCGATGCCGCCGATTTTCACAACAGGCTAAATGCCGATACTGTGGCCTCTGCCGCAGCAGCCCCCAGAACCACCTACGGCACAACCTACTACAGCAACACCTTTAACACCGCAACAACCTATGCCTCCAGCTATTCCAGCAAATCTCAGGCTCAGATTGATGCCGAAATGACCTCCCACAGCGTGGTTTCAAGAATGTGGGAGGAAACCAGAATTGAATCGGCAAACAAAAATGCCATAACCGAAATTAACGCCGCCATTGACAGGGTTTTAGGTAGCTTCAACGCAAGCCTTAAGGAAATTATTTCGGTTGCCCTGCCCGACTTTTTTAATGAGGCAGTTAACGCAAATTCAAATAATCTTGAGGAAAACCCTGCCAATGAGGACGCCCTTTACAATGAGCTTGCCGAGATTTCTGACAGCGAGTTCCCCGAATTTAAAAAGGTGCTCGATTACTATGGTATTTCCCTAACCCGCACACTTAATAATTCTCTTGGCAAGGTAATGTGCGACCGCTGGCTGGAAACGGGCCGCTGCGATTATGACAGCACACGCTACCGCTTCTACCGTTTCCTTACCGCAAAGGGTGACAATTTCTCTGTTGAGCAGGCCTCTATTCGCTGCTACAACAGACTTTGGGATGAAATCAACGAAAGGGTTAAGGGCCATTACACCTATGAGTACAGAAAGGGTATGTTTGATGACATTGCCCTGAAAATTAAAAACTGCTCATATTTAAGCCCCGAGCTGCGTGCCAAGATCGAGGCCCGCCTTAAGGATGCGGAGGAGGACTGGATTGACCGCAAGAAAAAGGATAAGAAGCGCCAGATTGGACAGCTTGTTAAAAGCATTGTTATTGCCCTGCTTATTTGCATTGGTATTGCCATTGTGCTTGCAAGCGACCTTCGCTCCCCTGCTATGCGAATTGCTCTTTTAATAGATCTTGCCGCGCCCTTTGTTTACGCCGCAGTTAAAATCATTTCTTTCTGCATTAAATGGCGCAACTAATAAAGCAAAATGTAAAACACCCTGTCTTTTCAGACAGGGTGTTTTTGTTATTTGAGTAACGCTTTTTTCAGGCGAATGTCATCGCCTGCAAACTGTTTAACATCATAATGCCCCACAAGGCGCGAACAAATACGGGGATTGTATACGTTTTTTATCTCCTCAATGGTTAGATTTGTGCTGAGGATTGTGGATTTACCCTTTAAAATTCGGGTGTTTATAATGTTATAAACCGTACTCTGGGTAAACTGTGTTGAAAACTCGGTGCCTAAATCGTCAATAACAAGAAGGTCACAGTGTAATACGGTGTCAAGGAAATCCTCACTGCCGCTGTAAGCGAAATGTTCCTTTTCAATGCGGTCAAAAAGGGTGCCTGCAGGAGAATAAACCGCCTCGTAACCCTTTGACATCACCTCATTTACAATAGCAAGGGATAAGTGAGTTTTACCAAGCCCTGCCTCTCCTAAAAACAAAAGATTTTTTGGCTCTTTGCCGAAATCATTTGCAAATTCCACACAAGATTTAAAAATCTGGGTCATTCGCTTTTTAGGAGTAACCCCGTTTTCGGTTTTATCGGAATAAAAATCAAGGGAAAAGCTTTCAAAGGTGCTGTCTTTCAGCGGCATTTCACTGCCCAGCTCCTCTGCCATTAAAGCGCGGGCGCGAAATTTAACACACTCGCAAAACTTGCCGCCAACTTTACCCTCATCCTTACAAACAGGGCATTCGGGGACAGGTTCAAAAAGGTTTGCCTTTTTAAAGATTTCCTGCTTTTCCGCTGACAGTTTATCCGCAACGCTTCTTATTTCTTCCATTTTTGCCTTGTTTCCGCTAAGGGCAGCCAGAGCAAGACCTGCGCCGTTTCTTGAAATCTCAAGGTCAATTTCACTGAGCCTTGGGTTTTCTTCATAAACCTTTTCCTTTTGCGCCTCGAAAAGGGCAATGGAAGCCTTCCTCTTTGCCTTTAAATTATCAAGGGCGGCTATGTAATATTTATTAACTGACATTTAAATTAGTCCTCCGAATTGAGTTTCGCTAAAAACGCTACCATATCATCACTCATGCCGCTCTTTTTGGGTACAGCACCGGTTTTGGTTTCTTCAACCGTTTTATAACCCTCTTTGTGCCACTTTGAAAGCACCTTTTTCATATAAGGTAGAGAGAATTTACCTGTTGCATCAACACAAATATCAAAGGCAGCCTTAAGCATTTCGCGGGAAAAGCCCCATTCGTTTACAAATAAATCGCAGGCTTCCCTTTCCTTAGTACTCGGATTGCGCTTTTCAATGCCGCAAACGGCAGTGAGCATTCGCCAGGCCGTTTCCTGGCGGTTTAAAAGGGCAATTCGCTCCTCCGCCTCGGCAATAGTTGTAACCGAATTATCTGCCCAATCAAGGCAGGTTTTTTCAATTTCTCTTATATTGCATTTTCCCTTTTGGGCGCTGTACTGCGCCGCCATTAAAATAAGGGAAACATCAACCCCTGCATCATCAAGCAACCATAAAAGTGTGGCGCTTTCGTTTTCACTAAGTGGGCGGGCGAACTTCATTTGCGCCTCGCTTAAAAGGAAGCGCACCTTCTCGCTTTCAGCGCCCCTTCGGGCAATTTCAGCCCTTGTGGGCTTAACCGCCTTTGCGCGCACCGTTTTAACAGCGGGCGCTTCCTTTTCGGCGGGAGATGCTGCACCTTTATCAGAGGAAATTACCCCTGCGTTTACCCAATAATCCAGGCAATCGCAAACATCGAAAACATCCATTTTGAAAAATTCGGCTATTGCCTCGGGAGCAATTTCCCTTTCGGGATTGCGCAAAACAAAAAGGAGAACGCGAACCGCTTCAGGGGAAGCTAACTTTAAATGCTTATCTGCAAGTGAGCAGGGCACGGCAAAAAAGGGCATAAGCGCGGCAGGATTTATAAAATAACCCATTTTAATTTCTCCTTTACTTAAAATATTCGTGTTCCTATTTTATCACAATAATTTTGGTTTGTAAACCTTGAAAAATTGCTTATATATGTTAAAATAAATATTAGTAAAATAAATTATTATGCTTTGGAGGAATTTATTATGGCAATTTTAGTTACAGGCGGCGCAGGCTACATTGGCTCACACACCTGCGTTGAGCTTTTAAACGCTGGAAAAGAGGTTGTTGTTATTGATAATCTGGATAACAGCAGTGCCGAGGCACTTTCCCGTGTTGAAAAAATCACAGGCAAAAAAATCACCTTTTATGAAAAGGATGTAAGAGATGAAGCCGCCCTTAGAGAAATTTTCTCTAAAGAAAAAATTGAGGCAGTCATTCATTTCGCAGGCCTTAAGGCGGTTGGCGAAAGCGTGGCAAAGCCTGTGCTTTACTATGATAATAACCTTATCTCCACCCTGCGATTACTAGAGGTTATGGCTGAGTTCGGCGTTAAGAAAATTGTGTTTTCCTCCTCTGCCACCGTTTACGGCACCTCTAAGGATATGCCTATTAAAGAGCAAAGTCCCCTTGGCGCCATTAACCCTTACGGCAGAACAAAGCTGTTTATAGAGGAAATGCTGCGGGACCTTTTTGTGGCGGATAACACCTGGTCTATTGCCCTGCTTCGCTATTTTAACCCCATCGGTGCCCACAAAAGCGGCACCATTGGTGAGGACCCCAAAGGTATTCCCAACAACTTAATGCCCTATATTTCACAGGTTGCGGTTGGAAAGCTAGAAAAATTAAACGTTTTCGGTGATGATTATAACACGGTGGATGGCACCGGTGTGCGCGATTATATACACGTTGTTGACCTTGCAAAGGGTCACGTTTGCGCTATAGATTGGGTGCTTAAAGCCAAAGGCTGTGAGGCATTTAACTTAGGCACAGGCAACGGCATCAGTGTTTTAGAGCTTAAAAATGCCTTCGAGAAGGCATCGGGCGTTACTATTCCCTTTGTTATTGCTCCCCGCCGTGCGGGCGACCTTGATGCAGTTTATGCCAACCCCGAAAAGGCAAAGAAAGTGCTGGGCTGGAAGGCAAACTTAAACGTTGATGATATGTGTAAGGATGCCTGGCGCTGGCAGAAAAATAATCCCGACGGCTATAAAAAATAAGGAGCATTTTTATGCAGTCTGTTAAAGAGATTTATAAAACAGGGCTTGGCCCCTCAAGCTCCCATACAATGGGCCCCGCCTTTGCGGCACAGCAGTTTTTAACCGAAAATCCCACAGCCGATAAAATTGAGGTGCGCCTTTTCGGCTCACTTGCCAAAACAGGCAAGGGCCACGGCACCGATAGAGCCTTAAAGGAAATTTTAGGTGAAAAATGTCAGGTTGTTTTTGACACCGAAGCAGATAATCTCCCCCACCCCAACACAATGGTTTTTTACGCCTTTAAGGGTAACTCCCTCTTAAGTGAAAAGACCTTTTTATCGGTAGGCGGCGGTGAAATAACCGTGTTAGGCTCCGACCCCGCATTAAAGCCTATAGTTTATGAGCACAAATCCTTTAGTGAAATTGCCGAGTACTGCAAAAGCCGCAACCTCCGCATTTCGGACTATGTTTTTGCCCGCGAGGATGAGGATTTTAAGACCTTTTTGCTGGATGTCTGGAAAACGATGTGCAATGCAATTATGGCAGGTCTTTCAAAAAGCGGCACACTGCCGGGGGGACTGAATGTTGAGCGCAAGGCACAGCATTTATATAACCAAAAGCATATTGACGAAAGCCCACAGACAAGGGAAAACCGCCTTGTTTGCGCCTATGCCTTTGCGGTAAGTGAAGAAAACGCCGACTGTGGAACCATTGTAACCGCGCCCACCTGTGGCGCCTGCGGCGTTGTGCCTGCAGTGCTAAAATATATGCAGGAGAAAAACTCCTTCTCTGATGATGATATTATAAGGGCTTTAGCCGTTGCGGGGCTTGTTGGAAACCTGGTTAAAACCAATGCCTCAATTTCGGGAGCACAGTGTGGCTGTCAGGCAGAGGTTGGTACTGCTTGCTCTATGGCGGCGGCCGCCCTTTGCGAGCTTTTCGGAATGGGCATTGACCAAATTGAATATGCCGCCGAAATCTCCCTTGAACACCACTTAGGCCTTACCTGCGACCCCATTTGCGGTCTTGTTCAAATTCCCTGTATTGAGCGCAACGCCGTTGCGGCAATGAGGGCAATAAATGCACTAAGCCTTGCAAACTTTTTATCTGACAGCAGGATGATAACCTTTGATACGGTGGTTAAAACAATGTATCAAACGGGTCTTGACCTATCGAGAATTTACCGAGAAACCGCCGAGGGCGGCCTCGCAAAGCACTACACAAGGGGGTAAGAACTTATGTTAGAGCTTCAAATGGAAATTTTAAAATTTATCCAAAGTCTGCGCCTGCCTTTTTTAGATACATTTTTCTCCCTTATCACCCGACTTGGTGAGGAAATCGCCTTTATGGCGGTAGGTATGATTGTTTTTTGGTGTATTGATAAATTTTCGGGCTACTATGTTCTCTGCGGCGGATTTTTCGGAACACTTTTAAACCAGTTTTTAAAAATAACCTTCCGAATTCCCCGCCCCTGGGTGCTTGACCCAAACTTCCAGATTGTTGAAAGCGCCAGGGAAGCCGCTTCGGGATATTCCTTCCCAAGTGGGCACACACAAACTTCCGTCAGCCTTTTCGGTTCCCTTGCAAAAATTTCCAAAAAGCCGCTTTTTAAAATTCTTTTAATTGCCCCTTGTGTTTTGGTGCCGATTTCCAGAATGTATTTAGGCGTTCACACACCCCTTGATGTAGGCGTTTCGGTTATCACCGCACTGGCAATTGTTTTCGGCTTTTATCCATTATTTAAAAAAGCACAGGAAAGCCCCAAAACAATGTACATAATTTTGGGTGTTTTATCGGCCGTTACCGCCGCCTACCTTGCATTTGTGTGCTTTTATAAATTCCCCGCCGAAGTTTATCTCGCAGAAAATATAGAAAACCTTAATTCCGCGCAAAAAAATGCTTTCACCTTGCTTGGCTGCCTGCTGGGACTTATAACGGTTTATTTTGTAGACAGCAAATATCTTAAATTTGAAACAACGGCCGTTTGGTGGGCTCAAATCATAAAGGTTGTAATCGGTCTCGGTCTTGTGGTTGCCGCTAAGGAGCTGCTTCGCGCCCCCCTTGAGGCGATTATCCCCCACACCCTTGTTGCCCGCCTTGTAAGGTACTATATTATGGTTATTATCGGCGGCATTTTGTGGCCGATGTCCTTTAAATTCTTTTCAAAACTTGGTAGAAAAAAGGAGGAAAATTAAATGAACTTCAGCGTTAACTCGCCCATTTTATTTATAATTGTGGGCGCAATTATTGCCCTGGTGCTTTCCCAGTCAATTTATTTTCTCGTTAAGGCAATAAAACGTGCAAAGGAGCTTGGTATTGCATCATCCACAATAAACAAAACCATTTCATCCTCTGCCGTTTTCACCATCGCCCCCGCCATTGCGGTTTTGGTGGGCGTTGTGGCACTATCTCAAAGTCTGGGCCTTGCCCTGCCCTGGCTTCGCCTTTCGGTTATTGGCTCAATAACCTATGAAACGGTTGCCGCAGGCAACGCACTGGAAGCGGCAGGTCAGGCAATGAGCAATCAGATTTCCGACCCCTCTGTTTTCCTTGCCGTCACCTGGGTTATGACCATTGGCATCGCGGCAGGTCTTGTGCTGGTGCCTTTTCTTACAAAGAAAATTCAAAGCGGCGTTTCCAAAATCGGAATGAAGGATAAAAAATGGGGCGAAATTTTTAATAACGCCATGTTCCTTGGTATGATTTCGGCATTTTTGGGTTACGTTTTCTGCGATATTGACCGCCTTTGGAAGGCTGTTGATGGTGTTTACACCGTTGTTAAGGATGGCGAGACCCTAACCTACTCGGCAACCTCAGGTTTAATACCCGCCTGCGTTATGGCGGTTGCCGCTTTGGTTATGGCGGTTTGCGGCGGCCTTGCAACAAAGCTTAAAATCCGTTGGCTTACCGACTATGCCCTGCCGCTGTCTTTAATTTGCGGTATGGCCTCGGCAATACCCTTTACAATTTGGCTGGGTTAGGAAAGGAGAGTGCTAAAAATGAAAAAGAATTTATCTTATATGGAATCCGTTCACCGCGATGGTCGCCTTTGGGGCATTATCGTTGGTCTTGCGCTCCTCTGCTTCCCCCTCGCCCTTTCCCTTATTTTTAAAGCAACCCCCGATTATAATGTTTTAATTAAAGGCATTATCGCAACTGCACCAATGTACTGGGCGGTTGGTATTGTTGAAATCTTTACCTATGTTCCGATGCTGGGCGCGGGCGGTACATACCTTTCCTTTGTAACGGGTAATATTTCCAACTTAAAGCTCCCCTGCGCTATTGATGCAATGGAGCGAGCAAAGGTTAAGGCTTCCAGCGAGGAGGGCGAGGTTATCTCAACAATTTCCATTGCCGTTTCCTCCATTGTAACAACCCTTATAATTATTGTGGGCGTTATCTGCATTGTTCCCTTAACCCCTGTTTTAGAGTCCCCCGTTTTAAAGCCCGCCTTTGATATGATTCTACCTGCACTTTTCGGCGGTCTTGCGGTTGTGTTTATTTCTAAAAACTTAAAGCTTTCCATCGCCCCCGTTGCTTTAATGCTTGCACTCTTCATTTTTGTTCCTGCCCTTAATGCAGGCACCGTTGGCATTATGGTACCCGTTGGCGTGCTGTTTACAGTTGCAGTGGCAAGAATTCTTTACAAGAAAGGAATCATTTAATTATGTGGTGGCTTATTATCCCTGCCGTAATAATTGTGTTTTTGCTAATCCTAATAATCCGCGCCCTGTGCTTTAACCCTAAGGCACAGCCCAAGGTTTTTGAAAACGAGGAGGTCTTTGATGGCGATAAAATTGTGGCTTCCCTACAAAGCCTTGTGCGCTGTAAAACTGTTTCCAACCCAGACCCCGCTTTAGAGGATGAGGCCGAGTTTAAAAAGCTTATCTCCCTGCTCCCCACCCTTTATCCCAATGTGTTTAAGGTTTGCGAATTTAAGGAGCTGCCCGACCGCGCCCTGCTTTTTTACTGGAAGGGCAAAAATGAGGGCGACCCCGCCGTTTTAATGGCTCACTACGATGTTGTGCCGGTAAACGCCGATATGTGGGAGCGGGACCCCTTCGGCGCCGAAATTATTAACGGCGTTATGTGGGGCCGCGGCACACTTGATACCAAGGTTACCTTTAACGGTGTGCTCTCTGCCGCCGACCATTTAATAGGCTGTGGCTTTACCCCCGAAAAGGATATTTATTTTGCCTTTTCAGGCGGTGAGGAAATAAACGGCAAGGGCGCTGTTAATATTGTGGACTTTTTCGAGGAAAAGGGCATTGTTCCCGCCTTTGTTGTTGATGAGGGCGGCGCAGTTGTGGAAAACGTGTTCCCCGGCGTTAAAAAGCCCTGCGGCCTTATCGGAATTGCAGAAAAGGGAATGATGAATGTGGAGTACCGCGCTATTTCAGGCGGCGGCCACGCCTCGGCACCAAAGCCTCACACCCCGGTTGGCATTTTGTCACTTGCCTGCGCTAAAATTGAGGCTAACCCCTTTAAACTGCACCTTACAAAGCCTGTTCGGGAGCTGTTTGACACCCTGGGTCGCCATTCCTCCTTCGTTTTTAAAATTGTCTTTTCAAACCTAAAGCTGTTTTTACCGTTGCTTGATGCCTTTATGTGCAAAAAAAGCGGCGGCGAAATTAACGCTCTGCTTCGCACCACCGTTGCCTTTACCCAAATGGAGGGCAGCGCCGCCCCAAACGTTATCCCGCCTGAGGCTAAAATGGTTTCAAACATTCGCCTTAACCCCGAGGACAACGTAGACTCCGCCAAGGCATACCTCGAAAAAACAGTGAATGATAAAAATGTCGAGGTAAATGTCCTTATGGGAATGAACCCCAGCCGTATCTCCCGCACCGACTGCGAGGAGTGGAACAAGGTGGCATCATCGGTTGCCTCAACCTGGAAGGGCTGTATTGTTTCCCCATATCTTATGGTGCAGTGCTCCGACTCCCGCCATTACGGCAGAATTTCCGACAAGGTTTACCGTTTTTCGGCAATGGATTTGTCAAGTGAGGAGCGCGCCACAATCCACGGCAACAACGAGCGCATTCGTTTGAGCACCGCCAAAAAAGCCGTTGAATTTTATATTCGTTTAATTAAACAGTGTTAAATAAAAAAAGACCTCCGTTGCACAGTGCAACGGAGGTCTTAATATTTAATTAGTCATTTACATAGGGCAATAAAGCAACCTGTCTTGCGCGCTTAATTGCAGTTGTAAGCTCCCTCTGGTGCTTGGCACAGGTGCCTGTTGCACGGCGGGGAAGAATTTTTGCACGTTCAGAAATGAACTTGCGAAGCTTAGCAATATCCTTGTAGTCAATTGCTTCTACACGGTCAACGCAGAAATGGCAAACCTTCTTATGGGGCTTTCTGCGTGCGGGTCTTTCGTTATTCTCCACGGGATATCCCTCCAATATTTAATATTTTGTGCGCCTTTAATTAAAAGGGCAGGTCATCATCACCGGAAATTTCAGCAAAATCGTTTGCGCCGGTGTTGGAATAAGATGCAGGAGCATCTGCTGCAGTATCGGTGTTACCGCCGTCACGCTTAGATTCAACGAACTGAGCGTTGTTGGCAACAACCTCAAATACTGTGCGGTTTTTACCGTCCTTATCAACATATCTACGAGTTTGGATAGAACCTTCAATACCAATCATAGTACCCTTTTTGAAGTACTTAGTAATGAACTCGGCAGTCTGGCGCCAAGCAACAATGTTAATGAAGTCAGCCTGAGTTTCCTCACCTGCACGATAGCGACGGCTTACTGCGATTGAAAATGATGTAACGCTTACACCGTTAGGAGTGGTTTTAAGTTCGGGGTCGGCAGTTAAGCGACCTGTTAAAACAACTAAGTTAAACATTTAGTTTCTCCTTTTACTTTTTAATAACCATTACGCGAAGAACGCCGTCGGTAATACCGGCAACACGTTCAAGCTCTGCGGGGAAGCTTGCTTCACTGGTGAAAACAGTGAAAACATAGTAGCCTTCGGTCTCGTAGTTGATGGGATATGCCAAGCGGCGCTTACCCCAATCGTCAACGGATTCGATGGTACCGTTCTCCTCGATAAGTGTCTTGAATTTTTCGCATAAAGCATTAACAGCGTCATCGCCGTTCTTTACGGAATAAACAAGAGCAACCTCGTACTTATTTGCCATCTTCGTTGCACCTCCTTTTGGTCTATTGGTCCTGCCTCTCGGGCAGAACAAGGGGCTAATTTCTCATATTAGCAACCGATATTATATCATTTGTGTTTTATAAAGTCAAGCATTTTTAACTTTTTATTGACATTTAATTCATTTAGGATAAAATAATAGAGTAAAGAATTATTAATTAATTTGGAGGGAAAACACAATGCTTTTGGCCGCAGATGTAGGAAACACCAACATAACCCTTGGCGTTTTTGAGGATGAAACCCTTAAATGCACCGCTCGCCTTGCCACCGATACAAAGCTGACCGGTGACCAGTATGCCATTTCGGTTAAGGATGTTTTGGCCCTTAACGGCGTTAATACCTTTGATATTGAGGATGCCGTTATCTGCTCGGTTGTGCCCAGTGTTACCACAGCACTTTCCGCCGCCATTTCAAAGCTTTTCAGCATTGTGCCCTTGGTGCTTGGCCCCGGTGTTAAAACAGGTCTTAACATTAAAATTGATAACCCTGCCCAGCTTGGCGCCGACCTTGCCGCAGGCGCAGTTGCCGCAATGAACGAGTACACCATGCCCTGCGTTATTATTGATATGGGCACCGCCACCACCATTAGCGTGTTGGATAAAAACGGTTGCTTTTTGGGCGGTAGCATTGGAGCCGGCGTAAGGCTCACCCTTAAAGCCTTAACCCAGAATACCGCACAGCTGCCTGAAATTTCCATTTCCGCCCCCGCAAAGGTAATTGGCACCAACACTGCCGATTGTATGCGCTCAGGCCTTATTTTCGGCACCGCCGCTATGCTTGATGGTCTTCTTTCCCGCATTGAAAGGGAGCTGGGCGAAACCCCCACGGTTATTGCAACAGGCGGCCTTTCTAAGGATATTATCCCCCTTTGTGAAACCGACATAATCTATAACGAAAACCTGCTTCTTGAGGGGCTTCGTTATATCTACGAAAAAAACACCTGATAAAGGGTTTTTAATAATGAACAGTATCCCTAAGGGGAACTGTATCGGAGGTAATTTAATATGCAAACAACAAAACTTCAAACTCAGAAGCTGGTTTTAGGCGCAATAATGACGGCGCTTGTCATCATTTTGCAGCTTATTGGCAGTTTCACAACCTTTTTCGGTCCCTTTTCAACCGCCGTTGCCCTTATTCCCATTGTTTTGGGCGCGGCTATGTGCGGCACTGCCATTGGCGCCTGGCTTGGCTTTGTTTTTGGCGTGGTTGTAATTGCCTCGGGTGGCGCGGCGCTGTTTTTCGCCTTTGACATTCCCGGAACGATTATAACGGTGCTTTTAAAGGGTACCCTTTGCGGTCTTGCCGCAGGTCTTGTTCATAAGGCGCTTAAAAAAGTTAACGAATATCTTGCCGTGCTTGCCGCCGCAATCGTTTGCCCCCTTGTTAACACAGGCGTGTTTTTACTGGGCTGTTACATTTTCTTTATGGACAGCGCAACACAAATTGCCGAGGCTGTTAGTTTACCTGTTTCGGGAATGGCGGTTTTCTGGGCGCTGGCTATGGGAAACTTTGCCCTTGAGATAATTTCCAATGCCGTTTTATCCCCCGTTATTACGCGGGTGTTAAACCTTTTTAAAAGAAAAATTTAAAATATTAAAAAAAGGCGGAAAAATCCGTCTTTTTTTATTGCATTTTTTGTTTTTGTATGCTATTTTAAAGGTGTGCTAATCGCAGTTAAAATTTCAGTAAAGCGAGGGAAAATAAAATGGCACAGTTTGACAAAAATTCAAAGTATTATTTTGATGGTGAAATGCCCCTTGAGGTTCTTAATAACTACCTTGACAGGGCAATGACCTACTCCCTTTGCGGCGAGGGCGACCCCGCAAAAATCAGATACCACCTACTTAATAACGGCAAGCGTGTTATTAAAAACGTAGGGGTTAAGTATGTTGCCCGCGCAACAGGACCCTGGATTGCCTCCGGCGAGGAGGAAGCCGATGCATTTCCTGTTTACGAGGCCGCTATAAAAGAGCTTCACGAATTTGACCCCGAAATTATTTTCGAGGCCTGCATTTTCGAAACCTGCACAAACCGTGTCAACAACATTCCCATTGAAGAGGATATTCAGAAGCTTTTCGGTTATAAGAGCGAAACAGGCTATTTTAACTGTGATAATATGAAGCTTACCGCCCGCGACGGCTATTTCCTTAACCGTTGGAGTGAGGGCAACCACGTACCCGATATAACCCTGCCTGAAACCCAAATGTTTTTCTACCACAGGGCAAGAAAGTTTATTGATATGGGTTATGAGGCACTCCATTTAGGTCAGGCAAACCTTATCGGCTGGTCGGATGAAGGCAACAAATGCTGGACTAAGGTTATCCGTTTAATTCAGGAATATGCAAAACATCACGCAAGGCGCCATTATGTTATTATCGACTGCCACCACCCAAGCCAAAATTTCGTAGGCTCTGATGGCATTATGCTGGTTGATTTTAATATGTTCCCACTAAGAGTTGAGGTTGCACCTTGTGAAAGGGACCACGCTGTAAGTGAGGATAACCCTCAGCGCTGTGACATTCACCCGGGCCTTGGCGATGCGGTTTATTTAAGGGGTATTAAGGGCATTTCCCCCAGCGGCTGGTTTAGTGATAAATACCCCTATATGGTTGAATTTGACAACTGGGGCAGTGGCAAGGACCACGTTACAGCAGTTGGCAGATGGGGTTATGATGAAATTGCCTGGTGGGCAAACCAGCCACAGTGGTATCGCCACGCATTTCTTAAATATGTTATTGAGCGTGTTGCCGCCTATAAGGAAAACGGCCACGTTGCCTCCCCGGGATTCCGCCCCGCACAAATTCAAAATTCCCCTGAGCACAACTATTGGATTGATTCTAAAGAGCACTACGAATTCGGTTTTGATGATGAGGAGTTTGTTAAAGCACTTTGGAACAAGCGCGATGGAATTGAATAAAAGTAAAAAAGCGGCGAGATAACTCTCGCCGCTTTTGGCGCGCTTGAAGGAATTCGAATCCCCGACCTTTCGCTTAGGAGGCGAACGCTCTATCCTGCTGAGCTACAAGCGCATATATTTTTGCCTTTCCATTTTAACAAAAAAGGACTTAATTGTCAATGCAATTAAGTCCTTTTACTTTACCTATTTTTAAGGATTTCTTTAAAAAAATTCTCTTCGCCCCAGCCGCCTTCAAACTTTTTGGGGTCGTTGCAGTAATAATCGGCGCCCTTATCGGAATTTGGCAGCTTTACCATCCAGCGACAGCCCGGCAGGGCTAAATGTCCGTTTTCCTTAAAGCCGTCAATTCTGTCAATTATATATTTTATAAATTTTTGGCGATACCACTGAGGCTGATGGCCCCACCAGCAGATTTCATCATAGCCCCAGCGGTTAACCGCCTTGCCGAATTCGGCAGGCTTAACGCCGTAGTTATCAAACTCAACCAAATAGGGGTAATCATTTGTCTCCCAGCCCGAGGGGGAAATGCCGTGAATATGCTTATTATAAACCTCGCCGCCGGTGTTGGGGTGGATATCGCACTCCTGGGGGTTATCTTCACTTGCCATATGGTCGGTCTGGCCGCTTTTAACATAGAGGCACAAGGGGAAGGCCGTAAAATCGCACAGCATAACCCCATCGGTGCCAACAAAATTGTGACCGGGAAAATGGCAGTCTATAAGAACATAGTGGCGGCGGGCATTAGTCTTTGCATAGGCTCTGATTTTATGGATAACATCGGTCCAGCAGGCAAGATTTTCATCGTTTTTGCCAATCAAATTGGTTTGACCAAAGTGCAACGCCTCAAAGCCCAAATCAATAAAACGGCAGGCGCGCTCATAGAAAAACATCTGCGCCTCAAGGGTTGTTATGTCGGGAATATGATAGCCCTCTCCCCACTGATTAGCGCCAAAGCCATCGGCAAAAATCATATCAGCAAGGCGAAAATTGCGGCTTTCAGGGGATAATCCGAACTGAACGAAGGTATTTTCACTCACAGGGATATTTTCCACCTGTTTGCCGACGATTTCAAAAATACAGGCCTCTAAAATAATATCGGGGTCGGCGGCGTGAATGGCCTCGTTATTGCGCTTTACGTGATTATAATGGACCGTGTCATAATCGGTGGCAGTCCACCAGCCGCCCGCACGTGCAACGTGCTTAACGCCCATATTAAGCAGGGCGTCAATATGAATTTTCAGGTTTTCTGCACTTGCGTAACTAATGCCCGAAAAGGTCATGGCGCGGTCTAAATAGTTGTTTAGAACCTCTAAGGAAATTGAACCGTCAAATTTATAGTTTTTCATTTTTTCACCTTTTTTACTTGGCATATTTTTGGAGCAGCTCTTTATAAAAGCCCTCATCGCCCCAGCCCTTTTGGAGGTGGGTTTTGCTGTTGGCAAAGTAAATTCCGCCTGCCGTTGCCTCTGATTTTGCAAGGCCGCGGCTGCCGGGCAGAGCAATGTGTCCGTTTTCCTTAAAGGAGGCAATCTCCTCATAAAGATAGGTCATAAATTCTTTTCTATAGTTATATGGCTGATAGGCATACCAGGAAATTTCATCATAGCCGAAGGAATGGGTAGCCTTGTTTAGTATACTTAAATCAATGCCGCCGTTATCAAATTCCACAAGGTAGGGGTACTTATCACTGTACCAGCCGCTGGGAGATTTTCCGCCGATGCCGGATTTATAAATATCGGGCCAAATATGGTTTCCGATGGTGCATTTTTGGGGGTTATTTTCACTCACCGCGTGGTCGGTTTGACCCTCGGCGGCAAACATTCTAACAGGGTAGGCGTTAAAATCCACAAGCATAATGTTATCTGTTCCCACAAAGGCCTCTGTGGGGTCAGTGTGGGCGTTTATTAAAACATAGTGCCGCCTTGCGTTTTTAGCCGCATAATCCCTTATCATTTTAATGACCTTGGTCCAGCACTCGTTATCCTTATCATTTTTTCCAATCATATTCGCCTGGCCTAAATGAATGGACTCATAGCCTAAATCAATATACTCGCAGGCGCGTGTGTAGAAAAACATCTGGGTTTCTACCTTTGTTATATCGGGAACGTGCTGGTCCTCACCCCAATAATTAACATAATTGTCCCCTTTATCAAAGGTCATTTTTTCAAGGTCGAAGCGGCGGTTTTTCTGGGCCGTTTGCCCAAAGGCCTCCTGCACAAATTGGGGAATTTTTATCATTTCCACCTGCCTTGTAACACACTCAAAAATGCAGGCTTCAACAATTATATCGGGGTCGGCATAGTGAATTTTATCCACCATCGCTTTAAGCTCGGCTCCCCTCTCCTGCTCAAAGGAGCCGGGGTGCCATTCGGCCGAAACGCGGGGGATATATTTTATGCCCAGGTTTTTAAACATTCTTATGTGCTCGTCTAAATCCCCCTGCCAATAAAGGGCCGAAAAGGTCATAGCTCGGTTTAAATACCTGTTTAAAACCGCAAAGGAAATAGAACCATTAAATTCATAATTCGGGTCGGGCAAGGAGGGGGTGTACGGTAGAGTCACCACAGAGGAGGTGCCGCCCGATGACTGCAATGAAGAGGAAACCTTTTCATAGCTCACCGTTATATCGGGGGAGGAAATATTAAGCCCCGATGAGGTAAACTGCGAGGTATCGGTGGTGGTAGACAGCACATTTGATGAAGCATTAGAGCTTGTTTCGTTGCCGCCCTTACAGCCGTAAAGTGTGGCGGCAAGGCAAACTATAAGGGTCAGGGAAAGCGCCTTTAACAAAAGGTTTTTCATAAAAAACTCCTTATTTTTTAAGTCTGTTCCACATATCTCGGTAAAACTCCAAATCGCCGAAGTAATTAACGTTGCCCTCTTTGCTTGCGGCAAAATAAAGGGTTGCTTCTGATACCCCGGGAACCTTTTGGACATAACGCTTGCCGGGGACAGATAGATGTCCGTTTTCGCCGAAGGAGTCAATCTGCTTTGTTAAATCCTCAATGAATTTTTGTCGGTACCACTGGGGCTGAATGGCAAACCAGGTTATTTCATCAAAGCCCCAATAAGGAGAGGAGGCCTTGTTGTGGTATTTTTCCGCCATAATTCCCCAGTTGTCAACCTCAACCAAATAGGGATATTTATTCGTAGTCCAGCCGCTTGGCGAGGTGCCTTTAATGTTCTTTTTGTAAACTGCGTCGCCCTTACCGGGGGTTATAACGCAGTGCTGGGGAGCATTTTGGCTTGGCTTATGGTCGCCCTCACCGGGGGCAACGCTTATCCTCATGGGAAAGGCGTTAAAATCCACCAGCATAACCCCACTAATTCCCACAAAGTTTTGGGTGGGGTTGTGACCGTTTATAATAACATAGTGCCGCCTTGCGTTAATCTTAGCGTAAGCCCTTATTTTACCGATAACCCTCTCCCAGCAGACATTGTTTGTGTCACTGTGTCCGATTAAATTTGTCTGCCCTAAATGCAGGGCCTCAAAGCCCTGGTCAATAAAGAAGCAGCCGCGATAATAGAAAAACATTTGGGTTTCTACCCTCGTTATATCGGGAATGGAGGAATCGGCGCCCCATTTGTTAACGCCATAGCCATCGGGAAAGAGCATTTTTTCATAATCAAAGGTTCTTTCCTCCGCTTTAAGGCCGAACTCCTCAAAAACATAGGCGGGAATTGAAATTTTTTCAACGCTTTTTGTGACAATTTCGAAAATGCAGGCCTCAAAAATTATGTATGGGTCTGTTTTGTGGATTTCCGCAAGCCTGTTTTTGGTGTCATAGGCAATGCTGTGCTCCCAATTCAAAGGCGGCCAGTTGCAGGCGGCGCGCTGAACATATTTAGCGCCAACGCCTAAAATATCGTTTTTTATGTCGGCAAAGCTTTCATCGCCCTTTAAAATCTGGCAATAGGTTATAGCGCGGTTTAGGTAGTTGTTTAAAACCTCCAGGGAAACAGAGCCGTCAAAGGCGTACCTTGGGTCAGGCTTCGGCTCGACCTCTGATGAGGTTTGCGAGGAGCCGCCAACCCCCGAAGAAGAAACCAAACTGCTAACCGCCGAAGAAACAGAGCCGCTTGTGGCAACAGAGGATGAGCCGAAAAGATTACCCAACCAGCCGTTCACCGAAAACTGCGGAAAGCCGCCGCCCGAGGAGCCGCCTTCATTTTTTGAAGACGTCGACGAAACCTCGCCCGAGGTGCCCTGTGCCGAAGAACCTGCGGCAGAGGTTGTGCCTTGGGTTGTTCCCCCGCAACCTATAAGGGATAAAAGCATAAGGGAAATAAGCGCCAAAGAAACAATCTTTAAAACCCTTCTTTTCATAAAGAAGCTCCTTACTTTTTAAGTCGATTCCACATATCCTTATAGAAATTCAAATCGCCATAGGTTGATGCAAAATAGCAAGCAGCGGTGCTTATACCCGGCACCTGACCTATGTAACGCTTTGTGGGGAGCGCAAAATGTCCGTTTTCACCAAAGGAATCAATTTGCTTTGTTAAATCCTCAACAAATTTCTGGCGATACCACTGAGGCTGAACGGAAAACCAGGTTATTTCATCGTAGCCCCAAATGTAAGAAGAAGCCTTGTGAAGATTTTTTGTGTCAACACCCCAGTTATCAACCTCAGCAAGGTAAGGGTATTTATTCGTATACCATCCGGCAGGAGAATTGCCTCTGATGCCCTTTTGATAGGGGGAATCTCCCTGCCCCGGTGTTATAACGCAAAGCTGTGGGTCTTTCTCACTGGGCTTATGGTCCTTTTGACCCTTTGCCACGCTTATTCTCATAGGAAAGGCGTTAAAATCGGTGAGCATTTGTCCGTCGGGACCCGCAAATCTTTGACTGGGGTAGTGGGCATCAAGGATAACATAATGGCGGCGGGCGTTTTTCTTGGCGTATGCCCTTATCATACCGATAACCTTTGCCCAGCAGACATTGTTTGTGTCGTTGTTACCGATTAAATTTGCCTGACCTAAATGGATTGCCTCATAGCCCGAGTCAATGTAGAAGCAGGCTCTGGTGTAGAAAAACATTTGGGTTTCCAGTTGTGTGATGTCGGGCACGTGGGCGCCTGTTCCCCACTTGTTTTTATACGTTCCGTCGGGGAACATCATTTTTTCAAGGCTGAAATTGCGGTTTTCATAAGGAACGCCAAATGCCTCAAAGGTCTCCTTGGGAATGGCAATTTGCTCAACCCTATTATCAACACATTCAAAAATGCAGGCCTCAAAAATAATTTCGGGGTCAAGAGCGTGGATTTTGTCCATTCTTTTCTTTATTTGGCCCTCGATGGCATATTCCCATCTGCTTGGTGACCACATACAGGCGGCGCGCTGAATATATTTTGCGCCAATGCCAACAATGCTTTCTATTACAAGCTCATCGCTTTCCTCGGGCTGGAAAAACTGACAGTAGGTGGAAACGCGGTTAAGATAATTGTTAAGGGTGTCGAGACCGATAGAGCCGTCAAAATAATATTTACTCTGATTGGCGCTTCTTTTTTGATAAATAATTTTAACACCGTCCTTCGGAACGCCGGCCATTGTGCCGCTTACAGAGCTGTCGGCGTTTGAATAGTAGACAAAAAGGCGATATTCCTCGTTATTATTAAGCGCCTTTTTAAGGGTGTAGGAATTTGTCTTAATTCCATCCTCCTCAAAAACGGTTTTACCCTTTAAATCTTTTATTACAACCTTTGCGGTCCAGTCCTTCTTTTCGGCAAGTCTTGACCACTCGATTTTGGGATAAATACCGTCGTAAACCGCAAAAGCTGTTTCAAGGCGAGGCTTTGCACCGCCACCGCCCGATATCTGCTCCTCGCTTTCGGTGGAGCTGACTATAGATGAGGAAAGCTCGCTCTCGTTATCCTTTGAACTCTCGTTTCCCGCCCCCGTTTTGCCGCAGCCTGCAAGGCATACCAAAAGGCAAAGAGCGCAAAAAAGGGAAATTATTTTTAAAATTTTGTTTTTCATAAATTGCTCCCTATTTATTAAGTTTGTTCCATAAGTTTTTATAGAAATCCAAATCGCCGAAGAAATTTATGTCTCCCGCTTTACCTAAGGCATAGTAGGTGGTTAATTTTTTGTCGCGACCGGGGAAGTTGGTTATCCAGCGCTTTCCAACAATGGCCGCGTGTCCGTTTTCATCAAAAGAGTCAATTTCTTTAATTAAATATTCGGTGAACTTTTGGCGGTAGCTTTGGGGCTGAATGGCAAACCAGGTTATTTCATCATAACCCCAGATATCCGCCGAGGCCTTGTTAAGCTTGGCCTCATCCACGCCGTAGTTATCAATTTCCACAAGGTAGGGATATTTATTTGTATACCAGCCCGAAGGGGAATTGAGCCTTCTGGAAAGCCCGTAAACCGAGTCTTTGTAACCCTTTTCAATAACGCACTCCTGAGGGTTTCCTTCAGATGGAGCGTGGCTTGTTTGGCCCTTCGCCACCTTCATTCTCGTTGGGGAGGCGTTGAAATCCACAAGGGCGTTGCCGTTTTTATCCAAAAATTTTTGACCGGGATAGTGGGCATCAAGAATAACATAATGTCGCCTTGCGTTTTTGGCCGCATAGTCCCTTATCATATTTATAACCTTTGTCCAGCACTCGTTATCCTTGTCGTTATAACCGATAAGCTTTGCCTGACCCAGATGAATGGCCTCAAAGCCCATATCAATAAAGAAGCAGGCCCTATGATAGAAAAACATCTGGGTCTCTGTTTTGGTTATATCAGGCACCGAGGCGGTGTCGCTCCAATTATTTTTAGGATAGCCCGAGGTAAAATTCATCTTATCGTAACTGAAATTGCGGTTTTCAACCGGCAAACCAAATGCCTTAAAGGTTTCGGCAGGAATGGGGATTTCGTTAACGTTTTGGTCCATATATTCGAAAATACAGGCCTCAAAAATAATTTCGGGATCCATTGCGTGAAGCTTTTTAAGCTTTTCGGTTATCCCACTCTGCAGCGAGTAATCCCACGCCTGCGGAACCCAGGCGCAGTCGGCCCGCTGAATATATTTAGCCCCCGCATCAACAATGGATGCCTTTAAAATGCTGATATCATCACTTCTAACGTGGCAATAGGTCATAGCCCTGTTTAAATAGTTATTTAAAACATCAAGGGAAATGCCTCCGTCAAAATAATATTTTCCCTTTTGCTCTAAAAATTTAACCTTAATTCCCTTTTCGGGCACTCCGCTAATAAGGCCTGCTTCCTCGTCGAAGATTTTATAATAAACAAAAAGGGTATACTCCTCTCCCTTTTTAAGCGCTGCCGAAACGGCATAGATGTCGGTGGTTATGCCGCTTTGGTCCAAAACGGTTTTGCCGCTTTTATCCTTTAAAACAACCCTGGCGCTAACACCCTTTTTACCCTCAACATTTGACCACTCAATAAGGGGCTTATTACCGTCATAATGGGCAAAGGCGGTGCTTAAGCGGGGCTTCACTACGCTATAGGAAGACTCAGTATATGACACATCAGACAGTGTCTCGCTTGATGCCTGGCTGCTGCCCGATAAGGTCTGCTCGGTTTTGCCGCAGGCTGTAAAAATCCCGCAGATAAACAGGGCGCATAAAGCCAAGGATAATGTTTTTAAAAAGATGTTTTTGCACATAAGTTATATTCCTCCATATTATACGAAAAGTTTATCATTTTTGTATGATAATGTCAATAAATATTGTGCTTGACTAAAGATAAAAAAGAGGATAATATTAACAATATAATATATATTTATAAGGCAGGTGAAGGTTTTGGCAAAAAAAGGTGAAAAAACAATTGCCCCCATAGCTTTTATAAGAACCGATTTTAAGGATAAATTCGGCATTCCGCGGCAAAGTGGCAGGGCAAAAAGCCTTATGGGTGAAATTGTTTTCGAAAAACAGTTCCAAAATCCCGATGCCCTTAGAGAAATTAAGGGCTTTTCCCACCTTTGGCTGATTTTTGATTTTTCCCTTGCCCACCGAGAGGGCTTTTTCCCAACCGTTCGCCCACCGCGCCTCGGCGGCAACAAAAAGGTGGGGGTTTTTGCCAGCCGTTCCCCCTTTAGGCCCAACTCCTTAGGGCTCTCCTGTGTTAAGCTTGAAGAGATAAGACATTCTGACAGCGATGGTAGCACCCTGCTGGTATCAGGTGTTGACCTGCTTGACGGCACCCCTATTTATGATATTAAGCCCTATGTGCCAATGGCAGACTGCATTGAGAATGCCGTGGGCGGCTACACCGAGGAAACGGCAGGTCATCGCCTTAATGTGGTTTTCCCTGAGGAGCTTAAAAACCGCCTGCCGGAGGATAAGCGTGCGGCGGCAACCGAGTGCCTGGCAGATGACCCTCGCCCCTCTTATCAGGAGGATTCAAGGATTTACACCATGGCATTTGCAGGGTTTGACCTCACCTTTGAGGTTCTTGGCGATACACTTTTTGTAAGGGATGTAAAAATTCTTTAAAATGCATTTTTATCTCTTGAAAGAGGCAAAATTTTGGTGTATACTTATATAGTTAATTGTTAATTTTCTCTCTGGGAGGGTATTATGGGGAAAATAGGTTTTGATAATGATAAATACATTAAACTGCAATCGGAAAAAATCCGTGAGCGCATTGATATGTTCGGCGGCAAGCTTTATCTTGAGTTTGGCGGCAAGCTTTTTGATGACTTCCACGCGGCCCGCGTTCTGCCCGGCTTTGCGCCCGACAGCAAGGTTAAAATGCTTATGGAGCTAAAGGACCAGGCTGAGGTTGTTATTGTAATTAATTCCGATGCCATTGAGAAAAACAAGCGCCGCGGCGACCTTGGCATTACCTATGACCTTGATGCCCTGCGCCTTATTGATGCCTTTAGAGGAATAGGTCTTTTCGTTGGCAGTGTTGTTATCACCCGCTATAACTCCCAGCCCACCGTTCAGGCATTTGAAAAGAGGCTTTTAAACCTTGGAATTAAGGTTTACCGCCACTATTCCATTCCCGATTACCCCGCCAACATCCCCTTTATTGTAAGTGATGATGGCTTTGGCAAGAACGATTATATCGAAACCTCCCGCAGTCTTGTAGTTATAACCGCTCCCGGCCCCGGCAGCGGCAAAATGGCAACCTGTTTATCCCAGCTTTATCACGAGCACAAGCGCGGCGTTAAGGCAGGCTATGCAAAGTTTGAAACCTTCCCCGTTTGGAACCTTCCCCTAAAGCACCCTGTTAACATCGCCTATGAAGCGGCAACTGCCGACCTTGATGATGTTAATATGATTGACCCCTTCCACCTTGATGTTTACGGTGAAACCTCGGTTAACTATAACCGCGATATTGAAATTTTCCCTGTGCTCAGCGCAATTTTGGAAAATATTTTGGGCGAGTCGCCCTATAAAAGCCCCACCGATATGGGGGTTAATATGGCAGGCTTCTGCATTACCGACCCTGAGGCGGTAAGAAAGGCAAGCTGTCAGGAAATTATCCGCCGATATTATGCGGCGTTGTGCTCCAACCGCCAGGGTATGTCGGATAAAAACGAAATTTACAAGCTCGAGCTTTTAATGCGCCAGGTTGGCACCTCTACTGCCGACCGCCCTGTTGTTGCCGCCGCCCTTAAAAAGGCCGAACAAACGGGCGCCCCCGCCGTTGCCCTTGAACTTGAAAACGGCAGGATTATAACAGGCAAAACCTCTTCGCTTCTCGGCTCCAGCGCGGCTCTGCTTTTAAACGCTTTAAAAGAGCTTGCCAATATTCCCGATGAAACCCAGCTTATCTCCCCCACCATTATTGAGCCCATTCAGCACCTTAAAATAGAGCATATGGGCAACCATAACCCAAGGCTCCATACCGATGAGGTGCTCATTGCCCTTTCAATTTGCGCCGCAACCGACCCTGTTGCCGCCAAGGCAATGGACATGCTCTATAAGCTGAGAGGCTGCGAGGCCCACTCAACGGTTATTTTATCCCGAGTGGATGAGCAGTGCTTTAGAAAATTGGGTGTAAATATTACCTTCGAGCCTAACTACCAAACTAAAAAACTTTATCACAATTAAAACTAAAAGGCACTCAGCAGAGCTGAGTGCCTTTTTTATTGTTGTTTTCCTATTTCATCTTATTCATAACAAGTCCTGTTATGAGCTTGGGGTAGAAATAGGTAGATTTTTGGGGCATCTTTTCCCCTGCGGCTGAAACTGCGGCAATTTCCTCTACCCTTGTGGGATTTAAAATAAATGCGCAGTTTGCCGCACCTTTGGCGGCGGCAACGGCTTCGCCAAAATCCCTTGTGTAGGTCAGGTTAATTTGTTTTGCCATATTTTCCTTATCAATACCCAGCACATTTTCTAAAATTAAAGTGTGGAGCACCGAAACGTCCAGCCCCTTTAATGCTGCCGAGGCGGTGGGTAAGAACTTATCCATAACACGGATATCCTTTAGGGTTAAAACGGCGCTTTTTGTTTTTCCCACAAAGCCGAAGGCCTTTTCTCCTTTTTCGTAAGCGGCGGCAAGCCTTGCCTCTATTTCCTCTTTTTCGCAAAGGGAAACAATAAAGTTATCCTCGCAGCCTTTAAGGAGCTTTTCCTCATCGAAAACGGGTAAATCCCTTACAATGCGGTGGGTTGGGAAAACAACAAGACCCTTATTTTCCATATCAATAAGGAACATCATAATGTAATCGGCCGCCTCGCAGGAAATGCCCTGCTGCTTTAACTGCTTTTGATAGTTAAGGGCGGTTTCATAGCGATGATGACCGTCGGCAATATACAGCTTTTTATCATCGAAAAAGCGGCAAAGCCTTTCGGTTTTTTCGCTTTTCTTTGCAACCCAAAGGCTGTGGGTAACGCCATCGGCATCGGTAAAGGTATCGTTAGGCTCGCCCTTTGACAGTTCCTCAATAAGCTGGGCCGAAACACCCTGCTTATCGGAATAAAGGGAATAAATCTGGCTAAAATTGCAACCCGTTGCAGTCATTAAATTAAGGCGGTCGGTTTTTGCCTTTGAAAGAGTTTCCTCATGGGGCAAAACAACGCCGTCGGAAAAGGGATGGAGCTTTACGCGGGCAACAATGCCCTTAAAGGAATAATCCTGACTAGAAACCGAAAATTTTTCCTCATAAACATAAAGGCAGTCCTCTTCGTCCTGCTTTAAAATGCCGCTGTCCACCCATTTTTTAAGGGTTTGGCCTGCCAAATTATAGCCTGCCTCATTTTGCTCGGGCAGCTCAAGGCGGATTATATTATTTTCATTTGTGTTAAGGTATGCCTTTTTTTGCTCGGGGGAAATAATATCATAGGGCGGGCAGCAAACCTCGCTCTTTTCCCCCGCCTTTTTGGTAAAGCGCAGGGCGCCGAATTCTTTAACTGTTGCCATTATAAAAACTCCTATTAAAGCTTTTTGGTTTTAATTTCTTCCACCAGCATAGCGGTGAAATCGGCAATGCTCATTGAGCCTAAATCTCCATCCTCACCGCGGCGGCGAACAGATAAGGTGCCCTCCTCAACCTCTTTATCGCCGATAATGGGCATATAAGGGATTTTTTGGAGCCTTGCCTCACGGATTTTGTAACCGATTTTTTCGTTCCTTGAATCAATTTCAACCAGCATTCCAAGGGCTTCAAGCTCGGCCTTAATCTTTTCGGCATATTCAAAATGTCTGTCGGCAATGGGTAAAAGCCTTACCTGAACAGGGGCAAGCCACAGGGGGAATGCGCCTGCATATTTTTCAATAAGCAGAGCAAGAGTTCTCTCGTAGCAGCCAATAGAGGTTCTGTGAATAATGTAGGGATTTTTCTTACTACCATCGGAATCGGTGTATTCCATACCGAATTTTTCGGCAAGCATCTGGTCGATTTGAATGGTAATAAGGGTGTCCTCCTTGCCGTGAACATTCTTAATCTGAATGTCAAGCTTGGGACCATAGAAGGCGGCCTCGCCAATACCTATCTTATATTTAATGCCAAGGTCGTTTAGGATATTCTCCATTTTGCTCTGAGCCTCATCCCACTGTTCCTCGGTGCCGATGTATTTGCCCTTATCCTCGGGGTCCCACTGGCTAAAGCGGTAGGAAACATCCTCATATAATCCTAAGGTTTTAAGCATAAAGGTGGTAAGCTCCAAGCAGCGGCGGAATTCATCCTCAAGCTGGTCGGGGCGGCACATAAGGTGACCCTCGGAAATGGTGAACTGGCGAACACGGATAAGGCCGTGCATTTCGCCGCTATCCTCATTTCTAAAAAGGGTTGAGGTTTCGGCATAGCGAAGGGGCAAATCCCTATAAGAACGGGGGCGGTTTAAATATGCCTGATACTGGAAGGGGCAGGTCATGGGGCGAAGGGCAAAGCATTCTTTGGTTTCATCGGTGGGGTCGCCCATAACGAACATACCATCAAGATAATGGTCCCAGTGGCCCGAAATTTTATAAAGGTCGCTCTTTGCCATTAAGGGAGTTTTGGTGCGCATCCAGCCGCGGCGCGCCTCCTCATCCTCAACAAAGCGCTGTAGAGTTTGAATGATTTGTGTGCCCTTAGGCAGCATAATGGGAAGACCCTGACCGATAACATCGCAGGTTGTAAAGAGTTCGAGCTCGCGACCGATTTTGTTATGGTCACGCTTTTTTGCCTCCTCAATTTGTTCTAATCGGGCAATGAGTTCGCTTTGCTTGGGGAAAGCGGTGCCGTAAATTCTTTGAAGCATTTTTCTGCTTGAATCGCCGCGCCAATAAGCGCCTGTTGCGGAGGTTAACTTAAATGCCTTAACAAGCCCTGTGGACATAAGATGAGCGCCGGCGCAAAGGTCAACAAATTCGCCCTGCTTGTAAAGGGAAATTTCTGCATCCTCGGGTAGGTCGTTTATAAGCTCAACCTTGTAATCCTCGCCTTTGCTTTTGAAAAAGTCAAGAGCCTCTTTTCTTGACAAGGTAAAACGCTCAAGGGGCAAATCCTCTTTAACGATTTTTTTCATTTCCTCCTCAATAACGTTAAGGTCATCGGGGGTAAACATTTTCTCGCTGTCAATGTCATAGTAAAAGCCATCATCAACGGCAGGACCAATGGCAAGCTTAACGCTAGGATAAAGGCGCTTTACTGCCTGAGCCAAAATGTGAGATGCGGTGTGACGGAAGGTCCACCTGCCGTAATCATCATCAAAGGTGAGAATTTGAACCTCGTCACCATCGTTTAAAATGGTGCGAAGGTCGGCATTTTTGCCGTTAACAATAGCGGCGCAGGCGTTTTTTGCAAAGCCGCCGCCAAGGGATTTAACAGCCTCATAAACGCTGACAGCGCTGTCAAATTCTCTTTCGCTTGAGTTTAAAATAATTTTCATAAAAGTTCCTCCACTTTTAAAATCAAAATAAAAAACGCCCCGCACGGCATATTTGCCGCACAGGACGAAGAAAGACATTTTCTCCGCGGTTCCACCCGCATTGCAGTTTTTAAAAAACTGCCTCTTTTCGATTCTCTAACGCAAATCACGCGGCCGACTTCATTTATTTCACCGACACTCAAAGGTGGTCTTCGCCCAAACTCATTTTAAGCGGCTTTCAGCCGATGACCGCCCTCTCTGATAAAACAAGGTCTCAGGTTACTTTCCTTATCAACGCTTTATATATTAATAATAATACTATAAAATTCTTATTTGTCAAGGCTTGTTTTCACAAGTTTTTCGCCTTCATAGCGTAATGTCAGGTGAAAAAATGGCTCATTTTTTTGGAGCAGTTCCAAAAACACCCTATCCCCCTCCCAGGTGGGATAGCTTAAAACCTTGTCGTTATCTACCCATTTTAGCTCGCCCTCATCGCATTCCTTTAAGGTATCATCAATAACGGTGGCAGTAAAAAGGTGCATTTTTTCATCTTCCCAAACATCGGAAATAAAATCAACAACACCCCTATAGGTGTAGGAATTAAGGGTAAGCCCTGTTTCCTCATAAACCTCGCGAATAAGGCACTGTTCGGCTGTTTCCCCTTTTTCAAACTTGCCGCCAACACCAATCCACTTGTTCTCATTCAAATCGTTTTTCTTTTTTGTGCGATGTAGCAGCAGGGTCTGGTTTTTATCGTTTTCTATGTAACAAAGAGTGGTGTCTTTCACGCTATCTGCCCCCTATTTACTAATCCTTATTTTATCACATTTTTCCATTCTTTACAATAAACTTTTCTTGTGTTACAATAGGAACAGTTAAATTTGTGAGGTCATTTTTTATGTTTTTCAGAAAACCCGGTGGACAATATGATTTTCTCATTGTCGGCCTTGGAAACCCCGGCAAGGAATATGAAAAAACCCGCCACAACGCAGGCTTTATGGCGCTGGATAAAATTGCCGAGGAATTTGGCGCAGGTGGTGTTAAAACAAAAAACAAGGCGCAGATTATGGACTGCCGTATTTCGGGCAAAAGGGTGCTGCTTGTAAAGCCCCAAACCTATATGAATTTATCGGGTGAGGCGGTTGGCCCCCTGGCGCGTTACTATAAGGTTGCCCCGCAAAATGTTTTTGTTATTTTTGATGATATTTCCCTGCCTGTTGGCGGCATAAGACTTAGGAAAAAGGGGAGTGCAGGCGGCCACAACGGCATTAAAAGCCTTATTTCCAATTTAGGCACACAGGATTTCCCCCGCCTTAAAATCGGTGTTGGCGCAAAGCCCCACCCCGATGCAGATTTAAAAAATCACGTTCTTGGCGGCATTCCAAAAAACGAGCTGCCTGATTTTGAAAAAGCCCTCCAAAACACCGTTTTAGCGGTGGAGGAAATGCTTAAAAGCGGCATTGAAAGCGCTATGAATAAATTTAATTCGTAAAATATTTTACGGGGTACATTTTGTACCCCGTAATTTTTTGTTTTATTCGGTTTCTTCAATAAAAAAGGTATCACTTTGGGTTTCATAAACCTTGCCGCTTGGCAAAATGATTTTTTTCCTAACACCCTCGGCACCCTTTAGTTTAAGGGAGAATTTGCTGCCCGTTTTGTTCCATTCAACCGAAACTTCTCCAAATCGGGTGGAGGCGGTGCCCCTTGCAAAGGTGAGTGTGTTTGGCGTTGGCTTTATGGTGATTTCATTCTCAAAGCCCACTTTCACACCGAGAACGTTGGTTAAAAATTCATAATACGGTGCGCAACTCCAGGCGTGGCACTCACTTCGGGGAGAATCGGGGTTTTCGCACCAGGTGGTGCAGTGGTTGTCAAGCATTTGCTTCCACTGATTAAACACGGGGAAGGCCAAATGGTACTTATTACACTTTTCCAAAGCGCGGAAAAGATAAAAGTTCATTGAGAAAGAGCATTTTGCAACGTCCTTATCGAAAAGATGAGCTATGAGCGTGTCCCACCTTTCCTTTGGCGCAACCTCTGAGAGAATTGCCCAAACAATGCCGTGGGCACTGTAGCTTTCACTCTTCGACCCATCTCTATAAAGACCCTTTTCCTCGTTAAAGCACAGTCGGTTTACGGTGTCGGCAAGACATTTATACCTTTCATCGTATTCCGCGGCAAGGCCGTTCCTTTTAAGCCTTCGGCAAATTTCGGCGGCGGCGCGAAGGGTGGCGGCATAATAAAGGTTATATACCGTGAGCGCTTCATTTTCTCCTACGTTGGGCGTGCCGTTTTCCCAACGCGGCACCCAATCCACAAAATCCCAATACCTTGATTTGGTTATATATCCCTTTTTTGCTGCCATTTCTCCGAAATAGGAAAGAATGCGGTCAACGGTACCTATAAGATTTGTGGCAAAGGCTATGTCCCCCGATTCCTCAAGGTAATCTCTCAGCATTAAAATCCAAAAGAGGGAAAAACCTGGGATAATCTGGATATATTCCGAAGGATAGTTTGCCATTAAAAGCCCCGTTTCCTGCTGGGACATTGCAAATTCCAAAAGGGCTTTTTTAGTAAGCCTGCGGTCTTTGGTCATTTTGGAAACAACTGCAAACTCAACGCTTGCATCCATTATATATTGCTGCTGCTCATAGTAAGGGCAATCCACCACGATTTCGTGGGCACAACAATTAAGGGTATGGCGGCTTACATCAAAAATTTTATTGTAGGTTTCATCACTGCAGTTAAAATCCGCCACAACCTCAAAGGGATAGTGAACGCTTTGAGCCGCAATATCGGTAACGGCCTCAAAATCTCCCTCAATGCGGATAAAGCGGAAGGTTCTGAACCAAAAAGGCTCGAAAACAAACTCCTCATCAGCAGTTTTAACGGTGTCAAAATAGCCCTTAAGGGTACCGCTTGTGTCATCACGAAGGCCCTTGCCATCGGAAAATTCATAACACTCGGAATAGGTTATTTTAACACTGCTGTTTTTAGCAATTTTGAATTTCAGCTTTGCCGTGGCATATTCCTCGGCGCCAAAATCAATATAGTTTTCTCCTCGTTTTACAATATGGACGGGTATCTCCTTTTCGGGATAAATCATTGGAATGGGTCGCTCTTTAATGAAAATCGGGTCGGCAATGCCGCCGATGCGGAAATAACCCTCTTTTACAAACTCAAAGGAATTATCCAGCTCTTTCACACCAACCCTTACGGGCTTACTGCCGCAAATTACCTCTTCATAGGGCGCCAGGGGATAAAAACCCTGCCTGTTAAAAAAATGACCATCAACGTAGCGGCAACTCCAACTGCTGTCGGAAACGAAGGTTTGGTTTTCGGTAACCGCCTGAAAAATGCAAAGAGGAAGGGTGGTTTTAAACACGGTGGTAAAGGCGCAGATATCATTAACGTTCAAAACCTTAACGCAAATACGGTTAACCCCGTTTTCAAGGGTTACCTCGGCGGTATCGTAATAATTAACCCCGTGATATCCCCTGCAGGGCCCCTCGCAAACGTATTTTCCGTTTATGTACAGTATGTATCTGGCCGAAGCGAAAATTTTTACGGTTGCCTTTTGGTCTTTTGACACGGTTATATCCTTTTCAAAAAGATAAAGGCCGCTGTTTGCCAGCGTTTTCTCAGCCACGATAAACTTTGGGTCCATTTTAAAAACTCCTTTCCCCGTTTGCCGATATTGTAGCACAACAAGTTTTAAAACACAAGAGCAAAAAAAGGCGAGATGCCGCCTGGGGCATCACGCCTTATCACCGGGCTTAAAAATAACCGCCATTAAAACGGCTGAACAAACGGCGGTGGCAATGCCTGCGGCGGTGGCGGTCAGTCCCCCCGAAAGGGCACCCATAAAGCCATACTGCTCCACCGCTTTTTGAACCCCTTTTGCAAGGGAATAACCAAAGCCTGTAAGCGGCACACTGGCGCCTGCTTCGGCAAATTTTATAAGTGGCTCATAAAGCCCTATAGCCGTTAAAAACACCCCTGAAACCACATAGCCAACAAGAATTCTTGCAGGGGTTAAGGCGGTATTATCAATTAAAATCTGACCGATAACGCAAAAGGCGCCCCCCAAAACAAAGGCTTTAACAAGTGATAAAAATAAATCCACGGAAACTACTCCTTTTTACTGTTTCAGTAATAGTTTTCCGTGGAAAATTTTATTTATTCTTGATTTTATCCATATAAGCCTTAAATGCCTGCTCGTTTTTGTTGTCGCCCTCGATATAATACTTTTTATCCTTTAGCGCATCGGGCAGGTATTGCTGTTTAACATAATGGTTTTCATAACTGTGCGGATAAAGGTAAAACTGACCCTTTTTCTCCACCTCGGCGCTGTCATAATGCTTATTTTGAAGCTGCCTTGGAATGGGATAAACCCTGCCCTGCTCAACATCGCTCATTGCCGCATTAATGGCATCGTGAGCCGAGTTTGATTTAGGTGCTGTTGCAACTAAAATAACAGCATTTGCAAGGGACAGCCTGCCCTCGGGCAAGCCAAGCATTAAAGCAGTGTCCACCGCCGCTTTTACAATGGGAATAATTTGGGGGTAGGCAAGGCCAACATCCTCATTAGCACAGGCAAGAAGCCGCCTGCAGGCACTTGGTAAATCACCTGCAGCCAAAAGCCTTGCAAGGTAATAAATAGCCGCATCGGGGTCGGAGCCGCGCATTGATTTATGGTAGGCTGAAATAATATCGTAATGCTCATCCCCTGCCCTATCATAGCGCACAGGGCTGTTTTTGAGCAGCAGCTCAACATCCTCATCCGAAACCTCAATACACTCCTTGCCCTTATCGGCAGAAAGCACACAAAGCTCAAGTGTATTCAGGGCACGGCGAACGTCCCCTGCGCCACTGCGGGCAATTTGGGCAAGCCCATTTTCAGAAAACCTAATCTCCCTGCCCTTTTCATCCTTTAAAAAGTCCACCGCGTTAGTTAAAGCCTCTAAAATATCCTCAGCGCTCAGTGCCTTAAACTCAAAAACGGTGGAGCGGGAAAGCACCGCCGAATAAACATAAAAGCTGGGGTTTTCGGTGGTGGAGGCAATAAGGGTTATATCCCCACTTTCAATGTAGGATAAAAGAATTTGCTGTTGCTTCTTATTAAAATACTGAATCTCATCAAGATATAAAAGAATTCCGCCTGCCGCATCAAGGGTGCCGAGGGAGGCGATAATATCCTTAATATCTGCCGTAGAGGCAACGGTGGCGTTTAAATAGTGCAGTTTTTTACCGCAGGTGGCGGCGATAATGTTTGCCACAGTGGTTTTACCAACCCCCGAGGGTCCATAAAAAATCAGGTTGGGGATTTGACCCGACTGTATAATGCGGGTGAGCAGCTTCCCTTCTCCTAAAATATGTTTTTGCCCGCAAACCTGAGAAAGGGTTTTGGGTCTTACACGGTCAGCAAGAGGGGATGACATATTCTTTCGCCTCCTTAACATTACTCAATAACTATATTTTATAATAAGACAACTTCTTTTTCAAGTTTTTTAGACATACAATTACCTGAAAGGGAGTTTTTTTATAATGAAAAAGGTGTTGTTTTTCAAAAATACCGCGCTGCTTACCGCAACACAGCTTATTTTAAGATTTTTAGGCATTGTCTTTAAGGTGTATTTAAGCGGCGCTGTGGGCAGTGAGGGCATTGGCCTTTATCAGCTTGTTTTTTCGGTTTATATGCTGGCAAACACCTTTGCTTCATCGGGGCTTACCGTGGCCGTCACCCGCCTTATTGCCGATGAACTGACTTTGGGCAGTGAAGGCGGCGTTAAAAAAATTCTTTTAAAATGTATAGCGCTTGCCGCCTTTTTTGCATTTTTAAGCGGGTTTCTTGTTTTTGTATTTTCAAAGCCTATTGCCCTTTTCTTTATTGGTGATGAAAGGAGCCTGCCCGCCCTTAAAACCCTCACCTTTTCCCTGCCCTTTATGGCAATTTCCGCATGTGTCAGGGGCTATTTTACGGCAAGGCGCAAGGCACTGCCCCCCTGCATTTCGGGAGTTTTCGAACAGCTTATAAGAATTTTTGTTACCCTTAAAATTTTAAAGCGAGCCGTAGGCGCCGAGAATGCCTGCACCGCCATTTTAACAGGCGACCTTGTGGCAGAGGCGGCGGCAACAAGCATAATTTTGCTTTTCCTTTTTGCCGATTTTAAATATCTCAAGCTTTTAAAGGGCAGGGCCCACCCGCCCTTTAAGCTAACAAAAGAAATTATGCGAATTTCTTTTCCCATAAGCTCCTCTCGGCTTATAAACAGCCTGCTTCGCACCGCCGAAAGCCTGCTTGTGCCTGTGTGCCTTACCAAATTCGGAATGGAGCGAGCGGCGGCGGTATCGGTTTTTGGAATGATTAAGGGAATGGCACTGCCGCTTATCTTTTTTCCAAGCTCCCTGCTTTCCTCGGTTTCCTCACTGCTTATCCCCGAAATTTGCGAGGCAAAGGCAAAGGGGCAAACGAGCATTGCCCGAAAGCAAATTGGAAAGGTGCTTAAAATAACCGCCATTTTGGGCCTTTTTTTAGCCGCAGTTTTCCTTTTTTGCGGCGAAACACTTTGCACACTTGTTTATAAGGAATCGGGCGTGGCAACGCTTGTAATTGCCCTTGCCCCACTAACGCCGCTAATGTACCTTGATAGCGTGTGTGACGGCATTTTAAAGGGGCTGGACCAACAAAATTTTTCCTTTAAGGTAACGGTAAGCGATTCGGCTTTACGCCTTGTTTTTACCCTTTTCTTTGTAACCAAATTCGGTATGAACGGCTTTCTCGCCATTATGTATTTCAGCAACATTTACACCTGCCTTTTAAATTGCCTGAGGCTTAAAAAGGTGGCAGGGCTTGAAATTAAACCCCTGCGCAATGTACTTGTTCCAACCCTTTTTGCCTTTGCCTGCGGCTATCTTACAAAATCTGCCCTTGCACCCTTTTCACTGCCGCAAATTTTTTATGCCGTTATTTTTTGCCTTTTCGCCTTTGCATTTTTCTTTACCCTGCTGCTCCTTGGCGGAATAACCAGCAAAGAGGAAATTCACCTTCTTTTAAGAAGAAATTAAAAAAGGCTGTGCCCAATGGGACACAGCCTTAAAATTTTATATTATTCCTTATTCCTCATCGGGTGTTTTGCCGGAAAGCATAACGTTTGCAAGGATACCAAGGATAAGAGCGCAAGCGATAGAGGTAATAGTGATGTTGCCAAAGTTAAGAACAAGACCGCCGATACCTGTGATAAGAATTGTACTTACAACAAAGAGGTTTCTGTTCTTTTCAAGGTCAACCTTTTGTACCATCTTAAGACCGCTTACTGCGATAAAGCCGTAAAGTGCCATACAAACGCCGCCCATTACACAAGGAGGAATGGAGTTTACAAAAGCAACAAAGGGGTTAAGGAAAGCAATGAGAATTGCACCGATAGCCGCTGTGATGATGGTGTAAACCGAAGCGTTCTTTGTGATTGCCACACAAGCAACAGACTCGCCGTAGGTGGTGTTGGGGCAACCGCCGAAGAATGCGCCAACCATTGAGCCAACGCCGTCGCCAAGGAGGGTTCTGTGAAGACCGGGCTCGGTGAGAAGGTCGGTTTCAATAATGGAAGAAATGTTTTTGTGGTCAGCAATGTGCTCAGCAAAAACAACGAATGCAACAGGAACATAAGCCGCAGCGATGGTGCCAATGTAAGCGCCGTTTAATTCACCGATGCCGCCGAAAGCGGTAAGGAAGGTGAACTCAGGCACTGCGAAGAAGGTTTTAAGGGTTACGCCGTCAGCAACAAGGTTTGTGAAGTTAGCGAAGTTGATAAGCTGAAGTGCGGTGTTGTTTGTTGCAATACCGATAACAGTGAAGATAGCAGCAACAACATAACCTGCCAAAATACCAATGATGAAAGGAATGAGCTTTGCCATTTTCTTGCCGTAGGTTGAGCAAAGCATTGTAACAGCCAGGGTTACAAGACCAACGAGAACGCAAATGAGAACATTTGCAGTGGACACGCCTTCAACCTGAACGCCACCCTTTTGCAAATCGCCGACTGCGTTACCTGCAAGGGACAAACCGATAATAGCAACTGTGGGGCCGATAACTGCGGCGGGCATAAGTTTGTTTAACCAGTTAACGCCTGCAAACTTAACGATGATGGCGATAACAACATAAACAAGGCCTGCCAAAATTGCGCCGAGGATAAGACCAACGTAGCCAAGCGCTACCGACACGCCGCCTGCAAAAGCAGCTGCCATTGAGCCTAAGAATGCGAAGGAAGAACCAAGGAAAACAGGGCTTTTTGCTTTAGTAAACAAAACGTAAACCAAAGTACCAACACCTGCGCCGAAAAGGGCTGCGGCAGGGCTCATGCCGTGGCCGACAATTACGGGAACAACCAAGGTTGCCGCCATAATTGCCAAAAGCTGCTGAATTGCGAAAACAATCAGCTGACCGAACTTGGGACGGTCTTTAACATTGAAAATCATTTTCATTTTCTTTTTCCCCTTATGTTTTATTTTTTTCTAAAACGAGGGCATTTTAAATTCCCTCGGATTATATAATATAATGTAGGGCTTTGCCTATTCCCCAAAAAGCTCCACCGAGCAAACCTCGTCAATAGGTGGCATTTTAACAAAAACCCGCTCACTTTTAGCGGTAGGCACATTTTTGCCAACATAATCCCCGCGAATGGGCAGCTCCCTATGTCCGCGGTCAATAAGCACAGCCAGCTGAATGGAAGCGGGGCGGCCAAACCGCATAACCGCCTCAAGAGCGGCGCGGGCGGTGCGACCCGTGAAAAGAACGTCATCAACCAAAATTACCCTTTTATTTTCCACAGCAAAGGGAATTTGCGAGCTGTTAAGCACTGTCTGGCTTGAAACATCATTTAAATCATCGCGATAAAGGGTAGTATCAATAATACCCACAGGTACCCTTTCACCCTCAATTTTAAAAATGTAGTCGGCAATTTTTTCGGCAAGCGGTACACCCCGCCTTTTAATTCCCAAAAGGCAAAGGTCCTTTGAGCCCTGGTTCTTTTCCAGAATTTCGTGGGATATGCGTTTTAGCGCGCGGTCAACGCCTGTTTCATCCATTAAAACCGCTTTAAGGTGCTGCACTTGTTTTCACCCCGAAGCATAAAACTGAATTATATATACATATAATATATATAATAGATTTCACTCTACCTATAATAACACAATATGTTGTGTTTGTAAAGAAATTTGAAAGATATTTTGGATTTTGTTGTATATTTGCGGCAAAAAAAGCCCATATTATGGGTGTTAGACAGTTTCTTCCTTGACAAATTGTAGGTTTGCACAAAAAAATTACCATATTTTACCAAAAAACAAGGCTTTTTAAGGTTACAACTTTGTAACCTTTGTAATTTTTTTGTTATTTTTGTGTAAATTCAACAAAAAAAGATTAGTTTTTGCCGTTTGACAGTTGCACTTTTTTGGGTTAGAATGTTTCCTCGGTGATGAAAACGCCCACAATGTAGCAATTTAAACCCGAAAACGACAGCATTTTCCAAAACTGTTTTCGGTAAGAGGAGTTATTTAATGAGTATGCTAAATCACTTAAAAGCACACAAAAATCTTGTGCTCAGAACACTGACCGCCGTGCTGCTTGCAGCCGCAACCATTTTCAGTGTTTTTGCAATAATGCTTTCCCTTAACACAGTTTCCCTTGTTGTTAACGGTGAAAAAATCACATTCAAAACATCAAAAACAAACGAAGCCGAGGTTTTAGCCCTTGCAGGCTACAAAAGCGGCGACTATGTTTTAAACAGTGCAAGTGTTACCGGTAAGGTTATCTCCCTTGATATTACCCCCACCTTCCCTGTTTATGTTACCACAGGCAGCACCGTTATTCCCGTAACCTTTGCAAAGGGCACGGTTAAGGATGTTTTGGACCTTGCAGGTATTACCCTTGATAAGCACGATATTGTAAGCCTTGCGCTAAACAGTGAGGTTACCGAAACTAAGTACATTGATGTTGTTAATGTTGACTATTTAACCGAAACGGTTACCGATAAAAACAGCAACACCATTGTTACCTTCCAGAAAAAGCTGGTTAACGGTAATGTTGTTGAAACTGAGGTTTTATCCACCAAAACAGCCTATATTACCGAGCGCGTTCCCGCCTCTAACGCTGTTAAAGAGCCTGCCGTTACCACAAGCGCAAATGTTGGCGCAATGTCCACCCTTATGCCAAGCTCTCCTATTGAGCTTGACAAAAACGGCAACCCGGTTAATTACAAAAAGCATTTAACCACCACCGCCACCGCCTACACCTACACCGGCAACAACTGCTCAACAGGCGTTGCACCCCAGGTTGGTTACATTGCGGTTAACCCCAAGTTTATTCCCTACGGAACAAAAATGTTTATTAAATCCTCTGATGGCCGCTATATTTACGGCTACGCTGTTGCAGCCGACACAGGCGGATTTATCAGAAAATACCCCTACAACGTTGACCTGTTTTTGGAAAGCGAAGCCGAGTGCGTTAAGTTCGGCAGAAGAAGCGTTGAAATCTTTATTCTTGAATAATTAAAAGCCCGAATTACTTCGGGCTTTTTTTATTGATTAAGTTCCCTTTCCAGCGCTTCCTGCTCCTCTAAAAGGGCAAGGATTTTTTCTTCGCATTCCTCGTTTTGCGCCGATAGAACCGATAATTTTTCATAATCACTTGAAAACTCCTCACACTCTTTAGCAATTTGGCTGAGGCGGTTTTCAAGTTTTTCTATTTCCTCGCCAATTTTTATAAGGCGCCTTTCCTTTAATTGCCGCTCCTTTAGGGGTGTTGTGTATTTTTTCTTTTCCTTTTTAACCGTTTCGGTTAGAAGGCTATTTTGGTTGACCTCCTGCTTTTTCTCCTTTTGCCTGCGCCAATCGGCATAGCCAAAGGGATAGTAGGTAACACCATCCTCATCGAAAACAAGAAGGCTATCGGTTATTTGCTCTAAAAAATAGCGGTCGTGGGAAACACAAATAAGGGTGCCCGAAAATTCCTTGAGCATATTTTCAAGCGCCTCCTTGCCCACAATGTCCATATGGTTTGTAGGCTCATCCAAAAGCAGAAAATTGGGCTTCAAATTAAAAATTTTGCAAAGGGCAAGGCGAACGCGCTCGCCGCCCGATAAAACATCAATAGTTTTAAAAACCTCATCCTTTGTGAAAAGGAAGGCGCCAAGCTTTGTTCGCGCCTCGGTCGCGGTCAGCAAGGGATAGGCGTTTTGATAATTTTCCAGCACCGTTTCAAAGGATTTTTCACTTGCCATTTGCTGGTCGAAATAACCCATAGTTACCCCGGCACCGAAATAGTAATCCCCCGAAAGGGCAGGAATTTTACCTGTCAGGGTTTTAAGGAAGGTGGATTTTCCCATTCCGTTTGAGCCGATAATGCCCACCTTGGCGCCACGTTTGAGCTCCAAATTAACGGTGGAAAGCACCTTATCATAGCCTATTTTAAGCTCCTTTACGGTAAGCGCAGTGCCGGCCGACTGCACCGTGGGGGTAAGGTCGGTATAAAAAGCCTTAAGGTCAAATTTTTCAGGTGGCGAAATTGGCACCATTCTGCCTATTTCCTTTAATTTTGACTGTGCCATTGCCGCCTTGGTTGCCTTGTATCGGAAACGGTCAACCAGCTCATTTAATCGGGCAATTTCCCTTTGCTGTGCCTCATATTCCTTCTTGTGCTTTAGGAAATTATCCTTTTTCTGCCGCACAAAGGCAGAATAGTTGCCGTTATATTTTGTAAGGGTGCCGTAGGCGGCCTCATAAACGGTTGACACCACCTTATCAAGAAACATTCTATCGTGGGAAACCAACAAAATTGCACCTGGGTAGCCGCTTAAATATTCCTCAAGCCACTCGGTAGCGGCAAGGTCAAGGTGGTTTGTGGGCTCATCAAGAAGCAAAATGTCGGGCTTTGAAAGCAGCAGGCGGGCAAAGGCAATTTTGGTGCGCTGACCGCCCGAAAATTCACTGAGTTTCTTTCCTTCATCCTCCTTTGTAAAGCCAAAGGAGGAAACCACCGTTTCATATTCCCTATCGAAGCAGTCGCCGCCAATGTTTTTAAAGTAGCTTAAAAGCTCGCTGTATTCCTGGGCGGCATCCATTTCGTTTTCGGTTTCCATTCTTAAAAGCAGTGCATCCAGCCGCTGTCTTATTTCGGTAAAGCGGGAAAAGGCCTTTTTAACCTCCTGCTCTAGGGTTATGCTGTCATCCTCAAAGGCAAGCTGTTTTAAAAAGCCTATTTTAAGCTCGCCGTTTTTTATAACACAGGGAACATCGTGGTTTTCGCCGAAAATATCCAGCTCCCCCGCAACACCGCGCAGCAGTGTGGTTTTACCCGCACCGTTTCTGCCCACAACGGCGATTTTCATTTTATCTTTAATTTCAAAATTTATATCCCTTAGAATTTCATTTGCCCCAAGGGTTATACTGCCGTTTATAATCTGATAATGCATTTAAAACCTCACAGTGAATTAACTATTATCGGCATAATGCCGTTTTCTTCTATATCAATTACCGCGTAGGAGGGCTTCCCCTCTCTAGGGCTTGAAACCGAGCCGGGATTCACAAGCCAAACTCCGTTTTCATATCTTATTAGGGAGGAGTGGGTGTGGCCGAAAAGGGCAATTTTCGCACCCCTTTTTTCGGCCGCCTGCAAAAATGGCACATAAGACTGCTTAACATAGTAAGGGTGACCGTGGGAATAAAAAATCAGGGTGCCGTTTAGGTTTTCCATTGCCGTGCCGGGGTTTAAAGCGCCAAAATCGCAGTTGCCGCTAACCTTGTGGAAAATTCTATTGGGAAAATCAGGCTCTACTGCCTCAATATCCCTTAGGCAGTCACCAAGAAAAAACACGTGGCTTGCCTGTGGTTGGGCGGCAAGGGCACGCCTTAGGGCCGAAACATTGCCGTGGGAATCGGAAAAAACCAAAATTCGCAAAAAATCACCCCACATAAGAAAATTTAAACCAACATATTATATAGTATACATTATCAGGGCGGTGAATTCAAGATGAACGACATGGAGAAAATGTTAAACGGTCTATCTCACGAGGACCTTGAAAGGGCTAAAAGAAGCGGCGGGGAAAGTCTTATTAAAAACCTTGACAAAAATTCCCTTAAGGCGCTTAACACCTTGCTTGCCGATAAGGAAAAAACAAGGCAAATCCTCTCCTCCCCCGAGGCAAAGCGGCTGTTTGAACTGTTCAGCAAGGGCGGGGGGAAATAAATGGAGCTTGAGGAAATGCTCAGCGGTATTTTAAAGGATGAGGAAAGTCTAAGCAAGGTGCAGGCACTGGCCCAACAGCTTGGCATTGGCGGTGAGGGGAAAAAAGCCGAAAGCGATGATAACAGCGATGACCTTAAGCGGGTTATGTCCCTTATATCCCGCTTTAAAAACCAGGGCGAGGACAACCGCACGCGGCTACTCCTTGCCCTAAAGCCCATTTTAAGTGAGGAGCGGGCAAGGCGGGTAGATGGCGCCGTAAAGCTGTTAAAGCTCATACAGCTTTTGCCCCTGCTTAAAGAAACCGACCTGTTTTCATCTCTTTTTTAGGGTAGAGCGAATAATCCCAACCCGCCTCAAAGAGGCTACTTTGGGTGCCTTTTACCCATTCCATTCTTGTAAAGCTTAAAGGGGGATAAAAATGGAAAGCGAATTTATGCGAATGCAGCGTGAAGCCACCGAGCAGCTTCGCCGAATGCAGGCAAGGTCGACACCACAGCCTGCCCCAACACACCAAAAGCAGACCCCACCAAGGCAGACGCAACCATCCTTGCCCACAACTGTGGATAGCGATAAGCTTGTGCTTTTAGGTCTTGTTTTTTTGCTTTACAGGGATGGCGGCGACCCGCTTTTAATGCTGGCGCTGCTTTACCTTTTAATGTGAAAAAAACTCCCCTTTTCGGGTGTTGGTCTTAGGGATAAATTGGTTTTTCAGATAAATTTGTATGCTTTCTCGTTGCAAAACCTTGTAAGACACAAAGTATTACGGCGGTTTCTTAACTTCGAAATCAAAGCAAATTTATA
>SVPI01000016.1 GCA_015065935.1 Oscillospiraceae bacterium
CCCACAAAAAGACCTTCGGGCAGAAAATCCGAAAGTCAAAAATATTCTGAAATGTGATAAAACCCTTATTTTAAGCTATTTTCCTTAAAAATAGGGTGACATCTATTACGGTAGCACGCTCCAAAAACCAAAGCATCACGAAAGTGGTGCTTTGGTTTTTTATTATGGAAAAGAAATAACCTGCGACCGACGGGTTCCCGGGGTGAGGTTGCGAGCGCACCCGGTGGGTGATACAGCGAGCAAAACGAAGCGCCGCGGTCAAAGGTCATAGGCGTTTAGAGCCGTAATGAACTTTGGGCACCGCAAGAGGGCAAGCAAACTAAGTTTGCGCGATAATTTGTTCAAGTCCGCCTCCCGTAACCAAAGAGACTTTGCTTTTCGGGTGGTGCGGTTAGGGATAAATTGGTTTTTCAGATAAATTTGCGCTTTCCCTTGTTTATTGACATATTTTGTAATAATATGGTATAATTAACAAAATTGTTATTTGAGGAGTTTTAAAAATGAAAAAACCATTTTCTATTATTATTGTAATTGGAATTATCATTCTAGGTTTGACTACATATTTCTCAATAAATTATTTTTCCAAACCTAAATTGACTATAATATATGGGTTAACCAATGAAAAAATTGATAATTTTAATAAGAGATACGATACGGGGACAGTATTTGATGATACTACAACCTATATTTCAAAAACTTTAAAGCAGCAAGTAACCGATATAGATTTGAATGATGATATTAGCGACAACTATTATATCCAAAAATATTACTATGACAAAGATTTTAAGGAGGAGGTAGAGTTTCCTCTACTTTTGAATAAAAGCACCACTTTATACGCCCCAATATATCCTTATATTGATGCGGCTTCTTTGACATTTGCAAAAGATACAGATTATCAAACAATAGTTAATTTTTTCATTAAGTGGGGAGATTGTTCGAAGGATAAAAATGGTAATATAGAAAGTTATACCATTTGGGAAACAGCAACAACTGAAAATCAGTCCGAAGACGGATATGTGATTGATAAAAAAATAGAGAAAAAATATATTGAGTTTTTCCCAAAAACCCAGAATAGTGATGCCTATTTTAAAATAGGTAAAAAAATTAACGATAGCGGGAAATGGGAAACTCGCGGTTTTACTTATGAAAGGGATAGCTATTGCCGTATTGGTCTTTTAAAAACAATGGATAATGCGTATTTTAGATCTAATATTTCTTCTTGGAAAAGTGGTCCAACTTATGAAACATATTATGACTCTAAATATACAGAATCTTATTCGCTATTTTGCACCTATAAAGTCAAAAAATATGCGAGCGACAAATACATAGAAAAAAACGCTATTTTGGAGCGAGAAGGTTATGTATATGGGGAAGATAAAGAACTTATGAAAAAAGCTAAAGATTATTATAGAGTTATGTATGCTGGTTTACAAGATGCATTTACTTTTGCCAATAGTGTTTTCCAAAAAATAGACTCAAATTATAAACTTTGGAAATAATTTTTAGATAATAATACAACCCCTCTTGGATTTCCAAGGGGGGGTGTTCTTCCTAAAAATACCTCTCAAATATCTCAACTTTATTCCTTGTAAATGACTGGGCGTATTCGGCGAGCATTGCAAATCCATCTGGCACTTCGTGTTAGAATTAAAGTAAAAAAGCGATAAGGAGGATAAAAAAGATGTTTCGCTTCTTATTGAAAAATTTAATAGGTTATGCTAAACTGAATTTGATAAGTAGTTATTGCTTTCGCCAAAGTCTTTGAATAAAGAGGTTTGCAGAATGGAAAATAAAGAGTGGGACAGACGCTTAGAAAACAATGCAAAAACGATTGTCAGCGGAACCTACGAGATTGTACAAATCACAAAAGATATCTAAATCGGTGCAACTTGCCAAAAACCAAAGCATCACGAAAGTGGTGCTTTGGTTTTTTATTATGGAAAAGAATTAACCTGCGACCGACGGGTTCCCGGGGCAAAGCTGCGAGCGTAAGTGAGCGCTTTGTATTTGTGTAAGTAAAAGCTTCACTTTTCATTGAAAAGAGCAAAAAATTATGCTATGCTATAATTAATCCAACAATAAATAATGTAGAGATGATAGATATGATTATTTTGATAACAGGTGCATCCCATGTGGGAAAGACAGCATTAGCGCAAAAATTGCTTGAAAAATATAATTATCCATATTTTTCAATTGACCATTTGAAAATGGGACTAATTCGCAGTGGTAACATACCCCTTACCACCACAGATGATAAGGAACTTACTGAATATTTATGGCCTATTGTTCGTGAGATGATTAAAACTGCCATTGAAAACAAGCAGAACTTGATTATTGAAGGCTGTTACGTTCCCTTTGATTGGTCTAAAGATTTTGAAGAGAAATATCTTAACAACATAAGATATTACTGTCTTATAATGAGTGAGAAATATATTAAAAATCACTTTGCTGACATAAAGAAATATGCAACCGTTATTGAAAACCGTTTGGATGATGAGTGGTGCACTATGGAGAACGTGTTGGTAGATAATGCAGAAATGCTGGACCTCGCACAGAAGTATAATGTGAACTATATACTCATTGATGATAAATACGAAATTGGCATTGATTTGTAACGAAAAATGTGATGCTTTGCCAAAAGGAGAAAGAAAATGAAAAAGTTTGAGGGCCTGCTTTTTTGCACCGACCTTGACGGCACCCTTTATTCAAACGATAAAACGGTATCAAAGGAAAATCTTGCGTCAATAGAATATTTTAAGTCTGAGGGCGGTATTTTTACCTTTATAACAGGGCGTGAGCCAAAAACCGCAAAGGACATTTGCAAAACAATTTCTCCTAATGCACCCTACGGGTGTTTAAACGGTGGCGGCATTTACGACTATCAGCAAGACAAATACCTTTGGAAAATAGCATTGTGTGATGAGGTTTCTGAGCTTATTTGTCTTGTAGATGAGCAGATGCCATTAGTGGGGATAATGCTTAACACGGGAAACGAAATTATTTTCAGTAAGGATAATGCCGCGATGCAGTGGTTCAGGGCGGTAACAGGTGTGTCTAAAATCACTGGTGATTATAATCAGGTAAAAGAACCTATTTTGAAGGTTGTTTTTGCCCACGAAAGCGGAGAGGAACTTGATAAGTTGGCAAGGCTTTTAGCGTCTCATCCTTTAGCTGACAAGTTTGACTTTATCCGTTCGGAATTCAAACTATTTGAAATTTTGCCCAAAGGCGCAAGTAAGGGAAATCTTCTTTGCAAAATGGCAAAGCTTTTGAACATAGATATGGAAAAGACCATTGCGGTAGGGGATTATAATAACGATGTTTCAATGATAAAGGCGGCAGGTATTGGCTTTGCGGTTGCAAACGCTGTGCCCGAGGCAAAAGCGGCGGCAGATTACATAACCGTTAGCAATAACGGAAGCGCCATTGCCGCAATTATTAACGGTATAGATAAAGGCGTTTACAAGGTTTAACGGCGCGGGGGGAGAAAAATGTGGGAGATAATTTTAACAATTTTAAAGATAGCGGGGGTTTTAGCCTGCTCTGCTGTTATAGTTGTTCTTTGTAAACTTTGGGGACCGATTTCTGATGCTATCTCGGCGATTTCGGATTTTGCTGAAAAAGCACAAAACAAAATATTAAAGCCTGTATCCCATTTATATAACAAGGCTAAGGGGTTCATATTAAAGAAAATCCCTTTCACTTTAAACTGCAAAATGCTTTCTTTTAAAAACCTGCATCCAAATTTGGGAAGCGAAAAATCGGTTAACATTTTTTTAATGGATTTGGGCATTATCGCTTTAACGGTTATTATTTACCTTCTTAAAAACGAAATAGGGGAATATATTGGCGAATGCATTTTATCCTTACCGCTGGTGTTTTTACTCCAAACCATTAATGGGGATGTTTCCTTTTCCATTGTGGCACTGCTCAGCGCAGGCTTTTCGGGAATGCTTATTCAAAAGTTTTTCACAGCCTGCCTTGAGGGCTATTCCTGCGGTCGCTCGGTTATCAGGCGCCTTGTAACCATTGGCTATTACATTGTAACAACAGCCGCCGCCTGCGCCGTTGGTATGCTTTTAAGGGGCGCTTGGGAGTTCTTGGCAAAAACAGGTGTGTCGCTTTTTGATTTTATGAAGGGTACATTTAGTGGTGCTGATGACTCTTTTTTCAGCATTTTAGGGGCAATTTTTTCGGGAATTATTCTGCTTTTGCTTATCTACATAGCTACAATTTTCTTAATTGTTTCCATAAAGGAATATTTTGAAGCACTTTGCTTTGGCTTGTGGTGTGTTATCGGCCTTATTATGGTGCTTATAATAGGTTGGATTGTTTTCCCAAATGCCTTTTTCGTAAACGGCATAGGAACACCACTTGTCAGTGTGGTGTTTGCCGCGTTTTTATTTGTTCCCGACTACCTGCGAGTTAGCAGAAAAAACAAATAAATTAGTGTTTTAATTGCAAAATTTGCATAGCTTAAGATATTTCTTGACTAAAATTTTTCGTTACAATATAATACTTATGATGATATTTGGCTTTAGGAGGCCGTGTTATGAAAAAGTTAGATATTTTTTATTTTTCAGGCACACATTGGGACAGAGAGTGGTATCAGGATTTTCAGTCCTATAGATACCGCCTTGTTAAACTTGTGGATAATCTGATGTCACTTATTGAAAACGACCCCGATTATAAAACCTTTCATTTTGATGGACAAACCGTTGTTTTAGAGGACTACTGTGAAATTTGCCCCGAAAACAAGGAAAAGCTTAAAAAGCTTATAACCGAGGGCAAGATTTTAATCGGTCCTTGGTATGTTATGCCCGATGAGTTTTTGGTTTCCGGTGAAAGCCTTATCAGAAACCTTATGAAGGGCCACCAGGTTTGTAAAGAGTGGGGAGTTAAGCCCTGGAAATATGGTTATATTTGCGATATCTTCGGCCACATTGCCCAAATGCCACAAATTTTTAACGGCTTTGACATTAAATATTCCTGCCTTGGCCGCGGCACCACCGAGGGCACACCCTATTATTTCCGCTGGAAGGCTCCCGATGGCAGCGAAACCATCAACTTCACTCTTCACGAATCTCACGGTTACGGTATGTTCACATACAACTATGAGAAGGAAGCGGACAAATCCATCAACAATCCCGCAGTTGTTGCTAACATTAAAGAGTTTATTGACAGTGAAATCGAGCGCGCAAATGCACCTGTAATTGTTCTTATGGATGCCCTTGACCATCGTGAAGCCGCCACCTATACAACCGATTATATTAAGAAAATTGCCGAGCTTTACCCGGAGGCCAATGTTCATCACATTGATTTAACCGAGCAGGGCAAGCTTGTTGACAAATATAAGGACACCCTTCCCGTTAAAGAGGGAGAACTTTCTGAAACCACCAAAGTTTCCCATAGCTATCTGGCTCAGATTGTTAACACACTTTCAAGCCACTATCCCATTAAGCAGCGTAACGACCGTTGCCAGAATATGCTGGAAAAGGTAGTTGAGCCCGCGCTGGCTCTTGCCGATTTTGAGGGCATTAAGCTTAATAGAAGCTATGTAAAGCGTGCTTATGATTACCTCATTCAAAACCACCCCCACGATTCCATTTGCGGCTGCTCTATTGACCAGGTGCATAAGGATATGATTTATCGCTTTGACCAGGTTGATGAAATCAGCGATGTTATTGTCGGGGATTATCTTGACCAGAGCTTTGATAAGGGTATTGTTCCCGAAGATAAAATTTACAATAATATTTTAACTCTTCAAAACTACCTGCCTTATGATGTTGATAAAACCGTAACGGTTGACCTGCATTTCCGCACCGGTTATGGCGCTTGCTATAACGAGATTGGCTATCAAGAGGCCATAAACGCATTTAGGCTTTACGATGCCGATGGTAATGAAATTCCTTATCAGGTTGTTTCGGTTCAGCGCGGCCTCAGAAAACATTTTTATAATGTTGCCGCAGGTATGAACTATGACCTGCACAAGGTTACCTTCCGCGCAAAAATCCCTGCCCTTTCTAAAGCAGAGTATAAAATTGTTCCAAGCACCGACCACACTCGCTATCTTAAAAAGCTGACATCCGGCGCCAATTATATGGAAAATGATTTAATCCGCGCTGACATCGAGCCTAACGGCTCGGTTAAAATTACCGATAAAAAAACAGGCAAGGTTTATGAAAACCTCGGCTACCTTGTTGATGATGGCGAGCTTGGCGACGGCTGGTTCCACGTTAACCCGGTAAATGATGTTGTAACCTCAACTGTAGGCGGCGCTTGCACCATTGCAAAGGTTGAAAACGGCCCTGACCGCTGCGTGTTTAAGGTAACCCGCACTCTAAACGTTCCAAAGGAGCTTGTTGTTGCCCCCGGGGAAAAGAGAAGAAGCGAGGAAACCGTTGAGCTTAAGTTTGTAAGCTATATTGGCCTTTCAAGCGAAAACCGCTTTGTTGATGTTAAAATGAGCTTTGATAACATTGCTAAGGACCACCGCATTCGCCTTATGCTGCCCACAGGCGCTACAACCGATAAATATTTTGCGGGTCAGGCATTTTACTGTGTTGAAAGAAAGGTTGGCCCTGACTACGAAAAGCAAGGCTGGCGCGAAATTCACAACGAATATGCCACCAACGGCATTGTAGGCAAGCGTGATAAAAAGGGCAACGGCGTTGCCTTTGTAAGCCCTGAGGGTATTCACGAGTGCTGCTCCTTTGATGATGCCGAGGGAACCGTTGGCGTAACCTTGTTCCGCGGTTTTTACACCACCGTGTTTACCAACGGCGAAACCTGGTGCCAGCATAACCATCCTATGGAGTTTACCTATGCACTGGCTCCTGTTAGCAAGGATGTTGAGTATTCTGACCTTCTTAAAATTCAGGAAAACCTTGCTGTAAAGGTTCCTGTTTGCCTTGCTCCCGCTTCAGGCGAAACCGAGGCAAAGGTTTATAAAAGCGCCATTAAGGTTGGCGGCAAAAATGTTGTAACCTCGGTTGTTAAATGCGCCGAAACAGGCACACCGGGCGAAATCATTGTCCGCGTGTTTAACACCTCGGCTAAAAAGACCAAGGCAGAAATAAGCTTTGCAAAGGCCCTTAAAAAGGCAGAGCTTGTTAATCTTAACGAGGAGTTTATAAGCGATTTAGCGGCAGAGGAAAAGGCGGTTAAATTTGACCTTGCACCCCATAAAATTGCAACCGTTAAGCTTTATTTCTAAAAACAAAAAAAGACCTGCAATTTTGCAGGTCTTTTTTCATTTTTAGTATTGCGAAATTTGCAACTTTATGTTAAAACTGAATTAAGAGGTGACGGCCATGATAAATAATGAAAAACACGATTTCTGCGGTAAGTGGATAACCAACGAAGAGTTTGCTAAATTAAACCCCAGAAATGTGTTTCATAAGCAATTAGAGCCTGTTTCTTTGCCCTGCGATGAGCACAGAAATCGCCACATTTTATTCAGAAAAAAGGTTAGCATCGGCGAATTTAAAGAGGCTAAAATTTATATCAGCGCCGATGATTATTATAAGCTTTATATAAACGGAGAGTTTGTAGCCCAGGGTCCAACCCCTGCCTATCATTTCCGTTATAATTATAATGTTGTTGATGTTTCGGGATATTTAAAGGATGGAGAAAACACCATCGCTGTTCACACCCTTTATCAAGGTCTTATTAACCGAGTTTGGCAAAGCGGCGATAACCGCCACGGCCTTATTCTTGATTTGGTTGTTGACGGCAAAACCGTTGCTAAAAGCGATGAAACCTTTAAGGTAAGCTATCACAGTGCCTATACCGAAATGGGCGTTTGCGGCTACGAAACACAGTTTTTAGAAAGATATGATTCTAGTAGCCCCGAGGTGGGCTTTGAAAAACCTTGTTTTGATGATTCAAACTGGGCAAATGCAAGGCTAAAACAGGTTGTGGATTACAATTTAAAAGAGCAGGAAAGTTCTATGCTGGTTTTTGAGGAAATTGAGCCTAAAATCTGTGAGACTCGGGAAAACAGCATTTTTTATGATTTCAGCGGAATTTTTGTTGGCTATTTTGTCGCCACTGCAAGGGGCAAAAAGGGCGATGTTATTAAAATCCGCTGCGGCCAGGAATTAAATGATGACGGCAGTCTTCGTTATAAGCTTCGCGCCAACTGCGTTTATGAGGAGGAATGGGTGCTGTCGGGAAATGAGGACACCCTCGACTGGTTCGATTATAAATCCTTCCGCTATGTTGAGGTTATCTTGCCAGAGGGCGTTCAGATAAGTAAAGTAAAGCTTACTGCAAAGCACTATCCCTTCAGCCTTAAAACAAGACTTAAAGCCGAGTTTGCAAAGGATGAGAAACTGCGAAAGATTTGGGAGCTTTGCGTTCGCACCCAAAGGTACGGTGTTCAAGAGGTTATTCAGGACTGTATGGAAAGGGAAAAGGGCTTCTATCTTGGAGACGGCTGCTACACCGCCTTAACCAATATGTTGCTCACAGGGGATGATTCAATGGTTAAGCGCCTTATTGATGATGCCTTTGCCACCGATTTTATTTCCGACACCCTTGTAACCTGTATGAACTGCTCCTTTATGCAGGAAATTGCAGAGTATCCCCTAATGCTCGTTTATCTTGTACTCTGGCATTATCGTTTCACAGGGGATAGGGAGTATCTTAAAATAAACTATCCCAAGGTTAAAAAACTGCTTGATGCTTATAAAAGGGATTACGAAACCGAGGGACTCCTTAAAAATCTCGATAAATGGTGCGTTGTTGAGTGGCCTAAAAACTTCCAGCACGACTATGATGTTGACATAACCGAGGGCAAAATCTGCGAGGAGGCCCACGTTTCCCTTAACGCTTATTATCTTTATGCCGTTAAAACAGCCAACAAAATTGCCGAGGCGCTGGGAGAAAACTGCTATCGCGATGAGGCGCCCCTTGTTTCAGCCTTTATGAAGGCATTTTACGATGAGGAAAAGCATCTTTTTAAGGATGGCGAAAACACAAAGCATAAAACCATTATAGGCAACAGCTTTGTTTTTGCCTTTGACCTTTGTTCTGATGAGAAATTCAAGGAGAATTTCCTTAAAGAACTTAAAGAAAAAGGCATTCACTCGGTGTCCTTTTTCTGCGCATTTTGCGTTTTGCTGGGCCTTGCTGTAAACAACCGCTATGACCTTATAAAAAGAGAGCTTTTAGATGAGGGCGCCTGGCTCAGAATGCTTAAAGAGGATGCCACCACAACCTTTGAGGGCTGGGGCAGGGATACAAAGTGGAATACCTCACTTTTCCACCTGACAATGTCCTACGCCGCCATCTTTATGGCCGAAACCGATTTAGATAAACTTTTCAAATAGAGGTGCAACTATGGAAATTTTAACAAAAGAACAACTTAAATCCCGTCACCCCAAAATTCAGTATTGGTTTTGGGATAAGCCGCTGCTAAAAAGTCAAGCCTTTAAGGAGCAGCTTGATTTACTGTGCGAAAAATCAGATTTCAACACCGTTATTTTAACCGAGCGCGATGGGGTTAACTTTTGGGAAGAGGATATGAAGCCCTATTTTGATAAGGCTATAAAACTTGCTCACGAGCGCGGCCTTAAAATAATGCTGCAGCTGTGGCCTCGTGGCCATTATCATAAAACCGAGGTTTCCTTAAAGGATGCCGTTGCTCTTGCCACCGAGCGAGAGGGTGTTATTACAAACGGCAAACTTACCCTTAACAGTCTTTGCACCAGCGTCAGGTGGGAGGAAGCCGCCCCCTCTATTCATAATAAAATTTTAAAGGCCTACGCCTTTAAAAAGACAGGCGAGGGCTTTCATGAGGAAAATTCCCTTGTTGATATTGCCGGTAAAGCCGTTATAACCGAAAACGGCAAAAGCACCTTAACGGCAGAGTTTAACTGTCCCGAGCTTGAGGGCTACACCGTTTATATGTTAACCGCTCATTATTATCAGTGCGCCGATATGTTCAGCCAAAAGAGGAAAGATGAGTTCAAGGAAATAATTGATTTTTATAAGGATTCGGGCTTTGACAGCGTTGTTCTTGATGAATTTAAAAATCTTACTATAAATCCCCCCTGGGTTTCTGACATTTTTCACGACCGTTTCTACGGCGATAGCTTTAAGGCATACTTTGAAGAGAAAACAGGCAAGGATTTAGACCAGGTTCTTTTTGAAATGAGATATTGTCCCGAAAATAAAGAAAATGTGAGAATGAGCGCTATAAACATTTATTTTGACATTTTCAGGCATTCCACAAAGATTGTTGAAACCTTTGTGGCTGATTACACAAAAAAGACCTTTGGTAAAGATGCCTTTGACGGACTTCACAACACCTATCATAACTGGCTCCAAAACGATGAAATCTGGATGACCTGCTGTAACTGGTGGGAGGTGCCCAGAAACTATGCCCAAACCGATGAGGATATTTGCTATCCCATAAGGCTTGGTATTGCCTGCGGCTGTAAGGAATCCCTCATTTTTGATATGTATTACCACAAGGACCCTCAGGCCTTTGCCGATAAGGTAATGCGGGATGCCGCCTTTGGCAGCCGCCTTCACTACCACGCTATGAACGACCTTTATTACGGCGTTGATACAGGCAGCGCAGAGTTTCTTGATTTTATTAAACCTGTTGAGGATAAAATAACCCTGCTTAACGCCTTTGACCCTAATGGTCTTCCCAAAATGGAACTGCTGGTCGTTTTCGGCTTTCCAAGCCTTTGCAACTGGTATCCCGATAAGGAGGCTCGAAGCGGCTTTGATATTAACAAAAAGCTGGTTATTGAAAAAAGGTGTATTGACCTTTGGAATAACGGTTTCTTTAATGCGCTGGCACCAAGCGATGCTATTGATGATGGCAGAATAACAAGGGATGCCGACGGTAAATTTGATTATTGCGGACATAAGTTTGATAAAATGCTTTATCTTTATCCTGAATATGCCAAGGATAAAACCATTGCCGCATTAAAGAATTTTGCTACTGCCGATAACTTTGCCGTTATCGGTAGCCTTACCCACGATTTTGACGGAAATAAGGTTGACGGCGGTTTCCTTGAAGACAGCACTCTGCCTGATGATGCCGATATTGCAAAGGAAATGAGCCTTACTAAAAACAAATATGATGGTGGCTGCCTGCTTGAGGATGGCTCGGTTGTTATTGCCGATGTTGGATATTCTCAAAAGCAGGAGGAAAAAACAGTCTGCTTTACTGTTAACGGCCACAGTGTAAATGCTACCTATAAAGGCGTTTTCGCAATTAAATTAAAGGATAACGGCGAAATAGAAAAGGCCGCCTGCGGCGACTGCGCCCTTTTAGAGGTTAACGGCGAAAAAATTGCTATTCCCCATAGGCCGCAGGATATTTTAATTTGTGAAAAGTAATTTTCATAGGCTCTTGATAGTATACTTATCCTGTGGTATAATATAATAAACAAATATTAAAGGAGATGTTTTTATGGGTTATATTATTGCAGGTATAATAATTGTTTTGATTTTTTTATGCCTTCGCGTTGTTCCTCAGGCAACTGAATTTGTTATTGAACGCATCGGTAAATATCATAGCACTTGGGGTGCAGGTCTTCATTTCCTTATCCCTGTTATCGACCGTATTGCAAAAAAGGTAACCTTAAAGGAACAGGTGCTTGATTCACCGCCTCAGCCTGTTATTACAAAGGATAATGTTACAATGCAGATTGACACCGTTGTTTATTTCAAGGTGTTTGACGCAATGCTCTTTACCTATGGCGCAGTTAACCCTATAAGCGCGTTATCAAATCTTACTGCCACCACACTTCGTAACATTGTCGGCGAGCTGGAGCTTGATGATACGCTTACCTCCCGTGACACCATCAACGGAAAAATGACCGAAATTCTTGATTCGGCCACCGACCAGTGGGGAATTAAGGTTAACCGCGTTGAGCTTAAAAATATTATTCCGCCTGCCGAGATTCAAAACGCAATGGAAAAGCAGATGAAGGCAGAGCGTGACAGACGTGAAACTTTGCTTGAGGCCGAAGGTCACAAGGCCGCTGTTATTACCCGCGCTGAGGGTGATAAGCAGGCTATGATTTTAGCCGCCGAGGGTGAAAGAGATGCCCGCATTGCAAGGGCAGAGGGTGAGGCAAAGGCAATTCTGCTTGCCAAACAGGCCGAGGCTGATGGACTTGCCGCTCTTAAAGCGGCAGGCGCTGATGCAGCTGTTTTGGAGCTTAAAAAATATGAAGCGCTGATTTCAATGTCAAACGGCACCGCTTCGAAAATTATCGTTCCCACCGATGCGGTTGATATGACCAAGGCAAATGTTGTGTTCTCCGAAACAACAGGCCTTGGCGATAACACACCCGCCGCTGATAAGCCCAAAAAGGCAAAAAAGCAGGACCCCTGCTGTGATTAAAATAAAAACCGCCCAAGTGTTAAAACTTGGGCGATTTTTTTTAAAAAATTCAAAAGCCTATTGACAAAATTCGCCTAAACGAATAAAATAATATTCGGTATAACGAATAAATAAAATGCGCTATAACGAATGATATTGCGGCTTTAATGAGGTGTGCTATGGAATATTTAAAAATTTCCCAAATTGCTGAAAACTGGGGCATTTCGCCAAGAAGAATTCAAATTTTGTGTTCAAAGGGTAAAATAGAGGGCGCTGTTCGCTTTGGCAGGGACTGGATGATTCCAAAGGGCGCCGCCCGTCCTATTGACGGCCGAACCAAGGTTGGCAGATTAGAGGAGGCCGAGCGACTAAACGCTCCGATGCCGTTGCCGAGAAAAACACCGTTTCTTTATATGAGCGACCTTTACAGCGTTCCGGGCACTGCCGAGGAATGCACCGAGAGCCTTTTTGAAAATCACGAGGCGCAGGTGCTTTTTGAGGCTGAAATTGCCTATTCAAGGGGAGAAATTGATAGGGTTTATGAAAGCGCAAACTATCTGCTTAATAAGCATTCGGGCTTTTATGCCGTGCTTTCTGCCGGAATGCTTTTGGCCCTTTGCGCCATTTGGCGAGGCGACCTTCTGATGTGGCGAAAGGCAAAAAGGCACATTGTTGAAGCACCCATAAAGAATGATAATGACCGCGATATTGCTCTTTTCGCCATTACTGCAGTTGACAGTATTCTTTATGATGTAACCTCCTTTCCCGATTGGTTTAAAATAGGAAACTTTGAGCCCCTTCATAGGGACTCTCTGCCTGCCGCAAAGGTTTATTATGCAAAATATCTTTATGCAGCGGGCTTTGCCGTTGCCACAAAGCAAATGGAGATGCAGGGTGTAAAGGGATTATCCCTTTTAACAATGATTCCTTACACCTTAGAGCCTATGATTTCCCAGGCTATGGCTGATAAATCCATTATAGCGGAAATGTATATTCGAATGACCTGCGCCGCCGTTTATCACGCGGCAGGCAATGACACTCAGGCAATAAGACACATTGACCGAGCTATTAAGCTTGCCCTGCCTGATAAGCTTTACGGCTTTTTGGCAGAATATTGCCGCACGCTGGATTTCCTTTTAGAACAGCGCCTTTGCGCCGTTGACACGGAGGCCTGGAAAGAGGTTGAGCGGCTTTATAAAACCTATAATGTTGGTTGGTCGAAATTAAGCGGCAGTGTCAGAGGCAAAAACCTTATTTTGACCCTTTCAAAAAGAGAGAGGGAGGTGGCAAAGCTTGCCGCCTTTGGAATGCAAAACGGCGAAATTGCCGAAAAGTTGCATATTTCCCTTTCTGCCGTTAAGCAGGCTATTCGTGTTGTATCGGAAAAGACGGGTGCACCGCGTGATGAATTTGCCGCGTTTTTATAACCCTAAAATATAAAAAAAGATATACAACTCTCAAAAAAATATGACCGAAAAATTTGTTTTTTGGTAGTACCGAAATAAAAAAAAGATTGCTATACTTTCCTTGTAAAGAAAAGTATGGCAATTTTTTATTTTGTCAAAACTAAAGGGGGAGATAAAGTGCTGAGCACTCAACACTCAAATAACACCGATTCAGTTTACGAGGGTGCTATATATAAAATTTTATGTATTGAGGATAACACCTTTGAAATCAGATACGGTTACTACGCGGAAATTGAAAAAAAAAATCCGGCTGTTGAGCCGATGCCCATTTACCCCGATTTCATTAAAAATCCAAAACACACAAAAGAAGGTTTTTCCTTCGTGACAAAAATGCAGGACGCCTGCGGACATTATAAAGGCAAGTTTGCAAGATTTAAGGAATGTGCCGAATGTGAATTTTTTAAAGAGGGCCAGGACCTAATCGGAATTTGCACCTGCACCAAAAGAAAGAAAAACGAATGATAAGAAATGGGCACTATATAATATACTAACGGAGGAAAAACAAATGAAAAAATTCAGCTTTAAGAAACTGCTCAGCTTCATTCTTTGCATTTGCATTGTAATGACCTATCTGCCCGCCACCGTTGCGGCAGCGGCCGAGCCTCAAAACAGCCACTATAACCGTGTTGTTGATAAAAACACAATGGATTTGTGGAGGGAATATTTCCCCATAAAGGAAATTGCGGATGACCCCTCAACAGCGGCTAATGAATATAAGCCCTTAACAACAGCCAACGCAGGCGGCGTTTGGACCGACAAAACCGTTCTTACCTCCGCCGAGCTGTTCGCTAACCTTAAGAATGTTGACGGAGCTGCCGCAAGCGTTATTATGCAGGATGCAGGCAAAAACTTTTTAACCGTTCTTTCTGCCATTGCCGCCAACAAAGAGGTTGTGGGCTATTCAACCGTTCCCACCGACACCGTTTTTGTTCTTGACCTTTCGGGTTCAATGTCTGAAAATTCGGTAGAGAATTTGGTCGATGCAACTAATGACGCCATAAGGAAGCTGCAAAGCACAAACGAAAACAACCGTGTCGGCGTTGTGCTTTATTCCGGTTCCAGCAGTGATCGCACCTATAATAATGCAGTTGCCCGCCTTATGCCCATTGACCGTTACACAACAACAAATGCAAACGGCGATTTTATTCAGTACACAGGCGGCACCGTTCGCCTGGCAAGAAGCTGGGGCAACCAGGTTCAGGTAAGCGGCACAAAGGGCAATATTGCCAGCGAGTCAAAGAGCCACGGCGGCGCCACCTACATTCAGGCGGGCCTTTGGGAAGCTTATAAAATGTTTGACGAGGTTCCCGATTCCGAAATTAAAATCGGCGAAAACAACTGGCAGTCGGGCGACTACCGTATGCCTATCGTTGTTCTTATGTCCGATGGCGCCCCCACCCTTGGAACCAGCTACTTTAACGATGTTGAAAATTCCACCTTTGGCTATGGTAATCAGAACGCTTCAAAGGCAAACTTTGGTGACGGTAACGATGCGGGTAGCACCATCGGCCAAGGCTTTTTGGTTCAGCTGACTGCCTCCTATGTTAAAAACCGCATTGAGAATAAATATAAGGTTCATTCTGAATACGGCGCAGGCCGAAGCCTGTTCTACACCCTTGGCTTTAACCTTTCCACCATTTCAAACGCAACTGCAAGAGCCTCTGCTACCGCAGTTTTAAATCCTGATTCTTCTATCGCAACCGATGCCCTTTGGGCAACCTATAACAGCCTTACTGCCACAAACAATACAATGGAGGTTGAGGTTGAGGGAAGAAACAGCGGCACCACCGATATCGTTGTAACAAAGAATTCCTATGCAACAGGCAAATCCTATGTTGACAAATATTTTTCAGCTTCGGGCACAGGTCTTGCCGATGCTTTTGATGATATCGTTGCCGAAATCATTTTACAGTCCCGCTACTATCCCACCCATCTTGAGGGCGGCAACCCCGATTTCTCGGGTTACATTGAGTTTACCGATACTATGGGTGAATATATGGAGGTTAAGCACATTAACGGCATCCTCCTTGGCGACACCCTCTTTGACGGCCACGCAATGGCTTCAAAGCTTGCCGATATGACTGCTGATGGTCTCGGCACCCCCGAAAACCCCACTGAGCTTGGCCATGAGTTTATAGGCTCTGTTAAAACCCGTCTCGGTATTGCCGACACCGCTACTGCACAGCTTCTTGTAAAATCGGCCTATGATGCAGGCCAGCTTAAATATACAGATGAGAACAACTGGTCAAACTACATTGCCTGGTTTGCCGATGCAAGCGGCAACTACCTTGGCCACTGGAACGAAAGCAATAATCAGGCTGTTCCCGCAAACGCTGTTTACAAAATTAAATCCTACGGCTTCCTCGGTGAGACCGGCGGCAGCATTAAAAACTCGGATATGATGTATATGACCGTTCAGGTCAGAACCGACATCGCAACCGGCACCGAAACCGTTTCCTGGAAAATCCCCGCAGCCCTTGTTCCTATGGTAACCTATCTTGTTGATGTTGACGGTACAAGTGTTGATACCGCAACAAACGTTAGAATTGCCGTTGAGGATGAGAACGTAACCCCCATTCGTTTAATATACGAAACAGGCCTCCGCTCCGACCTTAACGAGTTCAATATCACTCGCATTACCGATTCCAAGCACCTTGCAAACGATTCCCATACAAGGGCTTTTTGGAACAACTATTTTATGATTGATGGCGCTGACCACACAAAGCACGTAACCGCTTTGTCAGAGTTCAAACCCAACAAGGAAAACGAGCGTTTCTATTACACCTTTGATTCCGCCGTTTATAATAAGGTAGGGGATACCTACGAGCTGGTTACCGAAAACGAGGGAATCGATTTTAACAGCAAGACCTATTATCACCGTCGTTATATTTTCAGCACCGAATCTCCCGCCCGTCCCGTGTTCTTCTATGAGCCAATGTCGGCAGCCTCTGCAAAGGCGGCATTTGACAACCACTTTGTAGATAACTTTAAGAACCTTGAAAATGTAACGGTTGGCGCCTGGGTTGTTCCCAAAGGCACACCCGCCAGGGAACTTGAAATGTATAAGCAGGATAAGGAGCTTAACAGCACAAACTCGGCTCATATGGTGTTCTACCCTTATCTTACCGAGCAAAACAATGTTGTTGCCGTTGATATGAACCTTGGAAATAACGGTATGCTTTCGGTTACCCCCGCAACAGGCATTAAAATTTCCAAAACCGTTGATATTTTTGAAAACGGCACTTCAGATACCTTTAAATTCCGCATTACCTTAAATGGTGTTTCGGGCAACTTTGACGGCTGGCTTACCGACCTTGATGCCACCCCCACAGGGCAAGCGAGCAACGCTTCCTTTGTAAACGGAGTTTTTGAGGTTGAGCTTAAAAAAGACCAGACCTTCTGGATTACAGGCATTCCCGCAGGCACCGCCTACACCGTTGAAGAAATTTCCGATAATGCCGATTATAAAATAAAATCAGTTCACGTTAACGGCGTTTCTACAGGCACAGCCGCACTCGGCACCGTAACACAGTATTTAATTGATGATATTGATTTTGTTAACACCGCCATCGGCGAAGGCGACCTTGTTATAACAAAGCGTGTTATTGACCAAAACGGCAACACAGTTGATGTTAATGACTCGGTTGAATTTACCGCTGAGGTAACCCTCACAAGTGCCTCCGGCGCCCCGGTTTCAGGCAGCTTTGAAACCTCAAAGGGAACCATAAACGTTCCTGCAAACGGCAAATTCACAGTAACTCTTACCGATGGGGCCTACTTTGTTGTAAGAGGAATTGATGAGGAAACAAGATATGATATCAGGGAAATCAGTATTCCCGCAGGCTTTACCTTTAACGCAAATGAAAGCTCTATGAGCGGCGTTGTTGATTCCTCCGTCAACGACCAGGCAGTTATTGTTAATAACTATGAGCCCACCAAAACCGATGGCAGCAATGTTCAGGTTAAGGTGTTCAAGGAAATCTCCGGCAACCGCACCGATTGGCAGACAGGGGAAAACTACACCTTTAACCTTGAGCTTATCCACGTTTCAAGGGCTGCAACCCTTGTTGGAACAAAAACCATTTCTGCCACCGATAATGATAAGAGCGCACTGTTTAGCCTAAGCGGCGAAAACTACACCGAGGCCGGCACATATGTTTATAGAATTACCGAGGAAACCGGCAGTCAGGGCGGCGTTACCTATGACACAGCCGAAAGGCGTTTCACCGTCACAGTTGCCGATTCCGATATGGATGGCGACCTTGAAATTGTAGCAGTTAACAACAATCTTAACACTACGGTCAGCGGCGCCTATATTGTAACCGCAAACTTTAACAACGTTTATGCCCCAACAGGCTCCGCCTCTACCACCATTAACATTCAAAAATCAATTAACGATAACCACTCTCTTTCGGGCTTCCGGTTTGCCCTTTTCAGTGCCGACCCCTCAAACAGCTCCGATGTCGATGAGCTTATCCGCTCAAATGTTACCGGTGCTGACGGCAAGGCCTCCATTACCTTAACCTATGCCGCAAACCGCGCAACAATGGCAGGCACAAATTACGAGTATTATCTGGCTGAAATTAAGGGCGACAACGCTAACATTACCTATAGCGATAAGGTTTACAAGGTGGTTGTTACCGTAACCGATAACGGCGACGGCACCATTTCGGCAACAAACAAGGTTTTCGATGGAAATAGTGAAATAAACACTGCAGTTCCCTTCGTTAATGTTTACACACCTTCTTCTGCCGATTACCTTACCTTCTCGGGCAAAAAGGTTATTTCTACAAACAACCGCGTTATCAACGCAGGCGAGTTTGAGTTTAAAATTGAAACCACAAACGGCGCACCCCTGCCCGCAAACACCACTGTTTCAAATGATGCAAACGGAAACTTCATTTTCCCCGCAATCAGATTTGACAGCGCCACAACCGAGGATTATAAGTATGTTATTACCGAGGTTAATACCGGTATAGGCGGCTTCATTTACGACACCGCTCGTTATGAAATATCCGTTAAGGTTACCGATGCCGCCGCTATTTTAACTGCTGAAATCACAAGCTTTAAAAAGATTGCGGCCACCGGCACAACAAATGAAACCGAAATCGTTTTCGATAACAAATATTCCGCGACACCTGCTACAGTTGCTGTAAACGGAACAAAGCTGTTAACAGGCAAGACAATGGAAGAAAACGAGTTTGAGTTTACCCTTAGTGCAGCAACCACCGGCGCACCGACTCCTGCTTACAGCACCGCCCAAAATGATGCCAAAGGTAAGTTCACTTTCGGCGATATTACCTTCAATACAGCGGGCACCTTCGTTTATAACATTGTTGAAACCCAAGGTAGTGACAGCCACTACACCTATGATAAATCGGTTTATACCTTAACCGTTACGGTTACCGATAATTCCGAAGGCACGCTTTCTGCAAGCTATGCTCTTACAAAGAACGGCGCGGATTCTTCCGAAATCGTGTTCAGCAATATTTACACCCCCGACCCCATTGTTTATGACATTTATGATGAGTTCGGCGGAACCAAGGTTTTAGACGGCAGAACACTTGAAGAGGGCGAGTTCGAATTCCGCCTTATTAACGCAATAACAGGTCAGCAAATCGGCGAAACCGTTAAAAACGATGCTAACGGCAAATTCAGATTCCCCAAAATAACTATTAACGAGGTTGGTACCTACCATTATAAAATCACCGAGGTTATCGGCGATGAAAAGGGTATTACCTATGACACCAACCAGTTCCACGTTGTTCTCGGCGTTCAGCAGGAAACAAACGGCAGGTTCACACTCGTTCGCGAGGAGCTCCACGTTGCCACAATTGAAACTGAGGATGTTGGCGGAGTTCCCACTGAGGTAACCAAGTACACCGATATCACATCAAACGGCACCGTTGAGTTTAAAAACAGCTATGCTGCCGATGCCACCAAGATTAACATCAGCGGCAACAAGATGCTGTCAGGCAGAGCCCTCAAGGCCGAAGAGTTCTCCTTTAACCTATATAATGTTAAAGAGGATGCTGCCAGCGGTTCCTATGTCAAGGGCGAGCTTGTTGACACCGCAAAGAACACTGCCGACGGCACCTTTACCTTCGATGCACTTGAAATTAAGACAGCAGGCACCTATCGCTTCTTTGTAACCGAAGATGCCACCGCAAGAATAGATAACGTAACCTACGATGAAACCGTTTATATGGTTGTTGTTACCGTTACCGATAATCTTGACGGCACCTTAAGCGCACAGTATGCCTATCAGACTGCTTTGGGCAATTCCGAAACCCTTACCTTCCTTAATGTTTACACTCCTCCAAAGGCTCCCGAAATTCCCAAAACAGGGGATGACAGCAACATTTGGATGTGGATGGCTCTGGCCTTTGTAAGCACACTCGGAATGTTCACCCTAAGATTTTTCAAAACCGAGGAAAGGATAGAGGAAGAATAATTAAATTAAAGGGCTGACCGAAAGGTCAGCCTTTTTTCTTGCTTAAACAGCTTTGTGGTGTTATAATGTTAATATATTTTTGTAGGAGCAGATTATGTTCAGAGAACTATCAAGGAAAAAAAGCGAAATCTCCCTTTCCGATTGTATCGCTATTTTAGAGAGGCAAAAGCGGGGCGTTTTGTCGGTAATGGGGGAAAACGGTTACCCTTACGGAATGCCTATGAACCATTTTTACAGTAGCGAGGATAATAAAATTTATTTCCATTGCGGTAAAGCGGGCCATAGGCTTGATGCCCTTAAAAATTGCGATAAGGTCTCCTTTTGTGTTTATGATGAGGGAGAAAAATTAGATAACGATTGGGCGCTGAATTTTAAAAGCGTTATTGTTTTCGGCAGAATGGAAATTATTGATGATATGCAAAGAATTGTCGATATAACAACCAAGCTTTCCCACAAGTTTACAGCCGATGAGGAGTATATTAAGGGTGAAATTGATGCCTTTGGCAAGGAAACTTTGCTTCTTGCCTTAACACTGGAGCATATCTGCGGAAAAAGGATTAAGGAATCATAAAAAAGGTGATAAAATGTTAAAGATTACAGTTGTTCAGCCATCCTATTTTGCAGGGGACACCCCCGACCCCGTTATTGCAAAGTTTTTAACCGAGGAAATGGAAAAGGTAGAAAAGGGCGGGCTCATTGTTTTGCCTGAATATTCAAATGCAGGCGGCATTTCCGACCCTGAAAGGGAAAAAGCCGCAATGCCAAGGGCAAAGAAAATGCTGGAGTCTGCTCAAAGAATTGCAAAGGAAAAGCAGGCCTATGTTGCCATCAACGTTTTAGAGCAGCGCAACGGCGATATTAAAAACAGCACCTATCTTTTTGATACAAAGGGCGAGGTTGCATTTGTTTATGACAAAATCCATCTGCCTCCCTCCGAGGTTTCTTTAGGCGTTAAAAGGGGAGAAGGGGAATGTGTTTGTGATTTAGATGGCATTCGCTTTGCTTTTTTAACCTGCTATGATATTTATTTTAACGAGCAGATTGAGTTTATTGCAAAGCACAAGCCTGATGTTATAATCTTCCCCGGCTACCAAAGAGGCGAGCGCACTGATATTCTCCGCGCCCAGCTCAAACTCACGGCATTTCGCTGCAATGCCTATGTTGCAAGGTCATCATTTTCAATGAATGATGAAAATCACGGCGGCTGTTCTGCCATTGTTGCGCCCGACGGAGAAATTTTAAAGGATATGGGAAAGGATGTAGGCCAAATTTCTGCCGAGGTTGACCCATTCTTTAAGCATACAAGAACTGCGGGCTTCGGCTGCGGAATTGTCAGAAACGATGATTTTATTAACGAGGGTCTTTGCCCTGAAGCCTTTAAATAACAAAAAGCGGCCGATTTTCGGCTGCTTTTTAATAAAATAGGAAGATTTCCATAAAATACTATAAAAACAAGTTTAACCCTTGGAGGAAATAAAATGAAAATAGCATTTTTTGATACAAAGCCCTATGATAAGCCCTCGTTCCAAAAATACGGCGAGGAGCATAATATTAAATTTAAGTTCTATGAAACCAAGCTTAACGAGGATACGGTCGATTTAGCCCAAGGCTACGATGCCGTTTGTGTTTTCGTTAACGATACCGTAAATGCTCAGGTAATTGACAGGCTAACTGAGCTTGGCGTTAAGGTTTTAGCCCTTAGGTGCGCAGGCTTTAACAATGTGGATATGAAGTATGCCTTCGGCAAAATCCACGTGCTTCGTGTTCCGGCCTATTCGCCCTATGCCGTGGCTGAACACACAATGGCGCTGCTGCTTGCTTCAATTCGCCGAATTCACAAGGCCTATATCCGTTCCCGCGATTTTAACTTTAGCCTGGCAGGGCTTACAGGCTTTGACCTGCACGGCAAAACCGTTGGCATTATAGGAACAGGTAAAATCGGAAAGGTTTTTATTGATATCTGCCGCGGCTTTGGAATGAAGGTGTTAGCCTTTGATAAATTTCCCGGTAAGAGTCTTGATAACGGCGATACCGTTCAATATGTAAGCCTTGATGAGCTTTTTAAGGGAAGCGATATTATTTCCCTCCATTGTCCCCTGACCGAGGATACCTATCATATTATTGATGAAGCGGTAATTGATAAATGCAAGCGCGGCGTTGTTATTTTAAACACCTCCCGCGGCGCGCTGGTCGATGCCGAGGCACTGCTGAACGGCATTAAATCCCGAAAGGTGGGCGCGGCCTGCCTTGATGTTTATGAGGAGGAATCCGACCTTTTCTTTGAGGATAATTCGGGTCATATTTTAGAGGATGATATTTTAGCCCGCCTTATTTCAATGCCAAATGTAATTGTAACCTCTCACCAGGCATTTTTAACCGAAGAGGCACTGCAAAATATTGCCGAAACAACGGTAAATAACCTTGTGGGCTTCTTTAAAACAGGGCAGTGCCCTAATGAGCTGTGCTATAAAAAAGGCACGGCAGAGGATTGCAGGGATGGCAAATGCTTTTAACTGTCATTTTATAGATTAAAAAAGAATAACAGTAAAACATAGGGAGGTAGTGCCTATGAAAATTATGAAAAAATTTTCGGCTGCCTTAATCTTTGTTTTACTGTTTTTAATTTGCGGCTGCGGCGGCCATAACGGGAATAGTTTATCCACCTCTGAAGCCTCCAAAAAATACGTTCCTATCAATTTCGATAATATGAAGGCAATCTGGCTTTCCCAGTTTGATTTAAAGCCGATTTATTTAGAAGGCGGTAAGCAGCGGCCAAAATCCGATTTTGAGGCAAAAATAACCACCGTTTTAAAAAATGTTAAGGATTTGGGGTTTAACACAATTTTTGTTCAGGTGCGCCCCTATGCCGATAGCTTTTATCCGTCAACCCTTTATCCCGCCTCTTCTTATGTAACAGGGGATTATGGCGTTAATTTTTCCTATGACCCCTTTGGCATCATTGTGGCAAAGGCGCACTCCTTAAACCTTTCGGTTCACGCCTGGATAAACCCTATGCGGGCAGTGGGGGAGGAGGAAATTAAAAAGGTACCTAATGTGTACAAAATTAAGCAGTGGTACAACGAGAAAAGTGACCGCCTTGTAAATGTTGAGGGCAGGCTTTATTTAAACCCCGCTTATAGCGAGGTAAGAAAACTGATTATCGACGGTGCTAATGAAATTTTGCGTCTTTATAAAATTGATGGGCTTCATATGGATGATTATTTTTATCCTACAGTGTCGTCGGATTTTGATAAAATCACGTATGAAAATTATCTTAAAAACGGCGGAAAATTAAGCCTTGCGGATTTCAGAAGGGAAAACCTTAACCTGCTCGTTAAAGGGCTTTTTAGCGCCGTTAAAGGGCAAAATGATAGGCTTCTTTTCGGCATCAGCCCCGCGGGGAATTTGCAAACGGTTTTTAACGAACACTATGCCGATGTTTATTCCTGGTGTAGTAAGGCAGGTTACATAGATTATATTTGCCCCCAGGTTTATTTCGGTCTAAAACACGAGTTTAATCCTTTTAGTAAGGTTATAAATCAGTGGCAGAATATAATTAAAAATGAAAAAGTCAGGCTTATAATCGGAATGACCCTCGGCAAGGCAAAGGCGAAGGATGACCCCTATGCAGGAAGCGGCAGAAATGAATGGAAGGAAAGCTCCGATATTTTAAAACGCTGCCTGCAGGAAACCGAAAAACTAAATAACTGCGCAGGCGTTTCCTTTTTCTCCTATCAGTATTTCTATTTGCCTCTGGAGAATACCCCCGACCCCGACACAAAGGCAGAAACAGATAATCTTATACCGCTTTTAAAGGAAATTAAGTGGAAATAAAAAAGACCTCGGCATCGCCGAGGTCTTTTAAGTTATTTAATACAAAAATAAAGAATTAAATTTATTAAAAAAAGAGAAATAGATTTCAGCTTTGTAGCATTTATTGAGGTGTATTCCAAAAAATGGTATAATTAAAAAAGAAAGGTGGCGAAAGCACAGTTTTGTGATTTTTAAGAAGATACTCCGTTAAAATCTAATTTGGGAGGTGTGACCAAGATGAAAACGATATGGATTTCGATAATACTTCTTGCAGTTAATTTTTTGTCTGTGGGCGGTATAGCTACATTAGGCTTGCAGGATCATCTAACGATGTTAATTTATATTGTGCCAATTTTGCTGGAATTTGTTTTGGCTTTGTTGTGGACTCGAAAGAATTACTTAAAATGTAAGATGATTCTTATTAGAAGATTGTTGATTTTTGTTGTGCTGTTGGCATTTGTAGTTTTTTATTTTATGTTGGCAGGAAGAGATGTTACCGATATTCTTGCGGTGGGGATATTTGGAATTCTTTTCAATATATTGCCATATTTATTCGGTATTTTGTGTTTTCATCTTTGGACAAAAAGATAAATAAAAAACACAAGGGGACAGTTATGCTGTGTTCCAATAACAAAGAAACCCCAACTCACAGTGAGTTGGGGTTTGAATTTTTTTAATTAAAGCTTTGAAAATCCGTGGCTATTTATAAGCGCATCAATTTTCTCGCCCTTTTTGCAAAGGGGGCAATCGTGTGAGGGGCAGGAGAAATAGCCCTCTAAATCGTGGGGGTTGAAAACCGAGTTAATGGGGTAGCCTTCACACTCATTTTTGGTTGCGAAAATTGAAGCAACACCAACAACATCGCCGCCGTAGTATTTAATTGCATCAATAGCGGCGCTGGCGGTGTAGCCGGAGGATACCGAAACGGCAAGAACCAAAACGTGCTTGCCCTTAATCATAGGCACAATGTTATCTCTGAAAAACAGCTGTGAGCCGTTTGTGGTTTCGGGGGTTACAACATAAATTGTCTGGTGGGCGTTAATGTTAACAAAGTCATTCTTTGTAAGCTCATTTGCAAGGCAGGTGCCGATAACCTCGGTACCATCAAGGCAAAGAATGGTATCAACAATTCTTGTACGGTAGTTATATGTGCTGCAAAGCTCCTCAGCCACAGCCTTGGCCTCGGACAAACGAGATTTTTGAGCGGCAACATCAATGTAATAATTACTGTGGGCGTGGTTGGTTGCAAAGTGACCCTTGGCAACGCGGAGGAAAAGGTTGTTTCTTTTGGTTTTAATTTTGATAATGTTGGAAGTTGGCATAATATCCCTCCTAGGTTTCTTATACTATTATTTTACACTAAAAATATTATTATTACAAGAAAAAATATCATAGGTGGTTATTTTTATTATTTTGTGATAAAATAAATTAAAACTTTTAAATGAAGGCGTTTTTTTATGGTAATTGATTTTCATACCCATGTTTTTCCCGATTCCTTAGCCCCCCGCGCTATCGCCTCGTTGGTTGAGGCCTGCGGCGGAGCTTATCCGCCCCAAACCGATGGCACAAAGAGCGGGCTGATAGATAGTATGAACAAAAGCGGCGTTCAAATTTCGGTTTTGCAGCCTGTTATAACAAAGCAAAGCCAGTTTAACACCCTTAATAACTTTTCCAAAGGTTTAGAGAGCGAGAGAATTGTCCCCTTCGGCGGGCTTTTCCCTCACACCGATGATTATAAAAGGGACATTGATTATATTGTCTCTTTAGGTCTTAAAGGAATTAAACTGCACCCCGAGTATCAGCAGTTTTTTATAAACGATGAAAAAATGCTGAAGATTTATGATTATGCCTTAAATAAAGGCCTAATCCTCCTTTTCCACGCAGGCTTTGACCCCGCCTTTAAGCCGCCTTACCACAGCAGTCCTAAAGCCTTTGCCGAAATTTACAAAGCCCTTGGCGGCGGAGTTATTGTGGCTGCCCATTTAGGCGGTCAAAAGCAGTGGGATGAGGTTGAGGAGCACCTTGCAGGCACAGGAGTTTATCTTGACACCTCAATGGGCTTTAAGTATTACGGAAAAGAGCAGTTTGAGCGCATTGTTAAAAAACACGGCGCCCATAAAATTCTTTTCGGCTCCGATTCCCCCTGGGGCAATGCTCACGATGATATTAAGGCTTTAAAGGAATGCAACCTGACCGATGAGGAAAAGGAGCAAATTTTCTTTAAAAACGCTAAGAGAATTCTTAAAATTTAAAAAATTCAGCCTCATTTTTAAATAAATGAGGTTTTTTTAGTTGTCATTTCTTGCAAATTATAGTATAATGTATAAATCATATTTTTTGGAGGGTGCATTTATGGATATTAAAATGCTAATTTTAAGGGTAGTTTTGCGTTCTCTGATGGCAATAGTTATAGGCTGCATTATCGGTAGCGAGCGTGCTCGCCATTCCCGTGCCGCCGGTATGCGAACTCATATTCTCGTTTGTCTGGGTGCATGCATAACGTCGCTCACCAGTGTTTTTGCTGCGGAGTATTTAGGCTCAACAGGGGATATAACCCGCCTTTCGGCGCAGGTTATTTCGGGTATCGGCTTTTTGGGCGTTGGTATGATAATCGTTAAAAACAATAACATTGTAACAGGCCTTACAACCGCCGCCGGTGTATGGACTACTGCAATTATCGGCATTGCCGTAGGCTACGGCTTTTATATTATGGCGGCCATTGTTACAGCGCTTTTGCTGGTTGCTCTGATTGTTGTTGCCCAGTTTGAGAAAAAGAGAAAAAACGTTGAAACAATGTATGTTGAGCTCGATGACCTTCATAAGGTTAACGCCACTCTTAAAAGACTGGAAGAAAAAATTACCGTCGGCTTTACCTGCCAGGTGGTTGCTCCCAAAAGCGCACACCCCGGCAATGTGGGATTAAGCCTTTTAATTAACGGAAAAACCGAAATTAATCCCGATGAACTTTGCGAGATTGAAAATGTTGTCTTTGTAGCAGAGGGATAAAAAAGCAAATAAATAAAAGCACCGCCGTGAATTTTCCACAGCGGTGCTTTTTAATTTTACTGATTATTCAGCGGCGAACTGGTCCTTGCCAACTCCGCAAAGGGGGCAGGTGAAATCCTCAGGTAAATCCTCGAACTTAACGCCTGCTTCAAGACCGTTATCGGCATCGCCGAGTTCCTCATCATAAACGTAGCCGCAAACTTCGCAAACATATTTCATTTCATTTTCACTCCTTTTAAATTAGTGTTTATGCCTAATAAGTCCAACTGCTTTTGAAACCTCCATAATAACAAGGGGAACAAGCACAAGACCTAAAGCAATAACATAGTTAATGGGTTTTAAATAGGTCAGACCAAAGATGGTGTTAACACCGGGGATAAAGAGCACAAGGGCGGTAAGAACAAAGGAGGTAAGAGCCGCCTTGTTTAATGCACCGTTTGTGAAGAAGCCGATTTTAAAGAGAGAATGTTCGCTTCTCATATTAAAGGACTGAACAATCTGACACATTGAAAGAACGATAAATGCCATGGTTTCGCCCTGGGCTAACAGTGCGCTGTCTTCAGGCAGGTGAGCAAGCTCGGAGAATGAGCAGCCACAGCCAATCCAGAATGCCGCAATAGAAAGGGCGGCAAACATAACGCCCTGCAGAACAATTCTAACGCCAAAGCCGTGGGCAAAAATGCTTTCATCCTTGGGCTTGGGTTTTTGGTTCATAACATCGCTTTCAACAGCCTCCATACCAAGGGCAATTGCCGGCAGAGAGTCGGTTACAAGGTTAATCCAGAGAAGCTGCATTGAAAGGAGGGGAGATTTGTGCCAGAGGAGCATTGAGGTAAATACAGTGATAACCTCACCAATGTTTGTACCAAGCAGGTAGCCAACAACCTTTTTAATGTTGGCATAAATTCCGCGGCCCTCTTTAACAGCATCAACAATGGTTGCAAAGTTATCATCGGTTAGTGTCATATCAGCGGCACCCTTTGCAACATCGGTACCTGTGATACCCATTGCACAGCCGATATCAGCGGCCTTAAGAGCGGGGGCATCGTTAACGCCGTCGCCGGTCATTGAAACGATTTGACCGCGTCTTTGCCAAGCCTTAACAATTCTAATCTTATTTTCGGGAGATACGCGGGCGTAAACTGAAATTTCACCGATAACCTTATCAAACTCGGTATCGGTCATTGCATCAAGCTCGGCGCCTGTAATAGCGCGGTCACCTTCCTCTAAAATGCCAAGCTCGCGAGCAATGGCAGAGGCGGTTACAACGTGGTCGCCTGTAATCATAACAGGTTTAATGCCTGCCTTACGGCAAACTGCAACGGCATCCTTTGCTTCTGGGCGGGGCGGGTCAATCATACCAACAAGGCCGAGGAAGGTAAGGCCGTTTTCAAGCTCCTCAGAGGTGGGAACCTCGGGAACGGTGTCAATTTCCTTAAAGCCAACAGCAAGAACGCGCAGGGCGTTTTCGCTCATTGCTTCGGTCATTTCCTTTGCCTTTTTAAGGTCTCCTGCAATGCAGCGGGATTCCATAACATCAAAGGCGCCTTTTACGATAACAATATTTTTGCCGCCGATGTTATTAACGGTGGTCATCAGTTTTCTATCAGAATCGAAAGGAATTTCGGCAAGTCTTGGGGAATCAGCATTGAGTGCATCCTTTGTAAGACCGTTTTTTTGAGCCGCAAAAACAATGGCGGTTTCGGTGGGGTCACCAATGTGCTTTTCAGCGCCATCCTCAAAAATAACCGAGCCATCGCAGCAAAGGGTTGCAAGGGATAAAAGGTTTTTAATTTTATCGCTTACATTATCGGTAATATCCTCGCTGTCGGCTTCGCCATCTGCATAGGCCTTAACAAGGGTCATTCTGTTTTGGGTCAAAGTTCCGGTTTTATCGGAGCAAATAATAGATGCGCTACCAAGTGTTTCAACAGCGGGTAGCCTTCTGATTAATGCATTGCGCTTTGCCATTCTCTGAACGCCAATGGAAAGAACAATGGTAACAATAACAGGAAGTCCCTCAGGAATTGCGGAAACAGCAAGGGAAACGGCAATCATAAATATATCAATGGGGGAGGTGCCGTTAACAATACCAAGCACAAAGATAATAGCACAGGCGGCAAGGGCCATAATGCCGAGATACTTACCAAGCTGTGCAAGCTTTTTCTGCAAAGGTGTTTCGCCATCTTCCTCATCATCAAGAAGGTTGGCAATTTTACCCATCTCGGTGTCCATACCGGTAGCAACAACAATAGCAGTTGCAGTACCATAGGTAACAGAGCAACCTGAAAATACCATATTAGAGCGGTCGCCCAAAGGAGCGCCATCTTTGACAGGCTCTAAGGCATCCTTTTCAGAGGGAACCGATTCACCTGTAAGGGCAGATTCCTCACTTTTAAGGCTGGCACTTTTAATAAGTCTGGCATCGGCAGGGATAAAGTCACCGGCTTCAAGCTTAATAATGTCACCCGGAACAAGGTCGGCGGCATCAATAATCTTTTCCTCGCCATCTCTTATAACCCTTGCGTGGGGTGCCGAAAGACTTTTAAGTGCATCAAGCGCCTTTTCAGCCTTGCTTTCCTGCATAACGCCCATAACTGCATTGACAATAACAATGAGTAGAATGAGGGCAGGCTCAAAAAACTCTTTTGGGTTTTGCTCAACACAGGCAATGGTGAAGGAAACAATTGCCGCTGCAATAAGAATAAGAATCATAACATCCTTAAACTGCTCTAAGAAGCGGGTGAGCATTGTTTTCTTTTTCTTTTCCTTTAGCTTGTTGAGTCCGTGAATGCGGCGTTGTGCTTCAACCTGTGCGGCTGAAAGACCAACGGCTTCGTCGCTATCAAAGCTTTTGATAACGCTCTTTAGGTCATCACTGTAAAATGCCATTTGAAAAATTCCTTTCTCTTTAAAAAATAAATCCCAAGCATAGTTTTAACTACACTTGGGAATTAAATACAAATAAATTATTTTATGAGTTTTTTGGTTCCCATGCATAGCAAATTTTAATACACATGAGTCTCGCAATAATGATAAGCCAAGGCTAAAACCCGGTTGTTGACTTGATCTACGCCGTAGGGCGTTTGCTACTCCCTCACACAACAACCACATTTTACCATATATAAATATTCCTTGTCAAGTGAACAAAGGTTAAATATTTTATGAATTTATTTACATATTAAAACATTAAACCTGTGATTTATTCAGTTTATAGAAAGCGCCTTTTTTGGCAATCAGTTCATCAAAGGTACCGGATTCCGCGCATTTACCGTTTTCCATAACAACAATTTTATCGGCGTTTTTAATGGTGGATAAGCGGTGGGCGACGATAAAGGTGGTGCGGTTCTCGGTTAAATTATCCATCGCGGTTTGAATTTTCTTTTCCGAAACAGTGTCAAGGGCTGAGGTTGCCTCATCAAGAATAATTACCTTCGGCTTTCTGATAATTGCACGGGCGATGGAAACACGCTGTCTTTGTCCACCGGATAGGGTGCTGCCCTTTTCGCCCACAACGGTATCAACGCCATTGGGCAGTTTAGCAATAACCGAAGTAAGGCAGGCCGCCTCTAAAACCTCGCCCAGTTCCTCATCCGAAACCTCTCGGTTAAGACCATAAACAATATTTTCTCTTATTGTTCCGCTGAAAAGCAGGCTTGCCTGAGGAACCAAGGCAATGTGCTGGCGATAGCTTGTTAAATCAATGTCCTCAATATTTTTACCGTCAATTTGCAGAGTTCCGCTGTCGGGCATATAAAAGCCTGTTATCATATTCAAAACGGTGGTTTTGCCGGCACCCGATTCACCAACCAGCGCTACAGTTTGCCCTGCGGGTACGTGAAGGTCAAGACCCTTTAAAACAGGCTTATCCTTTTCATAGCCGAACATAACGTTTTTAAAGAGGAATTCGCCTTCAACCTTAGGCACACTTTCCTTGCCCTCATTTTCCTCAACATCCTCAGCGCCTAAAATTTCGCCAACCGAGGTTATTGCCTCAGAGCCGCTGGAAATGATGGGGATAAGGTTTAAAATAACATTTATATATGTAATAAAGTTAAAGAAATAGCTGTGGTAAAGGGAAACATCGCCAACCGAGAGTTTGCCGTTAAAGGCAAGAAAGGCGGTAAAAGCAAGGCAGGCAATGGAGAAAACCTGAATTGTTACAAAGTTAACTCCGCGGAAAAGCACGCCGTACTTATCAAGGTCGTGACCTTTTAGGGCAAGCTTTGTTACGCGTTCGTTCATTTTTTCAACCTCAACGTGTTCAAGGCCGTGAGCGCGGGTTACGGGAATCATCTCAATCATATCAACAACCCTGGATGAGGTGTCTTCCATTTCTTTTCGGAAATCCTTGTTTTTCTTGCGGAATTTCTTTAAGAAAAGGCGGCTTATTATAACGGCCGAAGGCACCGATAAAATAAAGAAGGAGATAACCGACCAATCGCCCTTGGTAATAAGAATAATTATAATGTAGGTAAGGTTTACAACAACATCAAGCGCTGCACCGAAAACCTGGTCAAACATTGTGTGAATGTTATCAACATCGCGAATAATTTTACTCTGAATTCGGCCCGACTGCATTTCGGTGTCAAACTTCATTGTAAGCTTTTGCAGCTTTTTAACAACGGCACCGCGAAGACCTGCCTCAACCGAGCGGGAGGCAATGCTCTGAAACTTTGTGTAAAGCATTGCAAAGGGAATGTTAATTCCCGCAAGTACGAGAACAAGGGTTATATCCACAATAAGAATTTTAAAAAACTGTTCGGGGGATATGCCGGGGGTAGAAAGGGTATCAAGAATGTTTGCAAAAACCAGTGGCTTAAACAAAATAACAAGGGTTTTAATAACGAAGAACACCGAGGATAAAAACAAACGACGGTAATGCCCCTTAAAGAGCCCAAAAAGAGTTCTTATAGGGTGCTTCCCGTCGCCACTGTAGTATTTATCAATAAAGCGTTGTTCCATTTCCAAAATTTCTTCTTCGGTAAAGCTTTCCTTAGAAGAAAAACCAGCAGTTTTTTTCATAAACATCACCGCACTTTTGAAATGTCACCTTTATATTACATCTTTGGTGAAAAATGTCAACCCCTTTTTTAAAAAATTTTTAAACTTTTTTAAAAGGATAAATTAGGTGCTAAAAGCAGAATTTCCCGACACAAGCACAGCTCGCTATATATTGACATTTTTCGTTAAAAAAAGTATAATGAAAAGTACTGAAAAAACACAAAAAGGAGCCGACAATGAATTTAGCAAAAAAGATACAATGCTTTATCCTATGCTTAATTATGATAGCTGCATCCTGTTTTGTTACTATGCCTGCTTTGGCTGAGGATGTTCCTGAATACGGCACCGTTAATGTTTCCGACTGGCTTTATGTAAGAGCCTCTGCATCGGTTTCTGCAGCAGAAAAGGGCAGGCTATATGCAGGCGACAAGGTTAAAATTCTTGAAAAGGTGACAACAAGCAACACAACCTATCCTATTTGGTATAAAATTTCGGTTGAAGGCAACCCCTCGCTTGAGGGTGGCTATGTTGCCGCAAAGTTTATAACCCCCATTATTGTTTACACCCCCGAAGCCGATTTTGAGGAATACCTAACTAAGCAGGGCTTCCCCGAAAGCTACAAGCCCATGCTTAGGGACCTTCACGCAAATTATCCTAATTGGGTGTTTGTTGCCGACCATTTAAATCGCACCTGGGATTTTGCTCTTTCAACCGAAACCCGAGTGGGAACAAGCCTTATTGAGAACAGTCAGCCTGATGCCCTTAAATCAATGGAGTACGGCGCATACAACTGGGACACAAAAACCTATGTTAATTTTGAGAGAGGCGGATACTGGGTAACTGCCCATAAAAGTGTTGTTGCGTACTACCTCGACCCTAGAAATTCACTTAATCCTACGGCTATTTTTCAGTTTTTAAATCAGTCATACGACACTTCAAAGCAAAATAAAGAGGGGCTGATAAAACTTGTTTCAGGAACATTCCTGGCAGGTAAATTCCCCGAGGATACATACGAAACTTATGTTGATGTTATAATGGAAGCGGCAAAGCAGTCGAATGTTAGCCCTTATGTGCTTGCATCAATGATAATTAATGAGCAGGGTACTCAAGGTACCGGTAACAGTATTTCGGGCACCGTTTCTGGGTACGGAGGATATTATAATTTTTACAATATCGGCGCTTCGCCCTCAAGCGGACCTCATAACGATTCGGTTAAAAACGGTCTTTATTGGGCGAAAGGCAGCGGCTCTAATTTAACCACCTATATGCGCCCCTGGAATACAAGAGCAAAGGCCATTATCGGCGGCGCAAAATGGTATGGTGAAAAATATGTTAGCGGCGGTCAGCCCACCCTGTACTATAAGAGGTTTGACTATTTTTCAACCGATTCATCAATAAGCCGTTATTATACCGATATTACAGCCTCCTACCGTGAGGGAAGTAAGCTTCGTTCGGCTTACGAGGCTGCAATAAATAGCGCTTTTGTATTTAATATTCCTGTTTATAAGGATATGCCAAATGAAATAAGTCCGGCTTACCCAAAAACAGGTAATAATGATAACTATTTAAGTAATTTGAAGGTTAAAGACCACGCATTTACCACCGCTTTTTCAAGGTGGACAAGCGAATATGAATTAATTGTTGATTATGAGGTTTCCTCGGTTACCATTGAAGGCGCAAAGAGTAATAGTGCCGCAACCGTTACAGGTCTTGGTCAGGTTGCTTTAGTGGTTGGTATTAATCGTTTTAATGTTGTGGTAACGGCCACAAGCGGGCAAAAACGCACCTATTCGGTTGTTATCACCCGCAAAGAAAACGAGGGGGAAAAGCCACCCGAGCCAAGCATTGAAACCACCGAATATAGCGTAGGTAAATTTATAACAGGTATTGACCTTGACACAACTCCTAAAAGCTTTGCCGAAAAGTTTAAGGTTAAAAATGGTGCTTTTAAGCTATTTAATGCCGATGGCAGCGAAAAAACCAGCGGAATTTTAAGCACAGGCAATGTGGTTAAAATTTATGATACCGAAGGCACCGAAAAGCTTTCTTATGAGGTTGTAATTTACGGTGATGCTAATGGCGATGGAAAGGTGAACTCAGTCGATATTGCGGCGTTACAAAGGCATATTCTTAAACTTAAAGTCCTTCAAAATGCCTTTGCAGAGGCTTGCGATACCACCCATGATGGCAGACAAAATTCGGTTGATATTGCCAGAATTCAACGGCATATTTTAAAACTTTCTTTAATAGAACAATAGGTGAGGAAATGAAAAACATAGTGAAAAAATTTTTAATAGCATTGTGTGTTTTAACTTTAATGCTTTCTATTATTACAATTCCTGTTTCAGCTGCTACAGGTAATATTAACTTAGGATATAGTGGTACTGCAAATCCCGGAAATGAGATAACGGTTAAATTGACTGTTAGTTACACAAAAGGTCTTTATGCCTACGATACAACTGTTAGATACGACAACAGTTGTTTAAAACTTGTTTCCTTGGTTGGTAGCAGCAATGATGTTGTAGCAAACGCTGCCGGTTCTTTTGGCATTAGTTTGTTTGATGCATCAGCTCCGAAAAATTTGGTGTGTCAAATGAAATTTAAGGTGCTTAAGGTCGGAAACACCTCAGTGAGTGTTGATAGCGGCATTGCTGGTGATATAGATGCACTTAGTGTTAATATTCCTGCAAAGTCTCTTAATGTTTATATCACCGCCCCCACTAAATCCTCAGACAACACCCTTAAAAGCATTAAAATTTCAGCAGGAACCTTATCTCCTGCTTTTTCAAAGAACGTAACCGAATATAAGGTAACCGTTCCATATAGTGTTGATTATTTTAGCATTGACGGATATGCAACACATTCGGGAGCAAAGGTTAGCTATAAGGATGGTCCCGGACCCAATATTAAGGTAGGTACCACAGTTCGTGTTATCACCGTTACCGCCGAAAATGGTGCAGTTAAGAAGTATAATATCGCCGTTACAAGGCTTCCCCAGGGGACAACCTCGTCAACCAGCTCTGCCGATACCTCCTCAACAACCTCTACCGTAGAGCCGGAGGAAAACAAGCTTGAGACGGTTGTTGATGGCAACAAAATGACCGTTGCCGAAATTATCCCTGATGATGTTACTGCCCTCGGTTTTGAAAAAGGGGAATACACCTTTAACTCGGTTCATGTCCCTGCATTTTTAGATAAGGAAAAAGAGGTTGCTCTTTTATATCTTTTAAATGAGGAAAATAAGGGCGCACTTTATGTTTATAACCCTGCCACAGGTATTTTCAGCCTGCCCTGCATTATAAATGATGCAAAGCACTACACCATTTTACCTGTGACTGCCCTTAAGCGTGACCAGATTTTAATTGATACCGAAAGTGTATTTAACCTTTCCACAATTACAATTGGTGAGCAGGAGGTTGAGGCATACATTTATAAGGATGATGCCCTTTCCGATTTCGCCGTTGTTTGCGCTATAAACAGCGAGGGCGAAAAGGCATTTTACCGCTATGACAAAAAAGAAAACACCCTGCAGCGCTATGTTGCCGAGTACCGCGCAGAGGATACCGATGCGCAGGCCACCGGCACACTTAACACCGATGCTATTGTGGTGCTGGTTTGTGCAGGTGTTTGCCTTGCCGCAATAATTGCAATAATCATTATCTGGGCGGCACGCAGAAGATATTATGCCGATGATTTTGATGATGATTTCGACGATGCCGAGCCTCTTTTCGTAAAGGAAACCGAACTGGATACAACCGATGAAGGCGAAACTTTAACCGAAAATGAAAACGAGCCCGATATTGAAGAAAACGATGCCGAAACCGATACAGAAGCCGAATAATCCTTAAAAAACCGAAAACGGCTGATTTCAGGTCTTTCACACCAAAAGATAACCCACATATTATGTAATAAAAAAATCCCGTAAAAACTGTTTAAAACCCTGAATTACGGTTAAAAATATTATTACCTAATATTTCGGAGTGTGAAAGCTAATGATAGTCAAGCGCGGAGATATATATTATGCTGATTTAAGTCCTGTTGTGGGCTCGGAGCAGGGCGGAATAAGACCTGTGCTTATAGTTCAAAACGATGTTGGTAACAGGTACAGCCCTACCGTTATTGCCGCCGCAATAACAAGTCAGCACGATAAAACGAAGCTTCCAACCCACATTAGCGTGGATGCCTGCCTTTGCGGGCTCCAAAAGGATTCCATTGTGCTTCTTGAGCAGGTGCGCACCATTGATAAAAAGCGACTAAAAGAAAAAATGGGAACCCTCGACAGCGGCTCAATGGATAGGGTGGATAAAGCGCTTTTTGTAAGCTTAGGCCTTGATACACAGGGCTAATTATAACAGCACACGTCTTTGGCGTGTGCTGTTTTTTATATGTAACATATCCTCTTGAAAAATTTTAAAATAAATAGTATAATAAATTATATATTTGCATCAAATAATAACTTAAAGCAAATTTTAAGTTAAGGATGCAAATTTATGTCAGATATAACCTTTTTAAACAGTAATACTAATGAACCGGAGCCCGATTCAAATGAGGAAACAAAAAATTCCTCAATAAAGGAGCTTGGCAGTATCACCACAAAGGATGGAAAGCATAGAATTTTTTGCCTTACCATTATCGGTGAAATTGAGGGGCACTCTCTGCTTCCACAGGGCAGTAAAACTACTAAATATGAGCACGTTTTGCCACTTCTTGTTTCCATTGAGGAGGATAAGGAGATTGATGGACTGCTTATAATTTTAAACACCGTTGGCGGCGACGTTGAGGCAGGCCTTGCAATTGCCGAGCTTATTTCGGGAATGAAAAAGCCAACCGTTTCGTTTGTGCTGGGGGGTGGCCATTCAATAGGCGTGCCCTTGGCTGTTTCGGCAAAACGCTCCTTTATTGCGCCATCAGCCACAATGACGGTGCACCCGGTTAGAATGAGCGGACTGGTTATTGGTGTGCCGCAGCTTATGCATCATTTCGAAAAAATGCAGGAGCGCATTACAAAATTTGTTGTTAAAAACTCAATGATAACGGCTGACCGCTTTAAGGAACTAATGATGAACACAGGGGAGCTTATAACCGATGTGGGCACCGTGCTTGATGGCAAGGCGGCAGTAAGAGAGGGTTTAATTGATGAAATTGGCAATTTGAGCCAGGTGCTCGGTTGTCTTTACGCTTTAATTGATGATGAAAAAGAAAAACAGGGGGACTGATTTTTATGGCAGCTAAAAAGAGAGGTAGACCGAAAAAGCAGGCGGCAGAAACCGCTGCCCGCAAAACTTCATCTGCCAACAAGCAGCTTTTATCGGTAATTTGGTTTGCCGTTGCTATTTTTGTTGCGGCAATCGTTATCCTTCCGGGCGAAAATGTCTGGAACCTTTTACATAAATTTTTCCTTGGAATTTTTGGTGTAACCGCCTATTTTTATCCCATTTTGCTGGGTGTTGTAGCGGTACTTTGCGCAATGGATAAATTCCGTTCCACCGTTACTGCCAAAATGGTGGAAACCAGCGTTTTGGTGATTTTAATCGGTGCGGCTATTGATATTTTTGCAACCCCCAAGGGTCAGCTTATTGCCTTTGGCGAGCACCTGTGGAATTCCTATGCAGCAGGTGCAAAGCTTCAAAGCGGCGGTTGGCTGGGTGCACTAATCGGCTATCCCATTTCCTATGCCTTTGGTAAAACAGGTGCAATTATCACAATTATTTTGCTTCTTTTCGTGTTCCTTATGATGATAACAGGCACAACCCTTATTGCACTGTTTAAGAACATTCAAAAGCCCATTAAGAAAACCGTTGAGCAGGTGGAAATTAACTTTGCCGAAAAGCAAAAGGCAGAAGAAAACAAGAAAAAGGTTAATGTGGATATTCCCATTGATGATGAGCCTGTAAGGCGCCCTGCAGAGTCCCCTGAGGAAATAAACGAAAAGCAAAGGCGACTTGTTGAAATTTATAACGATGAGCCTGAGACAAATGATAAAACTCAGCCCGATAAAAAACTTAAGGATGCGCTTGATACCGCAAAAAGCGAGGAAAAAATTAAGCTCACCGCCGATGAAACCAAAAAGGAAATTCAGAGCGTAGAAAAGGAAATTTCCAGCGGAATTGCCATCACCGAGGACACAGGCTATAAATATCCTCCTGTATCTCTCCTTAAGGCAAACTCAGGGGCAGGCTCCAGCCTTACTCGTGAGGATTTGGATGCCACCGCAAACCACCTTGTTGAAACCCTTAGAAGCTTTGGCGTTGAAACAAGGATTGTGGATATCAGCCGAGGACCTACAGTTACACGCTATGAGCTTCAGCCCTGCGCAGGTGTTAAAATCAGCAAAATTACAAATCTTGCCGATGATATTGCCCTAAACCTTGCAACCGCAGGTGTTAGAATTGAAGCTCCTATTCCTAATAAAGCCGCCGTGGGCATTGAGGTGCCCAACAAGGCAAGCGCTGTTGTTGGTGTTAGAGAGATTATTGAATCTCCCTTATTTACATCATCAAAAAGCAAGTTAACCGTTGCAATGGGTAGGGATATCGGTGGTAATGTTATTGTTGCCGATATTGCAAAAATGCCTCACGGCCTTATTGCAGGTGCAACAGGTTCCGGTAAATCTGTTTGCATTAATTCAATTATTGTAAGTCTGCTTTATAAAGCCGCTCCCGATGAGGTTAAGCTCCTTATGATTGACCCCAAGGTTGTTGAGCTTGGCGTTTATAACGGCATTCCTCATTTGCTTATTCCTGTTGTTACCGACCCCCGCAAGGCCGCAGGTGCCCTCGGCTGGGCTGTTAGCGAAATGGAAACCCGTTATCAAACCTTTGCCGCAAACAATGTGCGTGATATTTCGGGTTATAATAAGCTTGCCGCAACCGACCCCGCTCTTCCAAAAATGCCCCAGGTTGTTATTATTATTGATGAGCTTGCAGACCTAATGATGACTGCGCCTAACGAGGTTGAAGATTACATAAACCGAATTGCCGCCAAGGCTCGTGCCGCAGGTATGCACCTTATAATTGCCACACAGCGCCCCAGTGTTGATGTAGTAACAGGTGTTATTAAGGCAAACATTCCTTCCCGAATTGCCTTTGCAGTTTCCTCTCAGGTGGATAGCCGCACAATTCTTGACGGAATTGGCGCCGAAAAGCTCCTTGGCCGTGGCGATATGCTATTTAGTCCCATTGGTTCAACCAAGCCTGCCAGACTTCAAGGTTGCTTTGTAAGCGATGAAGAGGTTGAGGCTGTTGTTGATTATGTTAAGGGTGATTATTCTACCGAATATGACCAGAACATTCTCTTTGAAATTGAGCGCCGTGCCGCCGCCGATAAGAAGGCTAAAACAGGTGTGGCAGAGGAGAGCGACTCTGAGGAAGACCCGATGCTTCGCCAGGCAATTGAGGCCGTTGTTGAAAACGGTCAGGCATCAACCTCGCTTTTACAGCGCCGCTTAAAGCTTGGTTATGCAAGGGCAGCCCGCCTTATTGATGCAATGGAGGAAAGGGGAATTGTTGGCCCCTATGAAGGCTCAAAACCCCGCCAGGTGCTAATTACTAAGGACCAGCTTGCCGCCGCACAATTAGAGGCCGCAAGCGATGACGCCGATGCAGAAGAATTTAATGAGGAATAAGCCTTGAAAACTAAAAAGATATTAAAGGTGGCAGCAATTTTACTTGCTGCCATCCTTTTAGGTGCCTGCCTTGTAATCACCTTTGCAAATGACCCCGCTGTTCCTACATGGGATAATATTTTCAGTTCCCTTGGTTTAAAGGACAGTGTTACAGTAGAGGATAATGACTTTATCGTTTTCCTTGATGTTGACCAAGGGGATGGCGCCCTTATTGTAAGTAACGGTCAAACCGCCCTGATTGATGGCGGTGAGGATGAATTCAGCGAGCGCACCTATGGTAAAATCCGAGGCTATAATGTAACCGATTTGGATTTAATCGTTGCTTCCCACATTCATTCCGACCATATTGCCGCAATTCCGTTTTTAATGGAAAGGCTTAAAACAGAAAATATTATAATTGATAACAGCAAAAATCGCACCGAGGGTGACATTAAAAGTCTTAATAAAATTCTCGGTATTTGTGAGGATAAGAAAACTAAGGTCTTTTCTCCCATTCGCGCAACGGTTGTAAATGTGGGAGATTTTGAACTGACCGTTTTGGGCTTTTACCCTGAACTTAGCGGGGAAAATAATCACTCAATTTTCACTATGGCAAAAATTGGCCAAACCAAGGTTCTTTTCACAGGCGATGCCGAAAATGTGGCTGAAAAGAAAATATTAAACGATGGCATAAATGTCGACTGTGATGTTTTAAAGGTGGGTCACCACGGCAGTAAAACATCATCAAGTGAACAGTTTTTAAGTGTCGCCACACCCGATTATGCCGTTATTTCCTGCGGGGAAAACAATAAGTATTCCCACCCCAATGATGAAATTTTAACCCGCCTTAAAAATGTTGGCGCCGAAATTTTGCGCACCGATTTAAAGGGCGACATTGTTTTCACCTTTGAGAATAATGAGATAGGATACGAAACACAAAAATAGAACTAAAAATAAAAAAGCAAGACTTAAAAAAGTCTTGCTTTTTTATTTAGTCTTCCTTGCCATTTCTTAAAACAGCGTTTCTTTCTCTGAAAAGCAATGAAATGCACCAAACGGCCGAAAGGGCTACAACAGTGTAAACAATTCGGCTGATAAGTGAGGCACTTCCGCCAAACAGCCAGGCAACAAGGTCAAATTGGAAAAGACCAATGCCGCCCCAGTTAAGACCACCGATTATTAATAAAATTAGGCAAATTCTGTCAATCATTTTTTTCACTCCTTTGTGCTAGTATTTTGTGAAAAAAATCTTTTTTTATACATCGTTTATTTTTTAAATTTAGAGCCATACTGTTTATGAGGTGCTTTTTTACATATATAAACGGAAGGTCGTTTTGGAATGTATAATAAAGTGGTAATTTGCGGTGTAGACACCTCTAAACTGCCTGTTATGCGTGAGGAACAAAAGCAAAAGCTTTTAAAAAGTGCAAGACAGGGCTCAAAGCAGGCGAGGGAGGAACTAATAAACGGTAATTTAAGGCTTGTTTTAAGCGTTGTTCAGCGCTTTACCGCCAGGGGCGAAAACCTTGATGACCTTTTTCAGGTTGGCTGTATAGGGCTTATTAAAGCTATTGATAATTTTGATATAACACAAAATGTTCGTTTTTCTACCTATGCCGTTCCAATGATAATCGGGGAAATAAGGCGGTATTTAAGGGATAACAATGCAATTAGAGTAAGCCGCTCAATTAAGGATACAGCCTACCGCGCAATGCAGGTTAAGGAGGAGTTTGTAAATCGCCACCAAAGGGAGCCAAAGGTTAGCGAAATTGCCGAGGCAATGGGGGCAGAAATTTCCGATGTGGTTATTGCCCTAGAAAGCATTAGTGAGCCTGTTTCCCTTTATGAGCCGGTGTTTTCAGGCTCAGGGGATACAATTTATGTCCTTGACCAAATTGGGGATAATAATGATGACAGCAACTGGCTGGGGGAAATCGCCTTTAAGGAATCTATTAAGGCGCTAAGTGATAGAGAAAAGAAAATACTCAGCCTGCGCTTTATGCAGGGCAAAACCCAAATGGAGGTTTCAAACGAAATCGGTATCTCTCAGGCCCAGGTTTCCCGCCTTGAAAAAAGTGCCATTGAAAAAATTAAAAATTAAATAAAACTCCCTCACATATATATTTAATAAAAATATATTGTGGGGGATTTTTTATGATAAGCCGCATTGCAGATTTAAAAAACAAGCAACTGGTTTGTATGAGTGACGGAACGGTGCTTGGCTACCTTGGTGATGTTGAGTTTGATGTTACAAACGGTAAAATTACATCCTTTATTATTTATGGAAGGCTGCGATTTTTCGGCCTGCTCGGTCGCGATGAGGATATAAGAATTCCATTTGAGGAAATTTCTGTAATAGGCAACGAAACCATTCTCGTTTCCTGCTCTTTTAAATTGCAGGAAAGAGGATTAAGCATTTTCGGCAGAAAATTTTAATATTTTTTTTGCTTGCTTTTTCCTTGTTTTTTTTATGCCATTTTGTAAAAAGTAATTATTGTGGCAAGGAGAAGGGAAGTGAAAAAATGAAAGGTCTTTGCAAATTTATAAAATCTATCGCGGTGGTTTGTAGTTTACTTTGTGCACTTGTTTTTTCCTTAAGCTTTTATGTGCACTTTACCGTTGCCGAAAATTATAAGGTTTATGAGGGTGAAAGCCTTGATTTCGGCACCAAGATTCCTGTAACGGCGGTTTATGATAATGCCGAGTTTTCGGGTCTTAATACCGCTAAAAAAACAGGCAGCAGCTTTAATGTTAACCTAAAGCTGTTTGGAATTTTTCCTGTTTCAAGTGTTAAGGTAGACATTGTGGACGATATGTATGTTGCCGTTTTGGGCACACCCTTCGGCATTCGTCTTTACACCGATGGCGTGTTGGTCGTTGAGGTTAGCGATGTTGATACTGAAAAAGGAAATGTTTCCCCTGCAAAAATGGCAGGTATTGAAAAGGGAGATATAATTATAACCATTAACGGTAAAAAGGTGTTATCCAACGAGGATATCGCAAAAATAATTGAACAGTCAAACGGACAGCCTTTAACCGTTAAATTCAAACGGAATGATAGCTTTTTAACCACACAGCTTACTCCCCAAAAATCTGCCGAAGCCGATAAGTACAAGGCGGGAATTTGGGTGCGGGATTCCTCCGCAGGAATAGGAACCTTGACCTTTTATTCCCCCGGCTTTCAGGTTGTGGCAGGGCTTGGCCACGGCGTTTACGATTCCGATACAGGCGTTTTAATGCCTGCCGTGGGCGGTCAGCTGGTGGGCGCCGATATCTTTGCCATTGAAAAGGGCAAGGCAGGCTCTCCCGGAGAGCTTAAGGGCAGGTTTAATTCCTCCCTTATTGCCTCTTTAGAGTATAACTGCCAAATGGGAATTTATGGCACCATTTTAGGCTCAATGAGGGTTGGCGATTTAATCCCTGTGGCGCTAAAGCAGGAAATTGTCGATGGCCCCGCAAAAATCATCTGCGCGGTAGATGGAAACGGACCTAAGGAATATTCCTGCGAGATAAAGCGAAGATTTAAAACCGATAATGACGGCATCCAAAACATGATAATTAAAATTACCGATGACCGATTGCTTGATTTAACCGGTGGAATTGTGCAGGGAATGTCGGGCAGCCCCATTATCCAAAACGGCAAACTTATCGGTGCCATAACCCACGTGCTTATTGATGACCCAACAAAGGGCTTCGGCATTTTTGCAGAAAGTATGCTGGAAACGGCACAAAGCGTGGCCGATGAAAAAGCGTTAAATGAAGCATCGTAAACAACCAAAAACAGCAGGTCTTCCGACTTGCTGTTTTTTCTTTTAATACAATATTCAATTTAAAGATTTAATCGTTCACAAATAATTGAATATGCCTATCGCTGAACTCTACCGGAGCTGTCACCGCCAACAAGTGCCAAAATATCGCTTGGTTTTGAAAGGTTGACATCAAGTTCAATTGTTTGCTTAAGGCAAGATGCAGCCGCGGCGTATTCAATAATTTGTTGTGCATCAAAACCGCTGTGTAGGGCATAAATTAAACCTGCACCAAACGAATCGCCACCGCCCACGCGGTCGCCGACAACAATACGGCACTCACCACGCTCGGTAAAATGCACTTCTGTATACTTATGCTTATGCAAGGGTGAATTGCCAATTTTAGTCTCGAGGAATCCGTCATATATGAAGGCTTCAATTTTTCTATCTCTTACATTTATATAAAACTCTTTTGCGCTCATACGAACCTTTCCAAAACAGACATTATAAACTCACAATTGTCCTTCCCGTGAATTGACTTATGTGACATACTTTGATACAATCGTTATACTCAATAAAATCTTGAAAATCAATAAAAATTACATTGAGAGGCTAAAAAATGAAAATCAATTTTATTGGCGGCTTAAAAACCGTTATGTCGAACCGCGATAGCATACATAATTATTTTGGCTGGCCGACATCCGCAAGGCTGAAAAACGGAAAAATTGCCGTTGGTGCATCCGGATTCCGACTTGGGCACGTATGTCCTTTTGGGAAAAGTATAATTTCATACAGTGACGACGATGGAGAAACCTACACTGCTCCTGCCGCCGTGATTGACACCGTGCTTGACGACCGCGATGCGGGACTGTGTCCATTCGGTGACAACGGACTTATTTTTACCTCTTTCAATAATACCGTTGAATTCCAAAGAAAAACCAATCAAAAGTGCGCCAACTCCACCAAAAAGGCTTATATCGACGCATATCTTGACAACATAACAAAAGAAGCCGAACAAAAGGCTCTCGGCAACACCTACCGTATCAGCAACGATCACGGAGTAAGCTTCGGTCCCCTCCTCAAAAGTCCGATCTCCTCCCCACACGGTCCGATAGAGTTAAAGAGTGGCAATGTTTTGTGGGTAGGAGCATCCTATAAAAACGGGAATGACATCATGGCTTATGAGCTTGATCCCACGGACGGGAAAATGGAATACATAGGAGAGATCGATACAAGCAGCATCAAGGCGCTCGGAAGGATTCCCTGTGAGCCTTACGCCATCGAGCTTGACAATGGAATAATCCTCTGTCATATCCGTGCCGATCGCTACGACGAAAGCAGTGCCTTTACGCTATATCAATCCGAATCAAGCGACGGAGGGAAAACGTGGTCCGAACCAATCCAGATCCTTGAGGACAGAGGCGGTGCTCCTTCTCATGTTCTAAAGCATTCCTCGGGCGTTTTGATTGCAACCTACGGATACCGAGATCTCCCTTACGGGATCAAGGTTATGTTCAGCTACGACGGCGGAAAAAGCTGGAGTGAAGGAAAATACATATACAGCAACGATATCTCGGGAGATTTAGGATATCCGTCTACAGTCGAGCTTAGGGACGGAAGCTTGCTCACCGTATTTTACGCACATATTGATCATGACGGAGAGGCGGTCATACTCGCTCAAAAATGGCGTCTTGAAAAATGAATACCGAAAACAGCGCACCGAAGCTGACCGTGCCCGACGGAGTCTTGCGAAACAAGCTTTTATCAACAAATGTGTTGTCCCTACTTGAACACACTCGTGAGCGGTAGTCCCACTATCCAAAAAGGAAAATTAATTGGCACCGTAACCCACGTTTTAGTTGATAACCCAACAAAAGGCTACGCAATATTCGCGGAAAATATGTTAGAGACTGCTCAAAGCGTGGCTGATAATAATGAACTAAAAGAGGTCTCATAATTGACAGCGTCACACCTTTCTTTGAAGAATTGTGTGACGCTGTCAATATTGTATTCGGTCTGTTTTGTGTTGCAAAAGGTTCTTGTTAATTGCTGTCCAAAAATATATAATTAATACGGGAGGTTAATTATGAAGATATTGAATTTTGGTTCCTGTAACATTGATTATGTATATTCTTTAGCACACATCGCAAGAGCAGGGGAGACTTTGCACGCTAGCGGGTTTAATATTTTCCCGGGAGGAAAAGGTCTTAATCAGTCAATAGCGCTTGCACGCTCGGGGAGTTTTGTCTATCACGCGGGATGTGTTGGAGTTGACGGCACATTGCTTACGGATATATTAAAAGATAACGGTGTTGATATATCATACATAAAAAAAGTTCGTGAAAAGAATGGCCACGCTGTTATTCAAGTGGCTGCGGATGGGGAAAACTCAATTTTTATTAACTCCGGCTCGAATACGATGATAACTAAGACAGATGTTGACAATACACTTTCACATTTTGAAAAGAATGATATCATCCTTTTGCAAAATGAAATTAGCAATCTTGAGTATATTGTTAACAGGGCGTATGAAAAAGAAATGTGCATTGTTTTAAACCCGTCACCGATAAATGAGACTATATTCAAGCTCAATTTTAATATGTTGTCTTATATTATGATCAATGAAGTGGAGGCTAAAGAAATTTCGGGATTTGATGACATTGAGGAGAGCCTTGAATTCTTTAAGACAAACTATCCTGCGCTTCGTGTAGTTATCACACTTGGCAAAAACGGTTGTGTTTATCAGGGGAAAAACGAAATAATTTATCATCCTATTTATGAAGTGCCTGTAGTTGATACTACTGCCGCCGGTGATACATTTACAGGTTATTTTGTGTCATCTGTATCAAGAGGAGATAGTATTGCGAATGCACTAAAAAGAGCTTCGTGTGCCTCTGCTATAACAGTGTCAAGGCCCGGTGCGGCTACTTCAATTCCTGTTGCTGCAGAGGTTGATAAGCTTATAGATTCTATGAATGTTAGGAAAATCGACTTTGATTCTAAGCGGCTTATGAGGCGAGTGGAGAAATGTATCACGGATAATATTTCGTCCGTGACCTTATCGGATATTTCTGATGAACTTGGATATTCAACAGTTTATACGGGAAGTCTTATAAAAAAGCTAACAGGGTTTAGCTTTAAAGAGTATCTGCACAAAAAGCGCGTTGCTTTTGCTGCCGAGCAATTGAGAGATACAAATGCACCGATTAGCGAAATAATACAAAAATGCGGATATCGAAACGAATACTATTTCCGA
>SVPI01000017.1 GCA_015065935.1 Oscillospiraceae bacterium
CTGCCTTCAACGATCTGTGAGATGAAGATCTTTGCGCCGAGAGAGTCTGTCATAGCCTTAAGAGTCCATGCGCAGGTAAGAATAAGGATAGCGGGAACCATTGCCTTGAAGCCCTCGGGAATTGAAGACATAATATTCTTGAAGGAGATAACTCTTCTGATGAGGAAGTAAACGATTGCGAATACGATAGCGATTGCTGAGCCGATTACAAGACCGACGGATGCATCTGAATTTGAGAATGCTTCGATGAAGCCTGCCTTGTCCTCGCCTTCAGCGAAGAAGCCGCCTGAGTAAATCATACCGAATACGCAGCAGATGATAAGAACAACAACGGGAAGAACAAGGTCGATAACCTTACCCTTGGGGTTGATTTCTTCGTCTGCATTGTCAATTCTTTCGCCGCTTGTGTAGATGTCGCCGTTAAGCTGAGCGTTCATTTCGTGAAGCTTCATGGGGCCGTAGTCCATCTTTCTTACAGAGATGAAAATCATCATTGCGATTGTAAGAAGAGCGTAGAAGTTATAGGGAATAGCCTGAATAAAGAGGCTCATACCGCTGTCTGCGCCTGCGCCCTTTGCGAAGCCTGCAACTGCTGCTGCCCAGGATGAAATGGGAGCGATGATACAGACGGGAGCTGCGGTAGCGTCGATAAGGTATGAAAGCTTTGCTCTTGAAATCTTCTGCTTGTCTGTTACGGGACGCATAACTGAACCTACTGTGAGGCAGTTGAAGTAGTCGTCGATGAAGATAAGACAGCCGAGAAGAATTGTAGCAAGCTGAGAGCCTACTCTTGACTTGATGTGCGTTGCTGCCCAACGACCGAAGGCTGCGGAGCCGCCTGCCTTGTTCATCATTGAAACAAGAGCACCTAAAAGTACAAGGAAGATGATGATACCCATATTGTAGCTGTCTGAAAGGCTTGCAACGAAGCCGTCAAAGAGCACGTGGTTGATTGCGGTCTCAAAGTTGCCGCCGGCATAGATGAAGCCACCTGCTACAATACCGATTGCAAGTGAGGAATAAACCTCCTTGGTGATAAGAGCGAGAACGATAGCGATTACCGGGGGAATAAGTGACCAGAAGGTTGCATAGGTCTTGATGTTTTCGCGGATTTTTTCGAGAGCTGAAAGGATGTGTCCCTTGAAGCCCTCATCGTTTGTGAGGTTGTCAGCATAGCTGTCAACGTAGTCCATAGCGCCGAGAGTGCCTGCCTCCTCGTCTGCTTCGTAGTTGTTGAGATCGTAGTCGGAGATTTCTCCGTCAACGTCAACGCTGAACTGAAGCTCTGCGTCGCAGCAGTCGTCTGTTGCTGTGGTTTCTGCATCTGTTGCGGTTTCGCCTGTTGTTACGGCATCCTCTGCGGGAGCCATAAGAACTGCGTTTTCTTCGGGAGCCTCACCTGTTGCAAGAGCAACGGTTGACATCGTAGAAGCAACGGCAAAGACAACCAGAACAGCAAGAATTATTCTTGCCAAGCGTCTTTTTGAAGTTTGCATTTTATTTTCCTCCATTTTTTTATTTAAAGAACAGCCGTTCTTTTGATGACTAATATTATACATATGTATAAAAGAAAAATCAATAGATTGTTTTTTGTTATTTGGAAAATTATTTCATTTCCTTGATTTCCTTTTCAATTCTTTCCATTCTTTCGTTTATGCTTCTGAGGGTAAGAGCGATTTCTCGAAGATAATCCTTGACGTCAGGACCGTCGTCTATGAAGTTTTTCTTTGCTTCCTCATAAAACTCTCTTGCCGCTGCATCGATTTCCTCGTCGGTCATCGGAGTGTGTTCTCCGAAAAGCGACTCCTCGGCTGTTTCAACGATTTCTTCTTCATTAGCTGCAGCCTTTTCTTCTTCGGCAAAAGCAGGCTCTTCATATACCTCTTCCTCTTCTTCGATAACTTCTTCAGCTATTTCGGGGAAGTTATTTTCGGATACCTCATCGTAAGCTTCTTCTAAAGGAGGCAGAGCTTCGTCGTTGAAGTCCTCTGTTACGGCGAAAGCAGGCTCAGAGGAGAATACAGGCTCAAAGGTTCTTGTGCTTTCAATCTGCATTGCCACGGGCTGTAGGGCTTCGGGCTTTTCCTCTTCTTTTACCGGTGCATATTTTATATCGGTATCGTCAAAGCGGGGTGAGGAGGGTGCTGAGAAGGGTGCCGGTGCAGTGAAAGCTGCAGGAGCTGCAAAGGGAGCAGGTGCCGGTGTAGGCTCGGGAGTATATGCGGGAGCCGGCTGCAGAGAATCTTCCTTAAAGAAATCTGCTTTTTTCATATCAAGCACGCTGCTGTCGATGGTGTTTTTGTTTTCTTCATACATAACGGCAGAGTAATTGCCTGAGTTGAAGCTCTTTATAGTTGCATCAAGGTCGATTTCCGTACTGTCAATGTCGATAACCTCTTTGACAGGTTCGGCTACGGGCGTAGGAGCGGGGGCACTCAGGCGGATCTGGTTTTCCGCACACTGCTTCCAGCTTCTTATACAGTTGGCAAGGTACATCTTGTCTGCATTGTTCTGAATCTCTCTGTCTGCCCATCTGATTGCATTTTCCTTAACGGAGGTGTCAACGTTGGGGCTGATAAGACAGACACTGTAGCTTGCACATTTTATGCAAAGGTCGTAAACGTCAAAGCTGTTGAAGGTGATTCTTTTTCCTGCGGAGGAAGCTCCGCAAATAGGACAAATTGCCATAGTTTTCTCTCCTTTATAGTTTTATATCATTTTAGCACATTAAAACACTGTAGTCAACAGTAATATACTTTAAGAGGATTAAGACATACTGCCGCAAGATTACCGCCGTACAGGGCACCGCAGTCGATTGCGAGATGTCTTTTTTTGCTGTAGACCTTACCTGTGAATTCTCTTGAAATCATAGCGGTTGGCTTGTTACCCGTCACAAGATATCTGTCGCTGAAATAGGGGGTCATATAATCTGTTTCGGCAAAAACGAAGTCCTCCTCGTCATAGTCCTCAAGAGGCTTGTCCCCGTCGAAATTTCTTATCCCCGAGGAAGCGAGAACAAAGGTCTTTCCGCCTTCTTCGATTTCTTCATAGGGAGCAAACTCGGAAAGATAATCAAGAATAGCCTCTCTGCCTTCCTCGTCAAGTGAGAGAAAGTCGGAAACAGTCTTTTCACATTTCAGCTTAGTCCATTCTGCAAGAAGAGCTTTTTCCTCTGCACCGATATTTTCTGCCGCTTTTTCCGTACTTCCGTTTTCGGCAATAAGGGGGAGAAGCTTCTTTGCATAATATTCCTGCTTACCGAGTACGGGAAAGATGTTTGCTCTGTACATCATATCCTGCAGGATTTCAATGCCGTTTTCACCGCAGAGCACGTTTCCGATAACAAAAACTGCGTCCGTGTCCTTAGGGTTGAGCTTTTCGAGCATTTTTTCATATTTTTCTTTATTGCCGCAGATATCTCCGATAATATATGTCATGTATGGGTAAGTCCTTTCTTTATATATAGGTGGGTGGTTGAGGGAGAGGCACCCTCTCCGTCAGATGCCTTGCATCTGCCACCTCTCCCTGAGGGAGAGGCAAGAGAAAAGCAACTTAGTAAGAAGTATCTATCTTGGCTCTCCCTTTGGGAGAGCTGTCACGAAGTGACTGAGAGGGCATCCCTTTGGGAGAGCTGTCACGAAGTGACTGAGAGGGGTTATCTCTCACTATTGCTCGTTGCCGAAGGCAACCCCGACTCCTTACTTAGTTACGAGCAACTCATTATTTTCAAGGAACTCGTCATAGGTTTCCTTGCGGTCGTAAAGTCCCTCGGGTCTGAATTCGATGATTCTGTCAGCGATGGACTGCACGAACTGATGGTCGTGTGAGGTGAAAAGAAGTGAGCCCTTGAAGCGGATAAGCGCATTATTGAGTGCTGTGATGGATTCAAGGTCAAGGTGGTTGGTGGGCTCGTCGAGAATAAGCACATTTGCACCGCTGAGCATCATTTTGCAAAGCATACAGCGTACTCTTTCACCGCCTGAAAGCACCTTTGCCATTTTTGTTGCCTCTTCACCCGAGAACATAAGTCTGCCAAGCCAGCCTCTTACATCAGTTTCAAACTGAAGGTCGGAGTAGCGTCGTACCCAGTCGATAAGACTTTCCTCAACGCCGTCAAAAAATGCGGAGTTGTCGGCAGGGAAGTATGCCTGAGAGGTAGTGATACCCCACTTGAAGGTACCCTCATCGGGCTCGAGCTCACCCACAAGGATTTTGAAGAAGGTGGTCTTTGCAACTGCATCGGTACCTACGAAGGCTACCTTTTCGTTGGGTCTTATTGTGAAGCTTACGTTGTCAAGCACCTTTCTGTCACCGATGGTTTTTGAAAGGCCCTCGACAATAAGCATATCGTTACCGATTTCTCTGTCGGGCTTGAATTCGACAAAGGGGAAGCGTCTTGAAGAAACGGGCATATCCTCGAGAACGAGATTATCGAGAAGCTTTTTACGGCTTGTTGCCTGCTTTGATTTTGAAGCGTTGGCGCTGAAGCGTGCGATAAATTCCTGAAGCTCCTTCATCTTTGCTTCGGTCTTCTTGTTCTGCTCACGAAGCTGTCTCTGAGCCATCTGTGTATATTCGTACCAGAAATCGTAGTTACCCACATACATTGTAATTTTGCCGAAGTCGCAGTCTGCGATATGGGTGCATACCTTATTTAAGAAATGTCTGTCATGGCTGACAACGATAACTGTATTTTCAAAATTCATAAGGAATTCCTCGAGCCATGCGATAGCCGCAACGTCAAGATGGTTGGTAGGCTCGTCGAGAAGAAGAATATCGGGATTACCGAAAAGAGCCTGAGCAAGAAGCACCTTGACCTTCTGCTCACCTGTAAGCTCACTCATAAGGCTGTAGTGGAATTCGTTGTGGATACCGAGAGCGTTAAGCAGAATTTCCGCATCGCTATCTGCGCTCCAGCCGTCCATTTCGGCAAACTCCTCCTCAAGCTCACTGATTCTGATACCGTCCTCCTCGGTAAATTCCTCCTTGGAGTAAAGCTCCTCCTTGGCGTCCATAATCTCAATAAGCTTGGGGTTACCCATAAGCACGGTACGTATTACATCGTATTGATCATAAGCATAATGGTCCTGCTTTAAAACTGAAAGTCTTTCGCCGGGGGTGATTGTAACATAGCCCTTGTTAGGCTCTATCTCACCTGAAAGAATTTTAAGAAAGGTACTTTTACCTGCTCCGTTTGCACCTATAAGACCGTAGCAGTTACCCTTTGTAAAATTGATTGAAACACTCTTGAAAAGCTCTCTGCCTCCGTACTGCAGAGTAACGTTGTTGGTGCTTATCATTAAATCACTTCCTTTTTTTAGTCATACTTATATAATATACCACATTTTGAGAAAAATAGCAACGAAAAAGCAGACTAAAAATAAATTAGTCTGCTTCGGATTTTATATTTTGTTCAATTCGCATCCGTGATGTACAAAGTCTGCTTTACCGCATTTTATATCAATTTTCGTTTTTACCGTCCTTACTTACAAGGATATAGCTTCTTTTGAAAAACATACTGAGAAAGCGGAGGCTGAATTTTTCTGCATTACGGCCTACATATATTGAAGCGATTACATAAACAAGCCAGAAAAGAAGGATGCCGCCAAAAAGCATCATTATCTGTGCTTTGTTTTTCTTCTGATATTCGTTTGACTCATCAAGAGAAAGATATAGGGTGCCGTCACTTCCATCGATAATCACGGCTCTGTAATAGGGCTCATCTGCATCGGGATAAGCCTCATAGCCAACATAAAAGCTTTTACCGTTACGGTAAGCCGAGATGAGTTCATCAGCCCTTGCCATAGTTTTTTTATATTCGGGGACTTCATAGGGCATACCGTCGCCGTCAATACGAAGCTCGAGGGTTTTTTCATTAATTACACAGCTGTCAAAGCACAGATTTTTATATTCAAGCTCCTCTGCCGAGTAAGGCTTCATTATAACAAGCACAAAAATTTCCGCCGCAACAAGAAGAACAATTAACATTATGTATGCAAAAATCATACCGCCGGAATCTGCAATGTTTCCGTTGAACAAATCGTGAGCGCCTGCCCGTTTTTGGGGCAGAGCCTCGCCGTTGTTATATTTTCGGTATTGCTTTCTTAGAAAGGAAAGAAATTCTCTTCTGCCGATAAAGCTTTCATCGAGAAGGATTTTTCTTTTTCCTATGAAAAGCTTTATATTTTTTCCGTCGTCTGAAAACTCCGTAACATCTCTGTAAGAATAGCTTCGTTTTTTACCGAAGAAGCCCGTAACAACAAAACCGTCCGGGTTATAGCTTATTTTTTGATTGATATATGCAACTATCAGTGATGCACTCATAATAGCAAAAGCCGCAAGAATGACAGCCACATAACCGAAGCCTTCCGACAGGAATGCCGCAACGGCACAAAAGCCGAAAAATGCAGCTCCGATGATTCCTACAATAAGCACAAGCTTTGAATGAACAACTGTACCCTCTGAAGGTGCGGGTCTTTCCTCTTTTCTTTTCATCGGTGAACATCCTTTCACTGTTTTACTTTTTTCGAATATACCACATTTTGAAAAAAATAGCAACGAAAAAGCAGACTAAAAATAAATTAGTCTGCTTATCTTCGTTTAATTTTTATTCTTCCGCTTTTCCTTAAGCTTATATGCGTTGCGCTCGGAAAGAATAATTCTGAAGCGCTTTTCAAGGCCTTCCTTTGTCACGTCAAAATTATACGGATCCTTTTTCTGCTTTTCTTCCATAATGTCACCCCGTAAATAGTTTTTTACGGTCGGGGCGGATTATACGTAACCCTTCTTTATTTATCCGGCAGTTGCGTGAGCGGATAAATTCATTTCCGGCAGAGAGCGGAGAATTTCCTTGTTGTTGGAATAATCCAGAGCGGAGATGTTTGTATCAAAATAGCCTATTGCTGTGCAGAAATTGTTTTCAAGAGAGGTATCGTCCTCACAGTCCACAAGCCTTTCAAAGCAATTTATGATTATTGAGGCTATCTTATCGCTGTTGGCATCTTTGTTGCTTATCAGATATAAATAGTATTTCAGCATCATATCCGGAGTAAGAGTACGGGTACCCTCGTCAATAATAAAGCTGACGCCGTTGTGCTCATAGCTGATACGGTTTTCTATTTCCATTGTTGTATCGCCAAGCAGGTGGAAAAGCTGACCTAAGGAGTTATCGTTTGCAACTATATATCTGTCATATTGAGTTCCCGTAAGGGCACTGACTGCAGAAATAAGCTGATTGGTACCGCCTGCGGTGAAATGACCGCTGAGTGATGACGTTGTACCGTTGACTGTCACAAGGGAACCAGGATAAATAAAGCTGTAAACAAGCTTTTTATCCTTTGAGTTGAAGTCCACCGACATCAGGGACAAAACCTCTGTTTTTTCTGTATCGGTAAAGGCAAAAATAAGATTGGCGGAAAGATGCTGCCCTGACTGATTCAGAATTGCCGGATCAATTTCTGACATATCCGAAGAGGAGTTATTTTTATTTTCATCAATGAGGGTTATTACGGAAAAGAGAGCAAGAGCAAGGATAATAAGCACAAAACCGATTATCAGAGTCTTTTTTCCGGGAGTTTTTTTTGATGAATAATATTTATTTGTCTTATCTGAAAGAGCAGACATACTGCTCATAAACTTTTCGGTGAAGCCTTTTTGTGTTGTATTTTTCATACGGCCTCCTTTTTGGGGAATATTTATTTTTAAACTGTATAAAAAACGAGGCATAGCCTCAAAAGAAATCTGTTTTTACTATTGTAACATATCCCGCACTCCAAGTCAAACCAAAATAAAAGCGATTTTTCTGTAAATTTTGACCATTCGGTACCATAGCTTTTAATACTTTACTTATTTGGAAAAATATGATATTATATTATGAAAATAAAAAAATCGATGTGTACAGACGAAAATCTGCGGATATATCTAAGAAATAAAAACTGAAAATGAGGTTATCTCTATGAATAACAGAACCAGATATAAAAATGAGAAGCTGATACTATACTTCTCAAAGGCATTTATAGTGCTTGTTTTCTCCTGCGCTCTCTATTTTGTCTGGACGGAGTATTACAATCCCTATATACCGAACCCCTTCTATAAATACGGTAACTATATGCTTTTTGCGGTTTTTGTTGCCGTTTACTACGCCTTTGTAAAGGTTTACGGCGGCTTTATGGTGGGAACGGCACAGGTGCATGACCTTATCTTCTCTCAGATAATAGCCATAGGCTTCCAGCAGGCGATACTCTACGTTATCTTCTCACTTTTAAGCTACCGTCTGGTATCGCCGTTACCGTTTTTTATAATGTTCGTTCTGTTTTCCGCCTTTGCGTCACTGTGGGCGCTTGTGACCGATGCGATATATTTTAAACTTCACGCACCGAAGAAAACGGTGGTTGTTTTTGAGAATATTGACTCTTATCTCTCCCTCAAGGGCATCAGAAGCATTGATAAGCGCTTCAATGTTGTACGTACCTTTAACTCGGCGAAAACCTCTCTTGCGGAGCTGTTTGAGCAGATAAGGTCTGTTGATGCGGTTTTCCTTTGCGGTGTGCCCTCTGATTACCGTAACGAGGTAGTCAAATACTGTATTGCAAACGGCAAGGTTGCATACGTAAAGCCGAAAATTTCGGATACAATTATAAGAGGCGGCAGAACCATTCAGCTTATGAATGTACCCGTGTACCGCTGCAAGAGAAGCGACACAAGCCTTATTTATCAGCTTATAAAGCGATTTTTTGATATTTTACTTTCACTTATAGCGATTATTATTTCTTCCCCCATAATGATTGTTACGGCTATAGCAATAAAGGCCTATGACAAGGGCCCTGCCTTCTATAAGCAGGTACGTCTTACACTTAACGGAAAGGAATTTGAAATAATCAAATTCAGAAGTATGATACAGAATGCGGAAAAAGACGGAGTTGCACGCCTTGCAGGTGACAGCGACGACAGAATTACTCCCGTGGGTAAGATTATCCGTAAGCTTCGTATTGACGAGCTGCCTCAGCTTTTCAATATTCTCAAGGGTGATATGTCCTTCGTAGGTCCCAGACCCGAAAGACCGGAAATCGCCGCCGAGTACGAAAAGGATATGCCCGAGTTTGCTCTGCGCCTTCAGGTCAAGGCAGGTCTTACGGGATACGCTCAGGTCTACGGTAAGTATAATACTCCGCCCTACGATAAGGTGCAGATGGACCTTATGTATATTGCTCACCAGAATATTCTTGAGGATATAAAGCTTATGCTTATAACCTTCAAAATTCTTTTTGTGCCCTCAAGCACAGAGGGAGTTGCCGAAAATCAGAAGACGGCAAAAAGAGAGACCCGTAAAAAATAATGTGGAGGTAAGCCATGCAGTACCCGTATTATAACGGTAATCCCTACTCAGGGAATTTCCTCGATATGAACGCCTTTGTTGCAAACAGAAGCAGAGAAAAGACGGAGATACGTAAGCTGGGCAACTGCGTTGGTCTGGCAGTTGTTCTGTATCTTGTTTTACAGTACGCCTACTCCTTCGTTATGGCTCTTTTAGGATTATCGGAGCTTTATGCCGGAAGTGAGCTTTTCCGCAAGGGTGCAGAGGTGCTTATCATAATTTTAAGCATTCTTCCTGCCTTTATGATTTTTGGAAAAAAGATGAAGAAAATCAGCGGTGTTGCCGAGCCTCTTGCTCTTTCAAAGCCAAAAAGCGGTTTTCTTACATTTCTCGCTTTCCTGGCAGGTATGGCATCCTGTATGGTTGCAAACTATGTGACGGTTATTTTCAGTGTGATAATGTCAATTTTCGGCTATGCACTGTCCTCTCCTGACGTGGGACTTCCGAGAAGTGCTGCAGGTATAACCGTTACGGTTGTTCAGATAGTATTCGTTGCGGCTCTTGTTGAAGAGCTTTCCCTCAGAGGCTACGTTATGGGTAACCTCAGAAAGTACGGCAGTACCTTTGCCATATTCTGTTCTGCCCTGATTTTTGCCCTTATGCACGGAAACCTTGTTCAGGCACCCTTTGCACTTGTTTCGGGATTTGCTATCGGATTTTTCGCAATCCGTACCGAATCCATATGGACGGGTATACTTATTCACGCCGGAAACAATCTCTTTTCGGTGGTTATCAGCTATGTGGGCGAGTTTTTCGGCGATAACGTACTCAATGCGGTTTATTCGGCAACGGTGCTTTTCTTCCTTGTGGCAGGAGGAATATGCTTTGTATTTTTCCTTCGTCTTACCAAAAACACACAAAAGAGAGAAAGCAGTATGCTGACCAACGGAGAAAAAATCCGTGCTTTTCTCACTTCTCCGGCAATTATTGCAGTCATAGTTATAATGCTTATAATTACACTGCAATATATAGCACCCATAGAGCAGGCGGTATCATAATATGAACAGAGAATTTATGCTTGCCGCCATAGAGGAAGCAAGGAAAGCACTTCTCAAGGGTGAAGTGCCCGTGGGAGCGGTAATAGTAAAGGATAATGAAATAATTGCAAGGGGACACAACCGACGTGAGGAGAGAAACAATGCTCTTTCCCACGCCGAAACCGAGGCGATTTACGAGGCGTGTAACGTACTTGGCTCATGGAGGCTTGACGGCTGCACGATTTACGTTACTCTTGAGCCCTGTCCCATGTGTGCGGGAGCAATACTCAACTCGAGGATAAAGGAAGTTTACTTCGGTGCCTACGATGAGAAGTACGGCTGCTTTGGTACGGCTATGAATCTGAGATTTCCCGGCGGGTTTCACACGCCAAGGATAATCGGAGGATATATGACTGAGCCCTGTGAGGAGCTTCTGAGAGACTTTTTTTCTCAGCTCAGAAAATAATTTTGAAAAAAAGCAAAAAATTTCAAAAAAGGTATTGACAAAACGAAATATCTGTAATATACTATGCAAGCGTTGAAAAACGCCCTATTACGTGGCGGTATAGCTCAGTTGGCTAGAGCATTCGGTTCATACCCGGAGTGTCGTAGGTTCGAGTCCCACTGCCGCTACCAATTCTACAATAAAGAGTGCGCGATAACGTGTCCGCCTCTTTCATATATAAGGCCCGGTGGTCAAGCGGTTAAGACACCGCCCTTTCACGGCGGTAACACGGGTTCGAGTCCCGTCCGGGTCACCAAAAAGAAAAGCACTGCAAAAGCAGTGCTTTTCTTTTTGGTGAATGAAGCGCGCTTTCAGCGCATGAAAAATGAAGCAGGGCTTTGCCCTATGAAGCACCTGCGGGCATGAGTGGTTTTTCAGCGGTTCGCTTCATGTTTGCAGAGCAAACACTTCATACGAGCGCAGCGAGTGCTTCATATCGTTTACGATGCTTCATTGAAAACCTTTGAATGTTATGATATAATAAATAAAAGGCGGTGTTAAAATGAGAAATGATAAATTATCTGTTCAATCTCTCGACTTCGCAATATCAATAATCAACCTCGTAAAAAGACTCAAGGAAAATAGGGAAACAATTATTTCTAACCAAATCGGTAGGAGCGGCACATCAATAGGTGCAAATATTTATGAGGGACAGTATGCTCACGGAAGAGCAGATTTTATTGCGAAGTTTCAGATTGCCCTCAAGGAGGCGAACGAGACGGCATATTGGCTCGAACTGCTATATAAAACAGATTACATCAGCGAAGAAGAATACAAGAAACTCAGCTCAGCTTGCACAAGTATCCGTGTTATGCTTATTTCCTCTATTAATACAACAAAGAAAAATGCAAAATGAACTTTCCTGAAATATTAGACAACGCAAAAGTTTTATATTATACACCGAAGGCTGTATTAACTGCGGCTTGATGATATACCGCAACAAGTTGCGGATGATATACAAGGCTTCGCCTTGATTTGATTGCTGAAAAGCGGTATAATCAGTTCGATAAATAAGAATTTGTAAGGATAAAAGAATGAAGATATTTTATACAAGTGAACGAGATATATGGCGAAAGTGGCTTGCTAAACACTTTGAAACGGAGAGTGAAATATGGTTTGTATTTCCAATGAAGGAATCAGGTGATAAAGCGCTTTCCTATAATGATGCAGTAGAAGAGGCACTATGCTTTGGTTGGATTGATAGTACCATAAAACACATTGACCCTACGCATCGTGCACAGCGATTTACACCGAGAAAGAAAGGTAGTCCGTATTCACGCCCGAATATAGAAAGACTGATTTGGCTTGAAAGACAGGGGATGCTTCATCCAAGCATAAGAGATAGTGTATTGCCTTTGATTCGTACTCCGTATATTTTTCCTAATGATATCATTGATGCTATAAAAGAAGACATTGTTGCGTGGGAAAACTATGAGAAATTATCCGAGCCATACAAACGCATTCGTGTTGCTTACATTGATGCGGCGAGAAAACGCCCCGACGAGTTCAAAAAACGCCTTGAAAGTTTTATTAAAAAGACTCGTGATGGAAAGTTGATTGTCGGTTTTGGCGGAATAGACAAGTATTATGGTTAAGATGTCAAAATCCAATTTGTCGAGCAGCGCTGCCACAATACTTTTGGTCGTTTTTACCCCTACTTATACTACTTTTGGTCAGTCTTTCGCAAAAAAGAACGAAGCTTCCGCTTCGTTCTTTTTTTACCCAAGCCGCAGGCTTGGCATATCATCAGCCCCAACGGGGCTGTATATCATCCATCACTTTGCGATGGTATATCATCACGACACATTCGTGGATATTAGCCCTACTTACCCCTTGAAGCCTTTCCCATATTCCCCGGGTGGGGTGCCGTATTTTCGGCGGAACATTTTGGAAAAGTTTGAGCGGTCCTTAAAGCCGCTCATTTCATAGCTTTCGTTAACCGAAAGGCCCTCACTTAAAAATCTTGCGGCGTTTTGAAGGCGAACATCGTTTAAAAACTCCTTAATACTAACGCCGTATTCCCTTTTAAAAAGGCGGGAAAGGTATCGGCGGTCAAGGAACATTCCGTCTGCAATGCTTTGAACCGTTATCTCATTCATAAAGGAGGCCTCAATAAAGGTTTTAACCCTTTTGGCGTGTTTATGGTCTGCCTTTTTGGGGGCAAAAAGGGCGGCCGAAATTTTATGAACAACGCAGGCTATATATTCCTCCCTCATTCCCTGCCAGCCGGGGAAATCATCCTTTATCATTTTTAAAAGTTCACTGAAAATTGACATTGGAAGCTCGCCCACAGGCTGGGTGAGGGTATCAAACCTCTTGGATAAAGCCCCTGTAAAGCCCACCCAAACATAGGTCCAGGGCTCCTTAGTATCGGCAGTGTAGGTTGTTATTTCATCGGGATAAATGAGAAAAAACTGACCCGCCTTAAGGGAATATTCCCTGCCGCCGCGATAATATTTTCCATTTCCCGAAAGCACATAGTGTATAAGATAATATCTTCGCATATAGGGGCCAAAGGAATGCCCCTTTGCGCATTCCTCCACCCCGCAAATAACGGGATTAATGTCCTTAAACCCTTTATCCTCAAGGATTTGGTCGATTACAATTCCCATGCGGTTCCCCCTTTCTAGGTTACATTTTACCACACTAGGCACACTTTTTGCAATAGAAAATATAAGGCTTCAATGCTATTATGAAAGCAAAGGAGGTTTTTAAAATGAAAATTACATTTGTTGGTGCGGGCAGCACCGTTTTTGCAAAAAATGTTTTAGGCGACACAATGCTGTGTGAGGATTTTCACGATGCGGAAATTGCCCTGTATGACATTGACAGCGAGCGCCTGCAGGAATCTTACCTGCTAATCTCCGCAATGAACGAAAATATAAACGAGGGGCGCGCCTCTATTTCCAAATTTTTAGGGGTTGAAAACCGCAGAGCCGCCCTCGAAAATGCCGATTTTGTTGTTAATGCCATTCAGGTAGGCCTTTATGAGCCCTGCACCGTTATTGATTTTGAAATTCCCAAAAAATACGGTCTGCGCCAAACAATAGGCGACACCTTGGGTATTGGCGGCATTATGAGGGGATTGCGCACCATTCAGGTTCTTAAAGGTATTGCCCGAGATATGGAGGCTGTTTGCCCCAATGCCTGGTTTTTAAATTACACAAACCCTATGGCCATTGTTACAGGCTTTATGCAACGATTTACAAAGGTTAAAACTGTAGGGCTTTGTCACAGCGTTCAGGTATGCTCCTCGGGGCTGTTGGATAGCCTTGATATGACAAAAACGGCAGGCCGATATACCGAAGTCATTGCAGGCATTAACCATATGGCATGGCTCCTTGATATAAAGGATGAAAAGGGTAACGACCTCTATCCCAAAATCCGCCGCCGAGCAAAGGAGAAAAACGCGGCCGAAAGGCATAACGATATGGTGCGCTTTGATTATATTGACAAGTTAGGTTACTATTGCACCGAGTCCAGCGAGCACAACGCTGAATATAACTGCTTTTACATTAAAAGAGGTCGCGAGGACCTGATTGAAAAATTCAACATTCCCCTTGATGAGTATCCCCGCCGCTGTATTGAACAGATAGAGGGATGGGCAAAGCAAAGGGATGAAATTATGGCAGGCGGCAAGGTCAGCCATACCCGCTCAAAGGAGTATGCTTCTTACATTATGGAGGCAATTTATAAGGATAGGCCCTATAAAATTGGCGGCAATGTTATAAACCACGGCCTTATAACAAACCTGCCAGATGTTGCCTGTGTTGAGGTGCCCTGCCTTGTGGATGGAAACGGCGTTAACCCCACCTTTGTGGGCGCGCTTCCCACCCAGCTCGCAGGAATGAACGCCTCTAACATTTACCCCCAGCTCCTAACCATCGAGGCTGCCGTTTCAGGAGATGCGAAAACCGTTTACCAGGCGGCGCTTATGGACCCCCACACCTCGGCAGAGCTTTCCCCCGAAGAAATTGTGAATATGTGCGACGAGCTTCTTGCCGCCCACGAGGCCGCAGGCTATCCCTGCCTTCACGAATAAGGCAACCGTTTCCGGCGGCGCAGGTTTGACCTTCAAACCTGCGCTTTTTTATGTTTGAAAAGTAACAATGGAATATTTTTTGTATTTACTTAACAATTTGCTCTCGGGTATAATCAAAGCAGTTATTGTGTGTTTTGTTTTCCTTTTGCAGTTTACGATTTTATACACAAATAAAACGATTGCTTTAATTGTAAACCCTGTTTTTCACCACTAGAATATTCATAAGAGAACTAATTTTAAGGAAGTGAAAAAATGACACAGCTAAAAAGCTCGGCAGGTAAGCCGCTTGTTACCTTTAAGCACACAACCGGTATGAGCAGCATTTATCCCAGCACCTTTCACTCCTTTTATGAAATTTATTTCTTTTTAAACGGCAATGTTGAGCTTGTTTGCGGCAAGGTTCGGCAAAAGCTTCGCCCTAAAGATATTGTGGTTATTCCCGCAAGGGAATATCATCAGTTTATCCCCCTAGACAGCGGCGAAAATTACGAGCGCTGTGTTATTGAAATTCAGCCCGAGCTTTTGGGTGAGAAAACTTTAGATTCGGCATTTTCAGGCAAAAGTCTTTTAAGGCTTGATGAAAACAACCGTATTATAGACCACCTGCTTTATTTAATTGAGGCTGAAAAAGTGCACGAAAGTGAGGATTTTAAAAAAATCCTTCCCGCTGTTGCCACCGACATTGTTTTTTTGCTTAAAAATCTGGGCGACTGCCCAATACCTCAGGGAAACGGCCTGCAAGGGCTCTCGGTTGAGGTTATGAAATATATAAACGAAAACTACAAAAGCGGCATTAACCTAAACAAAATTGCCGATGCCTTTTTCGTTTCGGTTTCCACCGCCTGCCACTATTTTAAAGAGGATTTTGGCGTTAGCATAAAGCAATATATCATTGAAAAGAAAATGATTGAGGCGAAAATGCTTGTAGACAAGGGTCATAAGGCTCAAGACATTTGTGCGGACTTGGGTTTTGAAAACTATTCAACCTTCTTTAGAGCCTACAAAAAGCGCTACGGCGTTTCCCCTTCAGGCAGAAAATAATAAATAAAACGGGTAATTAGGGAGACACTTCGTAAAAAAGTGTCTCCCTAATTTCTTTTTATATGAAAATTGACATTTATCTGTTGAAAGTGTCATAGAGGATTGCGCATAACTTGAGCGAAGCCCAAATATAACTGTGAAGCAATATAACTCGCCGCCCGCGAATATAACTGAGGCACCTTCCTATCGTCCGCTTATTTTTTTACACTTTTCTTGTTATTCGCGTATAATTATGGTAGAATATAGTTGTAACTTATTAAAAGGAGTTTTTTATGAGAATTTGTGTTTATGGCGCGGCTTCCACCGCAATTGATAAAAATTTTGTTTTAAAAACCGAGGAGCTTGGCGAGCAAATGGTGACTCGCGGCCACTCCCTTGTGTTCGGCGGCGGTGCAAACGGCCTTATGGGCGCCGCGGCAAGGGGCGTAAAAAAAGCGGGCGGGCACATTTTAGGTGTTATCCCTGAATTTTTTAAAGAGGATAGCGTTGAGGCTATTTTTGAATGCTGTGATGACCTCGTTATGCCCGAAACTATGAGGGAAAGAAAGCAAATTATGGAGGACAATGCCGATGCCTTTATAGTTACTCCAGGCGGCATTGGCACCTTTGAGGAATTTTTTGAAATCCTAACCTTAAAACAGCTTTGCCGACATAATAAACCCATTGCCATTTATAATATTGATGGTTACTATAACGAAATGCTTTATGCAATGGAGCAGTCAATTTCAAAGGGCTTTATTAAGGAAAACTGCCGCAAACTCTATTTTGTCAGCGATAATCTAAACGACCTTTTCGCCTACCTTGAAACCCCTGCCGAGGAAATAAAAAGCGTTAAAGAGCTGAAAGACGGATAAATTTTTTTATTGTAGATATTTTTTGTTAACTGTGTTATACTGTACTAGGTTTTCCGCCCGTGGCGCAGCTGGATAACGCAGCAGATTCCGATTCTGAAGAACGGGGGTTCAAATCCCTTCGGGCGGGCCAAAAAAGAACGAAGCGCTTGCTTCGTTCTTTTTTTATCCAAGCCGCAGGCATGGTATATCATCGCCGTAGGCGCATATCATCAGCCGAAGGCTGTATTAACTGCGGCTTTATGAGATGCAACACTTCGTGTTGATGATATGCAAGGCTTACGCCTTGGTGATATACACGGCTTTGCCGTGATTTGATATGTAGGGATTTGAACAGGAGGGGAACTTCGATTTTTTCGGTTGGAATTTATAAAAAACTTGTTAATTTTGTATAGTAAAAATATTGCAATTTTTATTATATTCTTATATAATAAAACCATAATAATTCCATTTTTGGGAGGAATAAAAATGAAAAAGCTTTTTGCACTTTTGCTGGCCGCTATTTTGTTTTGCACCCTGCTTGCAGGCTGTAACGTAAACGTGAATATGGACGATGTTAACGTCAGCGCTAACATTAACATTAGTGGCGGTTCCACCGACACCTCTTCAAGCACTGATTCAAAAACGTCTTCCTCTACATCCTCTGACTCCATTGGCACAGGCGGCGTGTTCTTAGCCCCCGAGGTTAAAAACCTTCCCGCCGTTTTCACCAAGGCCCGCCCCACTATAACCTGGACCACCCTTAAGGGCGGAGCTACAGCCCGCGTTATTGTTGAAACGGCCGACGGCAAGGTTTTTATTGATAAAGGCGGCATCACAGGCACCTCTTACACCCTTGAAAAGGACCTGACTTCGGGCAAGACCTACGTTTTAAAGGTTTTATATCAGCGAAACGGCGAGGAAGCCCCAATGGCAGGCATCACGAAAAAGGGCAAGGAAATTTTCTGCAATATTAAAACCACCAGTAACACCACCGGCGGCAATGATAAGGAGACGGTTACAATGGAGCAAATCGTTAACAAAATTAAAAACAGTTCCGACTATCAGATTATGATGGTTGGCGATTCTATAACCTACGGAACAGGCTCAAGGGAAGACTATCCCCAAACCGGCAACTCCTCCCCCGATAATGAGAAAACCTACGTTGCGGTTTTTGCCAAATTGCTTGGTCAAAAACTTTCAAACAAAACCATTCTTCGCTATGACGGCGTTTACGATAGCCGCAAGAACGAAAACGGCACCGCTTACATTCACACCTACAACGGTCCCGTAACCGTTCAGTCGGGCTCTGCGGGTAAAATCACCGTTGTTCGCTCCGGCATTGGCGGCAACACCGTTGCCCGCCTGATTAAGCGCAAAAGTGACTTTTTGGGCAAGGCTGTAGCTAACAAGGCGGCCGACTTATTCATTATTAAATCGGGCATTAACGATGCGCTTTACCACGTTGACAGCGAAGGACAAAAGCGTGTTGAGCCTGATGTTTACAAGGAAAATTTAAACACCCTGCTTACCGAAATTGCTAAATCTAACCCCAATGCCGATGTTATTTTAATGACACCCACCGTTAACGATGACCACACCAAGAAAACCTCCAGCCAGCTTGACATCTACGCTACAAAAATGAAGGAGGTTGCAGCCGAGTGGGGTGTTCCTGTTATCGACCTGCACAAGCTTTGGATGGACCACCTTGACAAAAACGCCGCTAACTACGGCTCCGGCGACTGGCTTACAACAAAGCCCGGCGACCTTTGCCACCCCTCACCCAAAGGCCACGAGGCAATCGCCAAGGAAATGATTAGAGCAATGTTTGAATAAAATAAAAAAAGAACGCTCAAGTTGAGCGTTCTTTTTTTCCACATTTTTGTAATCTCTATTCCACATTTCTATAATATAGGCCGCGGGTGAAGGGGAAATCGGCAGGTTTTTGGTTTGCGGCCGCATAAAGGGACAATATTTCGGCAACCTCCTCCCCACTTTCCCCTGTAAACGAAAGAAGGTGGTAGTCAAAATCTTTTGTGTCCTCGCCCTTATCGGCAAGGTAGATAGGCAGGCAGTTAAGCACCCTTGCAAAATTGCCATCACACAAAACAGGAAACTGTTTTCCCGTTCTATCGGTAAGCTTTGCCCTTTTGCCGCACCTTTCACAGCCGATTTGCGCTTTTATGGGGCAGTTCCTTACTGTCATAAGGGTTAAATTGCCATAGGCAAAAAGCACCGTTTGGCCGCGGGTTTTAATTTCCCGCGCATTTTTTATATGCATTTCGGGTGAAAGGGTTAAGGTTTCTACCCCTAAATTGTTAAGCTTTTCGGCGGTAAAGGAATTATACACATTAAGCCCTACGCCGCCCAGCATTTCCAGCCTTACTTGTTTGCAAAGTGAGATGTGGGCAAGGTTGTGAGCAACGGCACCACAAATCCCCAGTTCCTTTGCTTTTTTAAGCTGATTTAAAATAATTTCCTCATTTTTTATGCCGCCCAAAATGTCGATAAAGGTTTTAACCTTTGCCTTAGGCTTAAAGGGCGCGTGAGCAGGAACAATAATGGCATAAACACCCGAAAAATCCTTTATTTGTTGGAGCTGTGCCTCATTTTGAACACTTATAATAAAGCCTGCTTTTTTGTGGGCTTTATTGCTTTTTGGGGGCAGTAATATTTTTTCTTCGTTTTGCCGCCTTTTGCACCGAGACAGGCATAACTTTTCTACCGCCTCACGGCGAAGTGCATTTATTGCGGCGGCGCTTATAAAAAGGCCCTTATCAAGGCAAATATTTGTTTCCCTTGCAAAAAACGGCGTGCCGCCAAGCTTACAAATTGCAGTCTTTACCGCCTCGCTGTCTGTAGGGCGGTTTTGCGCTTTCTCGGGAACTTCGCCCACAGCCGTAACACTGTTTTCAGTGTCGCAAAGGGTTAGTTTTACAGGCTCGTTTTCTTTTGCAAAAAATGTAATGTCTATGCCAACGCTTTGCCGCTCATTTCGGTAAAGGGAATGGATTTTCGGCAAAACATCCTTTGTTTTTAAAACATCATCCTTAGTTCTTATTCCGAACATATCGGCGCCGATTTTATCGACAAAATAACCGTCGGTAAAGCCCGAGCGGGTGAAAACGCTTTGAAGCAGGGCATCCTTTTCTCCATAATCCTCACCATTTGCCGCCGCCTTTACCGCTGCTGTAGCAATGGCAACATATTCGGGGCGCTTCATTCGCCCCTCAATTTTAAGGGAGGAAACCCCCATTTCCTTTAGTTTTTTAAGGTGCTTTATAAGGGATAAATCCTTAAGGCTTAAGGCGTAATCATCAGCCTTTCCCCTTGCTGAAAAGGGCAGGCGGCAGGTGCCTGCACAAAGGCCTCGGTTGCCCGAGCGGGTGCCAAGCATACTGCTCAGCATACACTGCCCCGAAACACACATACAAAGTGCACCGTGAACAAAAACCTCTATTTGAAGGTCAAGCTCTTTGGCTTTATTACATATTCTTAAAAGGGCGGCCTCACTCAGCTCCCTTGCTACCACTACCCTCTTAAAGCCTATTTCCTTTAAAAGGGGCAGGGCGCTCTCGCTTTGTACCGACATTTGTGTAGAGGCGTGAAGGGGTAAATTAGGCGTGGCGGTTTTAAGAATTTCGGCAAGGCCCAAATCCTGAACAATTACACCATCAACACCAAAGCTCTCGGCGTTTCTTGCAAGGTTAACTGCATGTGCTATTTCATCATCACGCACAACAATATTAAGGGTTAAGTAAACCTTAACCCCTCGAATGTGGCAGTAATCCACTGCATTTTTAAGTTGTTCGGTGTCAAAATTTTCAGCGCCGCGGCGGGCGTTAAAATCCCCTGCGCCCAGATACACGGCATCGGCACCCGAGCGCACGGCGGCAACCAGCATTTCTCTGCTGCCAACTGGTGAAAGAACTTCCATTTTAGTTAAAATTCCTCATCAAAATATTCTTCATTTGGGCTTAATTTTTCCAGTTCCCTTTCCAGCCGCTGAACCTCAAGTGCGGCAATAGCGGATTCCTCCATAGCGCTTTTAAGCTGCAGCTTTAGCCTTTCAATTTCTGCTCCTGCTTTTTTTGCGGCATCCTGCGCCTCTAAAGCGGCAAGCACCGCCACCATTGTGGTAGAGAGGAAAGGGCTTTTCTTTGCCAAAATATCCATTTTTTGCTCAAGCTCGTTGGCAATGCTTTTAACATAGGCCTCGTCATCATCAGAATTGATGCAATAATGAATTCCGCCTACGGTAAATTTAATTTGATGTGCCATTTTGAAGTCCCCTTTCAAAAACAACATTCATTAAACATATAATACCATTTCCCTGCCCTTTTTTCAAGATTTTTTAAAAAAGGGGTTGACAAAGTTAGAATCATAGTGTACTATACAACTGTACTAGTAACTGCAGTACAGTTCAAAAAGGAGGTAACACCCATGCTGCAAATTGACCTTGGCAGTCGCGTGCCTATTCACGAACAGCTTGTAAACGGCGTTTTAAGGCTGCGCACCGTGGGCGTGCTGAAAAGCGGCGATAAGCTGCCCAGTGTTAGAGCTTTGGCGCAAAAGCTTGGCATCAACCCCAACACCGTTCAAAAGGCCTATGCCGCTTTAGAGGAAAACGGTGTAATCTATTCCATTGCGGGAAAGGGCTCCTTTCTCTCTCAGTCCGATGCGGCCCAGCAGGCGCTGGTTTCAAATGCCCTCAGTTCTTTTAAAGAAATTGTTCAAAAGGCTAAAAGCATCGGCATTTCGGAAAAGGAACTGATTTCCGCCCTTGATGAAATTTATATAGGAGGTAAGTAAGAAAATGATTGAAGTAATTAACCTCACTAAAAAATTTGGCAACTTTGCCGCACTTGATAATGTTAGTCTTGACCTTAAGGAGGGCAGGATTTACGGCCTTGTAGGTGCTAACGGCTCAGGAAAATCAACCCTGCTTCGCGTGTTAAGCGGTGTTTATATGTGCGATGGCGGCGAGGTTTTAATTGATAGCGAGCCTGTTTTTAATAATCCTAAAATAAAGGAAAAGGTTTGCTACCTGCCCGATACACCCCACTTTGTACACCAGTCAAATTTAAAGGAGATGGCGGCATTTTACGAGGGAATTTACCCCTCATTTTCTAAAGAGCGTTTTGACCGTTTAATGTCAATGTTCCCTTTAGATTTAAACGCTAAAATTTCCACAATGTCAAAGGGAATGCAACGCCAGGCGGCACTTATTTTAAGCCTTTCGGTAAAGCCTAAATATCTGCTTTTAGATGAAGCCTTTGATGGCCTGGACCCTGTTATGCGAAAGGTTTTAAAGGCACTGCTTATTGAAGGCATTGAGGGCGGTGAAATGACCGCTGTTATTGCCTCCCACAATTTGCGTGAGCTTGAGGAGCTGTGCGATGCCGTTGCCCTTATTCACAAAGGCAGTGTGCTGTTTAACGACACAACCGAAAGCCTTAAGGGCAACCTTCATAAGGTTCAGGTTGCTTTTTCCCGCATTCCCGATACGAGCATTTTTGAGGGACTTAACGTTCTGCACAGCGAAAAATCGGGTTCCCTTATAAATCTGGCAGTAAGAGGCGAAAAGAAAGAAATCGAGGCATTTTTAAACAAGCTCGGCCCTGTTTTCTGCGAAATTTTGCCCCCTACCTTAGAAGAAATTTTCATTTACGAATTGGAGGTTACAGGTTATGACTTTAACGAAATCCTATCGTAACAACGCTTTTTTAAGCCTTTTGGGCTTTACATTTAAGAAAAATTTAGGCTTTACCCTTATTGCGGTGTTAATTGCCCTATTAATCGGCCCGTTTCGCCTTATTCGCGAACTGTTTTTAAACGGAGTAACACTGGAAGACTATCTCGGCGGATATATCGCCTTTCCGCATGAGCAGGATTTTGCAGGGCTTGGCTTGTTTTTATCCCTTTTAGTCGGAGTGTTCTTTATATTCTTGATTATTTTTAACTTCTCCTACCTTTTTAAGAAAAGCTCCTCCGATGCATTTCACTCCTTCCCCTTAAAGCGAAGCGAACTGCTCCTTGCACGCTTTATTCCCGCCTTTGTTCTATCCCTCATTCCCCTGCTTGTGGGCTTTACAGGCGAGGCGCTGGTTTTCGCGGTTTGCAGAATACCTACCGATTATGGCTCTGTTTTAACCATTGTTTCCTATATTGTATCGGTTATGGCGCTGTGCGGCGGCTTTACCCTTATTTTTGCCGTATGTTCGGGCACCGGCTTTGATACAATTCTCCTTATGTTCGCCATAGGCGCCGGCATTCCCCTTTCTTTAGCGCTTACCGAAAGCTTTGCTTCGGAGCTGCTCCACGGCTATGCAACCGGCAGCTTTGATTTCAGCATTACGGCATTTTCCTCGCCCTATGTTTTTGCCGCTTACTATTTGTGGCAGCTGCTGGATAGCTCCACCTCCGATGCTTTTGGCGCTAAATGGTATGTTCAGGTCGCTTGCTGGGCGCTGGGAATTGCCTTCACCGCCCTTTCGGTTTACATTTACAACCGCCGAAAAAGCGAGGCGGCAGGCACCCCCTATGCCTTTAGGCTTATTCCCTTTATCATTTCGCTGATTGTTTCCTTTGTGGCAAGCATAATTTTAGGCATTCTCTTTTCGGGTCAGGATTTTTTGACACCCTCATTCTGGATTTTCGCCCTTATAGGCTCGGTGCTGGCGGCTATAACCTATGGCGCTATTGCATCCCGCGGTTTTAAAACGGTTAAAAAATCCCTGCTTATCAGCGGCATTGCCTTTGCCCTTGTTATAACCGTTTTCCTCTGCTTTGCAACAGGCGGCTTCGGTTTTGAAACCAAAATCCCCAAGGAAGAGGATATAAAAGAAGCTTTTGTTTCTTTTTCAGGCGAACAGGTAACCTTTAAAGAAAACGAACTGGCTCTTGTAACAACGCTTCACAGCGACCTTGTTGACGGTAAGGGAAACAGTGAGGAGTTTTTAAGATATGTAAACATTGATTACACCCTTAAAAACGGCAGTCAGCTTCACCGCGCTTACAATTTAACCGAAAGCTTCGGCGCCGACGCACTTTTTGACATTTATACAAGTCAGACAAGAATTGAGCAAATTAAGGCAACCCTTAATAAGGCCGCCGCAAAGGGCTATCTGGAATTTACCTATTATAATATTCCAAAAGAAAATTCCGATGAATTCAACTTTAATAAGACCCTGACCTCCACCGATTTTAAAACCCTTGGCGAGCTTTACGAAAAGGAAATTAAAAATATAACCAAAGAGGAAATGGTTTCCGCTTTCAGTTATCATAAGGACACAAGGCAGATACACCTTTCCATTCGTGAGGGTAAGGATGAAACGGGCTATCGCTACGAAGGAATGACACTTTACATTTACGATTCAATGAGTGAAACGGTTGAGTTTTTAGAAAATCTGCCCAATGTGAAAACCGAATAGTAAACTTATTGTTAAAAAATTAAGGCGGTTGTTGCAACCGCCTTTTTCTTTTGATATAATAAATAAAACAATTCATTTTAAGGAAAGAAAAATGGAAAAGAAAAACGAAACATTAGAGCAGAGAAAAAAGGCTCAAGCCGAGCTGCTGAAACTAAAAAAAATGCAAAGCGGCGAGCTTGCACCGCCACCAAAGCCCAGTGAGCTTGCGGGAGAAATGACCAAGGAAGAAAAACGAGAAAACTTTTGGTTTTATAATCGCGGTAAGGTGATTTTTATAGCTGTTGTTGCGGCAATTCTGGCTATTATGATTACCCAGTGCGCCACACGCCCGGTTTACGATGGCGAGGTTGTGCTTTTTACCTATGATTACTATTATTCCGACCATATAACCTTAATGGAGGATTATTTCTCCCTGTTTTTTGAGGATAAAAACGGTGACGGTAAGGTAAAGGTTGATGTTATTAACTGCGCCTATGATAAAAACATAACGGTTAATAATCCCACAAACCAAAATACCGCCCAAAAACTGCAAACCATTCTTTTTGCCCAGCGGGAAAAGGTTATTTTCCTTCTTGATGAGGAGTCCTTTAACTATCTTGACTCCATTTTGGATGAGGGCGAGTTGTTCACCGCGGATTGCGTAATGCTTGGCAAAAACTTCTATTCCTATTGCGATAAAACGGAGGACCTGCCCCTGCCCGAAGGCCTGCACCTTGTTATGCGGGAATATGACGAAGCCGCCCTTAAAGCCGACAAAAAGGTTGCCGCGGCATACAACACCGCCAAAGAGGTTTTAACCCGCGTTGCCGAAACCCAGGATAAATAAATTAAAAGCACGGAACAAATCGTTCCGTGCTTTTTTCTATTTGCTATATTCAAATAAAATAACCTTATCCTTTTTTTGGCAAGTAACGAAGGAATACATAGTGTTTTCCCTATTTGCTTTTGCCACTGTGTAAAGGCTCTTGGGTGCCACCTTTTTAGTGCTTAAATCGTTAAAGGCGAAAAAGTCAATAGGGTCGTTAACTGAATCGTAGCGAGAATCCATAACCATAATCCCCTGTTCCCAAAAAGCAATCGCCTTATTCAGCAAATACGTTTCGCTCTCATTTGTCGCAACGGGCAGAGCGGTGTCTTCGCCTTTGAAATTCACCTTATAAATGTGCTCGCCAAAATGATAATAAATATCGTTGCCTACAAGATGCAGTTCGCTTCTGTGGCGGGTGGAAGGCTCAGAATAACGCTTTGCAATTTCAAACTTTTTAGATTTCGGGTCAAATTTAGCGATGCAAAGAGCTTCGCCTTCATAAATCCAGCAGTAAAGAACGCTGTCCTTAACCACAGCGAAATAAACGTCTCCAATGTTTTCCAGACAGATTTCTCCTTTTTCGTCGGTGCCGTCAATGTTAGATGAGCAAAGATATTTTTTCCACTCGTTTGTTTCATATTTTTTGCCAATATAATAAATTCTGCCCTGATAAATGGTGTAAATTCCAAAACTTGCACTTTTTACAATTTCCTTAACGTTCTTTCCGTTTTGATCGCATGTGAAAATCGCGTTTCGGGTTTGATATTTTTCAGCAACGTCGTCGTGGTAGAAAATTTTGCCGTCATAAACCGAAATATAACGCCTGCATTCCCAATTGTTTTCGTAATATGTGTGAATCGAATAATCGCTGTTTAAAATAGCATAGGGCGTTATAATCTTGCCCTTGTAATCAACAGCATTATTCTGTCTTAAAATGTTAATGGTTTCGGTGCTGTTTGAATAATCCTTTTTTGAAACAGTTGAGCTAGTAGCAGAGCTGGTGGCAGAAGCTACACTTGATGTTTTGCTGCTTTCGGTTTCGGAAGAAGCGGCCGAAGAAGCCTCGCTTTGACTGCTTACATTTGAAACAACAGAGGCGGTGCTATTAGCAGTTGAGGTTTCGTTTGAACTCTCGCCTGCCGAATTTTTTCCACAGGCACAAAGAGAAAAGATTAAAACCAAGGCAAGTAAAAATGCTGTTAGTTTTTTCATTAAAGTTTCCTCCTTACTTAAACAAATCCGCTAAAATCTTATCAGCAATAAGCTTATAACCGGGGTCGGCGGGGTGCCACATATCGGCAACCAAATTTCCCATACCGTAGCCCGGGCCGCCGGGGGTGTAATGCTTCATCCATTCCTCGTGAACATCAATAACCGCAAGGCCCTTTTCGGCCGCCAACTCCTTCATAGCGACAGAATATTCATCTAACGGACTGCCTTCGCTTTTGCCCTCGCCTGTTGAGGTTGGGGTCATTAAAATTATATCGGTTTCGGGCTGATTGGCCATCACTTTTTCAACCAGCGTTCTCATATTGCGCTTGTAGGTTGAAAGGTCTCCTGCATCGTTAACGCCCAAATGAATAATAAACAAATCGGCCTTTTTAGGCAGGCGGCCGTTTGCTGTTCCCATAAAATCGGTGTCCATTCGAGCAACGGTTTCGCCCATTCTTGACCCGCTGACACCTGAACGCACAACGGTTATTTTGCCATTTGCGCCCTCCTGAACGTTTACAGGCTCGGAGTAGCCTTTAAGCGGCTGTCTAAGGCCGTTTTCAATACCGTCATAACGAATAACGGTGCGGTCGGGCAATTTTTCGGCAATTCCCTTTGCAACAAGGCCGACAAAGCTTGTTTCCTTGCTGGAAGCCTGAAAACCGAAGGTAATGGAATCGCCTATAAAGGTTATCATATAATCCTTTGAATTTATCATTTTAGTCTTTATTTCCTTTAATGTTACCTGCTTTACATCGGGAGGTGTTTTAGAGGTTGTGCTTTCCTTTGAGGATTTTGTGTTATAATCCACTGAAATCGAGGGGGAAGAAATTTTAGGAGCAGATGATGCGGCAGAGGAGGTATCGCTTTCTGCCGAAGAGCTTCCCGCCGCTGAGGAGGTCTCGTTTTCCGAGGAGGTTACCGCGTTTCCCCCACAGGCGCAAAGAGAAAAGATTAAAACCAAAACAAGTAAAAATGCTGTTAGTTTTTTCATTAAAGTTTCCTCCTTACTTAAACAAATCCTCAAAAATTTTATTGGCCATAACCTCGTAGCCGGTATCACTTGGGTGCCAACGGTCATAATGCCAATTTCCCATACCAAAGCCGGCGCCGCCCTGAACATAATGGTCCATCCAAACGGCGTGCATATCAATAATGGGGAAGCCAAGCTCATTTGCGGCCTCCTTCATAGCATCGGAATAGGCATTAAGGGGGTTTTCGCTGGCGGGCGCATTACTGCTACCAACGCTACTGGTCGGGGTCATAAAAACTATGTCGGTTTCGGGCTGGTCACGAAGAATTAAGGTACCAAGCTTTAAAAGGCGCTCCTTAAATTCATAAGTAGAGGCGCCCCAGCCCTGGTCGTTAATGCCTATATGAATAACCATAAGGTCAGCCTTTTTTGGAAGTCTTCCGTTTGCCGTGCCCATAAAATCGGAGTACATTCGGTTAATAAGGTGTGTGCCCTCGCTTGAGCCAACGCCCGAGCGCACAACGGTTATTTTACCCTTAGTTCCCTCATTTACGGTTATAGGCGCGGAATATTCCTTTAAGGGCACCCGCTCGCCGTTCATAATGCCATCGTAACGAATAATGGTGCGGTCGGAAAATTTTTCGGAAAGTCTGCGGGCAAAAAATGCGGGATAGGTGGTTTCCTCACTTGATTTTCCTGCGCCCCAGGTAACCGAATCACCGATAAAGGTTATAAGATAATCTTTAGAGTTTTCTATTTTCTTTGCAATATCCTTTAAGGAAGCAGTCTTTTTTTCAAGACACAACATTTTCTTTCCTTTTTTAGAAATTCCAACCATCGGGCTTTCGTTGCCATTCCTTTGGTAGAACATTTTAAGGGTGTAAATTTGGCCCTTTGTAAGGGCGGTTTCAAGGGTATATTCGGTGCCGATAAGCCCGCCTTTATCTACAATAACCTTTCCGTCTTCATCCTCAATAATAACCCTCGCCGTAGCGCCACCCTTAAGAGTTGACCACTTTATCGTAGGCTTAACCTCCCAAAGAGGCGGGAGCGGCTCCAGCTCAGGGGCGGTAAAAACCTCGGTAATAGCCGAGGAGGTGTTGGATGAAACCTCACTGGCGGCAGAGGAGGCCGTTTCCCCTTTCCCACAGGCGCAAAGTCCCAAAACAAGGCAACAAGCCGTTATAATTGCTAATAGTTTTTTCATCTAAAGTACCTCCTTTTATTTAAATTTATTATAATGACTATGTTTATGTCGAAATAAGACTTTGCCTTGTTTCGACTGCGAATTCAAAGAATTCGCAAACAATTACCAACGGTAATTGAACATATTCATTGAAATGATATCGAAGTTACCAAACTACGTTTTAAGACGTTGTTTGTAACACAAAGCCGATTTTTATCGGCTTTGTCGAGAAATTGATTAAATTTCTCGACATTCGATAATCATTATAACATATAGCAGAGCGAAAATAAAGAAAAAAGACCGCTATTGCGGTCTTTTTTCTTTAAGTAGTTTTTTGTAAGAATAAATAAACAGCGCCAACTGAAACAAAATACACAAAAACCAGGAAATGGGGAAGTTAACAAGCAGACCCTTAAGGGAGTGGAACTGTGGCAGTTTAAACATTGTGTTAACCCACAAAATTCGGAAAACACAGGCGAAAAACACGCTTATAATCATTGACGCGGTAGCGTGGTGCATTCCTCGGTTGGTGTAGGAAAGGCACTCCATAATTCCGCAAAGGCAGTAAGGTGTGCACACAACCAGCATACGCTCTAGGCCATAGGAAATGGCTTCAGGAGAATCGGTTATAAAAATGGATAAAAGGGGTTTACCGAAAAGGTTTGCGGCGCCGCCCAAAACAACCCCCAGCACGGTTACACAAACCGAGCAAGCAATAAGCGCCTTTTTTATACGCTCATATTTTCCCGCGCCCATATTCTGCCCTGTGTAGGTAAGGGTGGTTTGGGAAAAGGAGTTCATTGAGGTGTAAATAAAGCCCTCAATGCTTGCCGCCGCCGCGTTGCCCGAAACAACCGTTGAGCCGAAGGAGTTAACCGCCGACTGGGTTATGGTGTTGGAAAGGGAGAAAAAGGAGCCCTGAAGGCCCGAAGGGATACCAACTCCAAGAATTTTAAGCAATGGTGCCTTGTGGAATTTTATTTTCTTTATAAAAAGCTTGCAGTCATCATCCCTCTTTAAAAGGTCGCGAAGGAAAAGCGAGGCGGATATAACCTGGGAAAGCACGGTAGCCAGGGCAACGCCCTCAACATTCATATTAAACACCGTTACAAACAGCACATTTAAAACAACATTGGTAACTCCCGCAATGCTTAAATAAATAAGGGGCTTTTTTGTCTGCCCTGTTGCATTTATAATGGCGCCTGCAAAAAAGCAGAAAACATTAACCATCATTCCGCCGAAATAAACCTTCATATAAAGGGCGGAAAGAGGCAGAATATCATCGGGGGTTCCCATAAACCCTAAAAGGGTTTCAGAAAAGAAAACACCCGAAAGGGTTGCAATAACACCGCAAACAAAGGAAATAGCAATGCTTGTATGTACCGCTTTTTTTGTGCCCTCGCTGTCCCTTGCGCCAATACTGTGGGCAACCACAACACCCGCACCTGTTGAAAGACCGATAAACACATTAACAAGAAGGGATGTAAGTGAGCCTGTAGCCCCAACGGCGGCAATGGATGCGCTACCGCAAAAGTGGCCCACAACAGCCATATCGGCAGCGTTATAAAGCAGCTGCAAAATGTTTGTAAGAATAACAGGAATAGTGTAGCGAATTACACCCGAAAAAATGGGTCCGCCGCAAATATCCACCTTGCTTTTCATAAAACACACCCTCTGACCTCTCTGTTTCACTTTGATTTTAGCACTTTAAAAATTAAATGCAATAGAAAAATTCCAATTTTAAAAAAATATCCGACCCTTTTTTAAAAAAGGGTCGGATTCTTTTAATTTATTCGCCCTGGTTACCCCATTTGTCAACCGATTTTACGGTAAATTTACCCGCCTTATCGGCAAGGGGAATACTTAATGCAACGGTGGAGGCAATTTGCACTCCATCCTTAAACACGCGGTAGTAAACGTGCTCGGAATCCTTACATTCCTTCCAGCATAGGCGCCCGTTTTTAACCTTTACCCCCTTAATCTTTGAGGGAATGCGGTCCTCATAATCGGTGGTTAGCAGGATAAGGGATTTAGGCGGCAGGGTGATTTCGTTTTTATCATTTAGCTCTAAAACTGCGCTGTAGGGCTGCAGGTCGTTAAAATCGTTAAAGGGAATGTTATCGGCCTCAAAGGTATAAAGGCGAGCCTTTTTGTTAAGGGCAAAATCAAGGGACAACTGCGCCTTTTCCTCGTTTTCACTCCAATTAAGCAGGGCGAGGGTTGCCCTTTTCTCCTCATCAATAACACCGCAGGCGCGAACAAACTCACTATCCCACTGGGTTTTTAAAACTCTTGAGCCTTTTTTAAAGAACTTTGCCATTAAACCGAGGGTGTAAAGGGAGGCATAGCTGCTGTAATCCTTATTTTCATCATCCCAGCGGATAAGGCCGTTTTTATTATACCTTATTTCCATTCCGTGTCCCGAAAAGCGAACAGCATCATAGCGGGCCTTCTCGACCTGAGTGTCGCCGTTTTCACGGATAAGGGGTGCGGGGTAGTCAAACATTGTCCAGTAGGCAGTAGCAAGACAGCCTGTGTTAATGGCCGCCATAGCAAGCTCGGCAAAGGCAAGGGCAAAATCTCCCTGCAGGGCCAAATGGTCAGCCGAAAAATTGGAATCGTTCATCATAGGCATAAGGGTTGTGTTGGGAACGGTTCTAACGCCGAATTCGCCCAGCATGAAACGCTTTTCCTTTGAATGGGCGGTTTTAACCAGTGGGGCAAGGCCCGAAACATAGCGGTCGTAAGCCTTTAAATCCCCTGGGGGCAGGGCGGTATCAACCGAATAAAGGTGGTTACAATAAACCGAGGTTGTTTCATCCATATTTTCGGCAACCCAGTCGTTAAGATAGAAATGCTCCTCGTTTGCGGCATCGCTTGCAACAATGCCAACATCTAAATTATGCCTGCTCAAAGCCTTAAAAAGCCCCTCGTTATATTTTTTAAACAGCTCCATATTGTTTTTAAACCAAGCATAGGTGTTGCCAACCGAAAGCTCGTTTGTAAGGCAATAGTATCTTATTTTTGTGCAGTTTCTAACATTTATAAGGTAATCTAGCTTTTCGGCAACCTTCTCGCAGTAAACATCTATGTCATCCTCATCGGTTATGTAGGGCATTCTGCCGGGAACGGCATAAACGAGGGTACCCGCCTTTCGGTAGGTTTCATCATAATAATCGGCAAAGGCATCCATTGCCTCTTTAGACCAATCGGCATAAACGGCAAAAACGCGGGAAAAGGTTGGCGAAATTTCTCTGAAGGTTTTTAAAATGATTTCATTTTTAACCTTTTCGCTCATAAGGGCGGTCATTGTGGCTTCGCTGTTGTGAAAGCCAAGGCCACCGAAAAGCCATTTAAGCTTTGGGTTTTTAAAGGATATTTTACTCATTAAAATTCCCCCTTTTAAAAAATATTAGCACAAATTTTTGCACAAAACAATATGGAAAAACACCGCTTTTCGTATTTTTTGTGTACAAAATCGGAAATGTGTTGAAAAACCATTATGGGTATGTTATTTTATAGGTGGTGATGGTATGTATTATTTCGCAAATAAAATAAACATAGAGCTTCACAATGTATTTTTAAAGAAAAGTGTCACACCCTGCTTTTCAAATAATTTCCGACCTGTCAACAGCCTCATTTATTATCGGGTTGGCGGTCAGTGCTTTGAATTCGGCGAAAACCGAGTTGTAGCAAAGGCAGGGGACGTGCTTATTATGCCTTATGGGCTTAAATATAAAAACCGAATATTAAGCAAGGACACCGAGTATTATCAAATTGATTTCAGCGTTTACAGCGATGGCGTGCCCTTTGCCATTGTTGATTCATTACAATCCCTCCAAACACAAACTACCAAAAAGAAACACAAACCTCAATAGCGTTTTTTGCAAAAAACATTGCGTTTCTTGCAAAATTGAGGCTTGTGTAAATATGGGTTTTCCTTTTTACGCCTCGGGTTAAGGCTTTAACCAAACTAAAAAAGAAGCACCGACCAAAAGGTCAATTTTTTAAATTGTGGCAAAATAGCAAGGACTTATTTGCCCTCTTGCGGTGCCCAAAGTTCATCACGGCTCTTAACGCCTATGACCTTTGACCGCGGCGCTTCGTTTTGCTCGCTGTTTCGTCCACCGGACGCGCTCGCAACCTCACCCGGCACGCGTGCCTCGGGTTAAGGCTTTAACCAAACTAAAAAAGAAGCACCGACCAAAAGGTCAATGCTTCTTTTTGGCAGGGGCAGAAGGACTTGAACCCTCGGCACGCGGTTTTGGAGACCGCTGCTCTACCAACTGAGCTATACCCCTAAATATTATTTTATTTTTATATGTTAAACGCCTCGGGTTATGCCCTCTTGCGGTGCCCAAAGTTCATTACGGCTCTTAACGCCTATGACCTTTGACCGCGGCGCTTCGTTTTGCTCGCTGTTTCGTCCACCGGACGCGCTCGCAACCTCACCCGGCACTTAAGGTTTTTGGAGACCGCTGCTCTACCAACTGAGCTATACCCCTAAATAATATGTGTTCATTTGTTGGTGGGCCATCAGGGACTCGAACCCCGGACCGACCGGTTATGAGCCGGTTGCTCTAACCAACTGAGCTAATGGCCCAAATGAACATTTCAATTATAACACGATTTTCGGTTTTGTCAACATTAAATTTAAAAAACGGACCGCATTGTGCGGTCCGTTAATATTTTTCTTAAGCCTTGCCAACTGAGCCGAAGAGCTCCATCTTTTCTTTAACGGTGGCTTTAATTGCTTCGTAGCCGGGGGCGAGAAGCTTTCTGGGGTCAAAGCCCTTGCCTTGTAAATCTTTTCCTGCCTCAACATACTCTCTAGTTGCAGCAGCGAAAGCAAGCTGGCACTCGGTGTTAACGTTGATTTTGGAAACACCCAGAGAAATTGCCTTCTTTATCATTTCAGCGGGGATACCTGTGCCACCGTGGAGAACTAAAGGCATTGTGCCTGTAAGCTGCTGGATAGCATCGAGTGTGTCAAAGGAAAGACCTGCCCAATTTTCAGGGTACTTACCGTGGATATTACCGATACCTGCGGCCAGCATTGTAACGCCTAAATCGGCAATCATTTTGCATTCCTTGGGGTCGGCAACCTCGCCGCTTCCTATAACGCCGTCTTCCTCACCGCCGATAGCGCCAACCTCAGCCTCTAAGGAAAGGCCCAGCTCATCGCATATACCAACGAGTTCCTTTGTTTTGGCAATGTTTTCCTCAATGGGATAATGAGAGCCATCAAACATAACAGAGGAGAAGCCTGCGGCAATACAAGCCTTGGCGCCTTCATAGCTGCCGTGGTCAAGGTGAAGAGCAACGGGAACGGTGATGCCCATTTCCTCAATCATACCCTTAACCATACCTACAACGGTTTTGTAGCCGCACATATATTTACCTGCGCCCTCGGATACGCCGAGGATAACAGGGGAATTAAGCTCCTGAGCGGTGTTTAAAATTGCTTTGGTCCATTCAAGGTTGTTAATATTGAACTGACCAACGGCATACTTGCCTGCTTTTGCTTTCGATAGCATTTCTTTTGCAGAAACTAACATAATTTTTTGCCTCCAAAAAAATTTTTACATTAAATATTATATAGTAATATACCCCTAAAATCAAGAGCTTGGCCTAAAATTCCTTGTTTATAACGGTTGGGGGAGTTTCAAGCTGTGTGGGGTCGGCAAGGTAGGATTTAAAGCGGCGGAAGGCAATAGCAAAATAGCTTCCCGAGCAAATTCTTTCATCCATAACAACGCCGATAGGCATACATTTTTCAAAATAGATTTCTTTGCCCTTGCGCTTTGGCACTTCCCTTGAATTACCCATTGCAAAGAACACGCTTGTGGTGCCAAACTCATAGCAATGGTGGTAAATATGGTTGGTGCGAATGCTGGCAAGGTTTGAAATAACAAGGCTTGCGTGGAAGGGGCTCGCCTTGATAATTGATTTAGGTAAAAGGCCGTGGCGGTCCATCCATTTAAAAAGTGCAACGCCAACGGGGAGTAGTCCCGGAATGTTAAGCAGCACCTTTATAAGCTTTTCGGTTGGGTTGGCGTCGGGGGTCTGGCGGTTTTCCTCAACGAAAGTGTTAATCTTGTTATTAACATCAAAAAGAGTGTCCTCAAACTCAAAATACATCTTGGTCATGGTGCCGTTATCGGTTTGACCCGATTTTAGCACAACCATTCCAACGGGGAACTCGGTGCGGGCGTAAATTCGCTTGTTCATTATAAAACGGTTAAGCTGGGGGTATTCGGCCGCAGTCCTTAAATATGCCGCAAGGATAAGGGCCATGTGGGAAACGTTTTGTCCCTCTTTACGCTTTGCATTTATGTATTTTTGCATGGGCTCAAGCGGAATATCAATGGTAATCATATTCATTGCATCATAACGCTTGTCCATAATAAAGGGTGCCACAGTGTACATAGGGTCGGTATCGCGAAGTCTTTTGCCGTCAGCTCTTCTCATAAAATAACCACCTTAAAAGTTTATACATACATAATACAACAAAATTCTCCTTTTTTCAATGTTTTATTTGGCGGAAAAGAAAAAGGTGGGTGTTGACAAAAATTTCTATTTTTAGTATTATTATATATTATATTTTAAATAATCCCCACAAGGAGAGATAAAAGTGAAAAACAGCGAAAAGAGTATGGAAACGGTTGTTACTCTGGCCAAGGGCAGAGGCTTTGTTTATGCCGGTAGTGAAATCTACGGCGGCCTTGCAAACAGCTGGGACTACGGCCCCTTGGGTGTTGAGCTTAAAAACAACATTAAAAGGGCTTGGTGGAAAAAGTTCGTTCAGGAATGCCCTTATAATGTGGGCCTTGACAGCGCTATTATTATGAACCCCGAAACCTGGGTGGCTTCGGGCCATTTAGGCGGCTTTTCCGACCCGCTTATGGACTGCAAGAACTGCAAAACAAGGCACAGAGCCGATAAGCTTATTGAGGACTACGTTGCCGCAAACGGTCTTTCGGATAACCCTGCCGCTATGAGCGATGCCGAAATGGCACAGTATATTAAGGACCACGGCATTGCCTGCCCCGACTGCGGCTCCCACGATTTTACCGATATCAGAAAGTTTAACTTAATGTTTAAAACCTTTCAGGGTGTTACCGAGGATAGCACCTCTACACTGTATCTCCGCCCCGAAACAGCACAGGGTATTTTCGTAAACTTTAAAAACATTGCAAGAACCACCCGCAAAAAGGTTCCCTTTGGTGTTGCGCAAATCGGCAAATCCTTCAGAAACGAAATCACCCCCGGTAACTTTATTTTCCGCACACGCGAGTTTGAGCAAATGGAGCTTGAATTCTTCTGCAAGCCGGGCACCGACCTTGAATGGTTTAAGTTTTGGCGCGGCTACTGCCGTGACTGGCTCCTTAATCTCGGAATGGATGAGGAAAGTTTAAGACTTCGCGACCACGATAAAGATGAGCTTTGCTTCTATTCAAAGGCTACAACCGACTTTGAGTTTTTATTCCCCTTCGGCTGGGGCGAGCTTTGGGGCGTTGCCGACCGTACCGATTACGATTTAACCCAGCACGCCAACCATTCGGGCGAGGGTATGGAATATTTTGACCCCGAAACAAACGAAAAATATGTTCCCTATGTTATCGAGCCCTCTCTCGGCGCCGACCGTGTGCTCCTTGCATTCCTTTGCAACGCCTATGATGAGGAAACCGATGAAAAGGGCGACACCCGCGTTGTTCTGCGCCTCCACCCTGCTCTTGCTCCCTTTAAGGCGGCTGTTTTGCCCCTTTCCAAAAAACTTAACGAGGGCGCAGGCAAGGTTTACAGTGAGCTTTCTAAATACTTTATGGTGGATTATGATGATGCCGGTTCCATCGGCAAACGTTACCGCCGTGAGGATGAAATCGGCACACCCTTCTGCATTACCTACGATTTCGAAAGTGAAACCGATGGCTGCGTTACCGTTCGCGACCGCGACACAATGGAGCAGGTAAGACTGCCCATTAGCGAGCTTAAAAAATACATTGAGGAAAAGCTGGAGTTCTAACCCCTTTTAAAGGATTATCCGACTGTTTTTTAAAACAGTCGGATCTTTTTTGCCTTTTTTCTTTAAATTCTTGCATTTTCTCCCGAAAATGTTATACTGTAAACAAATCGGCTCTCGAGGTGTTTTAAATGAAAAAATTTTTAGTAAACATTGATACAAACGATTACGGCATAGGTTACTTTTTAAACCGCTTATATGATGAGAAAAAGGCCCAAAACGAGGAAATTACCGAGGCCGACCTTTACCCCTTTATTGACCAGTATTGCGGCTTTAATATTACCGACCTGCTTATCTGCATAAACTGCCAATATTCCATTGGTAAAAGCGAGGTTGCAACCGATGGCTTTACCAAATATGAGCGCACCGAAGAAATTGGCAAACCCGTTGACTATAAAGAGTGGTTTAACGGTCTTTATCATATTTTTAAAGATTTCGGCATTGACCCACTTGCAGTTTGGTTTAAACGCAGTCGTGACCTAGGCTTTTTCACCTGGATGAGTGTTAGAACAAACGACTGTCATCACCCCGAAAGGGAAGTTTCTTATATGCGAAGCGATATGATTTACGAGGCAATGGAAAAGGGAATGACCGTTGGGGAAAAGTTCGATTATTTTAAAAACTGTATGGACTTTTCCTATGATAAAGTTAGAGAATATCTCCTTTCCTACATTGATGAGCAGTTAGGCCGCTACGACTGCGACGGCATTGAGCTTGACTTTATGCGTGAAATTCTTTGCTTTGACCTTGCCAAAACCGAAAATCCCCATTTAATAATGAATGATTTTATGCGCAAGGCGCGGGAGATAATTGCAAAGCACGAAAAAAATTACGGTCATAAAATTAAGGTTGCCATTCGCTTAAACCGCGATATAACCGAGAGCAAGGCATTTGGCTTCGATACTGTGACCTATGAAAAGGAAGGTCTTGTTGATGCCGTTATCGTTTCCCCCCGCTGGTCTTCAAATGATTCAGATATGCCCATAAAACATTGGAAATCTACTCTTCAAAACACCGAAATCTATGCCGCGGTAGACACCCTGTCTTTCGCCAACGACCCGCGCTGCGCATCAACACCCGAAGTTATTCGCGGTTTTGTAAACCGCTATTTATCAGACGGAGCAGACGGAATGTATTATTTCAATTACTATATGCACCCATTTACAAGATTGCCCGGAGAAGAGATACGAAACATTCTTTGTAAAGAGGTTTTTGAAACTTGTAAAGATTTAAAAACCGTGCAAAAATTATCCCGCCGCTATCTTGTAACCTTTCAGGACACCTGCCCTGAGGGATTTACCCCTTACACACCACTGCCCATCACTTTAGACGGCGCGCCTAAAACCCTACAAGTTAATTTAGGCAGTCTTAAAGGCACAAAATCCGTTACTCTTTTTGTTGGACTCAAAGGTTTAAAACCCGAAGAGGTTAAAATTAAAGTAAACGGCAAAGAGGTTTCCTCTTTTGAGCGTAAGGACCCCAAACCCTCTAACCTTTGGTATATCCCCAAAAAAATGAACTTCACCTGCAACTGCGGTTACGTGCCCGAGGGCAGCCTTACCTATGCCTGCGATATAGAGTTAAACAAGGCGGGCGCTTATAACCTTAGCTTTTTGGCAGAAAGCGGCGAAATAACATACCTTGAATTTGCAACACAGCCTAAATAATTTTGCGTTACGAAAACAGGTTTATAATTTCTTTCCGAATAAACCGCCCACCACAAACGTAAAACCCACCCGAAAATAAAATTATAAAAAACAAAAACGCCACCAACAGGTGTTGTTCTTAGGGAAGAAATGCCTAAAAAAGTAAATTTTTGCGGCCTAATGTGTTAAAAAGCCGTGGTACGCGTCAGCGTTACCACGGCTTTTTGCCTTTTACTCTATGTTTAAGATAAAGACTCATGATGCTTATCAGAAGCGTCTACTCCAAAACCAGTTCTTGTTTCGGATTCTTTACAATCTAAGCAGGTCCTTTTTTCAGTGCCAGTTCTACCAATAATGGCTTCTGTTTCAGTGCTCCACCAACCCCAATTATGTGTATGGGTTTCGGTAGGCTTTGTTCTTAGAAAGAAACCACAGCGACACAGGAATGCCTGTGGTATAGAAAAGCTGTGTGGGCATGGCAACAATGCATTCCACCAAGTCAGCATTGATGATATTTTTGCGGATTTCACCCTCTCCGCCACTTTGAGAAGAAAGAGAGCCGTTTGCTAAAACCATACCAATCTTACCGTTTGGCGCAAGGTGATAGACCATGTGCTGAAGCCACGCAAAGTTGGCGTTACCGGCAGGCGGAGTACCATACTGCCAACGAACATCATCCTTAAGCTTGTCCGCACCCCAATCAGAAAGATTAAAAGGCGGATTTGCCATAATGTAATCGGCACGAAGTGTCGGGTGGCAATCGTTAAAGAAAGTATCTGCATTATAGCTGCCGAGGTTGGCTTCAATGCCACGAATAGCCAGATTCATCTGAGCCATTTTCCACGTGGTCGGGTTAGAGTCCTGACCAAACACGGAAATGTCACTTAGATTGCCTGCGTGATTTTCGATAAACTTCGCACTCTGCACGAACATACCACCCGATCCACAGCAAGGATCGTACACGCGGCCATTGTAGGGCTGCAGCACTTCGACCAGTGTGCGTACCACACAGGCAGGTGTATAGAATTCACCCGCCAATTTACCTTCCTGCTCAGCAAATTTGGAGAGGCAATATTCGTATGTTCTGCCCAGTATATCACGGCTAGAGCCTGCTTCTACCATCTTAATGTTGGTGAAGAGGTCAACTACATCACCCAAACGGCGCTTGTCCAATTCAGGACGAGCAAAATTCTTGGGAAGAATGTCTTTGAGTCGTTTATTTTCCTTTTCAATCGCTCGCATAGCATCGTCAATAACAGTGCCGATCTCCGCAGTATGCGCCTTGGACGCAATGACGCTCCATCGTGCATTTTCGGGCACAAAGAAGATGCCTTCAGAAATATATTCGTCCACGTCTTCTTCAAATCCGTCACCTTCAGCAACAAGAGCCTGATACTTTTCATCGAAACGATCAGATATATACTTGAGAAAAATCAATCCCAAAACGACGGATTTGTATTCGGATGCATCGATGTTGCCGCGCAACACACATGCAGCATCCCATATTTGTTTTTCAAAGCCGATGTCGGCTGTATTATTGGTGGCCATTATTTATCTCCATTTCTTTTTCAACTAAAAATATAAGCTGCCTTGACAGAATATAGCGCAAATCAGTTTCATCTATTCGTTCAGCAGGTTTCGAAACCGTAGTCGGCAAAGCCGTAATTTTTGCAAATATTTCTTTGTGATTTCCGTTATTGGAAGATATTTGATGTTTAGCAGAAACTTCATCTATAGGATTTTTCTGATATTCATTCCAAGTATCCAATATATCTTTTTGCAGTTCCGTAATTTCGTGTTTTGCTCTTAAAAATTCGATTAAAATGCTTATTTGATCCATAATTATTTGTCTTTCTCCAATACTGTGAAATAATCATCAAATGTAAGTTAACGTACGATGCACAAGTTTGCTCTCTTGATAGAACGCATCGAAAAGTCGTAGCAGTGTTTTCTCACATATCCATAGCATTCTCGTCGAGCAGGAATTGTTCGATGCCGATGTAGAGGATGCCGTCATCGTCGTGCCATGGGATGATGTTATCTTTAACTACTACAATCTTCTTAAAGGAATCGCCGACGCGCTTTAATGAACGGATCTCTTGCTCACGCTTTTCTTCGTCTGCAACGGTCAATGCCGACTGGATATAATACTTTTTGCTGCCTTTATTCGCAACAAAGTCGATTTCAAGCTGGGTGCGTTTGCTCTTCTTTTCTGCATCCTTATAGCAATACTCAACCACGCCGACGTCCACGCTGAAATCACGGCCACAAAGCTCGTTATAAATAATGTTTTCCATAATGTGATTTTCTTCTTGCTGACGGAAATTAAGTCGCGCATTGCGAAGTCCCACATCACTGAAATAGTATTTAAGCGGTGAGCCGATATACTTTCTTCCTTTAACATCGTAGCGCTCGGCTTTGTAAAGCAGGAATGCATCGATAAAATAATCAAGATATCTATTAACGGTAGGTGCACCGATATTCATCTGCTTTGCACTCTTAAAGGTGTTGGTGATCTTATTAGCATTAGTAAGGGAGCCAACCGAAGACGAAACGATGTTGAGAATATCGTCAAGCACCGATTTTTCGTACACAAGCTTGTTTCTATCCATAATGTCACTGATATAGATCGCATCGAATAGAGATTGAAGATACTTTGCTTTTTCTTCATGGCTCTTTTTAGTCATTACGAGAGGAAGGCCGCCATAGGTATAATACTCCTGCCAAGCATTGCGTTTTTCGCCCTCAAACGCATTATAAAACTCTACAAAGGAAAGCGGATTCACTCTGATCTCATCACCACGTCCACGGAACTCGGTGAGGATATCGGAGGACAGCATTTTAGAGTTACTGCCGGTAACATACACGTCAATATTGTCGTGCTTCATAAGACCAAGCACAACATCCACAAAACCGATTTTATCCTCAACGCCTTCGATATACGGATTCTGAATGGTAACGACCTTTTGAATCTCGTCAAGGAAAACGTAGTAAGTTTTGCTCTCATCAGCAGTCAGGCTGCGAATATGCTTGCCGAGTTCAAGGGGATTGCGGTATTGAATATTCTCGTCATCATCAAGAGCAAGACAAATAATACACTCGTCCTCTACTCCGATTGACTTCAAATAGTCCTTATATATATTGAACAGCAAATAAGATTTACCGCATCTTCTGATACCGGTAATAACCTTAACTAAGCCGTTCTCTTTTTTGCTGATTAATTTTTCGAGATACTTTTTTCTTTCAATCATAGCACATACCTCATCGAATAATTTTGCGTATTTACGCATTTTAACGCTCTTATTATAGCATATCCCTACTTACAAGTCAATATTACATCGAACAATTTTGCGTATTTCTACACATTTGTTATTTCTGTTGGTAATACAATAATGTGCTTTTGTTTTCTAATGGCATAGTCAAGAGCAATCTTGGTGCCGCTTTTACGGGTGGATGGGGCATTTTCTTCATCGTAGTAAACGATGCAATAGTGGCTTTTATCTATCATTTCATAGTTGCGTTCGACATAAGTGGCTCTGCCTGAGTTCAGTATCTTTTCAGGATAATAGGTATCCTCGTAGCTTTCAAGCAGATAATCTTTATAGTGCTCACTGATATATGGATACTCCGCCCGTACATAAATTCGTTTTATGTGCGGGTGGTTTTGCTTTAGTTCGCTGACCACCTCATAACAAAGATTATTAAAACGGCTTTTGCTTCCAAAAAGAAAGGTGCCAACATTTTTATCAACTATCAGTTTCTCAATGGTTTCATTAAGTTTTGCTTTTAATTTCTCGGTTTCCTTTATCGTTTTGTGACCAATGAAACAACAGGTGTTTTCTTTCATAAGCTCCTCCCCTCAATTGTTAGATATACAGTATATCTATTTTTTACATTATAACACATAATGTGCCTAAAATAAATATACAATATATTTACTATGAGGTGAGTTTATGGCTATCAAAAGTGTTTCCATTCGGATTGAAGAAGAGATGCTTAACAAGATTGCATATATAGCGGATTATGAAGGCAGAAGCGTAAATAGTCAGGTGCTTGTGTTAATCAGAGAGAATATCAAAGCGTTTGAGGATGCCAATGGTGTTATTGACGGCACCATCGCGCCCGCCACAAACGTAAAACCCACCCGCAAATAAAATCCTAAAAAATAAAAACGCCACCGAATTTCGGTGGCGTTTAATTTTTATTTACTTTCGGGTTTCATTGTGGGGATTTGGGCGGAATAAGTGCCATATCCTTGTTTATCCTGCTATTTTCTGACTTCGTTAATCCAAATTGCTTTCATTGCAAGACATAACCTGTCATAAAACGGCATATCTTTATCCCATTTGTCGTAAAATCTGTCGTAAAAATTTGAGGGTGTTTACATTGTTGAGCAAAGAAACATGTATCCTCTAAGCTAGATAATTACTGTTTTTTCATCTGTCGCAGGAACATCAACACCGCCAATACGAGCAGAACGGCAGCATATCCAAGTACCCACCAAAGATGCGGAAAAATCCCTAAAAAATCTCCTGCAAGTATAGCCCGTTCCATTTCTACTGCGTGTACAAACGGAAGAGCATATGCAATCTTCTTAAAGGTACCTCCTACAAGGTCAAGATCAAACCAAACACCCGACAACCACGCTGAGAGGTTAGTTAGTAACGCGCCACAGATACCGCCTACCTGCTTGTCGTTCAATACGCTTCCGCAAAGGAGTCCTAACGCAATGTAGAGGATGGAAACGGGAATGATAAATACCACTGCATATAAAATATTAACTGTAATATCAAGCCCGAGAAAAATGGCGGCAATATAGCAAATAACACATTGACCAATAGAAATTGGAATAATAGGCAGTGTGTAACCTAGAATGAAATCCCGCGCAGTCAATGGCGTTGTATATAAACGCTGCAATAGCGAACTACCTCTGTCTTTTGCGATAATGGTTGCCGAAAATAGAGACATAAATGCCAAACCAAAAACCGTTATACCTGGTGTTAAATGCTGTATTTCAAACAG
>SVPI01000018.1 GCA_015065935.1 Oscillospiraceae bacterium
AGGGCAAAAACAAGGGAAAATACATAACAGTTGAGTTTGTAATTAACGAAAACCCCAGTAATATCAAGGTTTTTTAGAGTGTAGGACAGTTAATGTCTGATAAATTCCAATTTATCGAATAGATAATCTTTTTTGAAAAAAATAATAAAAATCGTAAATTTTAACTCTTTTTTCAAAAAACAAAGTGGCATCTAAATGGTTCGTAACAGCCAAAAAATCGACTTGTGAAAACAAGTCGATTTTTTTATCCATTGCGAAAGCAATGGTATATCATCAAGGGCGACTTGTCGCCCTTGTATCTCATCAGTCCGTTAGGAATGAAATACCTATTGTTTAACATACAGTTTTATGCTATAATAAAAGAAAAAAGGCAGGTTTTTTATGAAAAAAATCGCATGTGTTTTTGTGGTTCTTATGGTTGTTTTTTCATTTTCCGCTTGTTCCGGCGGCATTTCAGGTGATGAAGCTAAATCTTATATAAACGAATTTTTCGAAAAGGTATCATCCGAAGATTATGAGGCGGCAGAAGAATTTTTGCATCCAGAACGCCCTGCTGACCTCCAAAAGTTTTTTGAAGCCTTAGAAAATGGAGAAAACATTGATTTTTCAAGCATAAATATCGAGAAATATACCGGTTTCAAATCATCGTGGTATGATAGTTCGATTGGTGGTTCTACTTACAGTTTGAAAATGAAAGCTGCGGCTTCCGATAAAATTTTTCGTATGGAAATTGAAATTGCAAAAAATAATTATGGATACGGTATTTATAATTTAGATATTGACTTTGATTAAATCAGCACCTAAATAGACCTTAATCCCCAAACAAAAAAGACCCTGTACATTGACAGGGTCTTTTCTATTTATTTTACTACATTACAATAAACGTACAGCTACCGGGGGCGATTTGGATGGCACCTTCGGCGGTAATCGGGGTCATTGCGGGGAGTTCATCGTTCTCGCCTAAGGCGAGCTCCTTGCCGTTTAACAGCATTGTTCTGGAGCGCATTCCGCCGTTGCCTGTAAGGGCATAAACCTCGGCGGTTTTGGGCAGCTCAACGGTTGTGGTTTCGGTCCAGGAGTTGTTAATAACAAGATATGCAACGCCATCTTTACCATCCTTGCGGCAATGCGCATAGATATGAGCGCCTTCGCGGTTTTCCTCGCCTGCATCATAAACGGTGTCGCCCATAATCTGCTTCCAAAGGAGAACGGCAAAATAGTTAGGCCTCGGAACAAAGGTGCCGTGTTTTAAATAGCCATAGTCGGAGGAAGCCAGTGTGTTATGGAATATAACGCCGTTTGTAATGGTGGAAAACTCACCGAGCTCATTAAGGGTTCTCGGAACATCGGCATAGGTGGAGGCCCAAGTGTTACCGCCACAGCCTGCATCGCCCGATTCGGTAACCCACATTTCGCCACCGGGAACATACTTATCACGTTTGGCAACATACTGCCTTGCGCAGCTGGCGGCAATTCCGAGATAGGGCTCGCTTAAAATGGATTCGTAGGGCCAGTGACCGCCCATAGCGGCGCCGCGTTCGGAAACGCCGTTATAATAGTGATAACTGAACACATCCATTTTGGATTTATATTCGCCTAAAAGCTCCTCGGTTGTAACCATTTTAAAGCCTGCGGCCATACCGCCGCCTGCGCCATCGTTACCCATACCGAACATATCAATATCGCCAACTGTACAGGGGCCGACAAAAAGGCATTCAGGATAGTTTTCCTTAAGCCAGGCGCCGAATAAATCGTGGTCTCTTGCGTGGTCAGCGGCTGTGTAGCCCTGGGGCAAACCGGAAAGGGCGATAAGGTTAGGCTCATTGGTAAATTCAGCAGCCGAAATGGGAACGCCATATTCCTTTGAGGTTCTAAACAACAGGTCAGCCTGCTCAAAGGGCATAGGCTCATCGGCCGAGTGAATTCCGGGACAGTTTGCAATGGAAACAAGCAGTTTGCCATCAACAGCCTTAACGAAATCAAGGAGATTAAGCCACTGCTCCTTTGTTAAAACATTTTGGAAGCCCTCGGGGGCTTTGCCGCCACATTTTCCATCAAAATCATAATAGGTTTTGTTAGCCCAGGTGCCCGAAACGCGCACCCAAGCTGTGCCTAAATCTTTAGCAAGCTTAATAAGGCGAGGATTGGTTGTATCAATAGGGTCATACCACTGTTGAAGATTGCCCATGTTTGTCCAATCCTTAATAACAGGAAATTCCTCGGTACCGTCAACCTGAGCCTCGGTATAGGCCTTCCAGAAGGTGCCACCTGTTACCTCGGTCATTTCAACATTATAGGAAACCAGCCTTTTATTCATTGTGCGAAGAGTTTTAAAACCATCGGTTTTCAGTTTAATGTTTGCCATAGCTTTATCTCCTTTGCATTTTTTATGGAAATATTATAGCATATCCCCTTCCCCTTTTCAATGAAAAAAACACACTTAAAACGACTTTTATAAGTTGACAATTTTTTTAAGAATGCTATAATTTTTTTGAGGTGATTTCTAATGAAATTAAATATTGTAAGTTTTAACATTAGATGCTGCGATGATGTTGACGGCAACTCAATTGCCGAGCGCGCTCCGAGACTTAACAAGGTTATTTCAGCCTTTAACAGTGATATAATCTGCTTACAGGAGTATCGCCCTGCCTGGGAAAAATATATTGAAGGCTTCTTTTTGGCAAAATACGATATGTTTTCAAAATATCGCAACAACACTGTTGACATTGAGGCCTCCCCTATTTTATGGCGTAAGGATAAATTTGAGTGCCTTAAAACAGGCTATTTTTGGCTTTCGGACACCCCTGAAGCTGAATCCCGCGGTTGGGATGAGCTTTGCAACTGCTACCGTATGTGCATCTATGTTGTTTTAAAGGAAAAGCAAAGCGGTGAAACCTTCACCGTTATGAACACCCATTTTGGCTTTGGGGATAACTGTCAGGTTTCAAGTGCAAAACTTATTTACGAATATAGGAAAAATGTATCCGATCATAAAACCTTTGTAACAGGCGATTTTAATATGTGCCCCGACAGTGTCGGTTATAAAGAAATGACAAAGCATTTTAACGATGTTAACGCCCTTACGGCAAGGGACCTTTCTACAACCTATCACGGCTATAAGCCAAATGAAATTAACGACCAGCACATTGACTACTGCTTTATTGATAAGGATATTACTGCCATAAACCAAAAAATTATTACCGAAACCATTGACGGTAAATTTCCCTCCGACCATTACGGCTTGTTTATTGAATTAGATATTTAAGTTTGGTGATAACATTGAATAATACAATTAGGCTTATGACCCACAACGTGTGGAACTGTGATATTAACTTTCCTTGGTGGGAAGAAAGAGGGCTTGATTGTTCTGCAAGTGCTAGAATTGACGGACTTATAAAGGTTTATAAAGACACCCTGCCCGATATAATCGGCTGTCAAGAAGTTTCCTGCCTTATGGCTGATTTGCTGAAAGAAAAAACCAAGTCTTCAGGCCTTGATTACACTCTTATTTGGGGTCGTTTTACCCCCATTTTATTCCGTACTGATAAATTTGAACTGATTGATTCAGTGTTTGAAACCTACCCCGAATTTATTGACGGTTTTGATGGCTCTTTTAACGACGTAAAATCCAAAGCCTTTAACGTTGGCGTCTTCCGTGAAAAATCAAGCGGTTTTCTCTTTATTTTTGCCACAACCCACCTTTGGTGGAAAACCTCGGACAAGGAAAAGGCAAAAACTGCGGAAAACGATTATCAGGAAAACTCCGATGAGGCAAGAGAGTTTCAGGTTGCACTAATGGTAAAAAGCGTTTTGCAGCTTAAAGAAAAATATAACTGCCCTGCCATAATTGTAGGCGATTTTAACGCCGATTATAATTCAAAGGCAGTAAAGCATTTGTTTGATAACGGCTTTTCCCACGCTCACGATATTGCAACAGATTTTGCCGATAATGCAATGGGTTATCATTATTGCTTCGGCTCGGGTTATGAGAATTTTTATTATGACAAGCCCTTTGAATGCGCCATTGACCACATTTTTGTTATTGGGGAAAAAGCGGGCGCGGTTAAACGCTTTGAGCGTTATTCCCCTGAATATTATTTACCCATTTCCGACCACTCCCCTGCTTTTATTGATTTTGAGGTGATTTAAATGTTATCGGAAACCCTTTCAAATGTTCCCGACCGCACAGCCTTAATCGGATAGGAATTTTTCGAGGGTGACATAGGTTACCATTTAAGAAAAGGTGCTCATTATTTCAGTCGCCAAGATTGGCTGAAACTCATTAAATTTATCAAAAATCACTATTCACTACCTTGACTAAAAAATATTATGCTGATATAATTTATGTATTACATACATATTAAGGAGAGACTTGAAATGTGGATTCCTATTCTTCTTTTAGCCGTTGGCTTTGTTCTGCTAATCAAAGGTGGAGACTGGTTTGTTGACGGTGCCTCAGGTATCGCACGCCGCTTCCATTTGCCGGAAATTTTAATCGGCGCTACCGTTGTTTCCATCGGTACAACTCTACCGGAGGTTATGGTTTCAGCCGGTGCCGCAATGCAGGGTAGCGGAGACATTGCTTACGGAAATGCTATTGGTTCCATTATATGTAATACTGCTCTTATTGCCGCATTAACCATTGCAATTAAGCCCGGTGCAGCCGCAAGAAAGAGCCTTGTTCTGCCCGTTGCTTTTTTCTTCGGTGCCTCAATAATTTACTGCTTTAGCGCTTATGTTTTAGGAGCTTTTTCGAGAGCAATCGGAATTGTTTTACTTGCCACCTTTGCTGTTTATATGATATCAACTGTTATGCGAATGAAGCAAACTGCCGCATCCATTGGCACTGTTGCACTTGAAGAGCAGTCGGGAATTGCTGTCAGCGAAGCGGCACTTGAGAGCCTCAGCGGCGAAGATCATGTTGTCGAATCTACTGTGCAAGGCACAAAGGACTCACTTTTCAAAGATATTATCCTTTTGGTTGTTGGCGCAATTCTTATTGCTATCGGCGCAGACCTGCTTGTTGACAATGCCATTATCATTGCCGAAAGTCTCGGCGTTTCCGAAAAGGTTATCGGCCTCACTATTGTAGCACTGGGAACCTCACTGCCCGAACTGGTAACTGCAATCACTTCTCTTATCAAAGGCCACGGCTCGCTTTCCCTTGGTAACATTATCGGTGCTAATTTGTTCAATCTTGTTTTGGTAAGCGGTACCGCTGTTACAATCAGTCCTTTTGCCGTTCCCGTTGCGGGTCTCATCGGCGGTATAAATGCATCCCTTGTTTTAGATATTCCGGTTATGCTCACAGTAATGCTGATTTTAACCGTTCCTACGCTGATAAAACAAAAATTATCACGTTGGCAAGGCATCGCTCTTCTCGGAATATATGCGGCATTCTGCGTTTTGCAGTTCATAATCTAACAAAACAGCGGCCAAGGTAAGCTTGCCTTGGCCGCCTTTTTTTATCCCAACATTACATCAAGCAGCATCATTAAAGCGAAACCTGAAACTATTCCCATTGTTGAAAAATAAGAATTTTCTTTTTCGTTTCTTTGACATTCGGGAATAAGCTCGTGAACGGCAACCAGTACCATCGCTCCTGCGGCAAATGACAGCGCATAAGGCAAAATCGGTTCCACAAAAACAACGAGCACCGCGCCCAGCACCCCTGAAATCGGCTCCACCATTCCCGATGCCTGGCCGAGGAAAAAACTTTTTTTAGCGCTAACTCCCTCTCGCCTCAGCGGTAGCGAAACGGCGGCGCCCTCGGGAAAGTTTTGAAGGCCGATTCCAAATGCAATTAAAACAGCGCCCAGCAATGCTTCCTTTGAATAACCGTTTTTAAGCGCACCGAACGCCACGCCAACCGCCAGGCCTTCGGGAATATTATGAAGAGTAATTGAAAGCACAAGCATTAAAATTCGGTTGAATTTTTTGGTTTCATTATCAAAATGATTTGCTCTTTTCCGCGCAAAGGTTACCGCTCTGTCAGAGCCCCAAATAAACATTGCACCGCATAAAAAGCCCAGCGTTGCAACAAAATAAGGCGGAATTTTTGATACTTCTTCCGCCTTTTCAATAGCCGGCTGTAAAAGCGACCAAAAGCTTGCCGCAATCATAACGCCTGCGGCAAAGCCTAACATTATGTTTAAAATTTTTGGATTTGGAGTTTTAAAAAACACAACGGTTGCCGCGCCAAGCGCCGTAACAAACCAGGTGAAAAGGGTTGCGGCAAGTGCCATTAAAACATAGTTTTCCATAGTCCACCTCCAATAATCAGTATATTTTAAGTGGACAATAATGTGAAAAAACACCCGCTTGGCGGGTGTTTTTTTAATACTTAAAATTTGTTACCTTTTCAAAATAAAACTCGTTTCCCACAAGAAATGCCAGGCCATGGCCCGCACCGGGTACCGTTACAAGCTCTTTCCTTGAATTGCAGGCCTCAAAAAGTCGCCGGCTCATCTCGCAAGGAACATAATCATCGGCTTCGCCGTGAATGAAAATAACAGGAACCTTACATTTTTTAACCCCTTCTATAGCCGAGATTTCCTCTAAATCAAAGTGGCCAAAAATTCTCGCTCCCAGTTTTACAAAGAAATAGGATATATTAACAGGCAGTTTCATTTGTCCTATAACCTTCTTTATTATATCCTTAGCGCTTGTAAAGCCGCAGTCGGCAAGAATGCCGATAACATTTTCGGGAAGTTCCTTCCCCCCTGCCGTTAAAACGGTGGAAGCGCCCATGGAAATGCCCGTTAAAATAATTTTAACATCGCTTCCAAAATGCTCTACCATAAATTCAACCCATTTAAGGCAGTCTTTGTGCTCCTTAACGCCAAAGGTTATAACATTGCCGCCGCTTTTTCCCGAACAGCGCTGGTCAACAATTAAGGCACTTCGACCGAGTTTAAAGCAACGCTGAACGCCGCCTGATAAATCCCTCTCGGCAGTGCCGCGATAGCCGTGGAACATAAGCTCAATGGGGGCATCCTTACTAAACTCATAATATTTTCCGAAAAGGTCAAGGCCATCAAAGGATTTTATCATAAACTCCTCGTGGGGCATATTTCGCGTTTCCTTTGCCCAGCTTACAATTTGCTCTCGGTGAGGCAGATAAATTTCGCCCTCGGGCAGGTAGGCTTCATCGCTCGCGCAAACCTTTTTGCGATCAACAAAAAAAGCAATTTTAAAGCAAATGTAGCTGATTAACAAAATCATCAGACAAACAAATGCCGCTATTGCTAAAACTATCCATGCAATTTCCATTTATGTCATCTCCGCGAATTTGGATAAAAACATTTTAACACTTCAAATTATCCTTTTCAAGTTTTTGTTGAAATCAAAATTATATTGTTATATACTTTATTTGCAATAAAAAGAGTTAAACGGTTATCCGAATCATAAAAAGGGGCGTAAAATTATGGGATGCTTTGACGGGTATTTAATTTGCAGTGATTTTGACGGCACCTTCTTTGGCAGCCAGGATTTAAGCGAAAATATTAAAGCAATAAAATATTTTACCGAAAACGGTGGAAAATTCACCTTTGCAACGGGTCGCGGTGCTGAATTTTTCAAGGAAAAGGGCTTATTCCCTCTTATAAACGCTCCTCTTTGCATTTATAACGGCGCGGCCGTTTGGGATAACGAGAAATGGGAAATCATTAAAACCGCCTACACCGATTTGAATATTAAAACTCTTTTGGCGGCAATTAAACCGAAACAGCATCTTTTAAATGAGATTCATATTTTTGACGAGGTTGAATCCTGCTACAACTTTGTTCATCTTGAAAGTGCCGATGAAGCCTTGCTTAATAAAAAAGTTTTAAAAACTGTTTTTACATTTGACACAGCCGACTGCGCTACCGAGTTTCAAAATTTTGTTGCAAACCATAAAACCTTTAAAAACTGTGTTGTTTTAAAGGGTTGGGACAAAGGCGTTGAGCTCAATTCTAATCTTGGCACAAAGGGTGCCGCGGCACTTTTTATTAAGGAGTATCTCAAAAATATACATACCGTTATTGGAATCGGAGATTATGAAAACGATATCCCTCTTGTTAAAATGACCGATTTAGGCATTGCTGTTGGAAATGCACAGGATAGTGTAAAAACAGCCGCAGATAGGGTTATTGTTCCTTGTGAGGAAAATGCAATTGCATATTTAATCAACAATCTGCAACAATTATTGTAGTTTTTATGCATTTATTTGTGAAATGCGACAAATTTTGAATTTTTGCTTGCATTGTAACATTTTGTGGTGTATAATTCATTCAAATTTAATAAATTATGTATGACGCTTGCAGGAAAAGTTTTTAACTGCCGAAGGAGTAACACTCTCAGGCTTCCCGTTTGGGATGAGGACTGTAAGCCGACATAACTTTGGAGAATCCCATTCAGTTGGGTGCCGAAGGTGCAAAGCGATTTTACGCTAATCTCTCAGGCAAAAGGACAAAGTAAGTTTATTTTCTTTAATCTTTTTGTATTTTAGTGGTTTGCGTTTTGCGCAAACCATTTTTTATTTTTCAGGAGGAAGTATGGAAGCAATTATTGAAAAAATCACAGAAATTAACAGCGCGGTTAACGGCGTTGTTTGGGGTATTCCCGGTCTTGTGCTGCTTATAGGCACCGGTATTATCCTGACTCTCTTTACAAAGGTTTTCCAGGTGTCCCGCATAGGTCATTGGTGGAAAAATACCATCGGCAGCATTTTCAAAAAGGACGTTATTGGCCACAGCAAAGAAAAAGGCTCTATTTCGCCTTTCCAAGCACTTTGTACAGCCCTTGCCGCAACCGTTGGCACAGGTAACATTGCCGGTGTTGCCGCTGCAATTTGCATTGGCGGTGCAGGCGCAGTTTTCTGGATGTGGGTTGCCGCATTCTTTGGTATGATGACCAACTATTCCGAAAATGTGCTTGGTATGTATTTCCGCCGCAAAAACGCAAACGGCGAATGGTCCGGCGGCGCGATGTACTATCTTAAAGATGGTCTCGGTGGCAAAAAGGGCTGCAAATGGATTGGCACCGTTTTAGCTGTTTTATTCTCAATCTTTACAATGCTTGCCTCCTTTGGTATTGGTAGTATGGGTCAGGTTAATAAAATTGTTGCAAACGTTGCAGCTGCATTTGATGTTAGGGCCCTTTCTTCCATCACTGTTTTCGGTGGTGTTTCACTTTATAACATTATTATTGGTGTTGTTATTATGGCACTTACCGCTCTTATCACTTTAGGCGGTCTTAAAAGAATTGCAAGTGTTGCCGAAAAAATTGTTCCCTTTATGGTTGTGCTTTTCGTTGCAGGCAGCCTTGTAATTATCGGAATTAACTATCAGTCAATTATTCCTGCCTTTAAGGCAATTTTCGTTAACGCATTTAAGCCCGAAGCCTTTGTAGGCGGCGGTATCGGCGGCGTTATAATTGCAATGACCAACGGCTTTAAGCGTGGCGTTTTCTCAAACGAAGCAGGTCTTGGTTCCTCAGTTATGGTTCACTCAAACTCAAATATTAAAGAGCCTGTAAAACAGGGTATGTGGGGAATTTTTGAGGTTTTTGCCGACACAATGATTGTTTGCACTATGACAGCTCTCGTTGTTCTTACCTCGGGCGGCCTCGCAGGCGGTGCATTTAACGTTGAAACAGGCGAAATCGCTGAAGGCCTTACCGATGCAACGCTTGTTGCAGGAGCTTTCAATGAGGTTTTCCCCTGGGGTAATATTGGTCAACGGTTTATAGCTATAGCGATGTTCCTCTTTGCCTTTACAACCGTTCTCGGTTGGTCACACTATGGTTCAAAGGCCTGGGAATACCTTTTCGGCTCAAAAACCACCTTTATTTTCCGAATTATTCACGTTATCACCGTTATATTCGGTGCCGTTCTTTCCTCATCACTCGCTTGGGATATTTCCGATACCTTTAACGGTCTTATGATGATTCCAAACCTCATAGGCGTTCTTGTTCTCGCTCCCCTGGTTATGAAGATTACCAAGAACTACATTGACCGCAATATTAAGAAAAAAGAAGTTAAACCTGTTTTATCTTATGATTCAAACATCGAGGCCGCTTTCGAGCAGTCACTTGATGCTGAATAAATCTCTCTCAAAAAAAGCAAAAGCCGCGGAAATCCGCGGCTTTTGCTTTTTATACCCATAAATTTTCTTTTTTAAATCTTGTTGGACTTAAACCATATTTTTCGGTAAACCTCTTTGAAAAGTGGTCGGCATTTTTAAAACCAACCATAAACGCAGTGTCTGCTACACTGTTACCTTTTAAAAGAAGCTCCTTTGAAGCGCTCAAGCGAACCTCGTTTAAATAGGTTAAAACCGAACTGCCCGTAATCTTTCCAAAGGTAGCGCCAAGATAGTTAGGATGATAATTAAATTCTTTGGCGATAGAGGCAACCGTAAGCGGCGCTTTATAATTCGCCCTGATAAAACTACACACCTTATGGCACAAGGAATTTTCTTTAGCCTTTGTGTTACCTGCAATTTTTAGGCATAAGTAAGAAAGAAGCGCATTGGCTGTTTCTTGGGAAAGGTTTGTGCCCTCAAGAAAAAGCTCAACCACCTTTAAAAAATCAGATTTAAGCAAATCCATTCCTTGAAGGCAAAAACTTCGGGAAAAAATTTCAAAATCACATTCAAGGTGGCTGTTAATTGCCTTGCTTTCATCAAATTCAGCCGCTAAAACAGGCAGTATTACCCTGCTTTGGTTCTCGTTTTCTCGATTATAATCAAAATTCAGTGTTACAAATCTGGGCGGGTCATAAGCGTTTGGAACGGGCAGATAAAGTGTTCCCGCGGGGTATATGAAAAGCGAGCCCGCAGAAAATGGGATTTTTTCATTTTCAAACAGCATTTCCCCCTGCCCCGAAATAACATAAAAAATTCTGGCATCATAAGCGCGGGTGGGGCTTTTGTTGGGCAGATAATCGGTTAAAGCGGCATATCTTAAAAATACATCCATAAAATCACCTTAAATCTTTGATTTAGAAAGATTTGCGTTTGTTTTATATGTTGATAATAACATATCAGCGTGTTATAATCAAGAAAAATTAAAGAGGGTGAAAAATTTGAGTCCTTTAATCCCGATGTTTGCAATAACAGGAAACGGCGATAAAAAATGTATTGTTGCCGAAATAGAAAACCTAAAATCGACAGGCTTTGACAGTGTTATGATTTATGCCAGAAGCGGCCTTACTGCTGAATATATGAGCGAAACCTGGCTTGACATTTGCGAAACGGTAATTAAAACAGCCGAACGCCTTAATATGAAGGTTTGGCTTTATGATGATTATAACTGGCCATCAGGCTCCTGCAAGCATTTAGTTGAAAAGGAAAATTCCGCCTTTATAGCAAAAAGGTTTGTTTACAATAATAAGAATGTTTCTATTGAACAGCTCTCCCCTGCTGACAGCGGTATGGTTTTTGAGCCCTTTATAACCGACCTATTAAATCCGCAGGCCGTTGACTGCTTTATTAAACTTACACATCAGGTTTATTTTGAACGCTTCGGTAAATTTTTTGGGAGCGTTATCGAGGGCTTTTTTACCGATGAGCCCAGCTTTGTTTATACCGCCGCGCAAAATAACACCTTCCCCTACTATGACGGTGTTTGCGAGGATTATTTTAACGCTTGCGGCAGGGATTTAAAAGAGGATATTTTGCAATTTTTTGAGGGTAACACCTTTGAAACCTTCCCCTCAATTTTTTATGACCTTGTGGGAAAAAGATTTGAAAAATGTTTTTTTGGAAAGCTTGCAGCCTGGTGCGAATCGCACAATATTAAGCTTACAGGTCACGCTATGTGCGATGACAGTATTACCTCAAACATAAAAACAACCGGCAACTTTTTAAGCGCTTTAAATCAGTTATCTATCCCCGGTGTTGATAACATAACCTCAGAAAACAACGCATTTTACGAATTCCCCTATGCCTGCCTTGAAGCGCTTCGCAGAAATGGTAAAGACTCGGCAATGTGTGAGCTTTTTGCCCTTGGGCCTGATTCTATGAGCTTTGCAAAAAAAGCGAATATTATCTGGCACTGCGCCGCCTTTGGCATCAATAAATTTTTCCTAGCCGTTACCCATCTTGATGCACGCGGAAATATTGAAAAGAACAGTTATTTTAATCACTTTGGTTTTGCAAACCCCAACTTTGAGGGAATGCGGCTTCTAAACAAGGAAGCCGAAAGAGCAGCAGAATTTTCCGATAAAAAGGTAAAAGCGAATTTGAATATTCGTTATGCTTATAATGAGGCGCTTTCTGTAATAGGAACAAATAAAGAAAATGAGTTTCATCAAAACCTCCTTCGCCTTATTTCCTTCCTTGATAAAAAGCAAATTTGCTGGCAGCTTATATCAGAAACCGAAGACTCTTTTCTGCCCACAATTTATCCTAAAAAAGACGGCTTTAAAATCGAACATCTTAATACGGTTTTTACTGCCGATGAACTGGAAATCTGGATAGAAAATAATATTAAACGCGACTGCCTGATTCTGGATGAATTCGGGCACACGGCAGACGGTGTTTTTGTAAGGAATTACACCGATGGTTCTATACTAATTCTGGATATTTTAGGAAAAGAAAAGCGAGCCTTAACCCTTAAAAGGCAGGGCCAAGAGGATTTAGCATTTGAACTGCAAAAGGATGGCGTTTTCACAGCCGACAATAATTCGCTTTTTGAAAGGCAAAGCGAATTTTGTAAAATTACACCCACTGATTTAAAGGTTTCAAGAAACGGAGATAATTTAATTCGCTGCACCTTTAATAAAAAGGGAGAATTCCACTTTAACCTTGAAAAAGAAACCGTTATAACCGTTAATAAACGCAAAATTGAGGGCGACTCCGCTTTGCTCCTTGACGGCGAAGAAGTTAAGTTTTCCGGAAGCTGCACTGCCCTTACCCACTGCTTTAACCCATTTTATATTTCTTCGGCGCCCATAACGCTTGCCAAAGGAAAGCACAGCATTAAAATGCAGCCTGAAAACGACCTTGCATTTTTACCTCTCGCCGTTTTAAGCGGAGATTTTGACTTGTGTGAAAGCACAAAGAATTGCTTTTTTGGTAGTCTTAATGTATCGTTTAAAATAAACATTCCAAAAAGTGCAAAAACGGCATTTATTGAGGATGAAAACAATTTGTTTACTCGGTTTTACGTTAACGGACAAATGGTGGATGAGAAAATTATGCCACCATTTGAATTTGAAATTCCGAGGAGCACTTTCGGCAAAGAGGCACTTGTAACCCTTACCTATCATTCCTCCCTTTCGCCCATTTTTGGTGACAGCAACTATGTCCGCGATTTAATTAAAATTGATTGGTGTAAAACCTGCTTTACCACCCCGGAAACGGTGGATGTTTCAAAAATTAAGATTAAAATTTATTAAGGTGTTTTATGAAAATTATAGCTCAACTGGTTGGTTTTTTAGGAATTGCCATCAGTTTCATAATCTATCAGCAAAAGGAAAGAAAAAAACTGCTTATCTGGAAGCTTGTTTCCGATTGTGTTTGGATGTTGCATTACGCTTTGCTTGGAGCCTATTCGGCTGTTGCGGTTACAATTATCGGAGCAATGAGAGAAACTGTTTATTTGAACGAAGGCAAAAAATGGGCAAATAAAAAGTTTTGGATTGTTGTTTTCTGCCTTATAAATGTGATATTCGCTTTTTTCACCTGGAAAGGCCTTTACAGTTTGCTCCCAACCATTGCTTCCCTTATTGCCGTTGTTTCCTTTGCAATGCAAAAGCCAAAAATTACCCGCTTTTTCTCCTTCCCCGTTTCGGCTTGCATGATTACCTATGATTTTTTCACAGGCTCCATTGCCGGCATCGCAAACGAAATATTCACAATTACATCCAGCATTATTGGCGTTATACGTCACGATATAAAACACAAATAAAAGAAAAAAATCCTACGAGTTTCACTCGTAGGATTTTATTTTTAAAAACTTATTTAAGCAGCTCCCAGATGCCCTTGAAAATGTATTTTGGGCGGTATGGGAAAAGGTCAATGTCTTCAAGAGATGTAACACCTGAAAGCACAAGCACAGTGTCAACATTTGATTCAATGCCCGCAATAATGTCGGTGTCCATTCTGTCTCCGATAAATGCGATTTCCTCACTGTGGCAGTTAATTTTTTTAAGGCCGTGGCGAAGCATTAAGGGGTTAGGCTTGCCGACAAAATAAGCCTTTTTGCCTGTTGCAATTTCAATAGGTGCAATCAGCGCGCCTGTAGCAGGCATAATTCCCTTTTCGGTGGGACCTGTGATGTCGGGGTTTGTACCAATAAGCTTTGCACCTGCGCGAACAAGGTTAATTGCCTTTTCCAGTTTTTCAAAGCTATATGTACGAGTTTCTCCCACAACAACATAATCAGGGTTAACATCGTTCATATAAATTTTGTGGTCATAAAGTGCCTTTGTAAGAGCCGCTTCGCCGATAACATAGGCTGTGCAGTTAGGCTTTTGTGTGCTTAAAAATTCAGCAGTTGCCATTGCGCTTGTGTAAAAATGGTCGGCATCAACATCAAGTCCCATTCTGGCAAGTTTCATACTAAGCTCGTGGGGAGTGCGCTCGGAGGAATTAGTTAAAAACACAAACTCCTTATCATTATCCTGGAGCCATTTAACGAAATCTGCCACACCGTCTAAAATGCGGTTACCGTGGTAGATAACACCGTCCATATCGCTGATAAAGCCTTTTTTATTTAAAATTTCGTTCATAAGCTTCTCCTTTAAATTTTCATAATTCCCAGCGCATCTAAAACGGAGGAAATAAGAATTAAAATAATACAAACAGGGGCGATATATTTAATAATAACATTAAACATTTTTTTAGCTTTAAACTTGCCTGTTATTTCAATTTCATCGCTTAGCGCCTTCGGCTTAATAATAAAGCCAACAAAAATACAGGTAAGAAGCGCCACAACAGGCATTAAAACGCTGTTGGAAAGGAAGTCACTCATATCGAGGATTGTCATATTGAAAAGTGAAACGTTACTCCAAACACCAAAACCGAGGGAAGAACAAATACCCAGAAGGACACTGCCTAAAAAGACAAGCAAACAGGTTACCTTGCGGTTTAGCTTTGTTTTGTCGGTTATAATTGAAACCACAGTTTCCATAAGAGAAATTGATGAGGTAAGCGCCGCGAAGAAAACAAGCAGGAAAAACACAGCGCCGATTATTGACCCACCGGGCATACTGTCAAATACCTTTGGCAGGGTTATGAACATAAGGCCGGGGCCTTTACCGAGAGCCGCCTCATCTCCACCCGAAAAGGCAAACACCGAAGGAATTATCATAAGACCTGCTAAAAACGCAATACATGTGTCAAAAATTTCAATGTTTCTGACCGAGCCTTCAAGGCTTACATCCTTTTTCATATATGAGCCGTAGGTAATCATAATTCCCATTGCAAGGGACATTGAATAGAAAAGCTGACCCATTGCGGCAAGAACCGTTGTAGCAGAGAATTTTGAGAAATCGGGTTTTAAATAATAGATAACGCCGTCCATAGCTCCGGGCATAAACATTGCATAAATTGCAACAAAGAGTGTCAGCACAACGAGAATAGGCATCATAATTTTGCTGACCTTCTCTATTCCCTTTTCAACGCCGAAAAGTACAATAAGGGCTGTAAGGCCGATAAACACGGAAAACCAAACAATCGGCTCAAAGGGCTTTGCAATAAAGGTTTCAAAATAACCGTCCTGCGCCGCAAGACCTGCATAACCGAAGGTAAAATCGGCAAAATATTTTGTAACCCAGCCGCCGATAACCGAATAGTAAGGCAAAATAATCATAGGTACAACCGATGCCAAAACGCCAATAAAGGAAAAGCGCTTATCAAGGGCTTTGAATGCGCCGATAGCGCTCTGCCCTGTTTTTCTGCCAATGGCAATTTCAGCGCACATAAGGGCAAAGCCAAAGGTAACTGCTAAAATGATATATACAAGCAGGAAAATTCCGCCGCCGTATTTCGCAGCAAGGTAAGGAAAGCGCCAAATGTTGCCAAGGCCCACTGCGGAGCCCGCCGCAGCTAACACAAACCCTATTTTTCCTGTAAACTGACTTCTTTTTTCGCTCATTTTAAAACTTCTCTCCCCGAAAGAACTAACTTTTACCATTTTAACACACATTGAACGGTTTTACAACCGATTTTAAGGGTATAATTTGCAAATTTTGTTAAAAAATACATTCATAGGAGTGTTGTTATGATAGATAAAAAGGAATATTCTTCACTTGTTAAAAAAGCTTCCCCAAATTCAAAGAAACTGAAAAACGGTTTTTTTGCTTTTGTTATCGGTGGTTTAGTTTGTGTTATAGGCCAGCTTTTTAAGGAGCTGTACGAAACCCTGGGTTTTAGCGAGGATGTGGTTAAAATGGCGGTGCCTGCAACTTTAATTTTCATTGCGGCATTGCTTACGGGGCTAAAGGTTTTTGATAACATCGCCAAATTTGCGGGAGCCGGAACACTGGTGCCCATAACCGGTTTTTCAAACGCCGTTACCGCCCCCGCCATTGAATTTAAACGAGAGGGCTTCATCCTCGGCGTAGGCGCAAATATCTTTAAAATCGCCGGGCCTGTTATTGCCTACGGCATAGCGGCGAGTGTTATTTATGGGGTTATTTACTGGATAACCACATTATTCTAACAAACAAAGGCTTGACCGTTCGGTCAAGCCTTTAGTTTATCGAGTTCTTATATGCTTAAAATTACCGTATGTTTCATTAACCATTTCAAAATATGAGAATGTATTATCATAGCTTGAAACAATCTTTTGAAAATCATTCAATTGGTGCTTATTTATGATACAAATTAAAACCGATCTTTTTGTTCCGGTGTAGGTTCCAATCGCATCAATCTGGGTGCAACCGTGGTGCAATTTATTATTTATTTCTTCAATAAACTCATCTTTATGTGTGGTGATTATAGTGAATTTATAAGCTGTTTTTGTTGTTTTAAGAAGCAGATTTCCAACAAAAGTTGAAATAAAACAATATATGATACATAAAGCCATTGGCTTGTAATTCAGATTATTTTCCGAATACACAAAAACTGATGAGATAGCTACAATAGCATTTAAAGTAAATGTGACAACAAAAAAATTAGTGTCTGGTCTTAGTTTGTTTACATATCGGGAAATTACATCAGTGCCCCCTGTTGATGCATTATTTCTGAAACATACACCATAAACGGTACCGGCTAAAACACCGCTGATAATTACGGGATAGATTGTATCGTGTCCTAAAGCATTATATTGAATAAATGACAAATTTGAATTTTGAAGCAACAGAAATACAAATGAATACACAAGCGAAAATAACAGTGTTTTAATAGCAAAATCTTTTTGAACTAAAAAATAAGCAAGTATTGATAAAGGAATGTTGATAAGTAGCGACATATAACTGATACTAAAACCGGTTTTATATTGAATCATTGTAGCAATACCGTTTAAACCGGCAGGCGCAAAATCATTTGTAACAATAAATATGTAGTAAACAAAAGCCAATAATACTGCTGCTAAAAAAATATTTAAATATTCCAAACTTTTCTTCATCTGTACAGTTCCCCTCTTTAGTCAAGATAAGTATATAATCACTGTAGTTAAAAATCAAGTATTTTTTAAAACAAATGTGTCCTAAGTTGACACAAGCAGAGGGCTTCATCCTAGGCGTTGGCGCAAAGATGTTTACAATCGCAGGACCTGTTATTGCTTACGGCGTAAGTGCAAATTTTAACTGGCGGATGTGGACATCCGCCCCTACGATATGCAATATGAATGTTTGTAGGGGTCGATGCCTACATCGACCCGCAAGAAAACGGCTTGACCGAGTTGGTCAAGCCGTTTAATAATTTACTATAACATTTCGGCGAGTTTTATTGCGCCATTTGTTAGAAACCTGATGTTTTCTTCTCGATAAATTACATCCTTTTTCGTATGTATTCTATCCATATATAAGGTTCCGAATAACTTTGATTTTTTTAATGCGGCAACACCGATTCCGCCCTTAAACGAGGCATTATCGGAGGGATAAAATGCTTTTTTGGTTATATCAACGGTAATATTATCGTTCGAAACAAATGCCTTTTCCAAAAGCTCGGCATACTGCTTGGTTGTCTTTTTAAGGGCAAACAAAATTGTCTGACCATCGGACACGCAATCAAAATTGATAACCGGTGTGTTTTCCTTTACCGTTTTATGCTTTGAAGCAAAGGAGGAGGAACCAAACAGTCCCGCTTCTTCAAGGTCAAATAAAACGAAGGCCACCTTTCCCCTTTGCTCTACCGGCAGCTCCCTCATAATATCTAAAACTGTGGTGACGCCGGAGGTATTATCATTGGCGGTGTTTTTGTTAGCAGGACCACCCAACAACAAATAAAAGAAAGCGATATAAGCAATGGGTGGCAACAATGAAATCACTGAATACATCGCATCTTCACCAATAGGAATAAAGGATATTATCAGCCCCATAATAAAACCGAACAAAACAGCAAATGCAAAGAAAAGCCCAACAATTAAAAGCTGATACAGAAGATAAATAAAAAAGTTTTTGGGAGTTATAAAGTTTGGGAAAGGAAGTCTGGCGCAGGTGTCATAATGGGCGGTGTAAAGAATTTTTGCCGCATCAGGATTACCGATAACAATATTTCGGGCGCCAAAGGTTCCTTTTTCAACCTTAAAATCATACCCATAGTTCCCTGCAACCTGCTTTACATATTCTATAAAAGCGGTTTTTTGTTTTTTTGTTTTTCTGACTTGATATTTTTCAAAAATTTCCTTGGTTGTCTCGGTCATATAAAAACTTCTTTCTTATATTTTCGGCTTTTATTATACCACGCCGCCCATTTAAAGTAAATATTTTAAAATAATGACAAAATTTAGCGTTTTTAAAAAAGAATATAGGTAAAATTTTTTCAAAAAATAATCCATATAAACTTAAACGGAGTGGTTATATGGAAGAAAAAACCAAGTCGGCAAACAACAATGAAATCGGCAATGCTGAAACTGCCTTTGAGCTTGTTAATAAATACGGCACCTATGAAATTCAGCCCACTGCCGATACCGAAAACCCTTTTCCAAAAATTGCGCAGGGTCTGCCGAAACAAAAAAACCGACACAAAAGATAAGAACCCGACCCGCCAAACGCAATTGAAATTGCGGGCGGGTGCCCGGAACCTTGTTGTATTCACAATAAAGAGCGGGTCATTCAGACTCGCTCTTTTGCTTTGCTTCAATTCTATCAAAATTGTGCATCCAATCGGCTTTAAAGAAATAGATAAGGAAAATTATTGAGCTTATGCTCCAGGTTATGGGATAGGCCCAGGAAACCGTTGTGATTTCGGGGATGAATTTAACGGCAACCGAGATATAGGTAACTCTGAAAACACACCAAACTGCAAGCATTGTCGCCATTGGAACGGTGGCTTTTCCTGCACCGCGCATAACACCTGCAATGCAGTGAGAAAAAGCAAGAAGGCAATAAAAAAGACAGATTGTTCGCATATGTCTTACGCCGAAATCAAGTGCCTCAGGGGAATTGCCGAAAAAACTGATGAGCTGGGGTGCGAAAACGTAAGAAAGTATACCGATAATCTCAGCCATAACACAGCTGCAAACTGTGCCAAAGGCAACGCCTCTTTTAACCCGTTCGTATTTTTTAGCGCCAAGGTTTTGGCCCACAAAGGTTGACAGCGCCTGTGTAAAGCAGGTAACCGGCAAAAAGGCAAAGCCTTCAAGCTTTGAATAGGAGCCACAGCCTGCCATTGCCGCCTTGCCGAAGCTGTTAATGTTGGTTTGCACAAAAACATTAGCGATTGCAATAACGCTGTTCTGAATACCCGAGGGAACGCCGAATCTGATAATTTCCAAAAGGCTTTTTTTATGAAATTTTATCTTGCTAACATAAACCTTATATGTATCATTAACGCGAATCAAATGAATAAAGCAAAGTAAAGCGCTAACCCCTTGAGAAATTGTTGTAGCAATAGCGGCAGAGCCGACGCCAAAATGGAAAACGGCAACAAACAACAGGTCTAGCACAACATTTATAACGGTTGAAATCATAAGATAATAAAGCGGGTGTCTGCTATCCCCCACCGCATGGAGAATGCCAACGAAAATGTTATACATTACAACAAAAATAGCCCCCGCAAAATACCAGCGGAAATAACTGATTGATTCGGGTAAAACCGAAGGCGGAGTTTGCATCCACCTTAAAACAGTAGGGGTAAGCGCAACTCCCAAAATAGTTAGAAAAACGCCTGTTACAAGGCCAAAGGCAATGGCTGTGTGAATTGCCTTTTCCATTTTATCAAACTGCTTTGCGCCGAAATATTTGGCAATAACAACGCCCGCTCCCATTGAAAGACCGTTAAAGAAGCTGACCATCATAAAAATGAGGCTGCCCGAGGAGCCAACGGCGGCCAGCGCATTATCACCTATAAAATTACCGACACACCAGGAGTCAAAGGCGTTATAAAACTGCTGAAAAACATTGCCGAGAAAAACTGGCAGGGCGAAAAGCAGCATCGCTTTCCAAATTTTACCCTCGGTTAATGAATTTTTAGTGTTTTCCAAGCCTTTCCCCCCTTTGATGCAATAACCATATTATATTCCTTTAAACAGCAAAGGTCAAGAATCGGGGAATAAAAAAAGACGGAATATTCCGTCTTTTTTAAATTACAGCAAATTTATGATTAACAATCCCACAAAGGCTGTCAAAATGCCGAAAATTGCCTTTAAATTCAGTTTTTCCTTAAACATTACCGCAGACATTATGGCAGAAAGCGCCAGCGCCGAGCCTTGATTTAAGGGGTAAAGCAAAACCGCATTCAAATGCTCTGCTGCAAGGGTTTTAAAAAAGGAATTAAGAAATAAACAGACAGCCATTACCGAAATATAAATTAAAATATTTTTAGGAAGCGATTTAGTGGTTGCCTTTTCCTTTTGCTTTACAAAAATATAAAAAATTAAAAGCGTTATGGTTGCAAAAACATAGGTGTAAAAATTAAATACCGAGGCTGAATAATCGGGCAAGGTTTTAACAAACAGCTTTTGAGAAAAATCGGCCAGGCCGTTTGAAATTCCGCAGATGATTAGAATTATAATTGAGGAAAATGAAATTTTTCCTTTGAGCCCGCTGTTATAGGAGCACATAAGTAAAACGGCGATGAATAAAACCGCGATACCAAGCCACTGGGTAATCTTAACGCTTTCGTTAAAGAAAATTTTACTTAAAACAAGGGTTACAACCACACCCAGCATTAAAAATATATCAACCAGCATATAGGCGTTTTTTTTAACCTCAATAAGCCAGGTTAAAACAAAAAAGGCAGATGCAACGCCTGAAAGGAGGGACACTAAAATCAGATTAACGTTTGGTATTAGTTCTCCCCCACTGCCACCTAAAAAAACAATAAGCAGACCGAACGCAGAGCAAAGCAGCATTCTTATAAGGCTTACAAAGCCCGCGTCGGCAAGGCCGGCTGTAAAACCGCTGGTCTTTTTGCCGCAATAGCCCTTGGTAAGCCCTGCTAAAAGGGCAAGCCCCACAAATAAATAACCCATTTTAAACTATCTCCACGTTTTGCCTTTTTAAAACCTTTTTTATAATTTCATCATAATCCTTATCGCATTCCCAAAGTATTTGGGCGCAAAGGGCTTCAGGAAACCAAATGCCCCCTGCAAACTGACCTGCAAGACCTATTCCTGCATTTTTGCCACTTTCATAAATTTTGCGGGCAACCGTGTGAGCAGACACACCATCTTCAAACCAGAAGGTTTGATAGTTTTTCCAGATTGGCTTTAAAAGATTTCTATCGTTTTTGGTAAGTTTATCGCTGTTAACACCCATAACATAGGGCCCCGCCTGATGAACAAAACGGTCCCCTGTCCAGTCAAGAGTCATAAAGCCCTTAAATAAAACGCTAACAGCACCATTATCTCGCAGGTTAACAATACTTTCGGTAAACTTTAAGGTATCGTTAAAACTCTCATCGGTTTTGTTCCAATTATCATACCAATAAGGAAAGCTGCCGCAGTCCTCCCACTTAATTTCAACGCGGGAATCGACCTTTGCGATAAAATCTAAATGGTTTTTAACCGAGCTTGCGTGAAGTCCGAACTGAATTAGTAAATCGGGATATTTTTGAAGCAGCTTACCGGACACTGTGTTAACCAGTTTTGTAACCGCTTCGGCAATTAAAACATCGCCTATTTTCTCACTGTTATGCTCGGTAAAGGACTGAAAATAAATTCCATCGCCACTAATATTTTCATATCTTTCTTCATAAACCTTCACAATATCCTCACTTAATTTTTCAAGGGTATTAAAATCAAAGGCGGCGCAATCTCTGCTCCAGCCCCAGGCGAAGCCCCAAATAACCTTAATGCCGAATTCGTGGGCATAGCTTACAATGTCCTCCGCATTTATCGGCGGATAGTCGTTCCAAATAACAAGCTCGTTAAGCTTTAATCGAGCCATATTTTCAATATAATTTTTATAATCGTTAATGGGATGTCCCCAGGTAAAAACGCTTCGGTTTTTAATCGCCGGGGCGCTGGCATTATAGTAATCCTTAAGGGGGTGTGAAAATAGCTCATGAGGAAGCATCAATGAACCGTGGAACGGAAAAGCAAAGGCAAAATAATCATCAACGAAATCGGTTGCACCATAAAACAATGCCGCAGGGTCGTTGGCTGTTATTATGGCAAGCTTAAATTCAGTATTTTCAGGGTTATCGAAAACCTTAACAACATATCCGTTTTCTTTTATCTTTTCCCTGCTTACATATTTTCTGATAATCTCGTTTTCATCAAAAAGACCGATAATAACGCAGTTTCTATCAAGTGAAGCGGTTTTAGCACTTTCACATGGTAAAACATAAATCCTGTAGACACCCGCATCTCGCAGAGTTAGGGCGCCCATCTCTTTAGAAACCAGCTCTACCGCCTTTTTTTCCATTCCTGAATAATTTGTGTAAACAATTTTCCAGTTTCTTTTATCCATAAAAAACACTCCTTGCATTTCTTTAATGCTGTGTTATAATTATATCGGACAATAAAACCTGTTTTCTACTTATTTTTTGACCTTAATTATAAAAAATTTGACTTTTAAGGAAAATGATTATGTTTTTTGAGGATTTTAAATCGCGATACACAACAATTCCCGTTGCCGCCCTTAACAAAAGCAATAAGGATAGTATTTTAAAAAATGATTTTTCAACCCTTCCCCATATGCATAAGGAAATGGAAATAATCTCCGTTTTAAATGGTCGCGCAAGGTTTCATATTGATTCTTTAAGTTTTGATATAAAAAAAGGCGATGTTGTGCTGGTATCGCCCTATCAAATTCACAATGCAACATTCCTTGCCGATGAGGAATATGAACGCTGCTGTATTTGCTTTGATTTGGACCTTCTATATGATAAGAAACTTAACAATGATTTAGAAAACGGAATTGTCACAATCAACAATATTATAAACGACCCCCTCTGTGCAGAGCTTGTAAAAGAAGCTTGCCTTGCAAAGGTAAATGAGGAAAGCGGATGGGAGTTTAAGGTTATTGGAAATCTTTCTAAGCTTTTTGGAATTTTAAAGGAAAAGGATTTATTTTCAAATTCAAACAGCTTTTTACAAACCAAAATACAAAATCGGCTTATTATTAGCTTTGTATCGGAAAATTACAACAAAGATATTTCCTCAAAATCGGTAGCCGAAGCTCTGCACATTGACGGCAGTTATTTTTGTCGGCTATTTAAGGCAAATTTCGGATGCAATTTTCAGGACTATCTTTCTCGTTACAGAATCGAAAAGGCAAAGACTATGCTTAAAAACAGCGAATTATCCGTTTCAGAAATTTCCGAAAGCGTTGGGTTTAACAGTTTTAGCTATTTCACAAAATGTTTTAGACAATACACTTCATTAACACCATCGCAATACCGAAAAAAATAATCTTATAGTATAAAAAAGCTTGACCAAATTGGTCAAGCTTTTTTATTTAAAGCACTTTGGAAACATTTCAATGGCATTATCACGCAAAATTTTCTTTTTATCACTATCACTGATATCAGCCCAAGCGATTCTTCCCATTTGGAAAGCGGCGGAATAGGTATCGGTGCCAAACAAAACGTGTTCCGCACCTATTCGTTTCACGGCACGTTCAATGACGTTATTCAGGTTACTGGCACCGCCCGAAGTATCAACATAAACATTACCGTGTTTTGCATTGGCCACAGCATCAATAAATGCATCATCGGAAAGATGAGCAATAATAAGTTTCATATTTGGATATTTATCTGCAAGAACAGGCATTAAGGGAAGTTCGCTATGATGCATTTGAACGACCGCGCCCAAATCATTGGCAAAAGAAAGAATTTTATCGCCATAGTCCGCCATTGTATACTTATGGCAAAGTGGATGAATTTTAATGCCCAAAACCTTTTTATCTTTAAGCATTTTTTCTGCTTGAATAAAAGTGTTTTCCTGATTTGGATGAACCACAACCCACTGATAAATCCAGTCGAATTTATCTTTTAAATCAAAAAGATAATCGTTTTCCTCTTCAATTCTTTCATCAATTAAAACAGCCGAATATGTTGAAAAAGCGGTTTTTTCAATGCCGACAAGGTCATACCTTTGTTTCAAAAACTCCAAGTCGCCCTTGTGCACCTCACGCCTGACGGGGTGACGCTGTTGCCAACCGTCCCCTTTTACACCGTGGTCAAAATGTGAGTGAATGTCAATGGCAGTATAACCTAAAACTTCAGAAATTTTTTTCATTTTAATCCTCTCTGTTCTTCTTAAAATATTTTTTTATGAAGAAAAGAAGCGCGATGCCAAAAAGTGGGAAAAGCATTGCTACAAGCATTCCCGTTTTCATTCCGATTTGTTCGGGTGTGAGATTAAGCGTTGCGCTTAAACTGTTTGCCCAATTGCTAACGGCAACCTTGTCAACGACAATGCCCATAAGCTGGGGTGCAACCGAGGCGCCGAAATCGCCGCCTGCCGCCATAAGGGCATAAGCCGTAACACCAACGCCGGGAATTTTTTCCTCCATTAGAATAAGGGTTCCGGGCCATAGCATTGAGGTTGCAAGACCTGTTAAAACGCAGGCGATAAGCGAAACAACAGGATTTGAGGAAAGACCGGCAACCAAATAGCAAAGCGTAGCGCCCGCCATTCCAATAAGCAAGACAGTAGAAATATTGCCACCAAACTTAGCATAAACGCTGCGGCAAAGGGCAAGCAAAATGGCAAAGACCATAAATCCGAGAATATCGCCCAGTGTTTTGGAGATATGTAAGGCATTTTCGGCAAAGCCAGAAATCCAGTTGGTCATTGTGTTTTCGGCGGCGCTGCCAAGGAAAATGCAAAGAACGCACAGAGCGATTGCAAAGCCTGTGCCGTTATTTTCCTTATTTGCATCACCCGAAGAAATATTCATTTCAGGTAATGGAGAAAGTGAAAACAAAATACAGGAGCCGATTGGGAGTGCGGCGAAAAACAGGGTTAAATACATCCAATTTTCATTACCGAAAATTTTAAGGAAAACAGTGCTTATAATAACAACGCTGACAACGCCGTAGCCATAAAGGGAATGAAGTCTGCTCATATCCTTTTCGGGGGTTTTTGAGGGAATTGCTGCAATCAGCGGGCTTAAAAGCACCTCGCCAAGTCCTGAAGCCACAGAAAAGATAATTGTTCCTGCGAATAGCCCCGCATAGGCAAACTCAGGGAATAATGTAGGAATAAGAGCATAAATTGCCATACCAAACGCTGAAATCAGCGGCATTGTTCTAATAACCTTATGTATATTAAAATATTTTGAGAAGAAGGTAAACACAAGGTCAATAAACAGCTGTGTGAAGAAATTTACAAGAACCAGGGTGCCAAGAAGCGTATAAGAAACATTATACATTTCGTGAAATGTTACAAAAAGCAGCGGTGGCAAAGAAAAGACTGATGAACAGGCAAGATAGGAGTAGTAACACGCAAACTTCGTTCTTTTGAATTTGTTGGCCGCATTTTCCATTTTGCCTTTCCCCTTTCACTTTTTTACTTTAAATGTTATAACACATATTAAAGCAAAAGTAAATCTAATTAAATAACGAATTTTGCATTCTTTTTTTATATTGCATTTTTTTGTTAGGCATAATATAATTTAATTAATAAGGAAAATAGTGGGATGTATAAAATGTACGATGATTCTTTTAGAGCAAGATATAATTTAGCTCCTGTTGCTATAAGCACAAATGATACCTTCGGCACAACACCAAATCACATTCACAGAGAAATTGAAATGCTTTACATTGTATCAGGCAGTTCAAAAATTTTCATTGCCGATAAGGTTTTTACGGCTCACGGAGGGGATTTATTCTTTGTAAACCCAATGGAAGTCCATTCCATTGTCGTTAATAAGCGTGGCGGCGAATATAAGCATCATTGTATCTGCTTTGATGCATCGCTTATTGCCGATAAAAGCCTTTCACAACACCTAACCGACGGAAGCCTTTCGATTGAAAATCATTTTCCACTTGGTCAACCTTTAACTGATGAGCTGATAAAACATTTTCTTACCCTTTTTTATGCCGTTAAAATGGGCAGTAAAACCCTCGTTTTTGATGCAACTATTTGCGTTTGCCAAATTTTGCGCAACCTTGTTAAAGAAAATAAAATTATCAAAAATTGCCTACCCGAAAAAAAGGCGGCTTTTTCAAAAAGGGTAATTGATTATCTAAACGAGCATTATCACGAAGACATTTCCTCAAAAAGCGTAGCAACCGACCTTTTCTACACCCAAAGTTATTTCTGCCGCGCTTTTAAGCTGAACTTCGGCATTCCCTTTTCTGCCTACCTTAACATGTACCGCATTTTATCCGCTAAAGAAAAGCTTAAAGATAAAAACAAGAAAATTATTGATATTGCCCTTGAATGCGGCTTTAATAACCCCACATATTTCACACGCTGTTTTACGAAAAGTGTAGGAATTTCTCCTTTAAAATACCAAAAAAGTCAATACAGTTCAGAAATTATGTAACTGCAGTGCAACTCTTTTTCCTTGTAAGTGCTATACTTAAGGAAAAGGAGTTGTTTTTTTATGAAGCAATTTGCCATCATTTATTCAGACAGCGAAAATCCCATTATAAAGAAAGCGGCAGAGAATTTGAGTCAATTTCTGCTTGATTACACACTTAACTTTCCCGCCTGCTTTAAGGAGGGTGAGCCCATTCCTCAAAACCTGCGTCCTATTTATATCGGTACAAAGGGAAGCAGTGAATTCATAAATAAGAATTCCATCTTTAACCTTTCACGCCCACAAGAATATAGAATAAGCGTTAAAGGCGAAGTAGCAATTATTGAGGGCTATGATGAACTTGGCGTTCTTTACGGAGTTATGGATTTTTATAATAAATACATTATAAAATTTGAATTCCCACACGATGATCGTTACTGCGTTAACTTTTTCGAAGAAAAAATGCCCGATTTTGAGTTTAGTTCCTGCCCTGCTGTGTCTGATAGAGGAATTTGGACCTGGGGACACGTTATTTATGATTACCGTGCCTTTATTGATAATATGGTAAAGCTTAAAATGAACACCATTATAATTTGGAACGATTTTGTCCCCTTAAACGCCAAGGAAATGGTCCGATATTCCCACAGTTGCGGTATTAAAATATATTTGGGCTTTGCTTGGGGCTGGGACACCGACTGCAACGAAATTCAAATTGAAGAATTAAATAGAAGTTCTTATGAAATTCTTAAAAAATATGAAAAGGATTATGCTGACCTTGGCGGCGACGGAATTTATTTTCAGTCTTTTACCGAACTTAAAACAGAAACACTGGACGGCAAACTCATTGCCGATGCGGTTACTGAATTTGTCAATAACACAAGCAAACTTTTCTATGAAAAATATCCAGACCTTGACATTCAGTTTGGACTTCACGCTACATCGGTTAGAGAACGACTGGAATTCATTTCAAAGGTAGACAGCAGAATTCGCATTGTTTGGGAGGATTGCGGAGCATTCCCATTTTCCTACATTCCAAACGACACCGAAACCTTTGAACAAACAAAAAAATTCGCCGAAAGAATTGCAAAGCTTCGCGGCGAAAAGGATAAATTCGGTGTTGTTACAAAGGGACTTACAAAGCTAGACTGGTTCGAATTTGAGCATTTAAGCGGACCTGTTTTTGTAGGAACAAGCTCGAAAACAATGAAAACAAACCGGGTTTTCAGAAAGCGCAAAATCTGGAAATATCTCCAGGCTTACTGGCTGACTAATTCCGATAAGGTTTACGAAATTATAAAGGCAATGGCAAACGCCAAAAACGGCGATTTGGTTGTTACTGCCCTTGTTGAAGACGGAATGTTCGAAGAAAACATAATGTTCCCCGTTGCCCTTTATTCCGAAATGCTTTGGGATAATAAAACAGAGCTAAACCAAATGATTAACGAGGTAGCGCTTCGCGACTATGTTGACTTTGCTTAATGAGGTGCTTTTATGGATTACAGAAAAGAACTTTTAAAGGATATTCTCCCCTTTTGGCTTAAAAATGCCATTGATTATGAAAACGGCGGAATTTTCACACAGCTTGATAAGAGAGGAACCGTTTTCGGAAATGAAAAAAGCGTTTGGTTTCAGGGCCGCGCCCTCTGGACCTTTTCCAAGGCTTATAACATTATAAATAAAAATCCCGAATTCCTAAGAGCAGCAAAGTGCATATATGAGTTTTTGCCCAAATGCACCGACACCGACGGTCGTATGTTTTTCACGGTTACAAAGGAAGGAAAGCCGCTTCAAAAGCGCCGCTACTATTTTTCCGAAACCTTTGCCGCCATCGGCTGTGCAGAATTTTATAAGGCGACCGGCGAAAAACAAGCGCTTTACGATGCGCAGGAATATTTTAAAGTTGCCTATGAATGCTTTACAGGCGTTCGCAAAAATGAACCTAAAATCAACCCCGAAAACTGTAAATTTAAAGCCCTTTCCCCTGTTATGATAATGCTTTCAACCGCGCAAACAATGAGGAACCTTGATTGCGATAAAAAAGGCGAGTACGACCGCATTGCTAAAGAATGTCTCGATGAAATTTTGCACGGTGGCTTTTTAACCGACTTGGCACTCCTTGAAAATGTTTCAACCGAAAAGTCTTTTGTTAACAGCCCAACAGGCAGGATAGTTAACCCCGGACACAGCATGGAGGCCGCCTGGTTTTTAATGCTGGAGGGCCTTTTAACAAATAACGAAGAAGCCCTGCTTGCAGGCAAAAAAATTATTGATTTAACCCTGCCGCTGGGCCTTGATAAAAAACACGGAGGTCTTATTGCCTTTACCGATTTTTTAGGTATGCCCCCTGTCCAGCTTGAATGGGATATGAAGCTTTGGTGGCCCCAATGCGAAACAATTATCGCCCTTAAAACAGCGGCACTTGTTTTTAAGGATAAAAAATACGAAAGACTTTGCAAAAAGTTTGAAAATTATTGTCAGAAATATTTTATTGACAAGACCGATGGCGAATGGTACGGTTATCTACACAACGATAACACTGTGTCAAACACATTAAAGGGAAATATTTTTAAAGGTCCTTTCCACATTCCCCGCCTGTATATGATTATGACTGTTTTAAACGAAACAGGCAATCTCGCGGATTTTTCTAAATAAGGAGTGTTTTTATGAAATTAACATTTTTGGGCACCGCCGCAGCCGAGGGCTTCCCCGCTGTTTTTTGCAACTGTAATTTTTGCAAAGAGGCTCGCCGATTAAAGGGCAAAAACATTCGCACAAGAAGCCAGGCCATTATAAATGATGACCTTCTTATTGACCTTCCCGCTGATACATACCATCATTTCCTCGCAAACGATATTGAGGGTGATAAAATTAAATTTTTGCTAATAACCCATTCCCACTCCGACCACTGCTATTGCGATGAGCTTAATATGCGCTGCGGCGCCTTTGCCCACAATTTGCGCGCCGAGAATTTAGAGGTTTTTTGCGGCGAAGGTGCCTTTAAAAAGCTTAAAGATATTGATGCCCCCAATATTCGCCTAAACCTTTTAAAGGCCTTTGAAACGGTTAAATTCGGCGGTTACGAGGTAACCCCTCTGCCCGCAAAGCATTATGATGGCGACAATGCGCTCTTTTACATTATTAAGAGCGATAAAACAATTCTTTATGCCCACGACACAGGCTATTTTTACGATGAGGTTTTTGAGTTCATTAAAGAAAAAGGCTTTAAGTTTGATTTAATTTCAATGGACTGCACCAATGTTGATATCCCCGCAGGACGTGACGGCACACATATGGATATTGAACATATCCTTCTCGCCACTAAACGTATGGAGGAATTCGGCGCCGTTAATGAGAATACAATTAAATTTATAAACCACTTTTCGCACAACGCAAATCCTCTGCAACATATTCTGGAAAACAGAGTTTGCGACCTTAATTTTGAGGTTGCTTTTGATGGCAGAACGGTTGAAATATAAAAAAATAAAGCCCTCGCTACAAGGGCTTTAAAAAACTATTTACTTTTTAAAAGAAGCCAGGAAAGGAGTTCCTCGCTGAATGCCTTATCCCAGGAGTCGTGACCGACGCCCTCGTAAAGCGTAAGTTCAAAATCGGGGTGCCAATCCTTTAAGGCGTTTGCCATATCAATGCTTTGGTTTGGCAAAACAACGGTGTCATCAAGACCGTGAAATGCCCTTATGGGCATCTTTAAGCTCTTTGCATACCAGGGCATTCCGCCGCCGCAGCAAGGGGCAATGGCGGCAAATAAATTAGGATATGCCATTGCTACGCTCCAGGTGCCAAAGCCGCCCATTGAAAGACCGCAAATATAAATACGGTTTTCATCAGCATCAAATTCCATTATCATTTCATCAATAAAGGTTCTTAAGCTTTCAATTTTGGCAACCCAAAAGGTGTCCTCGGGGCATTGAGGCATTACTAAAACCGCATTTTTAAGATTTTGGTCATTAACAATGTTTGGAAAGCCGTGAAGTAAAACTTTTTCAAGGTCATCCCCGCCGCTACCTCTCTCCCCTGCGCCGTGAAGGTGGATTATAAGGGCAGGCTTCTCGGATTTTTCGGATTTATAGGCGATAAAGGGAAAAACCTTTGCCGCTGTCCTTTCCTTAATAATTTTCATAATTTTTCTCCTTAAATATCGGCTTCAAAAAGATAAAGATTGCCGTAGCTCCAATTATATGCGCTGCCGTTATGGCGGTCAAAGGTTAAAAAGAAATGTCTTGTTCGGCTGCCCATTTTAACGGGAATCAAGGTTCCCCAGCCTCGGAAGCCGCCATCATCAAAATCGAATTTCAGATTTTGCACACCATCTTTAGAATAAATGCGGTAGTCTGCTCTTTTATCAAATGCGTTGCCGCAGATAAAATGCATTTCATTATTTATTTTTACAAATGAGCCGCCTGTTTCGTGGCCATCAAATCCACAGCCTAAATACCTATAATTTTTAAAGGGCTCTTTTGATTCAAAAAAGGTATATTTATAGGCCATTTGCTTTTTATCAAGTCGACAAACGGCTAAAAGCCAGCGGTCGTTTTCCTCATCGTAAATAAAGTTGGGGTCTTCATCCCCCTCAAATGAATCGGTGGTATTAAAAGGCGCATCATCATTTGCTTTATTCATAAGCTTTATGTCCACAACATTAACGCCAAAGCGCACATCGCCATCAAATTCAGAATGAGCCAAAATATGACCGTGATTAAAAGAACATAGAAAGATTAGCCATTTGTTTTCTTTGCGGCTGTAAACAAGCGTTGATGCAACATCGCCACACCATTTGCCATCCCCCGAATCGAAGAAAACAGCACCTGTAAGTTCGATTTCCATAGTTGAGGGCACAAGGGAAAAAATGCCCTGGAACATCTGCTCCTCCTGGCGAACGGAAGCGGTAAAATAAATTTTGCCGTTTTCTATTATAACCTCGCCATTTTCATATCTGATAGGGCGCATATCGGCCTGAGAAATTCCGCAATCAATATAACTTAAAACGCTTTTAATTTCTGCCTTGCCCAAAACCTTTACCGCGGCAAAGCCTGTGCTAAACTCGCTATAAGAATTTGAATTTTCAAATTTCTCGCTTTTAAAGGTATGAAAGAAAATCGGCTGTTCATTCTTAACAAAATAAACATCGAACGCACCGGGCCTGCAGGTAACTACCATTCTCTTTATGTCTTCTTTAAGAGGAACGCTTGTTTCCCCATTGCTATCATAAAAATGAAGATGCTTTTTACCCAGCATAACCGAGCAAATAGCGCTTTTAATGCCAAATTCAAAGCCGCATCGGTCATCAAAATCCTCTAAACTAATCTCATAGGTTGCAAAGGGAAAAAACTGACAGAAAAGCCTTACCAAATTACCTGAGACAAAGTATCGGTTATTTAAAATCTTTTCCTGCGTTCCCTCCATCCTTTGAAGAACAGGATACAGGTCTCCCCTTTTATCATTCACAAAATCCTTAAAAAATGACATTTCGCCGAGCGGAAGCTTTTTGTTTTTATAAAGTGTAAAGGAACACTTGCGGCGAAAAAGAATACTACTTAAATCCATTTTATCACCTTATCCGTAAATTTTAGGGTCGGTATATTTATCAACAAATTCTATTTCATTTTTATTTTCCTGCTCTAAAAACCATTTGAAAACTTCGGGGTTTGTAAGGGTGTCTGTCCAAGCATCGTGACCGTTTTCGGGATAAATTGTAAGCCTTGCATTACCTCCGCAATTATTAACGGCATCAACCATTTTCTTTGATTCTTCAGCAAACACCGTTGGGTCCTTTGCTCCGTGGAAAGCCCAGACAGGAACATTTGCAAGGCGGCCTGCGTTCCAATACATTCCGCCGCCGCAAATGGGCACCATTGCGGCAAAAACCTCGGGCATACTCATTCCAAGCTGCCAGGCGGCGTAACCACCCATTGAAATGCCTAAAAGATATACTTTTTTATCATCAACAAAGGGCATTTTAATAATTTCCCGAACAGTTGCCTTTAGCTGCTCAAACATATCAAACCAGGTGTTTTCACTGCAATAAGGCATTATAGAAACAAACGGAAAATTTTCAAATTTAGAGGTGTGCACAAAATAGCCGTCATTTTTAAGGTTGTCTGCACCGTGGTCCCTGTTTCCCGCACCGTGAAGTGAAATAATTAGGGGGTATCTTTCCTTCTCGTTAAATCCTTTAGGATACCTAATAACACAATCAAGGCTGCCTATTTTCGTTACTTCCATTTTTACCCCTCCATTTTACCTTGATTTTAACACACTCCTCTCCCCTTTTCAACCATAAAAACACAACCAATAATTTATTTTTTATTTGCATTAAGAGTTTTTATAATTTGCAAATGCACACCTGTATTTGCATTTTAAAATAATCATCCTGCAAAAGTCAAAATTTTTATAAAAACGGTCAATTAAAGCATAGAATTTCAGGTCAATAATGCAATAAAATTTTAATATGGCTATCAAACAAGACATCAATTTTAACATATTTTAATTTTTTTAGCAAAATCCTGCTTACTTTTTTACGTTGACTTTTCTCTGCTTTATATATAAACTTGTAGTATATTAAAAGATTTTTTTGAGAGGTTTTAAATGTCAATTAAAGATTGTTTAATTAAATACAAAAACATTATAACGTACGCTTTTTTTGGTGCACTGACAACGGCTTTAAATGTTATTGCCTATCATCTGCTTTATGATGTATTAAAGATTCCTAACACACTTTCCGTTGCCGTGGCTTGGGTTTTAAGTGTTGCCTTTGCTTTTGTTACCAATAAACTATTTGTTTTTGAAAGCAAAAGCTGGCAGGCAAAAATTGCCGCAAAGGAAGCCTTTGACTTTTTTATTTGCCGTATAGCAACCGGTGTTTTAGAGGTTGCTTTAATGTTCTTATTAGTTGATATATTAAAATTCAACGGAACTGTTATGAAACTGATAACAAATGTAATTGTTATAATTTTGAACTATATTGCAAGTAAGCTTGTGATTTTTAAAAAATAAAAGCTGAAGGGTGATTATTTATGAAGTTCGGACATTTTGATGATTTAAAAAAGGAATATGTCATTGAAACACCAAACACACCGTATCCCTGGATAAATTATCTCGGAAACGAAGCCTTTTTCTCGATGATTTCAAACACCTGCGGCGGTTACTCCTTTTACCGCGATGCAAAACTTCGAAGAATAACTCGTTTTCGCTACAACAATGTTCCCCTTGATGATGGCGGAAGATATTTTTACATTAAAGACGGCGATACCGTTTGGAGTCCGGGATATAGGCCTATGCGCACTCCCCTTGATAAATATGAGTGTCGCCACGGTATGGGCTACACCGTTGTTCACGGCGAGAAAAACGGCATTACAGCCGACTGCACCTTCTTTGTTCCCTTGAATTATGATGGCGAAATCCAAAAAGTTGCTCTTTCCAACAACACAAACGAAACCAAAGAAATAACCCTTCATTCCTTTGTGGAATTTGCCCTTTGGGATGGTCTTGATGACCAAACAAACTTCCAGCGCAACCTCTCGGTTGGCGAGGTTGAGGTTGAGGGTAATGTTATTTACCATAAAACCGAATATCGCGAAAGAAGAAATCATTTTGCCTTTTACAGCGTTAACACCGACATTTGCGGCTTTGACACCGACCGCGAGGACTTTTTAGGTATTTACAACGGCTTTGACCACCCTGAAACCGTTTGCGAAACAGGCCCTAAAAACTCCGTTGCTGTTGGTTGGGCGCCTGTTGGCTCACACTGTATAAATATTACACTTGCCGCAGGCGAAACAAAGGAGCTTGTTTTCATTTTAGGTTATGTAGAAAATGATGATGACAAAAAATGGACAAGTCTTAATGTAATTAACAAGGAAAAAGCCTACGCTATGATTAAGGCGTTTGATACAGCCGCTAAGGCCGATGCGGCCCTTAACGAGCTTAAAACCTACTGGGATGAATTGCTGAGTATTTTCACTATTAAAAGTGAGGATAAAAAATTAGACCGCACGGTTAATATCTGGAATCAGTATCAAACAATGATTACTTTTAATATGTCAAGAAGCGCCTCCTATTTTGAAAGCGGAATTGGCAGAGGAATGGGATTTAGAGACAGCAATCAGGACCTTCTCGGCTTTGTTCATTTAGCCCCCGAAAGAGCCAGACAGCGCATCATTGACCTTGCTTCAACACAGCTTACCGATGGCGGCGCATATCATCAGTATCAGCCGCTGACCAAAAAAGGCAACGATGAGCTTGGCGGCAATTTTGGTGATGACCCCATGTGGCTTGTTGCTTCCACTGCTGCATACATAAAAGAGACAGGCGACCTTAACATTCTGAATGAAATGGTTCCTTATGATAACAACGATAAACTTGCCGACACTTTATTTGACCATTTGCGCCGCGCCTTCTATCACGTTGTCAATAACAAAGGCCCTCACGGCCTTCCCCTTATTGGCAGGGCCGACTGGAACGACTGCTTAAATCTTAACTGTATGTCAAAAACTGTTGGGGAAAGCTTCCAGCGCACCGAAAAAACCGACTGCAAGACTGCCGAAAGTCTTATGATTGCAGGACAGTTCGTTTATTATGGCCGCGATTTTGAAAAGATTTGCTGCTTGCTTGGCAAAACCGAGGAAGCCAATGCCGCGAAAGAGCATATTGCAGCTATGGAGCAGGCCGTTATAAAGCACGGCTGGGATGGCGAATGGTTTTTACGCGCTTATGACCATTTCAGCCGACCTATCGGCTCTAAAAACTGCGAGAATGGAAAGATTTTCATTGAATCCCAGGGCTGGTGCTCAATGGCTGAAATCGGCAAAGAGCAAGGTATGAACATAAAAGCCCTTGACAGCTGCTGGAAGCACCTTGCAACCCCCTATGGCTTCGTTGTTCTTGACCCGCCTTACAGCAGATATAATCACGAAATAGGCGAAATTGGCTCCTTTATTCCCGGTTATAAAGAAAACGGCGGTGTTTTCTGCCACAATAACCCCTGGCTTATGTGCGCCGAAACCATTGCCCGCCGCGGAGATAACGCCTTTGAAATGTATAAGCGCATAGCCCCCGGTTATGTTGAGGAATTTAGCGATATTCACCGTTTAGAGCCCTATGTTTATGCCCAAATGGTTGGCGGAAAGCCTGCCTATGCTAAAAAGCCGGGCGAAGCTAAAAACTCCTTTTTAACAGGAACTGCCGCCTGGAACTTTGTGGCAATTTCACAGTTCATTTTGGGAATTCGCCCCGATTATGACGGCCTTGTTATTGACCCCTGCATTGACCACAATATGACCGAATTCCATATCACGAGAAAATTCAGAGGAAGCACTTACGAAATTACCGTTAAAAACCCAAACAAGGTTTGTTGCGGTGTTTCAAAAATGCTTGTTGATGGAAAAGAAGTTTTAGGCAACATTCTTAAACCCACCGCCCTTGGCGATACTCACAAAGTTGAAATTACACTCGGTGAATAAAATTAAAAACCCACATCTGACGGATGTGGGTTTTTTCTTTATAAAAGCACTTCCCTATTCGTGCCGTAAAAAATATCATTGCGGTTTGAAATGAGTTTGAAAAATTCTTCAAGTCTTGCCCAATTTTCAGTTTCAATATCCATTTCATAAGCATGACCCCAAATGTAAAAAAGTTGAGGCTCATCGCTTTCACACTCTAAAAACCTTTTGCCGAGTTCAAAAAGTCGGTCGAACTGAACAATATGAATAGTAGGATTAAAGCGATAAAGATTTTCCTGCAAATCAAAGGATTCAGTGCTTGTAATAGTGCGGGAATATTTAACACCTGTGTTTTCTTTAATTATCTTGGCAACGCGGTCATCGTTATTAACGCCGCCGCAGGGATATGCCATTCCCTGCACATTGTAGCCAACAAGTTCGCTTAAATTCAGTCGGTCTTGCTCAACCTGACGGATAATTTCGCTGTCATCAGCAATTTCAGGAAGTCGCGGATGAGTTAAAGTGTGTACCGCCACCTCGTGTCCCGCATAAACGTTTTTAACGTCAGAAGGCCAAATTTTGTAATGGGCAATCGGTACGCTTTCCCTGTTTAAAATCCCATTTTTGCCAAGAAGCTCGGAATTAAGATTAAAGGTGCATTTCAGGTTGTATTTATTAAGCAATCTGATAAGCTGAATGTCCTGTGTTACACCATCATCAAAGCTAAAGGTAACCGCGCGCTTTTTTGTGCTTTTCCAAGATTTTTCCATAAATATCACCGCCAATTTATTTCTAAATGAATTATACATTTTTAAAACATAAAAGTAAAGTGTTTTGGAAAAAGAATTGCTTTCAATGGTGGTACAGTTATGTGGTGATGCTTTATCGACCAAAACAGCAACAGCGTGTTGCTTGTGATTAACTGTCAAGGCTGATATAATACTATTACAATGATAAAAGGCGGTTTTGCATATGGAAACAAAAGATATTATTTTAGAACTCAGGACTAAAAAAGGATTATCGCAAGACGAACTTGCTGAAAAGGTGTTTGTAACCCGGCAGGCTGTTTCTCGCTGGGAGAATGGTGAAACTATACCAAATACCGAAACGCTTAAAATATTATCAAACCTTTTTGATGTTTCTATCAATACACTTCTCGGCTCGCCGAGAGAACTTGTATGCGAGTGTTGCGGAATGCCTATTGATGACAGTAATATCAGCCATGAAAAAGACGGCGCATTAAACGAAGAATATTGCAAATGGTGCTATGCAGACGGTGAATACACACTTGACTTTTTTGAAAAATATAAGGAACTTGGCGGAAAAGAAAAGTTCGAGGAGTTTAAGAGGCAACTCATCCACGAATTTAACACCTTGCTTCATATTGAGGGTTTACCCAAGGTTGAAAACCTTAATGTCTTGTCGGGGAGTTTTATCAACCTAGAATATCGACTCCCGAACGGTCAGACCGTAAAATTCCTTGATGATAATGCCACTTACCTTGGCAGCCAACTGGAATGTGAATTCGGCGGTGACAGATGCTTTGGAATTGCCGCTAATATGGACTTTCTCCTTGTCTGCACATACGAAGAAAACGGCGAAAATCCCGAACTTGTAATATATAAAAAAAGATAAAAATGACCGCTGAGGAATCGAAACTCCTCAGCGGCGTTTTTTACGTTTATCGGACTACCGAAGAATGGCTATAGATATAGAACTCCTCTTGGCTCGGCATCCACTTCTTTTCCTTTGGTGGGAAAGTGGCGT
>SVPI01000019.1 GCA_015065935.1 Oscillospiraceae bacterium
CTATGCTACTATCACGCTATTGCGCACGGAATGGTCAGCGTTGTCGTTCCCATTGATAAGCTCAGCATCGTGATAACCGTTGCCTTTTCTTATCTGGTGTTCCGAGAAAAACTTTCGAAAAAAGCCTTTCTTGGCTTACTTTTAATGGTCGCGGGTACACTTATTATGGCATTCTTTAAATAAATAAAATAGTTCGAAGTTTTAAAACTATTGTGTAACAGTTAGCTTAAAAATGATATAATACGGTCGAGGTGCAAATACTATGAAAAAAGTTAAAGGATTGATTATAATGCTTTTAATATCACTCTCATTGTTTGGAATGACTGCTTGTGGTGGCGAAAATGGAAAAGTTTCGACCTACGAACAGATTACTGCCGAACAAGCAAAAAACATTATGGATACTGAAAAGGATTATGTAATTATCGATGCGAGAACCGAAGAAGAATTCGCCGAGGGGCATATCGAAAACGCAATTTTAATCCCCGAATACGAAATAGCAAACAGAGCTGAAAAAGAACTGCCCGACAAAGAGCAACTGATATTAGTTTACTGCCGTAGTGGTAGAAGAAGTAAAATTGCATCCGAGGAGCTTGTCAAACTCGGCTACACCAACGTAAAAGAATTCGGCGGTATCATTGACTGGCCGTATGAAACTGTAAAATAATTTGAAAAGGCAAACAATATTAAACTGATAAAAATCGGAACGGTCAGTGAAGAAACCTTGTCTTTTTCGATTGATATCAGTTTTGAACTGACCGATAAAAAGTGCAAAAAATAGTTTTGGAGCATACAAATGAATGAACGAAGCCGCTGTAAATGGTGCAACCTTAAAAATCCCATATACATAAAATACCACGACGAAGAGTGGGGTGTGCCGAATTTCGATGAGCAGTATTTATTTGAAATGCTGATTCTCGAATCCTTTCAGGCAGGGCTTTCTTGGGAATGTGTGCTAAATAAAAGAGAGGCTTTTCGCAAAGCATTTGATGGCTTTGATGCTGAAAAGATTGCCATTTATGACGATAATAAAATCGCTGAGCTTCAAAGTAATAAAGATATAATTCGCAACAAACTTAAAATTCGGTCAGCAGTAAATAACGCAAAAATATTTTTAGGAATTCAAAAAGAATACGGTAGTTTTTGTGGGTATCTGAAAGGTTTTACAGGCGAACAGCAGATTATAGAGGTGGACAAGACCACGTCACCTTTGTCGGATGCTTTGTCTGCTGACCTTATAAAACGCGGAATGAAATTTGTGGGCAGTACCATAATTTATTCCTATCTGCAGGCAATCGGTGTTATTTCCTCTCATAGGGAAGAATGTTTTATGTATAAAGGACGAAAGTTTAAATGAAAAATCTATATGAGAAAAGCAAAATCAGGTTTGCTCTTACTTGGATTATTAGTTATGTAATCGGTGCAAGCTGTGCTGATGAGTTGTCAAGGCTTGTGAATATGGAAAAAAGCATAACTGTCATTTTTCTTGGTATTATGACGGCGGTTGCTCTTCTTTGGATGAAAAAGAACGATCTTTTCTGTGAGTTCGGTCTTTGCAGAGCAAAGATTAGCCCCCAAAGACTACTTTACTATATTCCGCTTATCGTCATTGCATCCTGCAATCTGTGGTTCGGAGTTACTCTCAATTACAAGTGGTACATAACCGTTTTTTATATTCTAAGTATGATTCTTGTGGGATTTTTGGAGGAGATTATTTTCCGCGGTTTCTTATTTAAGGCAATGGCGGAAAACAATTTAAAATCTGCAATTATCGTTTCAAGCATTACCTTTGGTATAGGACATTTTGTAAATCTTATAAATGGTAGCGGCGCAGAGCTTTTACCTAATATCTGTCAGGTTGTATCAGCTATTGCAATAGGCTTTATGTTTGTGGCTTTGTTCCATAAAACTAAAAGCTTGTGGGCCCCGATTATTGCCCATATAGTTATCAATTCACTTAGCGCATTCGCTGTAGATATTACAAACACTCAGCAGATAATTACATCCGCCGTTATCTCGGTTATTGCGGTAATTTATGGAATGTTTATTTTGAAAAACAGAGGAAAAGAATATGCAGAAAATTAAGATAACCGTAATGCGAAAAGCACGGTATGATGATTTAATTGAAAAATATGAAAACCCGATAGAACATGCTTGCGACTTACAAGAAGGTCAGGTGTTTATCTGCGAAGGTTGGCAAAAGCCCGAGGGATTTTGCGACAGTGCGTGGGAGAGCGTTTCGCCGTTTGTAATGACACTGGCTCACGGCGGCGGGAATTTTTATGACGGATGGATGAAAAACCCGAAATCTGCAATGATTTCCTGCAATGACGGTTTCCGCCCCGTAAGTTTTTTGATTGAAGTTATCTTGTAAGGAGATTTCTATGTTAAAATTTATCTGTTACCCGAAATGCACCACTTGCCAAAGAGCAAAGAAATGGCTTGATGACAACAAAATAGATTATGAATTAAGGGATATCAAACTCGACAATCCCACACTTGAAGAATTGACCGAGTGGTATAATAAAAGTGGTCTGCCGATTAAAAAATTCTTTAATACAAGCGGTCTTTTATATAAATCATTAGACCTTAAAAACAAACTCACTGAAATGAGCGAGGATGCGATGCTAAAACTCCTCGCAACTGACGGTATGCTTGTTAAAAGACCTTTGCTCATAGGCGATGATTTTGTGCTTGTTGGGTTTAAAGAAACCGAGTGGGAAAATATAAAATAATTTGTCGCTTGCTATGCGACCTGTCCTCTCTTTTATTTGTGTACAATGGTGACATCAATTTTAAAACATAAACGTAAAGCATTTGGGGAAAATAATAAAAAATTTTTTCAGGTGGCGTTTTATGAAAAGAATTGGTGAATTTACAGTTGAATTTGAAAATAAACCCGCAATTATAAGCTCGGGGTGCATTGTTGGTAAAAAAGAAAGCGAAGGACCCCTAAAAAACGATTTTGATGAATTCAAAACCGACAGCCTTTTCGGTCAAGACACCTTTGAACAGGCCGAAAGCTTTTTGCAAAAGCGGGCCTTTGAAATAGCGCTTAATAAGGCGGGACTTCAAAACGAAAACATTGATTTAATTTTTGCGGGCGACCTTTTAAATCAGTGCATCGGTAGCTCCTTTGGACTCAAAGAAAACAATATCCCCTTTGTTGGTCTTTACGGCGCCTGCTCAACAATGGCTCTTTCTCTCATCATGGCGTCTATGAGTGTAAGCAGTGGCTTCGCTAAAACAGCGGCGGCGGTAACCTCCTCTCACTTTTGCTCGGCAGAACGGCAATACCGCTTCCCTCTTGAATACGGTGGTCAGCGCACGCCTAACTCTCAGTGGACGGTAACGGGCTCGGGTGCGGCAATAATAGGAACCGCCCAAAACAAGCCTAAAATTCATCGCGTTTGTGTGGGTAAAATTATCGACCTTGATATTAAAGACGCCAACAATATGGGCGCGGCAATGGCACCTGCCGCTTACGATACCATTAAGAACTTTTTAAAGGATACCGAGACTTCGCCGAGCGATTATGATGCTATTTTTACAGGGGATTTAGGGCTTGTTGGCAGTCGCCTTTTGCATCAGCTTCTTTTAAGAGATGGCATTGACATTGTCCCCTATCATAACGACTGTGGACTTATGATATTTGACCGAAACAGCCAGGATGTTCACGCAGGCGGCTCGGGTTGTGGTTGCTGTGCCTCGGTTTTGTGCGGACACATTTTAAAAAGGGTTGAAAGCAGAGAACTTAAAAGAATTCTGGTTTGCGCAACAGGGGCACTGCTCTCCCCTACCTCCTCCCTTCAGGGTCAGGCGATTCCTGCCATTGCCCACATAGTTGAAATTTGTATTTAGAAAAAAGCGTGTGCTATTGGCACACGCTTTTTATTTAAAATAATAATATATTGACTTTTCCCTTAATAAAATATACAATTTTATTGTAAAGGAGTTGATTATATTGATGTTTCGTGTTTTACAGTGCAACCGCATTATTGCGCCGCTTCCGTCCAGGTCCATTGAACGCGTTGTTAAGGATTATGAACTTGATTTTTTTGTTAAAGGCCATCGAGACCTATACATTGATGATAAAAAATTTTCGGTTAATGATGGTGATATTTGTTTTAGAACACCGGGACAGCGGGTTTACGGTGAAGGCGACCACAATGCTTATATTTTAACCCTTGATTTTTCAGGCGAAACGCCCATAAAAAATTACAGCAGAAACACCCCCGGACCAATTCAAAAAATTTTTGATAACGAACTGATTAAAGAAATTCCATCTTGCTTTTCGCCACATAACTTTGAAAAATATAAATACATGTTTTCGCTCATTTCCCAACAAATTGATTTTAACAGTGAGGCATCCCTTACGCTTGTTGAGGAGTTAATTTATCAAATTAACGCTGATTTAAAACGAAGTGCATTTGAAAAAATCGCTTCCCTTGACAGCCCTGTTGATAAATCTGCGCAATACATTCATTCTCATTTTGGCGAAAAAATCACCCTCGAAACCCTTTCAAACATCGCCTGCCTTGACAAAAGCTATTTCGTTCGCAGCTTTAAGGCTAAATACAAGGAAACCCCAATTAACTACCTTATAAATGTCAGACTTGATAATGCAAGCGAGTTGATTTTAAGCACCTCTTTATCTATTTCCGAAATCTGGGAAAGCTGCGGATATAATAACGGCTCCCTCTTTATAGCGCAATATAAAAAAAGGTTTGGTATGACACCTGCAAAGCATCGTAAACAAATTTGGGGATGACAAGTGCTCACATACACTCAAAAGTCAATATATTGTTATTTTTAGGCGCTTTTTTGTCTTTTTTTTGGACTATGAGTATTATATAATGAACACATAATATTTTTTGGAGGAAAAATTATGAGTTTTATGTTTAACCCTAACGCTTATGATGAGCCCACCGCCATCAACCGCCCTGCTTTAAAGGCCGAGACTGTTGATGCCCTTACCGTTGGTATCGCCAATGTTGCCGAAAAGCTTACCAATGCGATTGGTGTTAACGGCGGTATTTTTACCTTTGATGGTTATCCCTCTGCCGAATTTACCGAGATTGTTAATCTCTTAAACGGCAAGTTAACCCTTAAGGGCGCAGATGTTCTGACCATTGATATTGCCGACTATTATCTTTCGGACAAGATTTTGGAGGAGAAATTTTCCAAAAATCTTCCCACAGACCGCGAAAAAGACCCCATTCTTCTTTTTGGTAAGCGCCTTGAAGGCGGTTTTGCCAACTTCTTCTCCGATGAAGCTTATGCTAAACTGCTTGCCGACCTTAAAGCTGCTAAAAATGCAGGCAAAACTGTTCTTTTTTATGGCTTTGGTTCCACCTTCTCCGATGAGCTTCGCGACCTTGCCGACTTAACAATTTATCTTGACATTATTCCGAAAGAGGCTGTTCTTCGCGCAAAGAGCGGTAGAATGAAGAACTTCGGTGATAAGGTTGCTCGTCCCTTTAAAGAGATGATGAGAAGAGCCTACTATGTTGATTTCGACATTTCCCTTGCACATCGCCGCACCCTTTTAAAGAACGGTCTTGTTGATTTTTACATCGACAGCACTCACGAGTTTAAGATGCTGCCTAAAAAAGCACTTGGCGAAGTTTTCGGCGCCCTTTCCAAAATGCCCTTCCGTTGCTGCCCTGTTTATCTTGAGGGCGTTTGGGGCGGTCAATATGTTAAGCGCCTTAGGAATGTTCCCGATTGCATGAAGAACATCGCTTGGGTTTTTGACCTCATTCCTATGGAGGTAAGCATTCGCGTTGTTATGGGCGATGAAATTATCAGCTTCCCCTTCTACTCCTTCTTACAGAGCGCTGAGGAAAACATTATGGGAGAAAAATGCGTTGAGAAGTTTGACGGCTTCTTCCCCATTCGCTTTAACTATGATGATACCTTCCACAGCAGCGGCAACATGTCAATTCAGGTGCATTCCGGTGCTGATTACAACAGAGAAAACTTCAACGAGTTCGGTCGCCAGGATGAAAGCTACTACATCGTTGATGCAGGTCACGGCGCTAAAACCTACCTCGGCTTTAACGATGATATCGACCCCGATGAGTTTATTGCTCTTGCAAAGAAATCGGAAAAAGACCATTCTGTTATTGATTACAAAAAATATATCAACGCTGTTGACTCTAAGCCCGGCGTTCAGGTTATGATTCCCGCAGGTACAATTCACGCTTCGGGTCAAAACCAAGTTATTCTTGAAATTGGTAGCCTTACCGTTGGCTCTTACACCTACAAAATGTACGACTACCTGCGCCTTGACCTTGATGGAGTTCCGCGCCCCATCCATTCCTACCACGGCGAGCGCGTTTTAAGAAAAGAGCGCAACACAAAGTGGATTAACGAAAACGTTGTTCAAAAGCCCCGCACTGTTAGAGAGGGCGAAGGATGGAAGGAATCCATCATTGGTGAGCACGACCTGCTTTACTTCAGCTTAAGACACCTTGAGTTTGAAAAGGAAATTGAGGATAACACTGATGGCAAGTTCCATGTTCTTTCTCTTGTTAACGGTCACTCTGTTGTTGTTGAATCTATTGACAACCCTGAACTTTGCTACAAGCAGAACTATCTTGATATTATCGTTGTTCCTGCTTCCGTTGGCAGATACCGCATTCGTAACCTTTCCGGTTGCCCTGTAACCATTCATAAGACAATGCTTAAACCCGGCTTTGAAGAGGATAATCTTTAATAGGAGGCGCTCTTATGAGCTGTAAAAGCCAATGTATTGTTGCCCTTGATATGGGCGGAACATACATAAAATATGGTCTTGTTGATGATAATCTTTCGGTTTTATGCGACGGCAGCGTTCCTGCCGATTCGCATGACAGCCGCGAGGTTCTGCTTGACCGACTTAGTGAGGCCATAGCCAAAGGTCTTAAAGCCGCAAAGGATAACGGCCTTTTTGTTCGCGGTATTGCTATAAGCACACCCGGTCCCTTTGATTATGCGGCAGGTGTAAGCCATATGGTAGGTAAATATGATGAAATTTACGACATTGACCTAAGAAGCGAATTTCGCCGCCGCGCAGATTTGCCCTGCGACCTGCCTATAGAATTTATGCAGGATGCGGCCGCCTTTTTAAAGGGCGAACATGAAATAGGTGCCGCAAAGGGCTATAAAAACTGTATGTGCGTAACCCTCGGTACCGGCACAGGCTATGCCTGCATTATTGAAAATGAGCTTTTGCTAAACGAGCGCAAGGGTCCTTACTATGTTCTTGCAAGGCAACCCTATAAAAACACAGGCAAACTTATTGAGGAAATTGTTTCGGGCGTTGCTATTAAAAAAACCTATGGTATGGATGCCAAAACCTTGGCCCAAAAGGCAAAAAGCGGTGATAATGATGCAATAAACGCCTATTTTTACCTTGGAAAGGTACTTGGCGAAGCGCTTTTAGAGGTTGCTGAAATCAAAAAGGTAAACTGCCTTGTTATTGGCGGCCAGATTTCAAGGGATTTTGATTTGCTTTATGACGGAATTTTGACAGGACTCGGTAATTTAAGCGAAAATATTACAGTTGTTCCTGCAAAAAATCCTGCAAATGCCGCCCTTATCGGCGCTGCTGTGACCCTGTTTTAAACCTTTTAGTGAAAGGAATTTTTTACTATGAAAAACAAAAAGTTGCTATTCTTCTTTAGTGATGACAAGTGTACCAATTGCACCACTGTCATTCCGACACTTAAAAAAATTGCCGATGAATTTGATTTGGATTTTGAATCCTACATCTGCTCCCGCCCCAACTCCTGGCAAGGCAAGGTTTTCCCTGCCCTTGGAAACGGTCACATTCAGTCCTTTTATTACCTTGCAAACTTTTATGATGAAATTCTTTATTGCAGTATTTCATCCTACGGCTCCTTCCAGTTCCGCCGCGAGGTTTTAGCCTTTGGCGGTAAGGTTCTATCGGCCAGAAGCAACGATGAAATTATTGAGTTTTACGAGGATGTTTATAAGTTCTTCGGCAAAGCTCTGCCCGAAAGCGTTATCGTTATGCCGGCAAAGAAAGATGGTAAGGACTATTTCACTCCCTTCTGCTATCCCGATGTTGTTTCAAATGAAGGCATTGGTATTGATGAGAACATTTGGGACGCTAAAAAGGATTACCTTAAAGCAAAGGGTGTAACAAAGGTTAAGAGCCTTTACTGCGATATTGATGGCGCCGAGGCTATTGACTTTGTTCGCGAAAACGACAGCTACGGCAGTATTACAAAACGTATTGCCGACCGCCACATTGACTCGGTTAAGCAATTCGCATTCATTAATGCCGAGGGTCTTTTCCGTTGGCAAACCCATTTTATGCTCAACAATATTGTTGTTTTATATGAAGAGCGCGAATGGGAAGCATTTATGCCTACTCTTTCAGAATATACCGAAAAAATTGGAAACCGAGTTTTAATCGGCAACCAGGTTGTTTATGCAAAGGAATATGGCGTTGTAAGAGACTGGGATAATGTTATTGCCGAAATGGGCAAATATAATATGATTTTAAATCTTGTTGGTGTTAACCCCAGAATTGGATTTAACATTCAAACCAGCAAAAAACTTCCCCTAGACTGGCTTGAGGATGAAAGCGTTAGCACACCTTGGGATGATGAATATTCCGATGAGTATTTAACCGAGCGACTTGAAAAGGGCGACATTCCTGTTTGCTTCCTGCTTTATGCTTCCGATTTAGGCCATCTCCCTGGTCTTCCAAACTTTATAAATATGTGTTGCCTTGACGGAATGAAGGCAGGTATTGCTTTCCCGTCAAGCTGGTACAAATATAACCCCGAAATTCTTGAGCAGCTTTACATTCCCCTGGAACAAGGCGGCTGCTGCCCCAACCTTGAACCCCTTGTTTGCAGCGTTGGCACAGCCGTTGCAACCGAAGCCGAAGGCTTTATTGCTCCTGAAATGCTCACAAGCCTTATTAACACGGCAATGGATGAAATTAAAGATGCCGTCGGCGAAAGGCGCCTGCCACGCGGTTATTACCCCTTCCAGGATTCAACCCCCTATTACGTTGAAGAAAGCGGCGTTCCCCAATACGATGCCGTTTCAAAGGTAGGATTTGAATACTACATTACATATTTACACTACACACAACCCGCCGCCATTCAGTATCAAAAGAACGGTATGACGGTGCTTCGCCAGCAAACACACCAGTGGTTCCCAGGTTATGGCGACGTTATGACAAGACTTCTTGAATGGGAAGAGCGTACCATTGAAAACCAGAACAAGCGTCTTAAAGGCCAAAAGGTTGATAATATGGTTGACTGGGTTATTATGGCGTTTGACACCCCATTCTATGGCCTTACCCCTAACTGCTATGGCGAATCCGAGGCTTCAAAGGGTCTTTGGAACACAAATGTTGGTATGGAGCGCCTTTATAAAGCAATGCAGTACGTTCGCCGCACAGGTGGTAAAGAAGGCAGATTATTCCTTGTTAAGCCTCACGAGCTTTATCGCTTTGCTAAAATTGCTCAAGAAAAAGGCTTGATAACCCCTGAAGAAAAATAATAGATAGGTGAAGTAAAATGAAAAAGATTTTGTTTATTTCAGGCGATAACTGCGATGATTCCGAAATTCAGTATCCCCTTTTTCGCCTTTTTGAAGAGGGTTATACCGTTTCCATCGCCGCAAAAGAAAAAAAGCCCATTTCGGCTAAGCATTATTTAAAAGTTGACGTTGATTTAACGATTGATGAAATTTGCGCAAGTGATTATGATGCGCTCCTGCTTCCCGGTGGTATGGCACCTGAAAAGTTGCGCCAAATCCCAAAGGTTTTAGAGATTGTTAATGTTTTCTTTAATGAGAACAAGCCAATTGCATCAATTTGCCACGGACAACAAATTCTCATTTCCGCAAAAATTTTAAATGGCAAAAAAGCCACTTGTTACCCCGGAATTCGCGATGACCTGATTAACGCAGGTGCGAATTACGTTAACGAACAAGTTGTGGTCGACGGAAATCTCGTAACCTCCCGCAGACCCGAAGACCTCCCCTACTTTATGAGAGAGTTTGTAAAACTTTTAGGCTAAAATTAAAAGGTATCCGAGAAAATCTCGGATACCTTTTTTATTCTTCTATTGCTTTAGAAACCAAATTATAATCGTTTGTAAGAACAGTGTCCATACCCATTTTAAGAAACTCTTTAGCCTCACTCACATCATCAGACCAAAAGACATTGCAAATAATTCCGTGTTTATGGGCTTTATCTATCATTTCCTGGTTAAAATAGGGCTTGAAAAACTGCACCTTTTGGGCACCTAAATCAATTGCTCTGTTAACAATTCCCCAATTTCTATTAAAATCGTGTCCAACACAAATGGGAATATCGGGCGCATATTCTTTAAACTGCTTAATGTGTAAATCGGGCTCCAGCATAAAATAAACGTGGCGCTGACAGTCATATTTTCGAACCAAAGCAACAATCTTTTCCATTGCCTCTTTCGGATATTCTTCCTCAAAGGATAGGGGCTTAATGTGAACATTCATTATAACCTGACCGGCAAATTTTTTAAGAATATCTTCAAAAAGAACAATTTTAAGTCCCTTAAACTTTTCGCCGAATTTTATTCCAAAATCAAGTTTTTTGAGTTCCTCTAAAGTATGCTCAAAAATTTTGCCCTCACCTGTGCTAACCCTTTCCAGAGTGCAATCGTGGCAGGAAACAATCTCGCCATCCTTGGTGGGCCAAAGGTCGAATTCAATCTCCTGCGCGCCGAGGGCAACAGCCGCGCCAAAGGCAGGCATACTGTTTTCGGGAGCGATGGTGCTAAAACCTCTATGAGCACAAATTCTTGGGTATTTCATAATACTATCAAACTGCGCAATCGAGGGCCCTGCGGGGCGGTATTTCCATGGTCTGCGACCCGCCTCAATATACTCATAATGGGCGGCAGGCGGGTTGCCAAAGCCTGCAGGTTTGTAATATTTTTTATTTGGGTCAATATCAACAGTTTCAATACCAACGCGGCTTTTCATATCCAAAAGTATTTTACCATCGGGCGCCACAACACAGCTTCCGCCGCCAATATCGCTTTCCTCCGCCATACTAACCGATGCCCTTACAACATAGGCGTTACAGTTATATGCACAAAAGCTGTTCATCGTATTAAGCGCGCTTTGCATATCGCTTCGCTGATGAGAACAGCCGATAATAATATCCGGCTTCATTCTTGCGATGGTGGGAAAAGCCTCATAAAAATAAAAATCGTAACAGGTTAAAAAGCAGTATCTTATTCCATCTATCTCAATGAGCGTGGGTGTGGAATGCTCGTATGTATAGTCGCTCACAATTCCGAATTTCTCCACCTCTCCGGGTGTTAGATGCTGCTTATCATATTTTCCAACAAGCTCTCCGTCTCGGTTAATGGCAAAAGTAGTGTTATAAAAACCTTTATCCCTCTTATCGTGCGAATTGAAGAAAACAACGGCATTACAGCGCTTTGCCGTCTCGCGCGCCTTCTTAATTAGCGGACCAAAAAATCTTTCATAACTTAATTCCAACTCTTTTTTTGAGTGTGCCATACAAGGAGTTGCGGAGCTTTCGGGGAAAACGATTAAATCCATAGATTCATCGCACTTATCAAAGGCTTCAATTTCCCATTTGAAATATTCTTCTGACTGCGAATAGTCAACCGAATAGGGTGGCTGAACAATACAAACCTTCATTTTTAACCCGCCTTTTATGGTGTTTTTTTCAATTATACACCCTTTAATAGTTTTTTAAAAGTAATTTTTGCAAATTTCCTTGCATTTTTGAAGATAAAGTGATAGAATAAATGAGTATAATGGCTGTGAGAAAGAAAAGTAAGTTTTTACACCCCTTTCAGAGAGACCGCGCCTTGGCTGTGAGTGTGGTTATGGAAGAAAAAACCGAAGTTCCCTTTTGAGCCGCAATGCCGAACAGTTTTTAAGTAAGCGTTGCCGCCTTGGCCCCGTTAAAGGTCAACAGAGTGTTTGCTTATGTTTTAACCGCAAAAAATTGGGTGGTACCGCGGAGTTAGTTCTACTTCGTCCCTTTTGTTTTAAGGGACGGAGTTTATTTATTTTTGGAGGTTTTTATGAAAACTAAACTTGAAGCAATTAAAAACGCCGCTATGGAGGAAATCAAGACTATAAATACCCCTGCGGCAATGGAAGAGTTCCGTGTTAAATATTTAGGTAAGAAAGGCGAACTCACCGCAATTTTGAAAATGATGGGTTCCCTAACACCGGAAGAGCGCCCCATAATGGGTCAGCTTGCAAATGAGGTAAGAAGCGCCATTGATGCTCTTATTACCGAGAAATCTGCCGACATTAAAAATGCAGAAAAGATTAAGAAAATGAAGGAAGAAACCCTTGATATTACCCTACCTGGTGTTAAAAAAGAAATCGGCAAGCTTCATCCCATTAACACAGTTCTTGATGATATGATTGATATTTTCCAGAGCATGGGCTTTGATGTTGTTGACGGTCCCGAGGTTGAGACCGACCGCTATAATTTTGAGCTTTTAAACGTTCCTGCCGACCATCCCGCACGCGATATGCAGGATACCTTCTATTTGGCTGAAAATCTTTTGCTCCGCACACAGACCTCTGCAACACAGATTAGAACTATGGAGCAGCGTAAGCCCCCTATCAGAATGATTTGCCCCGGCCGCGTTTTCCGCGCCGACGAGGTTGACGCAACCCACTCCCCTGTTTTCCACCAGGTTGAGGGTCTTGTTGTTGATGAAGGAATTACAATGTGCGATTTAAAGGGCGTTTTAGAGCAGTTTGCTCACGAAATTTACGGCCCCGAAACCAAGGTTAAATTCCGCCCCTCCTTCTTCCCCTTTACCGAGCCCAGCGTTGAGGTTGACGTTAGCTGCTCTGAGTGCGGCGGAAAGGGCTGCCGCGTTTGCAAGGGAAGCGGCTGGATTGAAATTCTCGGCGCAGGAATGGTTCATCCGAAGGTTCTTGCAGGCTGTGGAATTGACCCCGAAAAATATTCAGGCTTTGCCTTTGGTATCGGTCTTGACCGTTTAACCACCACCCGCTATAAAATCAGCGATATCCGCTTATTATTTGAAAATGACAAGCGCTTCTTAAAGCAGTTTTAGTTAACACGAAGGAGAACTAAACATTATGAAAATTTCACTGGAACAATTAAAATATTATGTTGACATTCCCGTTGATGTTAACACCCTTTGCGACAAAATGGTTATGGCAGGCTTTGAGGTTGAGGAAATTATCAACCTTGCCGACACAATGCAGAATGTTGTTGCCGCAAAAATTCTTAAAATTACCCCCCACGAAAATTCCGACCATTTGCAGATTTGCCAAATGGATGTTGGCGCCGCAGAGCCTGTTCAGATTGTAACAGGTGCTGATAATGTTTTTGAGGGCGCTTTGGTTCCCGCCGCGCTTCACGATTCTCATTTGCCTAACGGTATGCATATTAAAAAGGGCAAACTTCGCGGAGTAGAATCAAACGGAATGCTGTGCTCAGGCGAGGAGCTTTGCCTAACAGATGCCGATTATGAAGGTGCTGGTGTAAACGGAATTCTCATTTTAAAGGATGAGCATCCCGCAGGCACCGATATGCGCGAAATTCTGCACCTTAACGATTATATTATTGACTTTAAAATCACTGCAAACCGCCCCGACTGCAACTGCGTTTTAGGTGTTGCAAGAGAGGTTGGCGTTGTACTTGGCACACAGTTTAAGGCACCTGTTCCGAAATTTGAAACCTGCGGCGGCGACATTAACGATTACATCAGTGTTGACGTTAAGAACTACGACCTTTGCCCCCGCTATATCGGTAGATTTGTTAAGAATTTAAAGATTAAGGAATCTCCCGATTGGCTCAAGCGCTGCATTAAGGCATCGGGAATGCGCCCCATTAACAACATTGTTGATATTACCAACTTTGTTATGCTTGAAACAGGTCAGCCTATGCACGCCTTTGATTATCGTGACATTAAAGGCGGCAAGATTATTGTAAGAAATGCAACCGATGGCGAAAAAATCACAACACTTGATGAAAAAGAGCACACTCTATCAAGCGAAATGCTGGTTATTGCCGATGCTGAAAACCCCTCCTGCCTTGCAGGTATTATGGGTGGTCTTAATAGTGAGATTAAGCCCGACACTGCCGATTTGTTCCTTGAATCTGCCAAATTTAAGCGCGACAATGTTCGCAGAACCGGCAGAACACTGGGTGTGCGCACCGAATCAAGCGGCCGTTTTGAACGCGGCACCGATATTATGAACACCGAATATGCAATGAACCGTGCTTTGCAGCTGATTTACGACCTTGATGCAGGTGATATTATTGACGGCACCATTGATAAAAACGCCGGGCTTCCCGATGAGCGCGTTTTAACCGTTGATGCAAACCGCATAAATGCACTTTTAGGCGTCCAGATTCCTTTTGAAACAATGGTTACCATTTTAAACAGCCTTACCATTGAAACAGTTCTTAATGGCGACACCTTAACCTGCAAAATACCCTCCCACCGTGATGATATTGAGGGTATGGCAGATTTAGCCGAAGAGGTTATGCGAATTTATGGCTATGACCATATTGTAGGCACTGCAATGAAGGGAAGCGTTGTTCGCGGCAAGCTTCTTCCCGAGCGCATTAAGGCAAACGCAATTAAGAAGCTTATGAATGCCCTTGGCGCTTATGAAATAACCACCTATTCCTTCATTTCCAGTAAGGCTATTGACACACTCAACCTTGCCGAAAATGATGAGCGCCGCAACGCTATTCGCCTAATTAACCCCCTTGGTGATGAATATTCGGTAATGCGCACACAGCTTATTACCTCAATGCTCACTGTACTTTCTACCAATATTAACCGCAAAAATGCAGGAGCAAGATTCTTTGAAATCAGCAAACGCTTTGTTCCAAAGAGCCTGCCTTTAACCGAACAACCCTTGGAAATTCCTACAATGTCTATAGGTATTTATGGTAGTGATGAGGATTTCTTTACCCTTAAGGGTATAATTGAGGAGCTTGTTTCCTCCTTTGATATGAAACCCGCCTTCGAGAGAAGCTCCGAGCCCTATCTCCACCCCGGCCGACAGGCTGCAGCTATGGCGAATGGCGAAGCAGTTGCTGTTTTCGGCGAGGTTCATCCCGATGTTGCCGCAAACTATGCTATTAACGACAAGGTTTATGTTGCCGAAATCCGCCTTGACCTGCTTTACAGTGCAGAGATTTCTCAAAAAATCTACAAAGCATTACCTAAATTCCCTGCAGTTACCAGAGACTTTGCAATGCTTTGCGACAAGGAAATTCTAGTTGGAACCCTTTGTGACACTGCCGAAAAGGCCGCAGGCAAGCTTTGCGAAGAGGTTAAGCTATTTGATGTTTACGAAGGCGCTCAAATCCCCGAAGGCAAAAAGAGTGTTGCAATAAGCGTAACACTTCGTTCAAGTGAGGCAACCCTAACCGACAGCGAAATTGAAACGGTTTCAAATAAAATTATTTCAAAGCTTGAAGCCCTTGGAGCAGAGCTACGTAAATAAATTTTATAACTTTTATAAATTTTTCTTGTAGTTTACGGTAAAATAATATATTATGTAATAAAGAGGTGTTTGTTATGAATGATAAGACTATGACTTTTTCAATCGGAAATGAGCAGGAGCTTGAAATCAGAAAGATTTTGACCACTGTTTATGATGCGCTGAAAGAAAAAGGATATAATCCTATAAATCAGATGGTAGGCTACATTTTGTCCGAAGACCCCACCTATATCACAACCCATAATAACGCCAGAAACCTTATCCGCAAAATTGACAGAGATACCATTTTGCAATCTCTTGTTAAATTTTATCTTTCTGCTTAAACCCTTTAAGTGTGGTCGCATTATTCTCGGCCACACTTAAAATATAGTGAGGTGTTTTTATGAAATTTACCACCATTGATAACCGCGGCACCGTTGAGGGCTTTTGTCTTTTAAAAAGTGTCGATAAAAAGACCTCCTCAAAGGGAGATACCTATCTTGATATTACCCTTGCCGATAGTGACGGTGAAATCAACGCAAAGCTTTGGAATTATAACGAGGCAATGGGAACCTATGAAGCCAACACAATCGTTAAGGTTAGAGGAACCATTTCTCAGTACAACGGTCAGGACCAGTTCAGAATTGAAAGAATGAGAAAGACAAACGAAAACGATAATGTTAATCCTGCCGATTTTGTCAAAAGCGCAAATTACAGCGCCGAAGCGATGTTTGACCAACTCCTATGCCTTGCAAAAGGATTTAAGGATAAAGAACTTAATCTTCTTGTAACCTCCCTTCTTGAGGAAAACCGTGAGGCAATGCTTTATTGGCCCGCGGCATTTAAACTGCATCACGCTGTTCGCGGCGGACTTTTAATGCACATTCTATCCATTGTGCGTTTGGCTGAGGCGGTTTGCACCGTTTACCCCTTTGTTGATAAGGACCTGCTTTTAAGCGGGGCCATTCTTCACGACATTGCAAAGCTAAAAGAATTTGTTGTTTGTGAAACAGGTGTTGCAACGGGCTACTCTATTAAGGGCAACCTTATCGGTCATTTAGCCGAAGGTGCAATTATGGTGCGAGAAGCCGCAAAGAAACTCGGCATTAGCGAGGAAACCTCAAATCTTGTTGAACATATGCTTTTATCCCACCACGGTGAGCCAGAATTCGGCGCCGCAGTTCGCCCCCTGTTTTTAGAGGCAGAACTACTGAGCGAGCTTGACCTTATGGATTCAAGAATCTATGAAATCAAGGAAGCGCTTTTAAACACCGCCGAAGGCGAGTTCTCACAAAAAATGTGGGCAATGGATAACCGCAAATTTTTAAACCATAATCGTGTGGACCTAGCCACCGATGCTGATATTGTTAAATAAAGAAAGGATGTAAATAAAATGGAAATTACAAAAGATATGTGTATTGGCGATGTTCTTGATATGGACACCTCCGCCGCAGAATACTTTTTCGCAATTGGTATGCACTGCCTCGGCTGCCCCGCCTCTAGAGGTGAAACAATTGAGCAGGCCTGCCAGGTTCATGGAACCGACTGTGATGCCCTGCTTGCAAAATTAAATGCTCATTTTGCCGATAAATAATGAATCGTTTAAATAATCGTTTAAAAACTGTTTTTGATTTGATTAATGACGGTGCCCATGTTGTTGACATCGGCACCGATCATGCTTTTTTACCTATTGCCCTTATTAAATCGGGAAAGGCAAAAAATGTTATTGCCTGCGACATTAGCGAAAAGCCACTCGAAAACGCTAGAAAAAATCTTGAACGCGCAAACATTTCCTCGGTTGAGCTTCGCCTTTGTGATGGGCTTTGCGGTGTTTTACAAAACGAATTTGACACCTTGGTTATTGCCGGAATGGGTGGCGAGGTTATTTCGGGAATTTTAAAACGCTGTGATTACATAAAAAACGATGCCTATTCCCTAATTTTACAGCCTATGACCGCTGCCGATTATTTGCGCAAATTTTTATCTGAAAACGGTTTTGAAATTGAAAAGGAAATTGCTGTAGAGGACAATTCAAAGCTTTACACGGTAATTTCAGCAAGATTTTGCGGCAAAGAACTTAATAAACCCGATGCGTTTTATATACACGGTAAATTAAACCCCAAAAAGCCGACAGATTTGCTTTATCTTAAAAAGCAACAGCGTATTCTTCAAAATTGTGTAAATGACCTTGAAGGAAACGACCAAATGAAAGAAACCTATCTTAAAAATTCAAAACTTTTAGATGAGCTTACCCATTATATTGAGGTGAATTAAATGGCCGTTGACGGCGCTTTTCTTTATTTGCTGACAAAGGAGCTCGGCGAAATTGTTAACTGCAAGATTGACAAAATACACCAACCCTCACGCGATGAGTTGGTGTTTTTGTTGCGCAAAGCAGGCTTTAGCGACCGTCTTTTTGTTTCGATAAAATCGGGCCGAGCAAGAATTGGTTTAAGCAGTGAACGACCCGAAAATCCTTCACAGCCACCAATGTTTTGTATGCTGCTTAGAAAACATTTAACAGGGGCAAAAATTGTAGAAATAACACAAGAGGGCTTTGAAAGAATTATAACCATTCATTTAAGTGCTTTAAATGAAATGGGCGATACCGTAAGTTTTTCCCTGGTTTGCGAGTTAATTTCAAATCAGGCAAACCTAATTCTGGTTGATCAAAACGGCAAAATTGTTGATGCTATGCGCCGAAGCGATATTGAAACAGCAAAGCGAATTATTCACCCGGGTGCCTCATATATTGCCCCCGAAAAACAGCAAAAGCTTTCACTTTTAGAAAACGATGCCCGGTTTATTGCAGATAGTGTTTTTGCCCAAACAAACACCACCTGCCAAAAGGCTTTTATAAACTGTATTGATGGAATTTCGCCCCTTATTGCCCGCGAAATTTCGTTTTCCGCACAGGTTCAGGACTGCACAACTAATGAGCTGACAACTGAGCAGAAAGAGCGCTTTATGCTTTGTGTAGCCGAGCTTCAAAAAACGCTTAAAAGTGGCGGAAAGCCTACCATAATTTTAAAGGATAATGTTCCCTTTGATTTTTCTTATATGCCCATAACGCAGTATGGCAGCGAATATAAATTAAAGGTAGCCGATAGTTTTTCCTCCCTGCTTGACGGTTTTTACGGTGCACTTGATAAAAACGACCGAATCAAAAACTATTCGCAGGAAATCAGTCGCTTACTTAAAAACACCGAAAACCGAATTATTAAAAAAATTCAGATAAGAAGCTCTGACCTTAAAAAAACCGAAAACCGCGAACAACTCAGGATTTTCGGCGAGCTTATCAAGGCGAATTTGCATTTGATTAAGGCGGGCGAAGAAAAGGCTTATGTTCAGAATTATTATGATGATAATTTGGAATTTATAGAAATCCCTTTAAACCCTGCCCTTTCCCCTGCTCAAAACGCGGCAAAATATTTTAAGGATTATAAGCGCGCAAACACAGCCAGACAGCTTCTCACAAAGCTTATTGAGGAAGATGGCAAGGAGCTGGCCTATATTGAATCGGTAGCCGATGCTTTGAGCCGAGCAGAAAATGTTTCTGATATTAACGAAATTAAGGAAGAGCTTATGCTTTCGGGTTATTTGCGCCGCCAAAAGATAAGCAGAAAAGCGACGGAACAAAATAAATTTACCGAGTTTGAGAGCAAAGAGGGCTTTAAAATTCTTGTGGGCAAAAACAACCGCCAAAATGACCTGCTTACAACAAAAATAGCGCAAAAAAATGATATGTGGTTCCACACTAAAAATATTCCCGGCTCCCATGTTATTGTCTTTTGCGCAGGTCAGGAATTAAGCGAGGAAACCGTTATTTTTGCGGCAAAGCTTGCGGCAAAAAATTCAAAAGCCAAGGATAGCGCCTCGGTTCCCGTTGATTATACACCCGTTAAATTTGTTAAAAAACCCGCCGGAGCAAAGCCGGGTATGGTAATTTACACCACGAATAAAACCGTTTATGTGACACCGGAGGTGGAATAGTTGATTAAAAGCAACAATCTTTCAGTTCATTTTAAAGATGATTTATGTTATTTAGGCTTTCCTAAATTTGAAAAAACCGGTCTTGTAAAAGTAGCTTTCACAACACGAATGGGCGGTGTCAGCAAGGGCCAATTTGCCTCAATGAACGTCAGCACAACAAACGGCGATGACCTTGAGAGCATAAAAAAGAATTATGAAATTTTAGGAAACGCTATCGGTTTTGATTACACTAAAACCGTTTTAAGCCACCAAACCCACACAAATAATATTAGAATTGTAACAGAAAACGATATCGGTAAGGGTCTAATTAAAGAGCGTGATTACGATAATGTTGACGGTCTTGTAACAAATATTCCGGGGGTTACTTTAGTTACCCAATTTGCCGACTGCACTCCCCTGCTGTTTTTAGACCCCGAAAATAAAGTTATTGCCAATGTTCATTCGGGCTGGCGCGGAACCGTTCAGGAAATCGGCAAATGCGCCGTTGAAATAATGAAAAAGGAATTTTCCTCAAAGCCCGAAAACATTATTGCCGCCATTGGCCCCTGCATAAATAAATGCTGTTATGAGGTAGATGACCCTGTTTACAGCGAATTTACTAAAAATCCTGTTTTTGACCTTGATAAGGTTTTTGTCAAAAAAGAAAACGGCAAATATATGCTTGACCTTGTTGAGGCCAACAAGGAAATATTAGTAAGCGCAGGCATAAAAACAGAAAACCTTGATATATCCGATTTGTGCACACATTGTAATAGTCATATATTCCATTCCCACAGGGCTACTGCGGGGAAAAGAGGCAATCTTGGCGCATTTATTTCACTAATATAAGTAAAAAACGCCCTTTTTTATAAAAAAGAGGGCATTTTTTGTTAAAAAACACTTTACTTTGATAAAGAGATAAAGTATAATAGTACCATCACAAATCCAGATGGATTAAAAAGGAGAAATTCAAAATGAAAAAGATTTTAGCACTTGTTTTAAGCATTGCACTAATTTGTTGCCTCTTTACAGGCTGCGGCAGCACAGAAAAAATCATTGTTGCCGAAAAAGGCTCGGCCGGTGAAAATGTTGCCTCAACCCTTGAAGGCTACACATATACCGCCGTTAAGGACCAGGCCGCCGCTTTAATGGAGGTTTCCGCCGGCACAGCAGATGCCGCCATCATTGACTACGTTATGTCCATTGGCTCTATCGGCAAAGGCACCGATTATGAAAATCTTGTTGTTACAGGCGACGGCTATTCCCCCGAAAACTATGGTATTGCCTTCCGCAAGGGCTCCGATGTAACTGCAAAGGTAAATGAAGCCATTGCACAGCTTAAATCAAACGGCAAGCTTAAGGAAATCGGCGATAAATATAAGCTGGGCGACCTTGTTACTGCTACCGACACTTTTGATGCTTTCAAGCAGGCTGAAGAAAATTCCGATTGGGAATATATTAAGCAAAAGGGCGAGCTTATTATCGGTATTACCTACTTTGCTCCTATGAACTACAAGGATGCAAACGGCGAGCTTGTTGGTTTTGAAACCGAATTTGCCAAGGCTGTTTGCGAAATTCTCGACGTTAAACCCGTATTTCAAAAAATCGACTGGAACTCAAAAGAAACCGAGCTTGCTGCTAAAAGCATTGACTGCATTTGGAACGGTATGACTATTGATGCAGAGCGTGCAGCAAATATGAGCATTACCATTCCTTACATGACCAACAAGCAGGTAATGGTTGTTAAAGAAAAATAATTGGAGTAGTATTAAATGATTTTTGCAACTGTAACGAAGGAGTTGCTTATCGGTTTCCTTGATAACTGCCAAATTTTCGCACTTACTCTGCTTATGGCAATTCCTTTAGGACTGATAATCACCTTCGGTTCAATGTCAAAATTCAAGCCTTTAGCATTTATAACCAAAGTTTTTGTCTGGATCATCAGGGGCACCCCTCTGATGCTCCAGCTTTTTGTGGTATTTTATGTTCCGGGCTTGGTTTTTGGTATTCCCATGCGCAACCGTATGGCTGCGGCACTGATTGCCTTTGTTATTAACTATGCCTGCTATTTCAGTGAGATTTATCGCGGCGGCATTGAAGGCATTTCAAAAGGGCAGTTTGAAGCCGGCCAGGTTTTGGGACTAAGCAAATCCCAAATCTTCTTCAAAATTGTTCTTCTTCAGGTTATTAAACGCATTGTTCCCCCAATGTCAAACGAAATAATAACTCTTGTAAAAGACACCTCTCTGGCGAGGGTTATTGCCGTTGCCGAAATTTTAATGGCGGCAGAAGAGTTCGCCGTTAAGGGCATTATTTGGCCCTTATTCTATACAGGCGTGTTCTTCCTACTGTTTAACGGAATTTTAACTCTGCTTTTCGGTTATATTGAAAAGAAACTTAATTATTTTAGGAGTTAGTTATGGCATTGCTTGAAGTTAAAAATTTAAAGAAAAGTTTTGGGAAAACCGAGGTGTTAAAGGGAATTTCATTTTCCCTTCAAAAGGGCGAGGTCCTTGCCATAATCGGCTCATCGGGAAGCGGAAAAACAACCCTGCTTCGTTGCCTTAATTTTCTTGAAGCCCACGATAGCGGCGAAATTTTACTCAGTGGAAAGGCAATTTCCCACGGTGGAAACGAAAGCTTAACAGATGAACAACTTAGAAACAACCGTCTTCACTTTGGCCTTGTTTTCCAGAACTTTAACCTCTTTCCCCAATATAACGTTCTCGAGAACGTTACCCTTGCCCCCTCTCTTTTAAAGCGCGGCAGTGATGAGGAAATTAAACAAACGGCGCTGGAGCTCATAAATAAAGTAGGGCTTGAGGAAAAAATCAATTCCTACCCCTGCGAGTTATCAGGCGGTCAGCAGCAGCGCGTTGCCATTGCCCGCGCTCTGGCATTACATCCTGACATTCTTTGCTTTGATGAGCCTACAAGCGCCCTTGACCCCGAACTGACCGGCGAGGTTTTAAAGGTTATTAAAGGGCTGAAATCTGAGGACAGCACAATGATTGTTGTTACCCACGAAATGGAATTTGCAAAGAATGTTGCCGATAAGGTTATTTTTATGGCCGATGGCGTTATCGCCGAAATGGGAACCCCCGAAGAGGTTTTTGATAACCCACAAAACGAAAAAACAAAGGCCTTTTTGCAAAAAAGTTTAGAGAGCTTTTAAGCTTAAAAATAAAAAAAGTGGTACACCTTTCAGTGTACCACTTTTTATTTTTTAAAACTATTCAGCAGCCTCTTCGGTTACTTCCTCAGTAGCTGCAGGAGCAGCTTCTTCAGCGGGTGCTTCAAAAACCATTACGGTTTCCTCTGCAGCCTCCTCGGTAGCCTCTTCAACAGGGAGAAGCTCACGAATAGAAAGGCTTACACGCTTTTTCTCATCGTCAATGGCAATAATCTTTGCCTCAACCTCTTGGCCTACAGAAAGCTCATCCTGAGGCTTTGCAACGTGCTTATTAGCAATTTGAGAAATGTGAATAAGACCGTCAACACCGGGGATGATGCGGGCAAATGCACCGTATGTAGTCATACTAACAATGGTAACGGTTGCAGTATCGCCAACGGCATACTGATTGTTAAAGAGAACCCAGGGATTCTCGTCAGCCTTTTTGTAACCGAGAGAAATCTTTTTCTTTTCGGTATCAACAGCCTTAACATAAACCTCAATGGTATCGCCAACGCTAACAACCTCTGCAGGGTTCTTAATGCGCTGCCAGGAAAGCTCAGAAACGTGAACCATTCCGTCAACACCACCGATGTCAACAAATGCGCCATAAGAAGTGAGCGATTTTACTGTGCCTGTGAAAACATCGCCAACGCCAATGCTTTCCCAAAGCTTTGCCTGAGCGGCCTTGCGCTGCTCGCGAAGAACGCTGCGGATGGAGCCAACAGGTCTTCTGCCACGGCCGATTTCAATAATGCGGAACTGAACTTCAGTGTTCTTAAGGTCCTCAAGAGAATCGTTTCTTGAAGCGGTTGCCTGAGAAGCAGGGATGAACACTCTTGTTGAGCCTGTGTAGGCTACAACGCCGCCCTTGATAATATCCTTAACGGTACCGGTGAGAATTTCTCCCGATTCCTTGGCTGCTACCACTTTATCCCAACCGGCGATTGAATCGTAACGGCGCTTTGATAGCATAGCGGTTCCTTCCTGATCATTGATTTTCATAATGATAAGGTTAAGTTTATCTCCAACTTTAACCTCATCCATCAGGTTGACGTTGTCATAGGAATACTCATCAGCCGACACATAGCCTGCAAGGCCTCTGCCGATGTCCACCTGAATTTCAGTAGGAGAAACGGCAAGAACAACACCGCAAACCTTTTGGTCGCCTGTTAATCCGCTAAGAGAAGCCTCAAATGCTTCCTCGTCCGTCATTTCCTCGAATGTTTTCTGAACTGGGGTCTCTTCGAGTTCAGATACCGGTTGAAAATTTTCCGACATGGTTTTAATAACCTCCTTTATTATACCCGCCGGTGTCGAAGCACCAGCGACAACTCCTATCCTTTCGCATCCTTCAAAATAAGACTTGTCGATTTCGTTTGCGGTTTCAACAAGAACCGTTTTTAAACAATGCGCACTGCAAACTGCAAAGAGCTTTGCCGTGTTAGAGCTGTGACGACCGCCTATGACAATCATGCCATCACACTCTTTGGCTAAACCCTCGGCTTCTTGCTGTCGCATAGAAGTCGCATTACATATTGTATCAAAAACATTTAAATTTGTACATACTTTTTTTAAAATTTTCTGACATTCATCCCAAATTTTTGCGTGAAAAGTGGTTTGTGAAACGGCAATTACCCTTTTTTGACAGAAATTGTCGTTATTTTTCAGAATATTTTTAAGTTCGCTTTCATTACCAAAAACAAAATAAGGAACTCTAATATGACCTACAATTCCCTTAACCTCTTCATGGGAAGCATCCCCCGCCACTAAAATAACGGTGTTTTCATCATCATATTCAGAAACAATCTTATGGATTTTTGCAACGAAGGGACAGGTGGCATCGGCAATTTCGGTGCCGCGTTCTTTAAGGGCATCATAAACACTTTTTGGAACACCGTGGGAACGGATTACAAGAACCTCATTATCACTTGCTTCATCAACTTTTTTAACGGTTCTTACGCCCTTTTCCTCAAGCTCGGCAACCATTTGCGAGTTGTGGATTATAGGGCCCAGAGTGCAAACCTTTTTGCCCTCATCAATGAGAGAATAAACCATATTAACAGCGCGGTTAACACCGAAGCAAAAGCCTGCGGTTTTAGCTAGCACGATTTTCAATGTCCCATCTCCCACATCTTTGTAATTCTATCCATAATAAGCTCACTTGCATATCTAAGAGAACTTTTTTTTGCGCCATCTTCGCTGTTAAGCTTAAGCTCCTCAAAGGGGATTACCTCACCAAAGCGAATGGTGGTTTTGGAGAAAAGATGAATTTTGCCCTCACGAAAAATGCTTACAGGCAAAATATCGGCCTTGGTGGAAGCTGCAATCATAGCAACACCGGCTTTGGCCTTTCTCGGTGCGCCCTCTAAATAGCGAGTGCCTTCAGGGAAAATACCCATCATTTCACCATTATTTATAACATCTTCCCCTGTTCTTATTGCGCCTGTATCACCCTGCCCCCTTTTAACAGCAAAGGAGCCGAGTTTGTTAAAGAACCATTTTGTAAAAAAGTTGCCGAAAAGCTCGGCCTTACCCATAAAATGGATTTGGCGCTTAATGTTAATTGCCAAAAAAATGGGGTCGGTAAGTGAGGTGTGGTTTGCGCACATAATAACGCCCCCATTTTGGGGAACATTCTCTAGGCCGATAATTTTAACCCTGAAAAGCGGTGTAAAAATCACCTTGGCAACACCGCGAACAAAACGATAAAAACCTGACATTTTATGCTCCTACTTTGTTTTTTACAACATCTAAAATAGCCATTTTTGATTCCTCTAGGGTAAGACCTGTAGTATCAACAATGGTGGAATCCTCAGCCGGCTTTAGGGGGGCGATTTCACGATGAGAATCGTTATAATCACGCACCTTCATATCGCTTAAAACCTCTTCAAAGGTTGTTTCCATTCCCTTTTCGGTAAGTTCAACATAGCGGCGGCGTGCGCGCTCCTCAGGGGAGGCAGTGAGGAAAATTTTAACCTGTGCATTTGGCAGAATAACGGTGCCAATATCTCGGCCATCCATTATAACATTATTTTCCCTTGCCATTTTGCGCTGCAAATCAAGCAAAAAGGCGCGAACAACAGGAACTGCCGAAACAGCAGAAGCCATCATTGATGCTTCAGGCGTTCTGATTTTATCAGAAACATCCTCACCATTTAAGAAAACGTGCTGTTCATCACCAACAAAGGCAATATCAACATTGGTTTTTGCTAAAATCCCCTCAACATCACATTTAAGAGTTGTGTCGGCACCCTCGCGGGAAAACTTAAGACCTACTGTGCGATAGAGCGCGCCTGTGTCAACATAAATGTAATTAAGCTCCTTAGCAACCGCTCTGGCAATAGTGCTTTTTCCTGCACCTGCAGGGCCATCAATAGCAATAGCAATCATATAAATTCTCCTTAAAATTATATATTCCTGCCGGCAAGAGCGCCGGTTGAAAATGCAATTTGTAAATTAAAGCCGCCGGTATAGGCATCAACATCAATAACCTCACCTGCAAAATATAGCCCTTTAACAAGTTTTGATTCCATTGTTTTGGGGTCAATTTCCCTTGTGGAAACCCCACCACTGGTAATAATTGCTTCTTCAATAGGGCGAAAGCCTGTAACCGTTAGTTTCATACCCTTTAAAACAGTGCAAAGGGCAAGGCGTTGTTCCTTGGTTATTTGGTTTGATTTTGTTCGCTCATCAATACCTGCAAGCTTTAAAGTGATAGGTATAAGGGATTTTGGAAGCAGTTTATCAAGGGAATTAATAATATCCTTGTTGGCGTTTTCGCTTAGGTCCCTTTGAAGCCTTTTATCAAGAGTTTGGGCATCAAGCGCGGGTTTTAAATCAATAAGGACAAAATAATTTTTTTTATCCATTTTTCTAATTAGCGATGAAGCCGAAAGCACAAGAGGCCCTGAAATTCCAAAATGCGTAAAAAGCATTTCGCCAAGCTCTGAAAAAATAGGCTTATCTCTGCCTTCCTCATAAACCTTCAAGGTAACATTTTTAAGGGATAACCCCGAAAGCTTACTGCAAAAGCCCTCATGAATTGTAAGCGGCACAAGAGAGGGCTTTATTTCGGTTACACTGTGTCCAAAACTTTTGGCAAAGCTGTAGCCATCCCCTGTTGAGCCTGTAAGCGGATAAGAGGCGCCGCCCGTGGCGATTATAACGCTATCAGAGGGGATTTTATCTCCATTTTGCAAAACCGTGATAAATTCATCGTTCTGCTTATAAAGACTTTTAACGGTGCCTAAAATAATTTCCACACCGCTTTTTTTAACCGCCTTAAAAAGTGCATCAACAATATCGCTTGCTTTATCACTTTGCGGAAAAACACGGTTTCCCCTTTCGGTTTTAAGGGGCACGCCAAGGCTTTCAAAAAAATCCATTGTATCGGTTGTTGTAAAGTTTGAAATTGCAGAATAAAGAAATCTGCCATTCACGGCAACATTCTTAATGAAGGTGTCGTTATCGCAGTTATTTGTAACGTTGCACCTTCCCTTTCCCGTTATCATAATTTTTCTGCCGACCTTTTGATTTTTTTCAATCAGCGTTACATTGTTGGAGTTTTTGGCTGCCTTTAATGCCGCCATAAGTCCCGCGGCACCGCCGCCGATGACAACTACATTGTGATTCATACAGCCTTCCTCCCATTAGTCTTCAAATAATTATTCTACAATATTTGAGTGGAAAAGTAAATAGTAAATAAAGTTATATGTTTTTATTTGACAAGAAACTACAGTTGCAGTAAAATATATACAGTAATATCTTTTGGTGATTTTTATGGATAAAAATTTGCGTGTTTGCGTGGTGGGGCTTGGTCTTATTGGCGGCTCACTTGCAAAGGCACTTTCAAAAACAAAGAAATATATTGTTGATGGCTATGACATAAACGGAGAGGTCTGCAAAAAAGCACTTTTAAGTGGCTGTATAAATGCAGTTGCCGATTTTAACAAGGGTGGCCAATATGATATTGTTTTTATTGCCCTTTCCCCTGCGCTTACTACTGAATTTGTTAAAAACAACGCCCATTTTCTGCAAGGTGCCATTGTTAGCGATGTATGCGGCGTTAAAACGCCCATAATTTCAGCTCTAAAAGCTTTTTGCAAGCAAAACGGTATTTCTTTCATTGGCGGCCACCCAATGGCCGGGCGTGAACTAAACGGCTTTGATAACAGCACTCCCGACCTGTTTATAAACCGCTACTATATTTTCACAAAGGATGAAAATACAACAGAAGCCGACCTCAACCTGCTTAAAAGCCTTGCCCTTGACATTGGCTGCACCGATGTTACAATAACAACTCCCGAAAGGCACGACCAAATGATTGCCTTTACCTCACAGCTTCCCCACATTTTAGCAGGCACTTATATGAAATCGCCGTCAAGCGAATTTCATTTAGGCTTTTCGGCAGGCAGCTATCACGATGTTTCAAGGGTTGCAAGCATAGATGAAAACCTTTGGACTCAGCTTTTTTTGAGCAACCGAGATTCCCTGCTTTGCGAGCTTGATATTTTTATTGAAAACATAAACAACTACCGTACTGCTTTGAATGATAACGATGCTGACCGTTTAAAGGAACTTATTAAAATGGGCAGAATTTTAAAAGAGCGTGATTTAAAGCAAAACGGTGAGGAAAAACCCCACAACTTTGGATAGGTGATTAAAATGTCAAACAAAATTGGTAGAAACTTAACAATGCTTTTGGACCTTTATGAAATGACCATGGCAAACGGTATTTTAACCAGTGATATGAAGGATACCGTGGCATATTTTGATATGTTTTTCCGCCGTGTTCCCGATGAAGGCGGCTTTGCCATTATGGCAGGTCTTGAACAGTTAATTGAGTATTTCAACTCCCTCTCTTTTAGTGAGGAGGATATTGAGTATTTAAAATCACTTAACCTGTTCTCACAAGAGTTTTTAGATTATCTTAAAGACTTTAAGTTTGAGTGTGATGTTTGGGCCGTTCCCGAAGGCACCCCCATTTTTCCACAGGAGCCCATTGTTACCGTTCGCGGTCCTGCAGTTCAGGCATTTATGGTTGAAACAATGGTGCTTTTAACCATTAACCACCAGTCCCTAATTGCAACCAAGGCAAACCGTATTGTCCGCGCTGCACAGGGTCGCCCCGTTATGGAGTTTGGCGCCCGCCGTGCCCACGGATATGATGCTTCCTACTACGGTGCCAGAGCCGCAATTATTGGCGGCTGTGTTGGAACAAGCGTTGTTAAAACCGCTATGGATTTTGGTGTTGTACCATCCGGCACAATGGCCCACAGTTGGGTTCAGCTTTATGATGATGAGTACACCGCATTTAAAACCTACGCCGAAAAATATCCCGATTCCTGCACACTGCTTATTGACACCTACAATGTACTTAAAAGCGGCGTTCCCAACGCTATAAAGGTGTTTGATGAAGTTTTGAAGCCCATGGGCTTTAGGCCAAAGGGTGTTCGCATTGACAGCGGTGATATTACCTATTTAACCAAAAAGGTTAGAAAAATGCTGGATGATGCAGGCTATCCTGACTGCAAAATTGTTGTTTCAAACTCACTTGATGAATACCTTATTCGCGATATGATTATTCAGGGTGCCGCAGCTGACAGCTTTGGTGTTGGTGAACGCCTTATTACCGCTTCAAGCGAGGCTGTTTTCGGCGGTGTTTATAAGCTTTCCGCCGTTGAGAAGGATGGAAAAATCATTCCCAAAATTAAAATCAGCGAAAACACAGCAAAAATCACCATTCCCGGCGTTAAAATTCCCTGGCGCCTTTATGATAAGGAAACCGGCAAATGTATTGCCGATGTTATAACCTTAAATCACGAAAAGATTGATGATACAAAACCTTATGAGATTTTCGACCCCATTCACACTTGGAAGAAAAAGACGGTAGAAAATTTCGAGGCCAAAAAGCTTCAAATTAAGCTTTTTGAAAAGGGCAAACAGGTTTACACTTCACCCTCTGTTAGCGAAATTGCAAAATTCTGCAAAGAGCAGATTGAACTTTTGTGGGATGAAGTTAAGCGCTTTGAAAAGCCGCATAATTACTATGTTGACTTATCTCCCGACCTTTGGAATCAGCAACACGAGCTTCTTAATTCGAATAGAAAATAGGAGAAATAAAAATGAAAAAAGCTATATGTTTACTAATGGTTTTCGCTCTTGTCCTCTCCCTTTGTGCTTGTGGTAAAAACGGAACGAATTCAACCGTTTCCTCAAACCACAGTATTGATATTGCTTACTATGCTTCTCTTGGCAAAATTCCCGAGCTTGACTTTACACTGGGTGCCGACCCTGATGACATTTTAAACGCCAAGGATGACAGCGAGGAAAGCTCAGATTCCGGTGACCACAACCACATACCCGACATTATAAAACAAGAGGGCAAGCTTTCGGTGCTTCTTGATGCAGGTACTACTCGCTATTATTATGAAAAGGCGAAAGCCGAAAAGGGCATTTCTGCCATTGTTTGCCTAAACGGTGCTTACGGCTTTCTAAAGGATTCTGGAGTTACCATTACCAGCGAGCAGATTAAAGCCGCTATTCCCTCGGCTGAATGTGAGGAGAAAACCCCCACAGAAGATGACCTTTTCTTCCTACCTGAAACCTCAGACAATGCAAAGGTTTTAATCTATATTTTCAATAACAAATACAAACTTCAGTTTTTCTTTATTGACGGCGTTTTTTCAGCCGTTATGCTTTCCGATATGGAAAACTGGACAATTTAAAAAAACTAATCCCCGACAGTCACGCTGTCGGGGATTTTTTTATTTTATAGCTGTTACCGTTATTTTACCGTTTGCATCGGTATAGTATTCAATGCTAACGGAGTCACCTTCATCAACAAAGGGTAGCTTATCCCAAAGAGATATATCGGCAACAAAAACATTTTCAATGTTTTCTAATCTTATATAATATTTTGAGTTGCCGTTAACAACCGCAGTTTCAATGCCCACTACCTTTGCGGTGGCGGTAACCTTGGTAATATCGGTAGTTCCGTTGGCAGAATCGTTTATAATATCAGAATTTTTAAGAAGCCTGATATACTCATTTTGTGCGCCTTCAAGTGTATCGGCAACACCAACAATTTGATAGTTAGAAACCGAAACGAAGGAATATGCCTTTACAAGACCTGCGCTATCCTTAAGGCTGATAAAATATGATGGTATTTCCTCAATGTTAACAAGAATCGGGAATGTAGCAACATAGCCTTTTTCCTGAATCATACCCTCAGCCGATGCCATTGCGGAATATTCCTCGGCACCATTAATGGAGAAGGTTTTTGCCTCTTTTGTTCGCATATTAACAAGGATAAAGCCAATGTTGGATTCATCGCGAACAACCGAGGTAATACCTGTATAAAGCCAAACATCATCATCAATAGCAAGATAGTTATAGCCATCGGTTGTGGCAACAACATTCTTTTGAGCAAAAATTGAGTTCCAATAGCCATTTTGGTAAGCACCCCAGAAATCTGCCTGCTCAATTAGCATACTTGCAGAGTAAACGGTATCAATCCACTCAGGAACCTCTTTTACCTTATAATCCTTCATTTCACCTGTAACGGCATTTACTGCTACAACACCTGTAATATCCTTACCGCCCAAGAAACCAATTGTATAATCATAATAGGAAAGAATCCAATAAGGATTACCGTTATCATCAATTTCAAAGGTGGTTTTTTCGAACATTTTAGTAGGATATGCAAAACGAACATGGCGCATTAAATCGCGGGCAAAATATTCACTGGGTGAATACTTCATACCCTCTTTAAGCTGAATTAACTCGGTATCCTGAGTTGCCATATCAATTTTAACATAATAAGGAATACCTTCCTCTTTATTGACAAACCATTTTAAAACATCAGCATATTCAAGGGGAGAAACACGAACAGGAACCTCTTTAAAGTTTATCTGGGTGTAATAATCAGAAACATTAAACTGGGAAACCAGTTCTACAACCTCACCGATTTTGCGGCTGCCAAGGCGTGTGGCGGTGTCGCGGTCAACAACAGGAATTTTTGAAAGGGGAATTTCAGCAATATCCTTTGAGAAATCACCCTCGGTAACGGTTAGCATCTTTTGATATTTCGAGGCGTTGAAAATGGGGGTCGAGGAAACAAAAATAGCCACAACGGCAACAATTAAAACACTCGCTAAGATGAGTGCGGTGATTTTATGCCATTTTTTAATTTTAAGTTTTTTAATCTCAACGCCGTTAACCTTTCTCTGATAACGCCTTGAGGGGGAATCACCCTTAAAAATATCTAAAAGTCCTTTTGTTTTGTTAATGATAAGATAGGATAAAACGAAAACAACAATTAAAAACAAAACAAAGCCCCAAAGTGCAACCGATTTAATGTGAAATGCAGGCAGGGTCACGTAATAATTTGCGGCACCTAAAATAAGGGTTATTATAAGCGGTAGGATATACTTTTTAAACATAAAACCAACTCCTTGTATAATTAATATTACCACATTTTAACTTTAAATGCAATGAACAAACAATGAACTCTTGATTTAAAAAAGAAAAAAATGTATAATTATTATATATGTAAATACAAAGGTGTTTTTATGAAAGAGAAAAAATCTGTTTTTGGAATGTTCAGCCGCTTTGTTCCCTATTTTAAACGCCACAAGGCAACGCTGATAATTGACCTTTTCTGCGCCGCGCTTACAACGCTGTGTGAGTTATTTTTACCAATGATTGTAAGAGAAATAACCCAGACTGTAACCGAAGGCGGTAACCTAACGCTTACTCTGATTTTTGGCTGTACAGGCTTTTACCTAGCCCTGCGAATTATTGACACTGCCGCAAACTATTATATGGCAACCTATGGTCACATTATGGGCACAAAGATTGAATCGGAAATGCGGTATGACTTTTTTGCACACCTGCAAAAGTTATCCTTTTCTTATTATGATAACGCCAAGGTCGGAACACTTATGTCGAGAATTACCTCTGACCTTTTTGACATTACCGAATTTGCCCACCACTGCCCCGAGGAATTTTTTATTGCAGGAATTAAAATTGTTTGTTCCTTTATAATTCTTTGCAATATGAACCTTGTTTTAACCCTTATAATTTTCGCGGTTATTCCCCCATCGGTTTTGGTGCTTTCAATTTTTAGAAAGAAAATGAAAACAGGCTTTAGGGAATCCAGAAAACAGGTTGGCGAGCTTAACGCCGCGGTTGAAGACAGCCTGCTTGGAATCCGCATTGTTAAATCCTTTGCTAAGGAAGAATTTGAAAAGGATAAATTTGACAAAAGTAACTCAAAATTCCTTGATATTAAATCAAAGGTTTATAAAATTATGGGTGCATTTCAGTCCTTTACCCGCCTTTTCGATGGCATAATGTACATTGTTGTTGTGGCGGCAGGCGCTTTATTCCTTTATTTTAAGCAAATTTCCGCTGCCGATTACATAGCCTACCTTATGTTCGTTACAACACTTACAACGTCGGTAAGGCGCCTTGTTGAATTTACTGAGCAGTTCCAGCGCGGTATGACAGGTATTGAGCGTTTTAACGAAATTATGGACATTGACCCCGAAATTACCGACAGCAAAAATGCAACCGCTCTAGCAAACGTTAAGGGCGAAATTGAGTTTAAAAATGTTTCCTTCCGCTATTCTCCCGAAACCCGCGATGTTATTAAGGATTTATCCCTTACCATAAGCTCAGGCGAAAATGTTGCCATTGTTGGCCCCTCAGGTGGTGGCAAAACTACAATTTGTTCCCTTATCCCCCGCTTTTATGAAACAAGCGATGGCAAAATTACAATTGATGGCACCGATATTAAATCGGTAACGGTAAGATCCCTTCGAGAAAACATTGGCACCGTTGCACAAGAGGTTTACCTGTTTTCGGGCACAATTAAAGAGAATATTGCCTACGGTAAGGTAGGCGCTACCGATGAGGAAATTATTGAGGCCGCAAAATTAGCCGGCGCTCACGAATTTATTTGCGAGCTGCCCGATGGTTATGATGCCTATGTTGGTGAGCGAGGAATTAAGCTTTCAGGCGGTCAAAAACAGCGCATTTCCATTGCCCGCGTTTTCCTTAAAAATCCTCCTATTCTTATCCTTGATGAAGCCACAAGCTCTCTTGATAACGAAAGCGAGCTGCTTGTTCAAAAATCTCTTGAAAAGCTATCAAAGGGCAGAACAACTTTAACTATTGCACACAGGCTTACCACTATTAAGAATGCCGACCGCATTATTGTTCTCACCGAAAACGGTATTGAGGAAATGGGTAACCACAAAGAGCTTATAGGAAAGAATGGACTATACAGTGAGCTTTACAAGCTCTATTCTATGGAATAAAGGTGATTTATTATGGCAAAACCTATTTTTAACAAAAAACTCCACAAGGCTTGTAAATATTGTGAGCATTCCTCCCCTTCATCCTTTAACGATGAAATGATTTGCCGCCACAAGGGCGTTACCGAGCCTGATGACCACTGCTTAAAATACCGCTATGACCCCTTTAAGCGGGTTCCCGCAAAACAAACCCTCGATAAAAATTATACAAAAGAGGATTTTTCAATCGAATAAAAAAATAAAACCCTGCAATTTAACATTGCAGGGTTTTTATTATTTTGTAAGTCTGTCAATAATTGCATCGGCTGTGTACTTTGTGAAGCCGTAGGTGTTAATCATTGCATCGGTAACGGCGTTAAATGTATAACTGAAATTGCAGTTAAAATAATCAATAAACACCGTGGGGGTTTTGAATTTTGTCCAACCCGACATCATGCTTCTCGCTCCAAGACCAACAAGCCTTGCTGTTTGAATAGCATAGGAGCCGCGTTCAATAACCGAGCAAACAATATAATCATATTCCCCGCTTTTGGCGTGCTGTGCCATTAAATAATCAGGGGGATTTTTAATAACATCAACATTTGTCAGCTTTTGGAGTTTTTCATTAACCTCCTCAGCACAGTCGTTGTTAACCTCCCAGTCGTTATAAAGAATAACGTGGAGAATTTTGCCGTCCTTTTTAAGCTTTAAGGGCAAAACATTTTGGCGGTCGCGAACAATTTTAGTTGCATTAACGGCAACACGCTTTGCGGCGGCCTCGGCGGCTTCAACATCAATGTTAAGTTCCTCGTTTTGGGGAGCGTTCTCAAAATATTCCTTGGCAAAGCAGAGCATTCTGTAAGCGCGCAGTTTCAGTGTTTCAAGAGAAAGGTCACCCGCCTCAATGCACTTTTTCATTTCCTCAATATATTCATCGGTATCGCACATAAACAGCAGACAGTCGCCGCCAAGTTCAAGAAAACGACAACAGGCCTTATAAAGGTTCATATAACCCGAAAAACCGGTCATATTAACGGCATCGGAAACGATAATTCCCTCAAACCCAAGCTCACCGCGAAGCAAATCAACAAGGATTTTTTTAGAAAGAGAGCCGGGAGGATAAATTCCGTTTTCATCAGGGTCGTCGTAAGAAGGCAATGAAATATGACCCGGCATAACAGCCTTAACGCCCTTGTCAATAAGGGTTTTATAAACCTTGCCATAGGTTTTATCCCACTCGTCTTTTGAAAGAGGGTTGGTAGAAACGGTTAAATGTTGGTCATCAAAGGGGAGTCCATCGCCGGGGAAATGCTTAATGGTAGCAATAAGACCGTTATCCTGGAGGCCATCAATATAAGCGCCGCTGTACTTAATAATTGTATCGGCATCAGCACCTGCAGAACGGGTGGAAACAATAGGACTGTTATAATTTGAGGCAATATCAACACAGGGACCAAGGGTCCAGTGGTAACCCGCTTCCCTTGCCTGCTTTGCGGCAATAACGCCCATTTCGTATGCATCCTCAACACTTCCCGCTTCTCCAACAGCGCGCATTGAAGGAAATTTAACAGCGCCAACAATGGCGTTACCGGGGCCGCACTCCATATCAGAAACAATAAGAGCAGGATTTTCTCTGCCTCCATTAATTTCCTCGGTCATAGCGTTGGCCTCGGGAACGGTTCTCGGATGAAGGAAAACAGCGCCGGTTTTGGTGGGAGTAGGATATTCGGGCCAGATATAAGGGCAGATAATTGTCCTTAACATATCTTCGGTGGTCATTGCCTCAACCTTGGTTTTAAGTTCAGGATAATCTTTAATTTTATATTTCATTTTTTATGCACCCTTCCTGCATATTTTGTATACCTTTCTTATAACATAAATCAGCCATAAAAGCAATACAAAAAACAGTTTTTAACAAAAAAATTTCCGCAGGAAAATTCCTGCGGAAATTGAAACTTATTTAAGCAGTTTATCTATTATCGCATCGCCTGTGTACTGGGTGAAGCCATAGGAGTTAATTAGGGTATCAACGCTTACCTTATAGGTGTTTCCAAAGTTGAAATCCTGATAACCAATAAACACAACAGGTGTTTTATAATGCATCCAGCCGCACATAAGGCTTCTTGTTGCAAGGCCGCAAAGGCGGGAGGTCTGGGTTGCATAGGAGCTTTTCTCTAAAACAGAACAAATGATATAATCATATTCCCCACTCTTAGCGTGGTTGGCAATTAGTTCATCCTTAGGATTAACAATGGTTTCAACCTTGGCAAACTTAGAGAGCTTTTCGGCAATTTCATCGGCCTCGGGGGTTTCGGGGAACCAATCGTTACGGAGCACAACATGAAGAATTTTGCTATCCTTATTAAGCTTTAAGGGCAGAGTGTTGTTGCGGTCGCGAACAACCTTAACAGCATCAACAGCAACCTCCTTTGCCACTGCTTCAGCGGCCTCAAGGTCAATTTCAATTTTTTCATCTGTGGGGAATTTCTCGAAATATTCCTTAGCAAAGCAAAGCATTCTATAGGCCTTTGTTTTTAAGGTCTCAAGGGATAAATAACCCTCCTCCATACAGGCCTTCATTTCGCTGATATATTCGGGGGTATCGTGCATAAACAGCACGCAGTCGCCACCTGCTTCAAGGTAGGTACAGCAGGCCTTATAAATGTTCATAAAGCCGCAGAAGCCGTTCATATTAACTGCATCGGAAACAATAAGACCCTCAAAGCCAAGTTTCTCACGAAGCAGACCGGTAAGTACATTTTTAGAAAGAGATGCAGGAGGATAAAGACCTCTATCATCTGTTTCATCAAAAGCAGGAAGCGCTATATGACCGGGCATAATTGCCATAACCCCGCGGTCGATAAGGGTTTTATAAAGCTTACCATAGGTTTCTTCCCATTCCTCTTTTGAAAGGGAGTTAACGCTGGTGGTAACGTGCTGGTCATCGGGAGCAACGCCATCGCCGGGGAAATGCTTAATGGTAGCAATAAGACCGTTTTCCTGTAGACCATCAATATAAGCACCGCTGAATTTAATATCTGTTTCAACATCAATGCCGGCACTTCTGATACTGGTTACAGGGTTATCCTTGTTAATAGCAAGGTCTATGCAGGGACCAAAGGTCCAGTGATAACCTGCCTGTCTTGCCTGCTTTGCGGCGATAACGCCCATCTCATAAGCATTTTGAACATTGCCTGCTTCGGCAACAGCACGCATTGAGGGGAACTTAACTGCACCTACAATAGTGCCGCCGGGGCCACACTCCATATCAGAAACGATTAAAGCGGGGTTTTCTCTGCCATCGTTAATCTCTTTTGCCTTTGCAACGGCTTCAGCTGTTTCTCTGGGATGAATAAAAACCGCGCCGGTTTTTCTAGGTGTTGGAATTCCGGGCCAAACATAAGGGCAAATAATGGTTCTGAGCATATCATCAATACTCATAGTTTCTACCTGTGTTTTAAGCTCGGGATAATCTTTAATAACATATTTCATATAACTGCACCCTTTCGCGTTATGTATAAGTAATTTATAACATATTTTGCAAATTTAGGCAATAAATTATTGCAAAATTTTAAAAAAATAATTTACTAATCTTCGGTTGACAAAACGCTTGTTTCGTAATATAATTGTTAGGTATCTTAATTTTAATATGCGGATGTGGCGGAATAGGCAGTTTTTGACCGAGCGCACTCAGTGAGTGATGAAGCGAAGGGCAAAAAGGCGCCGCGGTCAAAACTTTTAGGCGCTACAAGCCGTTAAAAGTTTTGGGTACCGCAAGAGTAGCGTAGCGCGGCTGCCGTTCGTTTAGCCGCAATTGCTCATTTTTACAATTTAATATGCGGATGTGGCGGAATAGGCAGACGCGCTAGATTCAGGTTCTAGTGATAGCAATATCGTGTGGGTTCAAGTCCCTTCATCCGCACCAAAGCACCCTACAAGAGTAGGGTGCTTTCTTTTTTATTCGGGACTTGAACCTTCGGTTCTTCCCCTCTTGCGGTTCCCAAACGCACGCTCACTTGTAGCGTGGCGTGGCGTTTGACCGCGGCGCTTCGTTTTGCTCGCTTCATCGTCCACAGGACGCGCTCGCAACCTCACCCTTCATCCGCACCAAAGCACCCTACAAAAGTAGGGTGCTTTCTTTTTTTGTATAAAACAAAGCGTTCCTTTCGGGTGTTGGTCTTAGGGATAAATTGGTTTTTCAGATAAATTTGTATGCTTTCTCGTTGCAAAACCTTGTAAGACACAAAGTATTACGGCGGTTTCTTAACTTCGAAATCAAAGCAAATTTAT
>SVPI01000020.1 GCA_015065935.1 Oscillospiraceae bacterium
TTATGAACATTAACACTAAGGGCACCCTCTTTTTAACCCAGGCTGTTGCCAATGTTATGAAGGAGCAAAAAAGCGGCTCTATTGTTAACATTTCTTCTATGTCTGCTTACACAAGCTCTACAAGCCGCGGGGAATACTGCATTTCCAAGGCCGGGGTTACAATGATAACAACCCTTTTTGCCGACCGACTTGCAGAATTCGGCATCACCGTTAATGAAATCCGCCCGGGTATTATTGCAACGGGTATGACCGACAAGGTTAAGGAAAAGTATGATAACCTGATAGAAGGCGGACTGCTCCCCATTAAGCGTTGGGGTCGCCCTGAGGACATTGCCGATGCCGTTTGGGCCCTTTGCAGCGGCGCGTTGCCTTATGTAACAGGACAGTCGTTAGACGTTGACGGCGGATTTCATATAAGGAGATTATAATGAAAATTTATTCTTACGAAGCCCTTGTTATCGGCACGGGTGCGGCGGGCTATAACGCCGCAATTCGTTTAAAGCAGTTCGGCGTTAATGTGGCAATTATAACCGAGGGTGTAAACTGCGGAACCTCCAGAAACACAGGAAGCGATAAGCAAACTTATTATAAGTTGGGTTTATCGGGAGATGCTCCCGACAGCGTTCATAAAATGGCGCAAAATCTTTTTGACGGCGGCAAGGTTGACGGAGACAACGCCCTTTGTGAGGCGGCGCTGTCTGCCAGATGCTTTATGAATTTATGCGAGCTGGGCGTGCCATTTCCCGTTAATCGCTATGGGGAGTTTATCGGCTATAAAACCGACCACGACCCCTTTGAACGGGCGACAAGCGCAGGGCCTCTTACCTCGAAATTTATGACCGAGGCCCTCGAAAAAAAAGCAACAGAACTGAAAATAAAAATTTTTGACGGCTACAAGGCGGTTAAAATTTTAAAGAAAGAAAATTCCGCCTGCGGCGTTTTATGTCTTAAGGGAAAAGAGAAGGTTGCCTTCCGTTCCGGAAACATTATTATGGCAACGGGCGGCCCTGCAGGAATTTATGCCGACAGCGTTTACCCCGAGTGCCACGCAGGCGCATCGGGCCTTGCCGTTTTGGCAGGCGCCAAAATGCAAAATCTGGATTTATGGCAGTATGGCCTTGCCTCGATAAATCCCCGCTGGAATGTTTCGGGCACCTATATGCAGGTACTGCCACGCTTTGTGTCGGTTGATAAGGACGGCACCGAGCACGAATTTTTATGGGACTATTACAAGGATAAATACGAAGGCCTTTCAATGGTTTTCTTAAAGGGCTATCAGTGGCCCTTTGATGAAAAAAAGGCCAAAAACGGCTCCTCGGTTATTGATTTATTGGTTTACGATGAGTGCGTTAACAAAAAGCGCCGAGTTTATTTGGATTTTACAAAAAATCCTTTCAACATTGACTTTGAGAGGCTATCCGAGGAGGCATATTCCTATCTTAATAGAGCGGGCGCCCTTTTTGGCACACCTATAGAGCGCCTTCAAAAAATGAATGCTCCCGCTATTGAGCTTTATGCCTCAAAGGGTGTGGACATAACAAGGGAATATTTGGAAATTGCCCTTTGCGCGCAACACAATAACGGCGGCATTGCCGTTGATAAATGGTGGCAAACAAGTGTAAAAGGCCTTTTTGCCGCAGGGGAATGTGCAGGTACTCACGGCATTTCCCGCCCCGGTGGCAGTGCTTTGAACGCCGGGCAGGTGGGCTCTCTTAGAGCCGCCCAGTTTATTTCCCAAAATCCGAATGCTAACCTTTGCGAAAAGGAATTTTTGGAAATCGCCCAAGGGGTCAAGATTAAAACCCATAAATCGGCGGCCGAGCAAATAGAAAAAGTAAGGCGGAGAATGAGCGATTTTGCCGCGGCGGTAAGGGATAAGGAGAAAATAAATGCCGCCCTTAAAGAAACCCTAGCCGAGCTTAAAACCGCTACTGATTACGGCGTTTTAGAGGTGCTCGCCATTAGCGGCGCTGTACTTACCGCAATGAGTGGGGCCGATGCCGATAAGACAAAAATCAAAGAGGTAGTCCTTACCGATAACGGTTTTGAGGTTTTAGCTCGCGATGTCCGCCCCATTCCGAATGAGGATGCTTTTTTCGAAAACGTGTGGCGCAGTTACAGAGAAAACAAAAATATTTATTAAGGAAATTTTTAAAATGGGATATGATTTAGGTTTGGTTTCTATAACCTTCAGAGATAAAACCCCAAGGGAAATTTTAACCGCTATGAAAGAGGCGGGATTAAAGGTTATTGAATGGGGAAGCGATGTGCATTGTCCCCCCGAAAGGGCGGATGAGATTGCAAAGCTGCAAGGGGAATTTGGCATAGAGTGCTGTTCCTACGGCACATATTTCAGACTTGGTGTTACCGATTTAAAGGAACTGCCCCGCTATATTGCTGCGGCGAAAATTCTCGGCACCGATATTTTAAGGCTTTGGTGCGGGGATAAGGATAGCGAAAACTATACCGAGGAGGAAAAGCAGGAGCTTTTCAGGCAGTGTAAATTGGCGGCAGAGCTGGCCGAAAAGGAAAATGTAACCCTTTGTATGGAATGCCATAACTACACCTATACAAACACCTTACAGGGCGCAAAGGAACTAATGATGGCGATAAATAGTGAGCATTTCAGAATGTACTGGCAGCCTAATCAGTTTAAAAACTTTGAGGAAAATTTGGATTATGCGAAAACTATTTCGCCTTATACAAAGCATATCCACGTTTTTAAATGGCGGGGACAGAAAAAACTTTCATTATACGAGGGCATAACTGAATGGAAGGCTTTTTTAGAATGTTTTAAGGGTGAGCAGTCACTGCTTCTTGAATTTATGCCCGATAACAAAATTGAAACCTTAAAAATTGAAGCCAAGGCTTTAAAGGAGATAGCAAAATGAAAAGTATTTATTTAAGCGAGGACACCGAGATAATAAAGGACGTTTATAATATGAACGAAAAGGTGTTTGTTAAAAACGATATTTTATCAAATCCCGAAAATTTTAAAGACACCGAGTTTATTTTTTCCACCTGGTCAATGCCTACCTTTACCGAAGAAGAAATAAAGGAATATTTACCTAGCCTTAAGGCTGTTTTCTACGGTGCGGGAACGGTGCAGTTTTTTGCCCGTCCGTTTTTAAACCTTGGAATTAAAGTTTTCTCCGCCTGGGCGGCAAACGCTGTTCCTGTTGCGGAATACACCGTTGCGCAGATTATTTTAGCCAACAAGGGCTTTTTTAAGACAATGCGCTATGTTGACCGCGAGGGCTCCCGCGAAACCTTTAATAAATTCCCCGGCAATTATGGCACCAAGGTGGGCATTATAGGCGCGGGTATGATAGGAAAGCTTGTAATACAAATGCTGAAAGCCTATAATTTAGAGATTTTGGTTTTCGACCCATTTTTGCCCGACCAAAAGGCGCAGGAATTGGGTGTTAAAAAGTGCGATTTAGAAACGCTGTTTGCAAGCTGTCAGGTTGTTTCAAACCATCTTGCCAACAATGCTCAAACCAAAGGAATGCTAAACGGCTCTCTTTTTGAAAAAATGGTACCTTATGCTACATTTCTTAACACAGGCCGCGGCGCACAGGTTATAGAAAGCGATTTAATTGCATTTTTAAAGGAACGTCCCGATGTTACGGCAATTCTTGACGTAACCGAGCCTGAGCCGCCCGAAAAGGACAGCGAGCTTTACACACTGCCAAACTGTATTTTAACCCCCCACATTGCAGGAAGCTGGGGCCTTGAAATCAGAAGAATGGGCGAATATATGAGAAAAGAATATGAATGTTTCATAAATAATGAGCCCACAAAATACGAAGTAACCTTAGAAATGCTTAAAACAATGGCATAAAAAAATAAAGAGGCGTTTGCCTCTTTATTTTTTAATTATTTAACTTATTCAGCCTTGCCGTATCAGCAATAACTATAAGGCTCATATTTTTTTCGAGGGGCGCTGTGGGGTTAATATCCACAGAGGCTTTACCCTGTTGCCTTATGGCAATAACGTTAAGTGAATATTTTTTTCTTAAATTAAGCTCTAAAAGGGATTTACCCACCCAACTGTCTTTAACATCAATTTCAACCATAGAAAGATTGTTTGAAAGCTCTACCAAATCAACAAAGCCGGAGCTTAACAAATTCTTTGCAAGGCGTACACCCGATTCCTTTTCGGGAATAACAACCTTATCGGCGCCCACACGGCTCAGAATTTTTTGATGCATTTCATCGGCGCATTTGACAATAACCGTTTTAACCCCCGCTTCCTTGCAAAGAGTTGTGGCGAGCACCGAGGCTTCAAGGTTGTTTGCCATTGCGATAATGACAATGTCAATGCTTGAAATGCCGAGGGCTTTAATAACATCGGGGTCGGTTACATCGGCGCATTTACAAATGGGAATAAAGTCAATTGCTTCATCCACAAGGGACTGATTTGAATCTACGGCTAAAATGTCGGCGCCGCTTTGGGCAAGCTCCTTCGCAACTGAAAAGCCGTATCTTCCAAGGCCAAAAACCGCATAACTTTTATGGAGACTCATTTTAAAAAATCCTTTCTTTAGTTACTCTGACTATCCAATGCTTATGTTTTCGTAGGGGTTTTTAATCAGGTTTTTATTTTCTTTTCGAAGATTAAAGGCAACCGCAAGTGAAATCGGTCCTACGCGCCCTAAATACATTGTAAGCACAATTATAAGCTTGCCCCAAAGGTTGAGCGATGAGGTAAGATTTCGCGAAAGGCCTACGGTGGCGGCGGCGCTTACCGTTTCAAAAATCACATCGGTAAAGGACGCCGAGGTTACGGCGCTTAATGCAAGTGTGGAAACAAAAACGGTGGCAAGGCAGGTGGCCGTTACGGCGAGGGCCTTTCCCGTTGCGCCCGAGGGTAAGGTGCGGCTGAAAACCGAAACACTGTTGCGGTTTTTAAGGGTGGACCAGGCCGATAAAAGCAGAACCGCAAAGGTAATGGTTTTAATGCCGCCCGCCGTTCCAACAGGGGAACCGCCTATGAACATTAAAAGCAGGGTTATAATGCAGGATGGGTTTGTAAGGTTTTGCTGGGGTATTGTGAAAAAGCCTGCGGTTCTGGTGGTAACAGATTGGAAAAGGCAAACGGTTATTTTATCGCCCAAGCTTAAATTTTTAATGGTAAGAGGATTGTTATATTCGAAAATGAAGTAGGCCAAAGCGCCTGAAAAAATCAGAAAAAGGGTGGTAAAAATAACGATTTTACTGTGAAGGGTAAGGTGTTTCGGAGACTTTTTCTCCTTTACAATGCGAAGCAAATCCCACCAAACAATGTATCCGATGCCGCCAATGATAATAAGCAGACCGGTTATGGCGTTAACGGCGGGATTTGTCTTATAATCTGCAAGACTGTTTTCGGAAATAATATCAAGGCCTGCGTTGCAGAAGGCCGAAACGGAGTTGAAAACCGAAACCCAGATGCCCTTTATTCCCATTTGCGGCACAAAAACCGTCATATACAAAAGGGCGCCCACACCTTCGACCAAAAGTGTGCCTAAAAACACCTTTTTAACAAATGAAGCAAGTCCCGAAAGAGTGTCAAGATTAAAGGCATCCTGGATAAGCAGACGGTCGCCGATTCCCAGTTTTTTATGAAGGGAAATCATAACGAAGGACATAATAGTAATAATACCAAGTCCGCCGATTTGAATAAGCAACAAAATAACAGCTTGGCCGAAGCTGCTCCAAGCAGTAACGGTGGGTAGGGTTACAAGACCCGTAACACAGGTGGCAGTGGTGGCGGTAAACAGCGCATCCACAAAATTTACGGCCTGACCTGTGGCCGAGCTTATGGGAAGCCACAAAAGAAAGCTGCCCACAAGAATTGTTATGAGAAAACTCATTAAAACAAAGCGAGATGCCGAAAAGGCAAAAAGCGTTTTTTTCACGGCAGAACTATCCTCTCAAAAAGCTTTTTTTAAATTATAACACAGTAAAGCCTTTACGGCAACAATTAAATATGCAAGGAATGGTATTGAAAAAATGACCTTTCGGCTGTAAAATAAAGATAACAACTCAAGGAGCGAAGGTTATGAGCATTTCAAAAAGACGGTTCGGCTTTACAAAGGATGGCCGCGAGGTCACCTGCTTTACTATAGATAACGGAAAACTAAAGGCCGAAATTCTGGATTACGGCGTTACAATAAAAAATCTTTTCGTGCCCGATAAAAGCGGCAAGCCGGTTGACGTTGTTTTAGGCTATGATAGTATTAAGGAATATGAAGAAAACGACGGTTATTTAGGCGCCACAATAGGCAGGGTGGGCAATCGAATTGCTAAAGGTAAATTCACTTTAAACGGGGAGGATTACACCCTTGCCGTTAACAACGGACCAAACCATCTCCACGGCGGATTAAAGGGCTTTGATAAGGCTATATGGGGAAGCGAAGAAAGGGAAAACAGCATTATATTTTCTCATCTTTCTCCCGATGGCGATGAGGGCTACCCCGGCAATTTAAAGGTAACCGTTGAGGTAATTTTAGAGGAAAACGGAATAACCTTAAATTACTCGGCTGAAACCGACAAGGACACACTTATAAACCTCACTAACCACAGCTATTTTAACCTAAACGGCGGCGGAAGTGTTTTAAATCACACACTGAAACTAAATGCCGAAAAATTTAATGTGGGAGACGGTGACTGCCTGCCAACAGGCGAAATTGCAAGCGTTTTCGGCACCGTTATGGATTTTACAAAGGAAAGGTCCATTGGGAACGGTGTTGATAGTGATGAGCCCTGCGTAAGGTTATCACGCGGCTATGATTCCAACTTCATTTTAAACGGCGAAGGCCCTGCGGCGGTTTTAAAATCGGAAAGAAGCGGCATTATAATGACCGTTTCAACCACCGAGCCGGGTGTTCAGGTTTATTCCGCCAACTTTTTAACTCCGAGACGTGGCAAAAACGGCGCCGATTATACCTACCGTCACGCCCTTTGCCTTGAAACACAGCATTTCCCCGATTCTGTCCACCATAAGGACTGGCCTACCTGCGTTCTTAAAAAGGGTGAAAGGTTCAGCAGTAAAACAACATACAGCTTTAATGTGTAAAAAAACACCCTGCGGATTTTAAAATCCGCAGGGGTTCTTTATTTTATAAACTCTAAAATTTCTTTTATATCTTTGAAAACGTAATCGGGCTTAACCTCGCTTTTATTGAGGTCCTTTAGCGTTCCTTCACCCGAAAGGACAAAAACGCTGTTAACGCCCGCGTTTACGCCGCAGGCAATATCGGTGTAAAGTCGGTCTCCTATAAGGGCGGTTTCCTCTTTTTTAAAGCCTGTTTTCTCCATTGCCAAAAGCGCCATTTCGGGGTGGGGCTTGCCAATAAATTTCGGGCGCCTTTTGGTGGCATTATATAGCATTTCGCTAACACTGCCGCAATCGGGCACCGAGCCATACCAGGTGGGGCAAACCCAATCGGGATTGGTTGCAACATAGTCTACCCCGCGGTTTAAAAGAATGCAGGCATCCTCCAGCTTTTTAAAGGTCAGCTCTGTGTCAAAGCCCATAAGGAGGCAGTCGATATCATCCTCTAAAACATCGGTTATAGGCAGGCTTGCGTTTTTTAACTGCTCCTTAAAGGAGGTGGTGCCAAGGGCATAAATCTTTTTATAATTTTTAGGCTTTAGATAAACAATGGTGGCGTCGGTTGAGGTTAAAAAGTCATCGGCAGAAGAAAGAATACCCAAACTTTTAAGCTTCTCAATATATTTATCAACACTTTTTGATGAATTGTTGGTTAAAAAAAGGTATTTACCACCGATGGCTTTTACGTGGCTTAAAAAATCGGTAACGCCGTCAAACAAATCGTTATCAAGGTAGATGGTACCATCCATATCAAGGAGGAAAAGGCGGGCGTTTTTTAAATTTTTCATTTTACACCTCTTTATTAGCCGTTGCCACAATGTTTGCGCCGAAAACATCCTTAATAATAACATCGCCAATGTGAACGGGCAGCTTTGCCGTTGCGGCGTTTATAATTTTCATACATTCCTCAATTTTTTCTTTGGGAATTGTTCGGTCGGTTTTAACGGCAACAAGGCCGCCATCCTCACAGCGAACGGTTGAGGTTATTGTGCGCTGAGGGTTGGTGCATTCGTTTTTTGCATAAATTTCTCCTCTTTTGCAGGTGTTGCCTGAAACCGAAACAACCTCGCCGTTTTCAAGGGTTGCGGTCAGCTCGCAGCCTAAAGGACAGATAATGCAGGTAAGTTTTCTTTCCATTTAAAGCACCTCCAGGGAGAATTTAAGGCTTTGGGCACTGTCCAGCAGTTCCTTTTTAAGTGTCAGTTTTTCCATTTCGCCGGGGGCCACCTTCTGCTTTTTCCTTGAGAGCAAAAGTGTTTCGCCGTCATGAACATTTATTTTAACATTTTTCATAACATCGCTTACCCTGAAATAAACATCGATATCCTTTTTGCGGGTTATTTTTTGGGGAACGGTGTAACGGATTTTGCCGTCGGTTTCAATATGAAGGCAGGTTTCTTTTTTGAGATTTCCGTTTATAAACTCTGCCGCCGCACGACCTGCAATTTCGGCCTCATCGGAGACAAAGTCAACCAAATCGTGAACGTGGAGAACGTTGCCGCAGGAGAAAATACCGTCTATATCGGTCTGCCTGTCCTGGTCAACAACGGCGCCGCTTGTAACGGCAGAAATGTTAACCTGCGCATTTTTGGAAAGCTCATTTTCGGGAATAAGTCCAACCGATAAAAGCAGGGTATCGCAGGGGATAAATTCCTCGGTTTCGGGAATTGGCCTGCGGTTTTCGTCAACTTTTGCAATGGTAACGCCGTTAAGGCGCTCCTTGCCGTGAATTTTAGTTACGGTGTGGGAGAGCTTTAAGGGAATTGAAAAATCGTTAAGGCACTGCTCAATGTTTCGGGCAAGGCCGCCCGAATAGGGCATAAGCTCACAAACGGCGTGCACCTTGGCGCCCTCTAATGTCATTCGCCTTGCCATTATAAGGCCGATATCGCCACTGCCTAAAATAACAACATCCTTACCCGGCATATAGCCCTTCATATTAACAAACTTTTGCGCTGTTCCTGCCGAGAAAATTCCTGCGGGGCGGCTGCCGGCAATGTTTAATGCACCCTTTGCACGCTCTCTGCAACCCATTGCAAGAATTACTGCCTTTGCCTTAATCTGAAAAATGCCATCCTCGCTGTTGGTGGCGGTTATAACCCTGTCACGGGACAAATCAAGCACCATAGTGCCCAGTTTAAATTCAATGCCAAGCTCTAAAATCTGTTGTTCGTATTTAAAGGCATATTCGGGGCCTGTAAGCTCCTCACCGAATTTGTGAAGCCCAAAGCCGTTATGAATGCACTGCTGTAAAATGCCGCCCAGGCGCTCATCACGCTCTAAAATGAGGATGTCCTTAATTCCGCTTTTAAAGGCGGCAATAGCGGCACTCATTCCTGCGGGGCCACCGCCGATAATAACTAAATCACGCATTTAGAGCACCTCCTTTGTTTTACCAATGTTTATAAATGAATTTCCGCCGAACTTGGTAACCTTTTCGAAGGCAATGCCCTGCTCTTTTGCAATTAGTTCGGTTATATAAGGGGAGCAAAAGCCGCCTTGACATCTGCCCATCTGCGCCCTTGTTCTGCGCTTAACGCCGTCTAAATCGCGGGCCTTGGGATTCATTCGCAGGGCATCGAGAATTTCGCCCTCGGTAACACCCTCGCAGCGGCAAACGATTTTGCCGTAAGCAGGGTTTTTCTTAATCATTTCGTTCTTTTCTTCTATTGTTGCCTCGCGGAATGCGTGCGTAGAGGGCCTCACAGGATTATAATCTGCCTTTTCTTTGAGTGTAAGACCAAGAACCGAAAGCATATCCTTAATATAAAGTGCTATGGCGGGGGAGGCCGAAAGGCCGGGGGATTCAATTCCCGCCGCATTTATAAAGCCCGCGCTCGGTGAGGTTATGATAAAATCTCCTGTGCTCCCAACGGCGCGAAGTCCGCAAAAGGAGGTTATGGCCTTGTTAAAGGGAACGCCCTTTACGGTTTCCTTTGCGCTTTCAATAATTTTTGCAAAGCCCTCATTTGTTAAATCTTTGTCTTCCTTATCCAAAATATTAACCGAGGTGGGGCCAAGGAGCAGGTTTCCGTCAACGGTTGGGGAAACGAGAATTCCTTTGCCCATTTTAGAGGGTGTTCTGAAAATGGTGTGGGAAACCAAATTGCCGCATTCCTTATCAAGCAAAATATATTCGCCGCGGCGGGGGGTCACAGAAAAGGTGTCATCCCCTGCGCGTTTTGCGATTTCATCGGAATAAAGGCCTGCGCAGTTAACAACAAATTTTGCTTTTACGGCTTTTTCTGCCGACAAAATTTCATAGCAATCGGCTGTTCTTTTAATGCCGCTTACCTCAAAGCCGCATAAAAGCTCAGCGCCGTTATCCATAGCGTTGCCAATGGCGGCAACCGTTAGCTCATAGGGGCAAACAATGGCGCCTGTGGGGGCGTGAAGCGCGCAGGTGATGCTATCGGATAAATTAGGCTCAAGGGCTTTAAGCTCATCTTTTTCGAGAAGCTTTAATCCCTTAACGCCGTTAGCGTTACCTCTTTTAAGCAGGTCGAAAAGGGTGGCTTTATCCTCATCGTTAAAGCCTACAACAAGGCTACCGTTGTTTTTATATTTAACGTTAAGCTCGCGGCAGACCTGCTCCATTAAATTTGAGCCCTCAACATTAAGCCTTGCCTTTAGCGAGCCCTCCTTTGCATCAAAGCCTGCGTGAACAATGGCGGAGTTTGCCTTTGTAGCGCCCATTGCCACATCGTTTTCCTTTTCAATAATGCAGATTTTAAGGTTGTAACGAGAAAGCGTTCTGGCTACCATTCCGCCAACAACGCCTGCGCCGATTATGGCTACATCATACATAATTTTCTCACCCTTATTGACATAGTTTATTATATTATATATAATAAAACGGTCAAAAGTGATTGTCAATAGATGGCTTTAAATACGATAATCGCTCAAAAACGCTCAAAAAGGTGAGGGTTATGCTAAAAGAAGAACGTTACGATAAAATTCTTGAAATTCTGGATAAGGAGGATTACGCCTCAGCCGCAGCGCTATCAGAAAGGCTGTTTGTCTCCCTTCCCACCATTCGCCGAGATTTACGTGAGCTCGCCCGCAGAAATCAAATTATAAGGAGCCACGGCGGCGCTAAAAAAATTCACGCCGAGCATATTGTAGCCCCCTTAAATTTTAGAAAAACGGTAAATTCTGCCGAAAAACGCGCCCTTTGTAGGGTGGCGGCAACCCTTGCGGGTGATAACGAAATTATTTTTATCGACTCCTCAACAACCACACTGCAAATGGCGGAATTTCTTGATGAGAAAAAGCAAATAACGGTTATAACAAACGGAATTTCCCTAGCAACCCTGCTTATAAAAAAGGGGATAAAAACCTATCTTACAGGGGGCGAGATTTTCGAAAACTCACTTGCTCATTTTGGCTCCTTTGCCGAGGATTTTATAAGGCGGTTTAATATTGACACGGTGTTTTTCTCATGCCACGGTGTTAATGATAAGGGAATGCTTGCCGACCCCTCACTGCCCGAAACGCAAATAAGGCGGGTGGCAATTGCTCAGGCTAAAAAGACCGTTTTCCTTTGCGATAAAACAAAGCTTTCAAGGTCAACCCCCTATAATTTAACCCACATAAGCAGTGTTGACACAATTATCACCGACACAAGCGCTTTAAAGGACTTTTTAAATCAGGAAAACCGGCTTATTGTTGTGGAATAAAAAAAGAGAGCCACGGCTCTCTTTTTTATTTATCCAATTTCTTCATCGCCTTAAAAAAGCCTGCGTAGGATTTATAGCCAACATATTCGCAAACAGCAGTAGGGGTCATTTTGGTAGTGGCCAGCAAAAATTTTGCCGTTTGAAGCCGCACTGCGGCAAGCTCCTTTCTGAAGGGCTTTCCTGTGTGCTTAATAACAAGGCGCTCGGTTTGCCGCTGGGATAAATGGAGTGTTTCGGCAAGGTCCTTTAAATGGACGTCCTCGCTGTAGCGGTTTGAAAAAAACTCCTCAATAAGGAAGCTGTAATCGGTAATGGGCGCGGCGCTAAGGGCGATGTCATCAAAAAAATAACTGCAAAAAAGGTTTATATAGGCGGCAATGCGGGTGTAATCTCCACATGCGGCGCAAAGGTCAATCTCCCTTAAAAATTCCTCGGTTAGTTCCCGCGGAACGTTTTTAACGGCAAACCTATTAAAGGGATAATCCACCTGAAAGCCTGCGCTTTTATGGCGGCTGTCTATGCTTTTAAAGCAGTGGGAGGTTTCCCTCGGAATAAGAACTATATCGCCATCGGATAGCGTGTGGGCTTTGCCGTCTACAATAAGCGCCGACTGCGCCTTTGCCACCACATGGATTTCGGCACAGTTGTGCTTGTGAAGGCGGGTGGACTGAACGGTGTGGGCATAAAAGCCGTTTTGGAAAAGGACCTTTCGGTTTTTTGACCCGATTTTAAGGGTAAGCTCGTTGTTCATAAAGCATTTCCTAACCTGACATTTAAGGTTTGTAGTTGTCGGTGGGGTTTATTTACATTTGCCGCCCACTAGGCTACAATTCTATTAGAACACAAAAAATATAAAGTGTCAAGAAAGTTAATGAAAAAAGCGAGGTTTTTATAATGAACAAAAAATTTACAGGCATTATGCCCGCACTTGCAACACCACTCTGCGAGGACAACAAAACCATTCGAGAGGAATCGGTTAAAAAGGCTATTGATATGCAACTTGCCCAGGGTGCCACAGGCTTTTACGTTATGGGCGGAACAGGTGAAGGCATTGCAACAGCCAGAGCTGAGCGAGAGATTATGTGCGAGCTTGCCGTTAAGTATAACGCAGGCCGCGGCGCAATTATCAACCATATTGCCTCTACCGATTTTAACGAGGCTATGGAGCTTGCCCGCCACGCCGAAAAAGCAGGCTGCGATGCTATTGCCGCAATTCCCCCTGTCTTTTTAGGTTATCGCCCCGAAGAACTTTACGAATATTACAAGAAGCTAGCCTCCTGCGTTAACATTCCGCTTATTGTTTACTATCACCCCGGCGCACAGCCGAATATGTCGGCCGAGCTTATTGCCAAAATTTTTGAGGTTGATAATGTTACGGGCGTTAAATGGAGCTCTCATAATTTCCTTGAAATGATGAAGCTTAAGGATTTAACCAAGGGCGAAATGAACATAATTAACGGCCCCGATGAGCTTTTATGTTTAGGCCTTATGGCAGGTGCCGATGGCGGTATAGGAACCACCTACAACATTATGACACCCGAATTTGTTAACATTTATAATCAGTTTAAAAGCGGGGATATTGATGGTGCCCGCACTACCCAGTTTAAGGTTAACCGCATAATTGAACTGCTTATAAAATCCGACCTTTTGCCTGCCACCAAGCACGCTATGGGGCTTATGGGTGTAGAAATGGGCGACGCAAGGTTTCCCTTTAAGCATTTAAGCCGGCAGGAAATTGCTGCCTTTGAGGCCGAACTTAAACGCCTTGGCTGGACACCTGACGGAAGGGTGCTTTAATGGAACTTTTAGCACAGCTTTTAGGTGTTTCGATTGCGGTGCTTTGCATTCTTGCCACTCAAATGAAAAGGAAGTGGCAAATGATGCTTCTTTCCGCCACTGCCAACCTGTTGGCGGGGATAAATTACCTTGTTTTCGTCGGCTTTTCAAATGCCTTTATGGTTAGTATGGTTGCGGTGGTGCAAACCACAGTCGACCTGTTTAAATCCCTAAAGGGCAAAGAAACCCCGAAAGCAGAAAAGATTATTTATTTGGTGCTGTATCTCACTTTTGGCGTTTTAGGGGTTAAAAAACCTGTCGATTGGCTGATTGTTTTGGCATCCCTTACCTTTTGCCTTGCGGTTTTTTGCAAGAAAGAACAGGGGGTCAGAGCCTTTATGGTGGGCAATGCTGCTACCAACGTTGTTTACACCATTCTTGTTAATTCAACCACCCTTTATTCTCAAATTTTCTCTCTCATTTCGGGAGTTATCGCACTTATAAGGTACCGTAAAAAAGATTAAAAGGACGTGTCTTTATGCTTAATAACAAAGTAAAAAAGCCACTTGAAAAAATCAGTTCGGTTGTTTCCACCGTTTATGCCCCGCAAAAGGAGTGGGCCTACTCCCACCACCCAAGCATAACCTATTTTAAGGATAGGTTTTATGCCGTTTGGTCAAACGGAATGGAAAACGAGGACGATTTAGGACAAAGGGTTTTAATTGCCGAGTCTTTTGACGGTCAAATTTGGGAGAACATTCGCCCCCTTATAACACCTCAAATGTTTGGCGACAGCGAAAAGGTTGTAACAGCCACAGGCTTTCATATTTTTAAGGATACCCTCGCCACTTATTACAGCGTTTATAACTACACCGAAAAGGCGCTGGGCGGCAAAAAAACAAGACCGAGAAGCGATGATTGCAGTCACGAAAACAGTGATTGGGGCTATGTTTTAACCACCGATGGCAAAAATTGGAGTGAGCCAAAATCCCTTGGAATCGGAATTATGGTAAATCACGGACCCTTTAAAACCAAGAGCGGTCGGCTTATTGCGGCAGGGCATTTAACCTACCCTTATACCGATGACCCAAGAGGCATTTCGGGGTATTGTCGCACAGGAATTTACGGCCACGCCCTTGATAACTTAGGCGGTGAGGATGACTCTAATATTTTGGATATCGCCAAGTTTAACGGCTGGGACACCCGCCTTCTTTGCGAGGGCTCGGTTTACGAGACCGATGACGGCGTTTTGCATATGCTCCTTCGCAGCGGCTCCTTTTGCCTTTGGGAAACAAAAAGCCTTGATAACGGCGAAACCTGGGGCGAGCCGAGGCCTACTGAATTTATTGACGACGGAAGCAAGTTCCACGCAGGCCGCCTTAATGACGGCAGGTTTTATGTTGTTAATAACCCTGTTCCTTGGAGCCACCGAATTCCCCTTTGCATTTATTTATCAGAGGACGGGGAAAACTTTGATAAAGGCTACATTTTAAGAGATGAGCCCTATGAGCAAAGAATTGAGGGCTTTGGCAAAGACGGAGTTTACGGCTACCCCCACACCTTTATAAAAGACGGATTTATGTATATCATTTATTCGAAGCATAAGGAAAACATAGAGGTAACAAAAATTAAGGTTAGCGATTTGTAAAAAAGCAGCGGGGAACCGCTGCTTTTTTAAGATTTAAGGACAAAAAAATTCTCAAAACCTATTGATTTTACAAATTTGCAGGCGTATAATGTATTTGTCAGGTCGTATTTATATGACCCAAAAACTAAAATGAAAGAGGACAAGAAAAATGAAAAAGTTAAGCGTTATTATTGCTCTTGCTCTTTGCATCACCATCGGCAGTGTTTATGCTACCTGGATTTACAATGAGCACAACGATGTTGCAGACATCACCGGTTCCCGCGCAATCACAATGACCACCGCTACATACGAAGGCGGCCTCGGTTCCTATGAGGTTACCACTGCAGGCCTTACCCTTAAGGTTGACCCCAAGGCAGGCACAACCCATGTTACCAGCCTCCAGGTTGACGGCGAAATCGTTATCACCTTTAAGCCTTCACAGTATGCCAGCGATGAGGTTAAGAATGGTGCAGTTGCTTCCACCTTTGCCTTCTCTTTGAGCAAGGATATCAACGCTTGGCAGTATGACGGCCAGAACATTATCGCCGAGCTCGACACCGCCAAGCACAACATTGACTGGACCGGCACAAAACAGGCCGACGGAAGCTTTAAATATTCCGTTCCGGCAAGCGTTGTTGCCGACTGCATTAAGCTCAGCGAAATCACTCTCGACACCAAGACCGAATACGATGCTTATGATTCCGCTTTAACCCAGGCACAAGTTGTTATCTCCATCAGTGATGGTGTTACCGCTACAACAGGCGCATAATTCGTAAAAGATATTTAAAAAGATTATTTCATTATCCCATCATAGCATGGGATAATGTTTTTTAAAGGAAGTGAAATTTAAGTGTCAGGCTATGATTTGTACAATTTTGTGTTGTGCGCCATTGTTTTTACCGCCCTCACAGCGCTGTTAACCTATCTCATTGTCAAAATGGTTAAAATGCACCTTGTATTAGTGCGCATTGGACAGATGGATAGCGAGATACTTAAAGCACAAAACGAGAAAAAGAAAAAGGGTTGTGTTATCGACTGCATTGTTTCCTTTATTTTGTGCGGAATTTTACTCCTTTGCTTTGGTTTTTCCCTGTATGTTAATGTTTCAGAGGAAAAAACCTTTGAAAACATCCCCACCTTTAAGGTTGTTTGCAGTGACTCAATGTCAAGAATTCATAAGAAAAATGAATTTTTAAAGGCTAATAAGCTTACCAACCAGCTTGACAGGTTTGATTTAATTTTAACCTATAAAAAGCCCAAGGAAGAGGATTTAAAGCTCTATGACATTGTGGTTTATGAGCAGGATGACAAGCTTATGGTTGTCCATAGAATTGTGGGCATAGAGGAGCCGAATTCAAGCCACCCTTACGACAGATATTTCCTCTGCCAGGGCGATGCCAATGAAATTCCGGATAAATTCCCTGTTCGCTATTCGCAGATAAAGGCAATTTATAAGGATGAAAGGGTGCCGTTTATCGGCAGCTTCGTTTTGTTTATGCAATCCCCCGCAGGCTGGCTTTGCATTCTGCTTGTTGTTTTTGCCGTTATCGCGACCCCCATAGCCGAAAAGAAGATAAACGAGGAAGAGAAAAAGCGCCTTGCCGTAATGCTTGCTGAGCAGGAAGGCGGCGAAAAATGAGAAGCAGATTTGTTTTAAGAATTTCCGCCTGCCTTTTGGCATTAACCCTGCTTTTTTCGGTTGGCAGCGTTTTTGCCGTTTGGATTTATAATGAGGACCCGCCCGCAGGGGTTGAGGAAACCCTTTTCCTAAAGCTCAGCGAGTTCAACTGGGAGGGCTCCGATATCCTCCCTGATGATGTTCAGGGCGAGGACCACGCCTGGCTTATTAACAACCTTGTTAACGGCGAGAAAAACGGAACGGGCATTGGTCTAAACCACGCCGGCTCTGACCTTAACGAATATATTGATGACCGCCTTGCGGGTGGTCTCGGCTGGAAGCGAGATTATTTCGGCAGTATGGCTGTTACAGGCGATGCCGAGATGGAGGCGCTTTTCGGCGCCGCCGCAGAGGGTCTTTGCTTTATAATTGAGGTTATCAGCGATACGGAATATTATATCTACACAACCAGCGTTTATTTAGGTGAGCGAGGCGAGCCTAACTGGCTCGGAACCTCAAACAAAACCCCGGGTAAGCCTTCGGTACCTATTGGAGAGTATATTTATGCGGTTTTCCGCACCAAGCTTACAAGGGCTAACGCCTATGCCGATTGGGACATTATTGAAACCAAGAGGGGAAAGGCGCTCTCCGACTGGTATGATGAAAACCGCCGAAACGCTAATATAACCCAAATTCCCGCCTTTGACCCCAAAAGCTGGGTTGAGACAACGATGGGTCAGTCTCCCACAACCGACAGCGCTATATGGACCTTTGTGGGCGATGAGGCAACTGCCTATCCCGAGACAAAAACCACCCCGGTTTACTATCGTTTAACCCCGCAATCGGGTGGCACAAGGAAGATAACAACCTATAACACCGATAGTGTTATAAAGGTTTATAATTCCGCAGGGGCTGTAATAGCTCAAAGCAGCACAACAACCGATTCCGGCGGCACTGCCTATAATGTTGTTCAGTGGAACGCTACGGCCAACACACTTTACTACATTTCCCTTGAGGGCAGTATGTCAATGCATTTTATAGTTCAGTAAAAATTAAAAGCGAGGATTTTCCTCGCTTTTTTGTTTTCTCTTTAATTTATAAAAAAATAAAGTAAGTACCTTGTATAAAGCGTAATTTTGTTATAAAATAGATTTAAAAGGTGGTGTGAAAATGGCTATTGACCCAAAACGACTGCTGGATAAGCTTGACAACTTTTTAAGACAAAATGATTATGAAAGCGCAAAAGACCACCTGCTTTATTGGCTGAATGAGGCCAAAGGGGCAGGGGATGATAGGGCAATTTTGCTCATAAACAATGAGCTTATGGGGCTCACGAGAAAGTTAGGGCAAAAAGATGAGGCCATTTTTTATGCCGAAAGCGCCCTAAACCAAATAGTGAAAATGGGAATTGAAAATAATGTTGGCGCGGCTACTACGTACCTAAACTCTGCTACCGTTTTTAAGGCATTTGGCAAAGCAGAGGAGGGCATACCCCTTTTCCAAAAGGCAAGGGAAATTTACGAGAAAAATTTAAAAAGCGATGATGACCGCCTGGCAGGGCTTTATAACAATATGGCGCTCGCTCTTGTGGATTTAAAAAGATATGATGAGGCAAAGGCTCTTTATGAAAGAGCGCTTTTGGTTCTAAAAAGGGTAAAAGGCAAGGAGCCCGAGCAGGCTATAACCTACCTTAATTTAGCCTCCTGCGCCGAAAGCGAACTGGGTCTTGAAAACGCCCAGGAGATTATTGAAGAAAACCTTGAAAAGGCAATGGAGTGCCTCGAACAAAGTGAGGATAAGGTTAGCGGCAACTATGCCTTTGTGTGTGAGAAATGCGCAACGGTTTTTGGATATTACGGATATTTTTATTATGAAAACATTTTAAAGGAACGGTATAAAAGAATTTATGAAGGGAATTGAGCTTTGTCGCGCTTTCTATGAGGAAATAGGCGCGCCTATTCTAAAGGAGCAGTTTGCTGAGGTTTTACCCTCACTTGCCATAGGTATTGCAGGCAGCGGCTCGGAATGCTTCGGCTTTGATGACGAGGTTTCCCGTGACCACGATTTTGAGCCCGCCTTTTGCATTTTTGTGCCCGACAGTCTTGACAGGAAAACCGAGTTTAATTTAGAGCGGGCCTATGCCAAGCTACCGAAGGAATTTAAGGGCTTTAAAAGGCAACGTCTTGCCGCCGTTGGGGGAGGGCGCCACGGCGTTATTAAAATAGGCGATTTTTTCGAAAGCAAAACAGGCAGGCGGGACGGAGAATTAACCCTTGGTGACTGGCTTACTCTGCCCGAAAACTCCCTTTTTGAAGCCACCAACGGAGAAATCTTCTTTGATAACCCCGGTGAAATCACAAAAATCCGCGAAAAACTTTCCTATTTTCCCTCTGACATAAGGCTTAAAAAGTTGGCGGGGCACCTGCTTTTAATGGGGCAGGCGGGGCAGTATAACTATTCCCGCTGCATTAGCCGAGGGGACACCGCCGCGGCACAGCTTGCCGTTATAGAATTTGCAAAAAGCGCAATGAATGTAAGTTTTTTGTTCCATAAAAAATATATGCCTTATTATAAATGGCGCTTTCGCGCTCTTAGGGGGCTGGGTGAAACTCAGCTTGCCGAGAGCCTTGAATTTTTAATTTCAAGCGATAACAAAAGTCCAAATAAAAAGGCGCAGATAATAGAAAACATCTGCCAAAAAGCAGGGGAAATGTTAGCAGGGCAGGGGCTATGTGAAAAAGCTTGCGGCGAAATGGAGGCACTGGCCTACGCCGTTAACGACAAAATTGAGGACAACAAAATCCGCAATATGAACATTTTATCTGCGGTTTAAAGAGGCGAAAACAAAAAATGCTTGGTGTAATTGTAAATGTTGTAACGGTGGCGGTGGGCGCTGTCCTTGGCCTGCTTTTTAAAAGGGCAATTCCCGAAAAGGTAAGCAAGGCCGCAATGACAGGCCTTGGCGCCTGCACACTTTTTATCGGCATTCAGGGCTCCTTAAAGGGCGAAAATGTGCTGATTTTAATCGTTTCGGTGGTTCTGGGGGCTATTATCGGCACGCTGCTGGGTATTGATGGCGGCATAAACAAGTTGGCGCAGGGGATAGAAAAACGATTTAAAAGGGAAAACGGCGGCGTTTCGGTTGCCGAGGGCCTCATCTCATCAACCCTGCTTTTCTGCGTTGGCGCAATGACGGTTACAGGCTCCATTCAGGCAGGCACCACGGGGGATAATTCCATTTTAATAACCAAGGCTATGCTTGACCTTGTTTCCTCAATGATGCTGGCTTCAAGCCTTGGCGTTGGCGTTTTGTTGGCGGCGGGGTCTGTCCTTGTTATACAAGGCGGTCTTGTACTGCTTTCGGGGCTTATTGCTCCCTTTTTAAGCACGGGTGCAATAAATGAGATGACAAGTGCAGGCTCACTGCTAATCATAATGATAGGAACAAATTTAATGGGAATTACCAAAATCAAGGTGGCGGATTTTCTGCCTGCAGTGGTGTTCGCTCCCTTAATACATAACCTTGTTCCTTTAATAGAAAAATTATGGAGCCTTATTGTAAAATAACGGTTTTAAGGATTATTTTAAAATCTTCAAGAAAACAGCAGGGAATATCTAAATTCCTTGCTGTTTTTGCTATACAAAAATTGCAAATTTCGGTGCTTTTCATTGACCATATAATTTATAGATGGTACAATAATTTAGATTATTATCCATTTATTGGAGGCAGTAAAATGAAAGAGTTTGAAAGCTTTGAGCGCATTGGCACTTTGCCCCACAGAAGCTATTATATCCCCTTTAGAGAAGAGGATAAAATAGAGAGCCTTTTCGGCATTATTGACCGAGAGAGCAGCTCCGGATTTTTATCCCTTGATGGAATTTGGCAAATTAAGGCTTTAGAGCACGTTGAGGATTTTTGCCTTGATGACAGCCCTTGCGCGGCAATCCCCGTGCCCTCCTGCGTTCAGATGCTGGGCTATGACCAAATTCAGTATATTAACTTCCGCTTCCCATTTCCGGTTATTCTGCCGCATATTCCCTATGATAATCCCTGCTGGCACTACCGCCGCACCTTTGACCTTGAAAAGAGGGAGGGAGAAAGGTATTATCTTAACTTTGAGGGTGTTGACAGCGCCTTTTATCTTTACATAAACGGCGAATATAAGGGTTATTCCCAAATTTCCCACGCAACCAGTGAGTTTGATATAACCGACCTGGTAATAAACGGCGAAAACACGGTTGATGTGCTGGTGCTTAAATGGTGTATTTCCTCCTATTTAGAGTGTCAGGATAAATTCCGTTTCTCAGGCATTTTCAGGAGTGTTTACATCCTTTCCCGCCCCGAAGGACATTTGACCGACTATAAAATTGAAACCACTCTTAACGGAGATAGCGGCATTTTGACCTTTATTAACGAGAGCGAAACCGAAATCGCCTTGGAAATTGAGGGACAAAATTTAACTGTTGCTCCAAAGGCTGTGGGCGAAATTAAGATAGCGGGCGTTAAACCTTGGAGTGCTGACGAGCCTTTCCTTTACACCCTGATTATTCGCGCAATGGGCGAAAAAATTATTGAACAGGTAGGTTTCAGAACCGTTACTATCGATGGCAAGGTCTTTAAAATCAATGGCGAGGCAATAAAGCTTAAGGGTGTTAACCGCCACGATTTTAACAGTGAAACAGGCGCCACCGTAACGCTTCAGAATATGTATGAAGACCTGCAGCTTATGAAGCAGCTTAATGTTAACGCAGTGCGCACCTCTCATTATCCCAACTGTCCTGAATTTTATCAGTTTTGCGATACTATTGGAATCTTCGCTCTTGATGAGGCCGATGTTGAAACCCACGGCGCCTGCTATGATGCGGAGCTTTGGAAGGAATTTGCCGAAAACGAGTTTTTCACACCCGGCATTTTAGACCGCCACAAGGCCCTTGTTGAAAGGGATAAAAACCGACCCTGCGTTATTATGTGGTCCCTTGGAAATGAGTCCTCTTTTGGTAAATCCTTCTTTGAAGGTGCAAAATATATAAGAAACAGGGATAAAACAAGGCCCATTCATTATGAGGGCATTTGTTGCGCCGATGAAAAGTATTATTACACCGATATGGTGGATGTTGTCAGTATGATGTATCCATCTACCGAGACCATTTATGAAAAGGTGCTTAATAACGAAAAGGAAACAAGACCCTTTGTTTTGTGCGAATATACCCATGCAATGGGCAACTCCTGCGGCGATATTGCCGATTATTGGGATTTGATTTACAATAATGAGCAGATGATGGGCGCCTTTGTTTGGGAGTGGGCTGACCACGGCATTAAAAATGCCAACGGCTTCCTTTACGGCGGCGATTTCGGCGAAACCGAGCACGACGGCAACTTCTGCATTGATGGCCTTTTAACCCCCGAAAGAAGACCGAAATCGGGTGCAATGGAGATGAAGGCGGTTTACGGCGGAAAGCTAAAATCCGAAATTAGAGACGTCAGAATTCCAAAGCAAAAGGGCATTTCCAAAAAAATAGAGTTTGAGGCCGATGAGCACACAGGAGAAATTACCTCCATTAAGGCCGATGGCGTAGAGGTTCTTAAAACTCCTTTACACCTTAACTTTACACGCTATATTGATAACGACCGCGAGCTTTTGGGTCGCCTAAACGGACAATATCGTTTAAATGCCTGCAAGCCCTGTATTTTCTCCTGCGAAAAGGGCAAGGGTTATTATAAATTTAAGGGTGGCATTGCGGCTAATTGCATAAGCCCTGTGGCACTTTTTGAGCTGACCTACAAGGCGGCGGGCAATGAGCTGACTATGGAAATTTCCTATGAGTTGCCCGAGAAAATTAAAAACTTCCCCCGCTTTGGTGTTGAGTTTGGCGTTGATAAAAAATACGCCGATTTTGCCTACGTTGGATTTGGCCCCTATGAAAGCTATTCCGATAAGCACGTAGCCTGCGAATACGGTAATTATGAAAGCACGGCACAGGAAAACTACTGCAACGATTACATTCGCCCCCAGGAATCGGGTAGCCATTATGCATCAAAATATCTTGAGGTTAAAAATCTGTTTTCCGTAACGGCCGAAGTACCCTTCTCATTCTCGGTTAACCCCTACACAACAAAGCAGCTTTGCGAAACAACACATAATTTTGACCTGCCTCAAAACGATTTTGTAAATGTTTGTGTTGACCTTTCAATGCGCGGCGTAGGCTCCCATTCCTGCGGACCCGTGCTTCCCGAAAAACACGAAATCCCGAAAAAGGGCAAAAACATATTCAGGTTTAAATTTTAGTTGTGTTAAAAACAAAAAAACGATGCGTTTTTTAAAACGCATCGTTTTTTATTTGTTTAATTTCGTTTAGATTATTCCATAACGATAGCAATCTTAACGCCGGTAAGAGAAATGTTCTTCTCCATAGCGTCAACATACTGCTCTAAGGGATAATGGTCGGTAACGAGCTTCTCGATGGGAATGTTCATTGATTTAGCGTTCTTGATGAAGCCAAGAGTCTCAATGTATTCCTGAGCGGAGTAAACCCAAGAACCAACAAGGGTGATTTCCTTGTTGCAAAGGTCAAAGTGGGGGTTCATTGTGCATTCGCCAGCGTTTACAAAGAAGCCCATTTCGCAATAACCGCCGCCGCGACGAACATACTTGTAAGCGTCAGCTGCTGCCTGGGGAACGCCGGTGCACTGGAATACGAAGTCAGCGCCGAAGCCATTGGTAAGCTCCTGAACCTTCTTAACTCTTTCTTCAATGGTTTTGAGTTCGCGGAAGTTGATAACATGGGTAGCGCCCATTTCCTTTGCAAGGGCAAGACGGGTGTCAACGCCGTCAACAGCGATGATGTTAACAACGCCTGCAGCCTTTAAAACTGCAATCTGCATAAGACCGATAGGTCCGCAACCCTGAACGAGAACGGTAGAACCGAAGTTGATAATATTGGTGGAGTTTGCGCGGTTCCAAGCGTGAACGCAAACGCAAGCGGGCTCGATAAGCATTCTCTCATCAACGCTCATACCGTTAACAACGAAGATGGAGGAGTTCTTACGAACGAGAATGTGCTCTGCAAACCAACCGTTGTTGTGATGCTCAGCATCGTCTTCAATAAGACCGTAAACACCGAGACCTGCGCAGAGGTTGGGGAGGGAGGGGTAGCGTTTGCAATAATCGCATTCGCCGCAAAGAAGAACGGAGGTAACAACCTTGTCGCCAACTTTGATGGGGTCGCCCTTAGTATCAACGGTAACGCCTTCGCCGATAGCTACAACTTCACCGGTGCCTTCGTGGCCAAGAACGATTTCCTTGTAACCAAAGGGATTGTAACGATACTCGTGAACGTCGGTACCGCAGATGCCGCAGCCTTCAACCTTAACGAGGATTTCGCCGGGGCCGGGAGTAGGAATTTCGATGTCACGAAGTTCTACGATTGCCTCGCCCTCAACGCCGTCAACGATTTTGGGCTTTACAAGATAAGCTACTTTTGATGTTGCCATAAGTAATACGCTCCTTTTGTTTGTTAAATTTTTAGCAATGTGCTTGAATATATTATATCAAATAAGGAAAACAATGTCAATAAGATAATGCCTTCTCTCGTTTAAATAGGGAAGGTGGGGGCGCAAGGCGGGGCAGGGCTTAAGTGAAGAGAGAATAGTGAAAAGTGAATAGTTTCGGTGTGCCTTTGGCACGATATATATATGGTCAATATAAAAAGCGAGGTGAATTTCACCTCGCTTTCGGGTGTTGGTCTTAGGGATAAATTGGTTTTTCAGATAAATTTGTATGCTTTCTCGTTGCAAAACCTTGTAAGACACAAAGTATTACGGCGGTTTCTTAACTTCGAAATCAAAGCAAATTTATACTTACAAAACTGCGAAGCACCTAAAAAAGAAAAATTTTTAGTGGGATAAAAGGCAAAAAGCCGTGGTAACGCTGACGCGTACCACGGCTTTTTAACACATTAGGCCGCAAAAATTTACTTTTTTAGGCATTTTGTCCCTAATAACAACACCCGTTTGTGTTTTAACTATTTGATTTTGTAGCCAATATTCTTTTCACCGGGGGTGAAAGAAATGTTGCAAATGCTGGCAACGGTGGGATAAATGCCAAGGGTAAAGAAACCAAGCCAGAAGTATGCGCCTGTGCGGCACTTGTAGCCTTCAGGGCGAAGGTTTGAATGGTTGATTACGGCACTGCCAATCCAACCAAAGAAAAATGTGAGTAGGAAACGAACGATGTTTTTGCGCATAAAAATAACCCCTTAAAATTATTAGATAACAATGTTTTTTCACCATTATCCAATAAAATTTTACAATAAAATACAAAAAATGTCAAGAAAATGAGAAAAGCGAGGGGTACGTTCCGTTCCCTCGCTTTTTTTGTGTTAGTCCAGTTTTAAAATCATTTCCAGTATCTTTTTAGCGCGGTGCTGCAAATGCGCTGTTGTGATTCTTCTGCGCAAGCCCTCTTTTATTGCATCGGGCAGGCCCCAGGGCATTCGCACGTCGTTACCTGCGATAATGCAGTGCTCCTGGTTTAAGGGACCGTGCCAGTCGGTAATAATCATACCTTCAAAGCCCCATTCTTCGCGCAGGATGCATTCGTTTAATTCATAACATTCGCAGGCGCGGCGACCGTTAATTACGTTGTAGGAGTTCATAATGGTCCAGGGCTGCGCTTCCTTTACGCAAATTTCAAAGCCGCGCAGGTATATTTCACGGAGTGCTCGCTCCGATACACGGCTGTCACAATAGAAACGATCACTTTCCTTGTTGTTGGCGGCAAAATGCTTGGCGGAAGCGGCGGTGCCAACACTTTGCATACCGCGAACCTTGGCGGCGGCAAATTTACCGGAAATCAGCGGGTCCTCACTGAAATATTCAAAGTTTCTGCCGCAAAGGGGGTTGCGATGAATATTCATTGCGGGGGTAAGCCAGGTGGCGATACCGTTTTCCTTACACTCAAGGCCGCCCGCAACGCCTATCTCATAGGCCAAGTCGGTGTTCCAGGTGCAGGCGATAAGGGTGGCGCAGGGCCAAGCCGTTGTGGCAATACCTGTTTTTGGGGAAAATCTTACTCCCGCAGGGCCATCGGCTGTCATAACAGCGGGAATGCCCAAACGGTCAATACCGCCCCAGCCGCCGGTGTTTGCAACGCCGCGGCTTTCAATGCCGCCGACTATTTTTATCAGTTCATCGGTTGTCATTTGGGCGATGAAATCTTCCAAGGTTATTTCCCCGTTTGCTACGCAAGACAGAGGCTTTGGGTTATCGGTGTGGTTATATCCAAATCCCTTTACAGGCTTTGCTAAATGAAGAATGTTCGGAAAAGAGGGGAGAGGTTCAAAGCTGCCATCAGAAAGCATACGGCGGCTTAAGAGATTGGGAGCGCAGCAGGTGGTTAGCTGTTTTGTTACAACGAAATTTTCCTCAACAGTGTAGCGGTAATCGCATTCCGTTAAATCACGGCAGTTTGCGCCAACAAGGAAACGGTACTCGCCTTGCTCCAATAAATAGGCGGATTTTTGAAGCTTACCCAAATCATCAAAGCTTGCCATATCGGCAATATCGAAGGTAATGGTAATTTCCTGGCTTTCTCCGGGAGCCAAAAGCTTGGTCTTTTTAAAGCCTGCAAGGGAAACACTGCTTTTGCCGAGAACACCCTGAGGGGCAGAGAAATAAACCTGAACAACCTCTTTACCCGCGTACTCGCCTTTATTGGTAACGGTAAGAGTAACGACAATTTGTTCGCCATTCTTTTCGGCTTTAGGTTTGCTAAATTCAAAACTTGTGTAGGAAAGACCGTAGCCAAAGGGGTAGTTTACCTTATCCTTTGCGCCGGGAATGGTTTCAAAATAGCGATAACCTACGTAGATATCCTCAAAGTAGTCTACATAAGCTTCACTTTCCTTAAAGGTATCGGCGCTTGGGTAGTCGGAAAATTCCTTTGCAAAGGTATCGGTTAATTTTCCCGAGGGGTTAACATCGCCGCAAAGAATATCAGCAACAGCAAGACCGCCCTCCATACCTGCCTGCCAGGCAAGTAATGCGGCATCTATTTTAGGGTTGGATTTAATCCAGGAAACGTCTACCATACCGCCTACGTCAAGCACTACAACGCTATGTTCGAAAACGGCGGTAACGTCATCAACCATTTTTTGCTCGGTATCGGTTAAGTAAAAATCGCCTTTTTCGCTGGAACGGTCCCAACCCTCACCCGAAAAACGATGGATTGTGATAACCGCTACATCGGCATTTTTTTCGGCATCTTTAATAAGCTCAGTGGGAATATCTATTTCGGGGAAAAGATTATAGCCATCATATTCCGAAAGACGAGAAACGGCATAATCATAGTAATATTTTGTAACAGGCTCATAAACGGAAAACTTCGGAGCCTTGCACATAAAGCCCTCGTAAATATTGCGGACATATTCGCTGAACACCATGCCGCTTCCGCCGCCGCCCTTAACGTAGTCAATACTGCCTATGCCGAAAAGAGCAACAGTGGTGCCCTGTTTAAAAGGTAACAAACCGTTGTTTTCAAGCAAAACCATACCTTCGCCTGCGGTTTTTCGAGAAAGCTGGATATACTCCTTACAACCGGTAAGTCTTTTTCCGTTTTCACCCAAATTTGTGGTGAGATTGTACCTGTATCTCGCCCATTTTTCGGCTGAAACCTTGTTGGATTCGCGTGTAATGTTCATAAATCTTCCTCCCGAAAGTATTTTACACTTGCATTGTAAGACAAAAAGTTCTATAATTCAAGTAAATAAATGGGAAATTTAAGACAAAAAGTGCAAAAGGTGAAAAATGAAAAAGATATTCAGAGAGATAAAAAAACATCCTGTTATTCAAAACAGAAGCGGCCTTGACTATCCGCCCCATATACATGATGACATAGAACTCGTTTTTGTTAAAAGAGGTGGGGCGACGGCCTACTGCGACGGTGAAAAATACACACTGAAGGAAAACTCCTTTTTTCTGGTGTTTCCAAATCAGGTGCATCATTACAGCGGATGTTCAGAGGGGGAATATGTTGTTATTATTGCCAAGCCATCTAATCTTTTTAGCTTTAAGGGCATTTTCGAGGAAGGCGTGCCGGCTTCGGCGGTATGGAGTTTTGAAAAAGGTCAAGACGATAACGCGGTTGGACTTTTGGATATTGCAATAAAAGAATTTTCAAGAGATGGCTATAACGCGGTGATAGAGGCCTATTTAACTGCGATTTTAGGTAAACTGCTAAATTTTTATGATATTAAAAAAACCAAAACCGGCCGCGAGACCGTTTTGCAAATATTGCAATATTGCGCGGCGCACTATAAAGAGGCGATTTCCGTTAACGATGTAGCCCGAGATTTACACATAAGCCGCAGTACTGTTTCGCATATATTCAGTTCTCGCCTTTCAATGAGCTTTTGCGATTATGTAAATTCCCTGCGACTTATTGATGCCGAACAGCTACTAAAAAACAAAAACTATTCCATAACCGAGATTTCGTATTTGTGCGGCTTTTCTACAATACGCACCTTTAACCGCGCATTTTTAAAACGGCACGGCGTTTCTCCAACGGAATATAGAAAGGTATAATGCCAAAAATAAATTTTGTAAAACACTGCGAAAGCAACAGGAATAGTTCGTAGAATTGAGGAATGCGTTATTTTAGGGCAAACCACCTGAAATATGCATAAACACTATGGTTTTCGCCGGTTTGCCCTATTGAACACAAGGGTGTCAAAATAGGTTTTCGGCGGTTTTTATACATAGCAAAAGCGAGGTGAATTTCACCTCGCTTTTATCAATCTATATTGAATTTTTGAAAAGCACTTTGGACGGACTTTTTAGCACAATTATATCGCTGTTGAATGTTTCCCCATCCAATTTCTGATATGTTGTCAAACTCATTGCATGTAAATTTGGAAAGTTCATCGATAGAAGTCTTTAACAATTCTTTTAAATTCGTTTTACTTTGAATCAGATAAATTCCACCATCCTTTTGAGATAATGTGCGTCCGGCAAAATGTTCTAATATTAAAATTTTTTGTCGTTTATCTAAAGAAGGTGAGAATTCAATAATTTGAGTGAGTAGTTTTTTAAAGTTTTCTTCAATGTTGTTTTTGGAAGACGATATCAAACGAATAAGATTTCCTATAGTTATCCATTTGCTATCCGTAGCATCTTTTGCAAGCAATTCAAAATCTTGTGTGATAAGGTCTTGACGCCATAGTTCTATGGTTGCTTCGCTCAAAGTACGATATTGTTTATATTTTTGAGGGTCATCTCTATCCATTGACATACCATCGCCATGATGATAAAAAAAGAATTCTTTTATGGTGTTTTCATTTTCGCTCTGTTGTGTTTTAGTATTAGAAAATAATTTTAATAAAGACACAAAATCACCACCTTTATTTTATTATATCATATTTAATTTCAAAAGTAAATTCAAGCAGTATAAATCTCCCACAATTACAGATAATAAGAACCACACGGTGTTTCCAAAATTGGAAATTTTGACACCTGAGCGAACCTTGTTACTCCCTGCGGTCGTAATAATAACACAAAAGTGCGGTAAAGCCTTATAAATACTGGGGTTTTGAGCATTTTTCAAAGAAAAAATTTTGACAAAAAAACAGCGAAAAATCAACGGAATTATACATATTTTGAGAGGAGCAGAGAAATCTGCAATTTTGGTATATTGTTTTTAAAGGATTAATTTAGTAAAATATTTATGCCAGACTAATTTAATATAACTAAAAAGCATTATTTTCAAAGGAGATAGTGTTTCTTTTGGTGTGCCATTGTTGTATCCATTTCGTGAATTTGATAAAAATGCAAATTCCGTCGATATGGATACAGCAGTAATGCTTGTTATATTGAATTAGTTTGGCGACTATCGGAGTTTGCGCTTTTTGTGCGGTTACTTCGGTAGCCGCATTTTTTATTTTTTATAAACCGAGAGCAGTTTACATGTTCTTATTATGGTTAATAGGAGGTGGATTTATTAAAAAAATATGGAATTTTTTTGTTAGTATTTGTGTGATAGTAACGCTTCTTTTTGTTGCAATTATGTATATTCCGCATTTGTTTGGAATTAAAACATATGTGGTTACAAGTGGAAGCATGGAGCCTCAAATTCCAGTGGGAAGCTTAATTTATGTAGAGAAAGTAGACCCTTTGAATATTGAGGTAGGAGATGCTATCACATTTTATCTAAAAGATACTAACATTGTGGCAACACATCAAGTGTATGAGGTAGATACAACAAACCGACTGTTTCGCACACAAGGAATTAATAATTTTGATGAAGATGGCAAAATATTACATGATGCGGAACCGGTGTATTATAATTTTCTAATAGGAAAAATGAAATTTTGCATTCCATTATTAGGAAATGTAAATCGGTTTTGCACGACGGCACCAGGTTGTTATATATTAATGTCCGCTGTTGTTGTCGTTGTTGTAATATCAATTATTGTAGATTTGATGCCACAACCTGAAACAGCCCGTAAAGGGAAAATTACCGATAAGGAGAATAATACATAATGGAAAAAAAGAAAACAAACAAAAAATCTCTTCTTTTAGTTCTTTTAGCGTTAATATTAACAGTGGGAACTATTATGGGATCAATTGCGTGGTTAACATCAACAGATAGTGTAACAAACTCATTTACGGCAGGTAATATTACAAACCCTTATAAACCAAATGATCCGACAATAGATCCAGAAGATCCTAGCAACTCAGACGGAACAGATCAGTTGGCCGGCAATCTTTACGAACCACATTGGGATCCCGCAGAAGAACATAAAATGCTTCCCGGAGCAACCTTTGCAAAAGATCCTTTTGTAGGTATTGGACCTAAGTCTGAAAATTCTTATGTTTTTGCATGGGCTAACGATGCAACCAAAGTGCTCGAATATACTGTAAATGCTTACGACGGAACAAACTGCGGATGGAAAGTAGTTGGCGGAACCGTAGCAGCTGATGGTAAGTCTGCACTTTATGTATGGTGCGATGCTTCCGGTGATCCACTTGCTTTGGTAGGCAAAGACAATGATTCTACATGGACAACAGAGCCCCTCTTTGATACTGTAACAGTTGATACAGATGCCACCACCATAGAAGCCGGTGACATGGTTGTATTCTGTTATATTCATCAAGCAACAAGCGGTGACGGCGTCCAAGATTTGTATTCTGAAGCAGAAACTGGAGCCCTTGCAGAATACAATAAATAATCAACAAAATCAAACGCCATCTTCTTAAAACATAAATATTACACTGGGGGCTGATGCCCCCTGTGTAATTTCCTATTAGTTGGTTGCGATAAGAAAATAACCATTTTATAATGGTTGCTTTCTTATCATAATCAAAAAGTTTTCAGGAGGTTTAGAAATATGCTGAAGGATGACTCCTACACCGATGAAGATAAGAAGAACATCCAAGATGCCATTGACGATATCGATGATGCCCTTGAAGTGATCAGCAATGTAG
>SVPI01000021.1 GCA_015065935.1 Oscillospiraceae bacterium
TTTTATGGTACTATCAATCCAACCAAAGCATAGTGCCTCTTCTACTGCATCATTATAGGAAAGCGCTTTATCACCTGATTCCTTCATTGGAAATACAAACCATATTTCACTCTCCGTTTCAAAGTGTGTAGCAAGCCACTTTCGCCATATATCTCGTTCACTTGTATAAAATATCTTCATTATTTTATCCTTCCAAATTCTTATTTATCGAATTGATTATACCACAAAATTATGAATTTTCAACCGAACACAAAAACGCCTCCGACAGCCATTCTGGGTGCCGAGGGCTGTTAAGCATAAGAAAAACCTCTCTTGTCTTGGTAGACAAAAGAGGTTTCTTTCGTGCGAAAGACTACCTAAACGGAGCAGAATCGAGGTAAAAAAGCCTAAAAGTAGTGCAGACTACCATTCACGATCCGGACGAAGATCATTCCAAAAGAAAGTTGCTTCTGTTTCCGGCAAGTGCAGCTGGCATTCCCTATAATACGGCTTTTTCTTGGAGTGAATTACACAATGCCACATCTGCTCGAAATAGGTTCTGTACTGATAAATAAACTCTATCGAACATTCTCCGTTGTTTATTGTGGAAACAAGCTTATTTATTTCCCAAATATCTGTATATGTTTTCTTGAAAATATTCTGAGTGAACACACGAACATAGGCATCATCAATGTTTTTGAGAGAAAAATCAACAGCTGATGCATTTGTCCGTACTACTTTATCGCAGTGACTTTCTTTATGGTTAGGAGTAACCCAAAAACCGTCCGGAAAATGGAAGCGGAGTATACCATCTACGCATGAAACACGATCCGCTACGCAATCGTGCAAAATAAGTTCTTTGTCATGAAATTTATCTGGGTCAATATGTTTGAAATTATCATTTATCACCGGAAATCGCCTCCTTTTAAGAAAATTATACTACTTTTCCACAAACAAATCAAGGCGAAGCCTTGTATATCATCCGCAACTTGTTGCGGTATATCATCAATGCAAAGCATTGTATCTCATCAAGCCGCAGGAGGGTTTATGCACGGCTATGCCGTGATGATATACAGCCTCGTTGGGGGCTGATGATATACCAAGCCTGCGGCTTGGATAAAAAAGAAGTAACTTTTGGTAGACAAAAGTTACTTCTTTTTTGGTGGACCCGAAGGGGATTGAACCCTCGACCTTACGGATGCGAACCGTACGCTCTCCCAGCTGAGCTACGGGCCCAAATAAAATATAAAAACGGCGCCCTTCAAATAAAGGGCGCCGTTTTGGTGGAGACGGTGGGGATCGAACCCATGACCTCTTGAATGCCATTCAAGCGCTCTCCCAGCTGAGCTACGCCCCCAAGGCAAAATACATAATAACATAAATGTTTCAAAATTACAAGCATAATTTTTAACAAAACGAGAAAAAATACAAAAAGCAACAAAAATATTCTTGACTTTACCAAAAAAAAGTATATAATAAGATTTGTCCGTTGGGGAATTGTGTAACGGTAGCACGACAGACTCTGACTCTGTTTGTTGGGGTTCGAATCCCTATTCCCCAGCCAAAAAGAACAACTCACCTTTTGGTGGGTTGTTCTTTTTTTACTTGAGTAAGGGATGAGAACCCGTAGGGTTCGTCGTAGCAGCAGAAAAGGCGCGATAGCCTTTTCGGACTGTGGAGTCGGCAGCACGCAGGTTTTGCCGCAAATGGCTCGGAGCCATCGGCAAAAACCAAGAGCGCACCGTATCCCGTTAAGAATAAAATTATTACAATTTAATTTGCAGCGATTCCAACAAGGAGTCAGCGCCAAGCGCCGTAGCGAATCCCACTCGACATATTTTTCTTGCAATAAAAATGGTTTTAGTATATAATGTTTACATATTTATATATAGGAGGCGTAGTTATGAAAAAGATTATTGCTATTTTAATGGTTTTAGCCCTTATGTTTTCTCTTACCGCTTGCGGAGGCACAGGTGCAACAAACAGCGCTGGCGGCGCAACCGAAATGACCATGGGTACAGGCGGCACCGCAGGTACTTATTATGCCTACGGCGGCGTTCTCGGCGGTCAAATTAAAAGCTTAACAGGTATTGACATTAACGTTGTTTCTACCGACGGTTCAAAGGCTAACATCATCGGTATCAATGACGGCGACTATCAGCTCGGTACCGTTCAGTCCGATGTTATGGCGTATGCCTTTAAAGGCACCCGTACCTTTGAAAAGGAAGGCAAAATGGATTCCTTCCGTGTTATCGGCGGTCTTTATGCTGAAACCGTTCAGCTCATTACAATGGACCCCGCAATTAAATCGGTTGCTGATTTAAGAGGCAAAAAGGTTTCCATTGGCGCAGCAGGCTCCGGTGTTTACTTCAACGCAGTTGACGTTCTTAACGCCGCAGGTCTTACCGAAGATGATATTATTGCTCAAAAGCAATCCTTTGCCGATTCTGCCGATGCTCTTAAAGACGGTAAAATTGACGCTGCATTTATCGTTGCCGGCGCTCCCACACCTGCAATTCAGGAATTAAGCGCAACAAATAACGTTTATCTCGTTCCCATTGACGGCGACATTGCCGCAAAACTTATGGAAGGCGACGAGTCCTTCTACACCGCAACTAAAATTCCTGCAAATACCTACAAAAATCAAAGCGCGGATGTTACCACCGTTTCCATTAAGGCAACCCTTGTTGTAAGTGCAAGTGCCAGTGAAGAAGATGTTTACAACATTACAAAGGCTATCTTTGACAACATTTCTTCCATCAACCATGCAAAGAGCGCCGAGTTATCTATTGAGAATGCAACCACCGGTATGGCGGTTCCTTTCCACGCAGGCGCAGCAAAATATTTTGCCGAAAAAAACGTAACTGTTGAGACAAAATAGTTTTTGTTTGAAACTTTTTTCGGTCGGCTGTGTTTAACACGGCCGACCGTGTTGTTATTTTCATCACAAGGAGTTTTTTTAATGGCTTTTTTTAAGAAAAAAACCGATGCTACGCAAAACGAGCCAATGAGCGTTAGCGACGTAATGAAAAAGTATGACCGCGAGTCCAACACTCGCGTTTGGGTTGGCGCTCCTAAAATGGTAATCAGCTGTATTCTTGCCACCTTTTCGCTTTTTTGCATTTACGTAACCTTTTTTGCTACCTGGCTTGATGAAGTTCGTCTAACCTCTTTTATGGCATTCATTTTGTTTATCGGTTTTCTTGTTTTCCCCGCAAGAAAGGGAATGCAAAGAACAAATTACATACCTTGGTATGATATTGTCATAATGGTGCTGGGTACCGGTTCCTTCCTTTATTTCTGCTTTGCCGCCGAAGCCATCACCGACCGCTTTAAAATTTTACCTTTTGAAGTTGCCATTGGTATTGTGGGCATTTTGTGCCTTGCCGAGCTTTGTCGAAGAAGCGTGGGCTTGCCCATTTTATGTGTGGCGGGGGCACTGCTCATTTACGCTCTTGTTTGGGGACCGGGCAATCCTGATATACTTAAAAGGATAACCTCCATTGTCCGCGTTTTGTTCTATTCAAAAGAGGGTATTCTTTCAACCCCCATTAATGTTTGCTCAAAGTACATAGTTATATTTATTATCTTCGGCGCATTTTTGGAGCGCACAGGTATTGCCGATTTCTTTATTCAAATTGCCAACGCCCTAGTTGGCCGTTTTTCAGGCGGCCCTGCAAAGGTTGCGGTTGTTGCATCTGCACTTGAGGGTATGGTTTCGGGCTCCTCGGTTGCAAACACCGTAGGCTCGGGCGCCGTTACAATACCCCTTATGAAGCGCACAGGCTATAAGCCCGAATTTGCCGCCGCGGCAGAAGCATCGGCTTCAACAGGTGGTCAGATTATGCCGCCTATTATGGGCGCCGCCGCATTCCTAATGGCCGAAACGGTGGGTGTGCCTTATTCCAACATTGTTGTTCGCGCAATTTTACCCGCTGTGCTTTATTTCGCAGGTGTTTTCATCACCGTTCATTTAGAGGCTAAAAAAGAGGGCCTTAAGGGTCTTACAAAGGAAGAGCTGCCAAGGCTTTTACCCCTTTTAAAGAAAACCTACCTTCTTTTACCCCTTATTTTGCTTGTTTACCTTGTTGCAACAAGCAAAAATTCTATTGCCTTTGCTGCCGCTATTGCCATTGTTGCTGCAATTGCCGTTAGTATGTTTAATAAGGAAACCCGCATTACTCCCAAAAAACTGCTTGAAGCTTTGGCTGCAGGCGGTCAGGGTATGATAACCGTTGCCGCCGCTTGCGGTGTTGCGGGTATTATTGCAGGTATTATTGGTACTACCGGCCTTGCATATAAACTCTTTAACGGCATTGTTACTTTGGCGGGAAATCAGGTAATTGTTGCGTTGTTCTTAACAATGCTTTGCTGTATAATTCTCGGAATGGGCGTTCCCACAACCGCCAACTACTGCATTATGGCGGCAACCTGCGCGCCTATCCTTGTGCAAATGGGCGTTCCTATGATTGCGGCACACTTCTTTGTTTTCTATTTCGGTATTGTGGCTGACCTTACTCCCCCTGTTGCCCTTGCGGCCTATGCGGGCGCGGCAATAGCCCAGGCAAACCCAATGAAAACCGCATTTACCTCAACCAAGCTTGCTATCGGCGCATTTATTGTGCCCTATGTATTTGCCCTTAACCCTGCAATGCTGTTTATCGATACCACCGCTATCGAGGTTATCACCATTTGTATTACCTCGCTGATTGGTATGTTTGGTGTTTCGGCGGCGCTTCAAGGATATCTTCTTACCAATATGAAATGGTATGAAAGAATTGCCAGTGCCGTTGGCGGATTACTGCTTATATACCCCGGTCTTGTAACCGACGCTATCGGACTTGTCCTTGTTGGTGCAGTTGCCATTATTCAATTTGTATTAAAAAAGAAAAATAAAAATGTGTTAGCATAATTATTAAGGACCGACAGTTTGTCGGTCCTTTTGTTTTAAAAAACCATTGTCATTAATATGGTTTTATGATAAAATAAAAACATAAATTTAAGGGGGTGTTTTAGTGAGTAATAAAACCATAAAAAACAATCGCGAAGCGGTACAAAAACAGTATGCCACAGCGAGAACAAACCTGCTGCTTATGATTGTGCTTACCATTGTTAATGTGGTGCTTTTTGTTGTAGGAACCGACACAATGTTGCTTTTTTCGGCAACCGTGCCTTACTATGCGGTGATTTTTGGCATTATCGACCAAACCGGAGTGTTATTGCTCCCTGCCATTGTGATTGCGGTGCTCTTCCTTGGCGCATTTTTTATTTCTTGGCTTTTAAGCAAGAAAAACTACGGCTGGATGATTTTAGCTTTGGTGCTTTTTATAATTGATACCGCTTGTATGGTAGCACTTTATTTATGGGTCGAGGATTTTTCGGGAATTTTAGATTTTGCCATTCACATTTGGGTGCTGTTTTATCTTTTTGTTGGTGTAAAAACAGGTGCTCAGCTTAAGAGAATGGATGACAATACTGTTATTATGCAAGATGGCGAGGCCATTTTAAACGGCAGCGAAGAAACAAACGAAGCAAACGAAACCTATTTAAGAGCGGTAGATATTTCCGTTAAAGCCAGAGTGCTTTTAGAGGCTGTTGTTTTGGGACACAAGGTGTGCTACCGCAGGGTTAAAAAGGTAAACGAGTTAGTTGTTGATGGTTATGTTTATGATGAAATAGAAATGCTTCTTGAAGCGCCGCACTGCCTTACCGCTAAAATAGATGGACACACTATTGAGGCCGGTCTTGACAATGCATCAAAAAGCTATATTCTTTTAGATGGCCAAGAGGTGGCCAAAAAAATGAGATGGTTCTAAAAAACACCCGACAGTTTTCACTGTCGGGCGTTTTTATATACCGAAACTAGTCGGCGCAGTCGGCAGCGCAGGTTACATAGCAGGCAACCGAAACAAAAACAAGGGTTAAAAAGGCAAGTAGAAGGCCTGTAACAACAGCGCCTAAAATGCTGGTGGCGGCAAAGCCCACGGCGAGGAGTAAAACCGCTGTAAGGAGAACGCCGATAAGCCCCACAAGAATAGCGGTGAGGGCTTTGCGTTTACAAATGGTGCAACCAAGGCGGCCGAACAGGGCGCCCAGCAACAAAACCACAAAGAATCCCACGGCAATTCCCACTGAAACAATGGTGAAAACAGGGGCTAAAACTACCGTGCCTGTAACGGTGAGCAGTGCGGTTACAACGCCTACAATAACGCTGAGTATAACCCCGACGCTTGTGCAACTGAATCTGCAAGAACAATTGGTCATAAAATTCACCTCCTGTCCACTTTCAGTATATGTAAGAGGGGGATTTAAGGTGAGGGCGTTGATTTTTTGCCCTGTTAACGCTATAATAAAAACGGAAACCCGAAAAAAGGGGAGGAAACCTTGTGAAAAGCCTTAAAATAGTTGCGTTTTTGCTTTGTTTTGTCATGTTCTTTTGCGCGTGTTCCGGTCAAAATTTCGAAAAAGTCGAGATAGATTGGAGCAAGGGCGAAGAAACAATGCTTAAAGAGGGCGGCTTTGCCCCAAGGGTTTACACCCTTAAAAACGGCAGAATGATAGCGGGCTATGAAACCGTTCACGGAATTTTTACCAAAATAAGTGACGACAACGGAAAGACCTGGGATTTAGAGGCAAAGGCATCATTTTGCCCCGCCTTTAACTGCGCAAACATAAACTTTTTTCAACAGGGAAAAAATTTGTACATGGCTTACCGCGCCACAGGAAAAACCGAAAAGGGTTATTACACATCCCTTCAGGTAAGTGTTTCCACCGATAACGGCGAAAATTGGAAAAAACATTCAGTTGTTAGCGAAGCGCTTGATGAAAATGGAAATTTGCACGGTGTTTGGGAGCCGTTTTTGCAAATTTTAAACGATGAGTTGATTTGCCTTTATGCCAATGACAGTCGCCTTGTGACAAATTATCAAAACATTGAGTATAAGGTGTTTAAAAACGGCGAATGGAAAAACCGCACCGTTATAAGCGAGGGCGAAAAGCATTTATCGCGAGACGGAATGCCTGTTATGACAAGGCTTAAAAGCGGGGAATACGTTTGTGTTATTGAAAGCAGTAAATACACAAACGAAGGAAATCCCTTTGTTTTGCAAATGTTTTGGTCAAAGGACGGCAAACAGTGGAGCGAACCCGTTGATGTTTACCGCCCCAACGCCAACGGCTCAAAGGCGGCAGCCCCCGGCATTGTGCAATTGCCCTCGGGACAAATTGTTATAAGCTTTCAAACCGATGAGGATTCGGACGAAAAGGGCGATTCCTTCAGTGTTATGAAAACCATATATACCGATATTAAAGCTTTGGAACAGATAAGCGCCGCCTCATTTTCTAAACCCCAAAAGGTTTTTAGCGGTGATGACGGGCTTTCGGTATGGACGGGACTTTGGTACAGTGACAAGGCGCTTTTTGCCGCCGCAGGCACAAAAAAGGGCGCCGAACTAAAGCGGCTTGAGCTTTGGTAAACCTTAAGAAAAAAATTTTCCATATTTGCAAAAAAATCTATGGAAAATAGATAAATAGTATGCTATACTGTTTTCATAAACCGAAAGGAGCTTTATTTATGAGCATTAAAATTATTGGTAAAGACCTTCCCAATATGCCCTGGGAAGAAAGAAAGGGCCCTTCTGACGGCCTTCCTGTTTGGAGATATTCTGCAAACCCCATTATCGGCTGGAACCCCACACCAAGTACTGCCAGAATTTTTAACAGCGCAGTGCTTCCTTATAAGGATGGCTTTGTTGGCGTTTTCCGTGCCGATTCAAAACACATTAACCCGAGTTTACACGTTGGCTACAGTAAGGATGCCATTCACTGGGAATTTGAGGACACCCCCATTTCCTGGGTAGATGAGGATGGCAACCCCTATAATCACGAAATTCATTCCTACGACCCCCGCCTTATCGAATTAGAGGGTAAATATTACATAATTTGGTGTGTTGATTTTGCAGGCTGCCCCACAATAGGTCTTGGCTACACCGAGGATTTCAAGAAGTTTGTACGTCTTGAAAATCCCTTTATCCCCTTTAACCGTAACGGCGTTTTGTTCCCCAGAAAGGTTAACGATAAGTATCTTATGCTCTCCCGCCCAAGTGATAGCGGCCACACACCTTTCGGCGATATTTTCCTAACCGAGAGCCCCGACCTTAAATATTGGGGTAAGCACCGTCTTGTTATGAAATCAGGCCTTAACTGGTGGCAGGAAACCAAAATCGGTGCGGGCCCCGCTCCCATTGAAACCGACAAGGGCTGGCTTATGTTCTACCACGGCGTTATTACCAACTGCAACGGTTATGTTTACAGCTTTGGCGCCGCACTTCTTGATAAGGATGAGCCCTCTAAGGTGCTCCTTAGAACTGAGGATTACATTTTAACTCCCCAGGAAAATTATGAAACCAACGGCTTTGTGCCCAATGTTTGCTTCCCCTGCGCAACCCTTTGCGATGCAAAGACAGGCCGAATTGCAATTTACTACGGCGCCGCCGACACCTATACCGCTATTGCTTTTACTACCATTGATGAGCTTTATGAATTTATGCTCACCCATAATAAACTGGGCAAGGGCGACAGCGAAGCAGTGAAATAAGAAAAAAAGTCAAACGGCACTTTACCTAAAAAGGTAAGGTGCCGTTTTTTGTTGCTTTATGGTTTTGTGTCGCCGTCGGAGCAATGAACTATGAAATCGTAATAATAATTTCCGTAACCGGGAGCATTATTCCACAACGAATTTTTCTGTAAGGTTTGCCACTCGGCTATTGTGCCCTCATAAAAAACATCTGTAATGGAAGTACAACCTCCGAGTGAAGTATGCCTTAAGATTTTGACGTTTTTAGGAATGGTAATACTCGTTAAACTTAAACAATCCCAAAATGCAAAATGCTCAATGTTAGCCACACTGTTGCCAAGGATGACAGTTTCAAGACTATTACTTACATCAAAAGCGGCGAAGCCAATGTTTATTACGCCGTCACCAATATCAACAATCGTAAGTGATCCGCAATTAGCAAAAGCTTGGTCGCCAATATCGGTTACGCTGTCAGGAATAGAGACACTATATAAATTATACTCGCCATAAAATGCTGAGTCCCCGATTTTTGTAACCGGCTTTCCGTTGTAGGTCTTGGGAAACACAAGAACGTGGCAAGGCTCAAATTCGCTGGCAAACCCCGTAACTGTGTAACCTGTTGGGTTCTCCTCAAAGGTTAATATGCTCGGATCGGCTACATATTCTATTTTTGATGACACGGTATCCGACGAGGTTGAGGTTGTGCCTCCTCCTGCCGATGATGAAGATGATGCGCCGTGTGAAGTGCTTCCGCTACTTGTCGATGAAGCCGAGGAGCCGCCGACACTTATTTCGGAAGTGCCACCACCGCTTATAGACGCGCCACCGCTACCGCTTATAGACGCGCCACCGCTACCGCTTATTATAACATTCCCCGATGAGAAGGTTTGCGAAGCGTTAGACACAGATGCAGAGTGTGTCGAACTGTTGGAGGTGACCGTTCCTGAATAATTACTAATCACGCCCGATGAAGCAACCTCTTTTTCACCGTTACCTAAAAACAGACAAAGAGGAATAAGAGAAAACAAAAGAACAACCGCAACAATCCAAATGATTCGTTTCTTTGGAAAAAAACTCTTAGATGGCACCGCTTGTTTTTTATTAAGTTGCTTCATACAGTGCAGGCAAAACTCGGCATTGTCTAAAATTTCTGCAGAGCAATAAGGGCATTTTTTCATATCGTTACCCCAGTGTTTCAAGCCCGTATTCGTATAACAGGCTGTTTATTTCAAGCAGGGTGTAGCCTTTATGTATTCCAAAGGCCACGATGCAATCAAAGGGAAGTTTTATATAAAGCGGCGCATAACCCGAGGTTTTAAGGAGTTGCTGCACCTCTTCAAGGCTTAACCTCATACCCACCGCAATGCACAAAAGTTTTGTTCGTTCAGGCACGCGGCTTCCCGCAAAAATTTGATAGGCGTATATTTCGTTGATTTCCGAGCGGCGTACCGCTTCGCTCTTTTTTATTCCGTGCTTTTTAAGCAACTCTTCAAGATTTTTTGAGAGCTCCTTTTTTGTGACTTCTTCGCCATTTTGGCTTATGAACTCTTGAAATGTGTCATAATTTTCAAGCGCTTTAAGCATTTCAGACGTATCTTTCTTCATCAAAACCCCTGCCTTTTGTAAAAGTATGCTAAAATCTTAACATAAATAATGCTTATAGTCAAGATTTGTCGCGGCGGCTCAAAAAAAGCGTGAAATTAAGCAGCCAGCTTAGGACAAATCCTGCCAAAAGAATTATAATTTTAGCAAAGGTTAAAGATCATCAATTTTATCCGCAAGGGCCTTAACCGTGGATATAAAAACTTTAACCTTATCTCCGTCCTTGCCGGCCAGCTGGGCGGAGATGCTTTTAAACACGGCATCAATTTTATTTTGGGAATCAAAAAGAAGATAGTCAAGACTAACATCAAGTTCCTTTGAAATTTGATAAAGCGCTTCAATGGAAGGAATTCGTGTCCCTCTTTCAATGTGTCCCACATGGGCGGTGGAAATTGAACAAACCTCACCCAATTTTTCTTGGCTGAGTTTTTTCCTTTTTCGACAAATGCGAATTCTTCTTCCCAACGCAACATAATCAATAACCTTTTCCAAAATAATCACCTCACTGCTTATGATAATATTTTAATTCAATAGGCATCAATTATGAACCGACTAAAAGTAGTAAATGTTGACAATAAGCATTAAAAATGCTATATTGTTGATATAAAATTAAATTTTGGAGGAACTCAAATGAAAAAACTAATAGCACTAATCTTAACTCTCGCAAGCATTGCTTGTATTTTTTGCGGTTGCAACAACACTTCCATTGAAGACGACTCATCACCAAAAAATAATATCTCTTCAGAAGAGAGTGAACAGGTTCAAACAGTTTCCTTCCCCACCTTGCCTGAATCATTAGAATTTGCACAGAAAGAATTTCCCGAATATAAAGATTCCATACTATATCTTAACAATCAGGTTAATCTCTCTAAAAACGGAATTTCATTTGTCGTATTTTACGAAAATAATAAATTCCAAAAAATATGGTGCAAAAATTCTGATTTTTCTTCTGCATTTAAGGTGCTTTCAAATTATTTTTTAACATTTGCGGATATAGGAATTACCGAAGAAGAACTTGAAAATAATATGAAAGTTTCTACGGAAATGCCTAATTGGACATCTTATACATATGAAGATAATAATTTCGAATATGGCATAACAGTAGGCTTAGACTATGTACAAATTTCAATGACTAGTAAAACCGGTTCGCTCAAAATTTCCATAGAACAAAAAAACTCTTCTGGCTCTACATTAACAAGTGAATCTCAGGATTCCTCTGCACAGGTCGAAGAAACAACGGTAGATAGCGAACTTATAGGCAATTGGAATTATAATTATGCATATGATCTAAACACTGCATCCCCTACAACCCCAACCAAACCTTATGTTAGTTTTTATAAATTCAACAGTAACGGTACAGGTTCATTGACCGTTATGTATGAAGGCTACTTTGATGTGATTGATACAACTTGGGAATTCGATTATGAAGAAGATGATATTTATTATTATGCCGTTTATTTACGCGGCGACAAAAGCGAAAAAATTGATGTCGCTTATGTTGACGGTGTTATTGCAATGCAAAAAGGTTCCGCACTTATGTATTTTAAAAAACAGTGAGGCAGTAACATGAATGACAAAAATTTAAATGAAACTACTTTTGATGAAAACGCTCAAACCGCTAAAAAAACCTTTGACATGAAGAAACTAATACCCATAGTAATAGCGGTTATTGTAGTTTTTAGTATTTTTAAAAGTTGCGGTGGCTTAGGTGGTGGATTGTTTGGTGGCGGTGTAACTGATGATACGTACATAGGCTGTGCCAAACAAATAATTTCAAAAAGCCTTAAAAACCCAAGCAGTTTGGTGGTAAATGATGCCTATGTGTATGAAAAAGACGATTATGGCAGCGCCATTGTTTGTATGGATATTACAGCCGAAAACGGTTATGGCGGTGCTGATCGCGATGTTTTATATGTATGTGTTATGTATGTGCAAAGCGACGGCAGTTATAAATTTCACCCTACCTGTAATTATACTGAAGAAAAAAACAATTTGGAGTTTTTAAAGAATATTAATGGTTTTGGAGAACCGAAAGAATAAACATTAAAAGAGAAAGAAAAAACGGTGGTTTTAGAATCATCTAAACAAACATAAAAGACCTGCGGATTCCGCAGGTCTTTTATAATGCTTCTATAAATTTTTCTACATTATGAAAACGGCTGTTGGGGTCGATTTGGGTGCATTTTAAAATAATTTTACCCGCTTTCCGTTTTGCCAGTGTTTCGCTTGGGTGCCTACCTGTAAGCATAACATTTAACAGCACACCTAAAGCATTTAATTTTGCGGATAAGAAGCAGATAGACAATAAAAGGTGCTATAAAAAGCGCCTGAAGCTTGTTTGCAAGGGCAAGACCAAAAAGAAACAATGCGGCGGCACCCTTGTTTTTAAGGGCAAAATAAATGCAGTAAAGAATCAGGCAGGCATAAAGACTGTCTGCATTGCCCCAAACTGCGGAATTGATAAACTGAACGGGTAAAATGACCGTCACAAGGTAGCCCGTGGCCGCCTTGTTCCAACTTTTCGTGATGTGCTTTATTATGAGGAAAACCGCAATGGCAATTAAAATATCAAAAATGAAATAGCAGCATTTTACATATAGCATTTGATTTGCAAAAAACTCAAAGCCGCGCACAGTGACAGTTTCCCCTGTAGGCAGTAGGGTTAGCAGAGAAATAAGGAAAAGGAACAGGGGTGAATAGTCGGAATTAATGGTGTAAAAATTTCCTATGCCAACCTCTTTTATTTCCTTCATCCATTCTAAAACATAGCCCACCACATCCTGTGTGGGATACATCGCCACGCTGAGCTTGGCAAAAAGTGTAAGGGCGGTGGCTGCAAGCATAGCGATAAAAAGGCCGTGGGTGTAAAGAAATTTTAATACATTAAGCCCGCACAGCCTATATTTTCGGCTTAAGAATTTAATAAAACCGTTTAGTTTGTCCACACCTTTCACTCCTTTTGCTTTAAAGCTCAATTTTAAGCTCTTTTATCATCTCATAAAACAAATGGGTGGGGAAGCCTACAACATTAAAGTAACAGCCGTTAATGCCCTTAATAAAGCGGGAGGCAGGCCCCTGAATGCCGTAGCCCCCTGCCTTGTCAAAGGGGTCGCCCGTGGCAATGTAGCTTTCCATTTCGCTCTTTCCTATTTTATCAAAAAACACCTGTGTTTTTTCACACCTTGAAAGAACCCTATCCCCTAAAACAAGGGTCAGTCCGCTTATAACGGCGTGCTCGGTATCCGATAAAAGGGTTAGCATTTCCTCAGCCTCGCTTTTTGTTTTGGGCTTGCCGAGAATTTTATCCTTTTTTACAACAATAGTATCACAGCCGATAATGAGAGCCGATTTATCATTTACTGCTTTTGCCACGCTTTTGGCTTTTATTTCGGAGAGCGCCATAGCGATTTTATCTGCCTCGGTTTCGGCTGTTTTCTCCTCCTCGTTTGAGGTTATAATTTCGAAGGTGAGCCCTAAATTTTCTAAAATTTCTTTTCGGCGTGGGCTTTTCGATGCTAAAACAATGCGCATAAAATATTTTCTCCTGCTTTTTTTATAATTTTAACACAAACCACCTAAAAAATAAACAACTATTGATATTTTCACTACTATTAAGTATAATAAATATAATATAATTGGAAATTTATGACCTGTTTTAGGAGGCGTTTTTTAATGGATTGCAAACAGTTTTTTGCAAAGCTTAAGGACAAAAAAATCGCAATGTGCGGCATAGGTGTCAGCAACACCCCCCTAATTTTGAGCTTTCTCGAAAAGGGTGCCCGCGTTTTTGCCTGCGATAGGAGAACAAGGGAGCAGATTGGCCCTATGGCTGAGACTCTTGAAAAGGCGGGTGCAGAGCTTCGCCTTGGGGAAACCTACCTTGATGATTTAGAGGTTGACATTATTTTCCGTACCCCCGGAATGAGCTTTAACCTGCCTGAGCTTGAGGCGGCAAGAAAGCGCGGCATTGCGGTAACAAGCGAAATGGAGGTCTTTTTCGACCTTTGCCCCGCGACCATTTTCGCCATAACCGGCTCTGATGGTAAGACCACCACAACCACCCTTATTGCAAAAATGCTTGAGGCACAGGGCAAAAGGGTATATATGGGCGGCAATATTGGAAACCCCCTGCTTCCTGAAATTGAAAATATTACTGCCGATGATTTTGTTGTTGTTGAGCTTTCATCCTTCCAGCTTATTTCAATGAGGAAAAGCCCCGATGTTGCCGTTGTTACAAACGTTGCCCCAAATCACCTTGATGTTCACAAGGATATGGATGAATATGTTGAGGCAAAGCGCAACATTTTAATGCACCAAAACGCATTTTCAAGAACCGTTTTAAACTATGATAACGAAATAACTGCAGGCTTTAAGGCTAATGTTCGCGGCCAGTCTTTAGGCTTTAGTATGGAACGCCCCATTAAAAACGGCGCTTGGCTTGACGAAAACGGAATGCTTCACATGGCATACCGTGGTATTGATGCCCCTGTTATGCATAAAAATGACATTACCATTTTAGGCGACCACAATGTTGCGAACTATCTATCGGCAATTTCTGCCGTTTGGGGATATGTCAGCATTTCTAACATTCGCCAGGTTGCTAAGGAATTCACAGGCGTTGAGCACCGTATTGAATTTGTAAGGGAGCTTGATGGCGTTAAGTATTATAACGACTCTATTGCCTCCTCCCCAACAAGGACCATTGCAGGCCTTAAGGCATTTGAGGGCAATGTTATTCTTATTGCGGGCGGCTATGACAAAAAAATCCCCTTTGAGCCAATGGCGCCCTATGTTATTGACAAGGTAAAATTACTTCTTCTTTCGGGTCCCACTGCAGAAAAAATTGAAACTGCAATTAAAACAAACGAAAATTACAAGGGCAGCCCCGAAATAGTAAGGGTTAAAAATATTGATGAGGCTGTAAAGGTAGCAAGGCAAAGGGCCGAAGCCGGAGACGTTGTAACCCTTTCTCCTGCCTGCGCCTCCTTTGATGCCTTCCCCAACTTTACCGCCAGGGGAAATCACTTTAAAAGGCTGGTAGAAAACCTTGAATAAAATTTATTCTCTTATTAAAAATCTTTGTGATAAAAGTGCTGTCGGCACTATAAGCGAGGCGGCAGACTATGCCAAAAGCCAAATTCCCCAAAATGCCGAGGTAAAAGGCCTTGCAGGCCTTTCCTTTTCCGCAACCTTTAAGGGCCAAACCGATTACACCCTTATGCTGGAGGCCCACATTGATGAAATCGCAATGATTGTAACAAATGTTACCGATGATGGCTTTGTGCAGGTTAACGCCGCGGGTGGCATTGACCCCAGAATTTTGCCCGCCGCAAGGGTTAAAATTTGGGGCAAGGAGCCCGTTTTCGGCACATTTTGCAGCACTCCGCCCCACCTTTCAAAGGGGGAAGATGAGTGTAGCGATATTTCCGATATGTACATTGACACGCTGCTGGGCAGCAGGGCAAAGGAGGTTATAAGAGAAGGGGACTATGTTACCTTCGCGGCTGAAACGGTTATTCTTGCAAACGACCGCGTTGCCGCAAAATCCCTTGATGACCGCGCCGCCTGCGCGGTGCTGCTCACACTTGCAGAGAGAATTAAGGATAAAAAACTGCCTGTAAACGTAACCCTGCTTTTTGCCGATGGCGAGGAGCTTGGAATGCGCGGCTCTAAAACCGCAACCTTTGCGCTGGAGCCAAATGAGGCTATCGCCATTGATGTAAGCTTTGCATCGGCTCCCGATGTGTCAAAGGAAAAGTACGGTCAGCTTTCAAAGGGCGCGCTTATCGGCGTTTCCCCAATTTTAAACAGGGAAATCACAAATAAACTAAAAAATATTGCAGATGAAAACTCTTTACCCTACCAAATTGAGGTTATGGGCGGCACCACAGGCACCGATTCCGATGCCATAACGCTGACAAAAAGCGGCATTCCCTGCGGGCTTGTTTCTATTCCACAACGCAATATGCACACACCCTGCGAGGTTGTTGATTTGAAGGATATTAAATCTATTTGCGACCTTTTGGAAAAATATATTTTATCGGGAGGTGCCTTAAATGCTTAAAACACTAAAGGACCTCTGCTCGCTTTACGGACCCTCGGGAAATGAAAATGCGGTAAGGGAATATATAATCGGCGAAATTAAGGATTTTTGCACCTATCGTGTGGATAATTTAGGCAACCTTATTGCCGAGAAAAAGGGCAAAAAGACACCTAACAAAAAAATTATGGTTGATGCCCATATGGATGAGGTCGGCTTTATTATAACAAGCGTTGATGGCGACGGCTTTTTGCGTTTTGACACCATTGGCGGCATTGAGGAGGCCGTTATGGTGGCCCGCCGCGTTACCCTTCTAAACGGCGTTCACGGCGTTGTCGGCGCAAAGCCTGTGCATTTAACCGATAAATCTGCGGCTAAAAAGTTCCCTAAAACCGATGACCTTTACATTGACATTGGCGCCAAAACAAAAGAGGATGCCCTAAAAATGGTAAGCCTTGGCGAGGTGGGCGTTTTTGATGCCGATTTTGTAAAAACAGGGGACAACCTTCTCGCCCGCGCTATTGATGACAGGGCAGGCTGCGCCGTTTTAATTGACCTTATTAAAAGCGAGGCGGAGTATGATTTTACCGCCGTTTTCTCGGTGCAGGAGGAGGTAGGCCTCAGAGGAGCCCGTGTTGCAACCTATTCGGTTGACCCCAATTTTGCCATTGTGCTTGAAGCCACAACCGCCGCCGACATTCCATCAGCGGCAGAGGGCAAAAAGGTTTGCTTTGTGGGCAAGGGCCCTGCAGTTTCCTTTATGGACCGTTCCACCGTTTATGACAGAAGGCTTTATGATTTTGCTTTAAATAAATCAGGTGTTCGCTGTCAGCCCAAAACTCTGGTTGCAGGGGGCAATAACTCGGGCGCTGTTCATTTAAGTAAAGAGGGCGTCAGAACAATTGCTGTATCGGTACCCTGCAGATACCTCCACACCCCTTCGTGCGTAAGCTCTTTTGAGGATATTAAGGGCGCTCGTGCTTTGGCCGAGGCGCTGATTTGCGAAATGGGTGCAAACAGCGATTTATGATAAAGCTTATAAATAAACTGCCCGAAATAAAAGAAGAAAGTGTTGCACTCGCTAAAATCGGGTGCACCTTTTGCGCTTACGGAAGCTACCCTAAAATTGCCCTTTTTTGGCAGCAAGAAAATGAAAACGGTGAAATAACGGCTCTTTTTTCTCTAATGGACGGAAATTTAACCCTTTTTGCACAAGGGGTTAACGAGGAGCTTCGCCTTTTTATAAAGGCCCTTTCTCCCGCCACCGTTTTTGCCGAGGCCGAAACCGCCGAAATGTTGGGCATTAAGGGCGAACAGGTAAATGTTGTGCGCTTTCTTTGCGGCGGCAATTATGAGCCGCAAAAAAGTGCTGATTTAAAAAGGATTTTCGCCCTTTTTAAAAAAGATTTCAATATTAACGGCGATGAGTTTATTGCCGATTTATCCCACCGCCTTCGCCACGGCGCCGCCTTTTGCGTTTTAAAGGAAAAAGGGGCGGCGGTAGTTCAAACGGCAGGGGAAAACGCCCTGATAACAGGCATTTGTGTAGAAAGCGAAGACCGAAAGCAGGGGCTTGGCAGTGAAATTTTAGGGGATATTAAAAACAGCTTCAGCGGCACCCTTTACGCCTGCTGTGAGGACAGTGTTTTACCTTTTTACCTTAAAAATTCCTTTGAAAAAACAGGCACCGCTATTATAGGAAGGATATAAAAAATGGAGTTTTTCGACATTGATAAAAGGCTTTTGGAAATTGATAAAAAAGCTCTTGAAAAAAGCCAAAAGGTATTCGGCAGAATAGATCAAATAACCGAATATAACCAGCAAAAGGTGCTGGCGGCCTTTATAAAGAATAGGGTGAGCGAGGCCCATCTCGGCACCGCCACAGGCTATGGCTACGGCGATATTGGCAGAGATAATTTGGACCGCGTTTTAGCCGATGCGCTGTCAGCCGAGGATGCTCTTATTCGCCATTCCTTTGCATCCGGCACCCACACCTTAACCGTGGCGCTTTTTGGGCTTCTTCGCCCAAATGATAAAATGCTTTGCGTTACAGGCAGACCCTACGACACCCTTATCGGCGTTTTAGGCATTGATAAAAAAAGCGATGGCTCCCTTGCCGATTTCGGAGTAGTTTACGATGAGGTAGCCTTAAAAAATGATGGCACCGTTGACCTTGAGGGCATAAAGGCTAGACTTAAACAAGATAAATATAAAATGGTTTATATTCAGCGCTCCCGCGGATATAGTCTGCGGCCGAGTTTAAAAATTGCCGATATTAAGGAAATTTGCGATACGGTAAGAAGTATTGATAGCGACTGCTACATAATGGTGGATAACTGCTACGGCGAGTTCACCGAAAAAAAGGAGCCCACGCAGGTTGGCGCCGATATTATCGCAGGCTCCCTTATTAAAAACGCAGGCGGCGGCATAGCCCCTTCGGGTGGCTACATTGCAGGCAGGGCAGATTTAATTGAAAAATGTGCCTATCGTATGACCTGCCCCGGTGTGGGCCGTGAGGTTGGCGCCTCTCTCGGCCATAATAGGGAGCTTTATATGGGACTGTTTTCCGCCCCCCACGTAACAGGTGAGGCAATGAAAACCGCCGTTTACACAGCCGCCCTTTTTGAGGAGCTGGGCTTTAAGGTTACCCCCACTTCAGGTGAGGAGCGTGGTGATATAATCCAAACCGTTGTTTTAGGCTCTGCCGATGGCCTTGTGGCATTTTGTAAGGGAATGCAAAGCGGTGCACCCGTTGATTCCTTTGTTTCCCCCGAGCCTTGGGAGATGCCCGGCTACGATGACCCCGTTATTATGGCGGCGGGCGCCTTTACAAACGGCGCATCGGTTGAGCTTTCGGCCGATGGGCCACTCCGTGAGCCCTTTGCCGCTTGGATGCAGGGCGGAATTAACTTCCACAGCGCAAAAATGGGCGTGCTTCTAGCCGCAAACAGTATGCTAAAAAGCGGCGCGCTTAAAATATAGTAATGGATAAACAAAAATAAAAGGGAGGCATTGCCTCCCTTTGCTTTTTATTTTGGATACCGTTCCTGCTTGTCGGTTTCACCTAGTATATAATCAACGCTTGTATTATAAAAACGGGCAAGAGAAATAAGCACGGCTGTGGGGATATCATTTTCACCTGTTTCGTATTTAGAATAACCTGTTTGCGACATTTTCAGCATTTGTGCAACTTGCGTTTGAGTGAGGTCGCGGTCTTCTCTTAAATCTCTAATTCGCTTAAACATCTCTTTCCTCCAAATTAAACTATTGACAAAAACAGTGTAGTTTAATCTGAATAAGGTTATTGCTTTTTAACCTGAAACAGGTTAAAATATAGGCGAGGTGATATTATGACCTATCGCGTTGTTATTGCAGGTTGCCGAAATTATAATAATTATGCCGAGGCGAAAGGTTTTATTGACCGTTGCCTTTCTCGTATTCGAAAAGAAAATGAAATAATAATTGTTTCGGGTGGTTGCTCGGGGGCGGATATGCTGGGAGAACAATATGCAAAGGAAAACGGCTTCAAGGTTGGGTGTTATCCTGCAAATTGGGATAAATTCGGCAGAAGCGCAGGACCAAAACGAAATGAGGAAATGGCGAAAATTGCCGACTTTGTTATTTGCTTTTGGGATAATATAAGCCTTGGTACAAAATCAATGATAAGCCTTGCGAAAAGGTACGAAAAACCCATAAAAATAAAAATGATTTCGTAGGGAGAACATTGTTCTCCCTGTTTTTTATATTTAATAAAAACCTGACAATACTAATCTCGGTGATTATTACGAAAAAGAAAGGTTTTATTTCATTTTTACTCGGTGCCTTAATCGGCGCAGTTAACGGACTTTTAGGGGCTGGCGGCGGAATGCTCACTGTACCTATTTTAAAGAAAATGGGAATGCCTCAAAAGGCGGCCCATAAAAATGCGGTGGCGGTAATACTGCCCATAACCGCTATTTCTGCCACGCTTTATCTGTTTAGTGGCAGGGTAAGGCTTTTGGATGCCGTTCCCTTTATTCCGTTAGGCCTTGTGGGCGCCGCTTTAGGCACATTTATTATTAAGAAAATATCCCCCACGCTTTTAAAGAAAATTTTTGCCCTTTTTATGATTTGGGCGGGAGTGAGGGCGTTTTTATAATGTGGATTTTAAGCAGTATTGCAGGCTTTTTTTCGGGACTTATAGGCAGTATGGGCCTAGGCGGGGGAGCGGTGCTTCTCATTTACCTTACCGTTTTTCAGCACACCCCGCAGTTTAAGGCACAGGGAATAAACCTCATTTTCTTTGTGCCCATTGCGGTGCTTGCCGTTATAATCTACTCCTTTAAAAAGGAAATTAAATGGAAAACGGTTTTGCCCATTGTTGCAGGGGGTGTGCTGGGCTCCTTTGGCGGGCTCTACCTTTCAAAGCTAATTGGGGAAGAATGGGTGTCTAAAATTTTTGCGGTTTTGCTTATTGTTTTAGGCCTTAGAGAGTTTTTTACAAAGAGCCCCTTGAAAAAGAGTGAAAAAGGTGGTATAGTTAAAAAAGAATAAATGTTCGGAGGAGTTTGTCTGATGTCTAAACAGCCTTTAACCGAAAAGCAGGAAAGGGTTTATCAGTTCCTTGTTAAATGCTCGGGGGACGGTTTGCCCCCAACGGTAAGAGAAATTTGTGCCGCAACGGGAATTAAATCAACCTCCTCGGTTCACGGTATTTTAAACCTTTTAGAGGAAGCAGGCTACATTGAGCGCGATGCCCGTTTTTCAAGGGCTATTAAAATCGGCGGCGCGGCGGATGCCTCCTTTGTTCCCTTGGTTGGTAAGGTAACGGCAGGCACCCCCATTTTGGCCGTTGAGCAAATTGAGGATTATATCCCCTATCCTTCAAAGGATGCCACAGGTCTTTTTGCCCTGCGCGTTTCGGGGCTTAGTATGCGAGATGCAGGCATTTTGGATGGTGACATTATTGTTGCCGACAAAAACGCCTACAGCCGTTCGGGGGATATTATAGTTGGTATGGATGGGGAGGAGGCCACCGTTAAGCGCCTTAAAATTGAAAAAAGCGGTCAGGTAATTTTTATGCCCGAAAATCCCGATTTTTCACCCATTTATCCCGCGAAGCCTGAGGTGCTGGGCAAGGTTATAGGAGTTTACAGGAAGTACTAAAATGATAAAATATGTTGAAATTTTTACCGATGGCGCCTGCTCGGGCAATCCCGGTCCCGGTGGTTGGGGCGCAATTTTACGTTACGGAAACAAGGAAAAGGAGCTTTGCGGCGGCGAAAAGGTAACCACCAATAACCGAATGGAGCTAACCGCCGTGATTAAGGCGCTCTCCGCTTTAAAGGAGCCCTGCCTTGTAAAGCTTACAACCGATTCTAAATATGTAGTAGACAGCATAACCCTTGGCTGGGCAGAAAGCTGGAAGGCAAACGGCTGGCGAAAGGCCGATAAAAAGCCCGCTTTAAACAGTGATTTATGGGAGGAGCTTTTGTCCTTACTTAAAAAGCACAAGGTTCAGTTTAACTGGGTTAAAGGCCACGCAGGGCACAGGGAAAATGAGCGGTGTGACCAATTGGCTGTAAATTTTTATAAAAATTTGTAGAGTACTATTGAAAAACCGCATAAAATGAGGTACAATAATGCGGTAAAATGTCAAAAAAAGGAACCTTTTAATGAATAGAATGATTTATGCGGATAATGCCGCAACAACAAAGCTTTCTAAAACGGCGCTAGATGCTATGATGCCGTATTTAACAGAGGAATATGGCAATCCTTCAAGCCTTTATGCCCACGGCTCTAAGGCAAAAGAGGGCGTTGAAAAGGCAAGGGAGCAGGTAGCAACTGCCATTGGCGCCGCAGCCAGAGAAATTTATTTTACTGCCGGCGGCAGTGAGGCCGATAACTGGGCCATTAAGGGCGTAGCTCATGCAATGGCCAAAAAAGGCAAAAAACATATTATTTCCACAAAGTTTGAGCACCACGCCGTGCTTCACACCCTAAACGCTTTAGAAAAAGAGGGCTTTGAAATAACCCTTTTAGATGTTCACGAAAACGGTGTTGTAAGGGTGGAGGAGTTATCCGCCGCCATTCGTGAGGATACAGCGCTGGTTTCTGTTATGTACGCCAACAACGAAATCGGAACCCTGCAGCCTATAACCGAAATCGGCCAACTTTGCAAGGAGAAAAAGGTTATTTTCCACACCGATGCCGTTCAGGCAGTGGGTAATGTTCCCATTGATGTTAAGGCTCAAAACATTGACCTGCTGTCTATGTCGGGTCACAAGTTCCACGGTCCCAAAGGCGTTGGAGCCCTTTATATAAGGCGCGGTCTTATCATTCCAAACCTTGTTGACGGCGGCGCCCAGGAGTGGGGCAAACGAGCAGGCACCGAAAACACCCCCGGCATTGTGGGAATGGGTGCCGCAATTACCGAGGCCGTTGCCACAATGGAGGAGCGCGGCAAAAAATGCAAGGAAATTTCCGATTATATTATTGATAATGCGCTGAAAATCGAAAAATCCCGACTGAACGGGGATAGAGAAAAGCGCCTGCCCGGAAATGTTAATATGTGCTTTGAGGGCATTGAGGGTGAATCCCTTCTTTTAATGCTTGATTTAAAGGGCATTTGCGCATCCTCCGGCTCGGCCTGCACTTCGGGCTCTTTAGACCCCAGCCACGTGCTGCTGTCTATCGGTTTAAAACACGAGGTTGCCCACGGCTCACTGCGCTTATCATTTAGCGATGAAAACACCCTTGATGATGCAAAATATATTGTAGAACAGTTAGAGCCCATTGTTTGGCGGCTTCGTGAAATGTCGCCCCTTTGGCTTCATATAAGCAAAGGCGAATAGTCCGCATCTGCCTAAAACGGCATAATTTTGGCGCTTTTAGGCTTGTTGTCATCCGTAGGCGTTAGCCTTACGGATTCCTCCGCACCAAAAATCACACAAAATTCTGTTCGTTTTAGGTCGCAGAATTTTGAGAGTGTTGGGTTTTTGACTGTGCGAGGCACAAAACGCAGCAAATACTTTGTGTATTTGCGAGTATTTTAACAAAGCAAAGGGGAAAACCCACCGCTCAAAATCAGATTTGGAGTATCCGCCTTTGCTTAAAGGAGAACGAACAGTAATGTATACAAGTCAGGTTATGGACCATTTTACCAACCCCCGTAATATGGGCGAAATTAAGGATGCTAACGGCGTTGGTGAGGTTGGAAACGCAAAATGCGGCGATATTATGCGCATTTATTTAAAGATTGAAAACGGAATTATTGAGGATGTTAAGTTTATGACCTACGGCTGTGCCTCGGCAATTGCAACCTCCTCAATTTCCACCGAAATGATAAAGGGCAAGCCCATTGAAGCGGCAATTAACCTTAAGAATAAGGATGTTGTAGAATTGCTCGGCGGGCTTCCTACCCATAAAATCCACTGCTCGGTTTTGGCAGAGCAGGCAATTAAAGCCGCCCTTGCCGATTACTACACCCGCCAGGGCATTGACCCTGAGCCGATTTTAGGCAAAATCTGCAGCACCTGCGACCACTGCGAGTCCTGCCACGGTTAAAAATTTTTAAAAGTCAGTTCGCAACATCCTGACTTAAAACAAAACTAAGGAGTTTTTCAAAATGCAAACCAAAATAAACGTTAAATTTGTTGCCACATCAGCCGTTATAGCAGCGGCTTATGTGGCTTTGTCTTTGCTTTCGGCCGCCTTTGGCCTTGCCTTCGGCCCTGTACAGCTGCGCCTTTCCGAAGTGCTGTGCATTCTGCCTGTTTTCACCCCTGCCGCTATACCCGGGCTTTTTGTGGGCTGTATTGTTTCAAATATTTTAAGCTTTTCGCCGCTGGATATTTTGTTCGGCTCTTTAGCTTCCCTTATTGCGGCGGTGCTCACCCGCGCCTTTAGAAACATCAGGTTTAAAGACATTCCGCTTTTATCCCTTTTCCCGCCCGTTATTGTGAATGCGGTAATAGTAGGCGCCGAAATTGCCGTTTTCTTTATGCCAAACGAGGCTTTTTTGCCCGCCTTTTTAATAAACGCCGTACAGGTGTTTTTAGGGCAAATGATAGTTTGCTATGTGTTTGGCATCCCCTTTTATTTTGCAATGAAAAGGGTAAGGTTTTAGAAAAAGAAAATATCCACTCGCTATGCGAGTGGATATTTGTTTTTTTGAATTTTTTCAGGTTTATTTTACTGTCGTAAGACCTGATATGTCGGTAACCTTCTTAATGGACTTAATTCTCAGAGAATCAACAACCGGTTTCCAACCGCTTATTTTATGATATTCGTAATCGTTTTCCACTACCTTTTCAATGGACAGGTTGGAGGCGCCGCTGTAGGTGTATTCCATCGCATAATAGAACTTATGCACGCGCTCGCTGGGCTCTACATCCGGTCCACCCTCGAAATAATCGTAGTAAACAGTGAAGGAGCCGTTCTTATTATCCTTATAGCCGAGAACCTGGTGGGTGTATTCAGCAACATCACCTGCGGCCATATAGGGAATGAAGAATGTGCCATTTGAATAGGAATGGTTGCACCAGAAAAATTCATATTTACCCTGTGCCTTAAGCTTGGCAAACAGGCTATCGTTTATAACGAATTTTGTTTTAAGCGCATTGTAGAAAACAGCTTCGGGGATTTCGAACATCCAGTCATCGTCTGAATCGTTGAGGTATTTATTAAGAGTGTCAAAGTCGATGGCGTAATAACCCTCTTGCATCATATAATCGAAGTCAGGGGTGCCGTCGCTGTTAATCTCTGCGGCGCAGTGACCGCTGGGACCGCCGGAAATTCCTGCATCTTCAAGATTAACCGAGGCGGTGGCAAAATTGCTTTGACCGCAAACGGAGCATTTACCGTTTTTAATGGTGTGCTTTTCGGTGCCAACGGTGGCGTTGCAAGCGGTGCAGACCTTGTTGTGGTTAACAACGTCAAGCTTTGAGCTATCAATAATGTTTTTGCCTGTTGAAGCGGGAACGGCTTTTGTTTTTTCGTGTTTGCAAGCGGGAGCTTCGGAGGAGGTACTGCTTTCACTGGAGGTAACCTCTTCTTTCTCAATTTCAACCGCAGTTTTAACCTCAGCTGTAATTTCAAGCTCGGCAAGCTTGGTATTGGTAGAGGTGGTAATGGTGTTAAGAATAGCGGTTGTATCAACCTTTTCATCAACAATTTCAGTTATTTTAATATCAATGGTAGCATCGGCTTTAACAAAACCGCCGTCATTTGCCGCTACAATAAGATTGTTAACAACCTCTTCAACCTTTTTGTTTTCAAAGGTAACCTTATCTTCAATGGATTTTGCGTCATCGTTTACAGGCTCTACAGCCAACACGACACCGCTCGCATCAAGATAGAGCTTGAATTGCGGATTGATGGTAACAACAACTACCGAAGCATAGTTTTCGGGCTTTACAAAGTCGCTACCGGACACAGTACCTGAAGAGGTAACATCTGTGTTCTTTTTGCCGCAGCCTGCAAAGCAGGTAATGCACAGTAATGCTGCCAGAAAAATGCATAAAAACTTTTTCATACTAAATCTCTCCTTATAGTTTATATATTTATATTACTCCATATTTGAAGGTAAATCAAGAGTAAAAAACACCCGCCCCAAATCGGAGCGGGTGTAAGGATTATAAAAGTAATATTATTTATTCAGTGCCCTGCTCGTTGCAGGAACCGCCAAGAATAGTCTTTTTTATCATATCTTTTTAATTTTAATTGGTTTATTAAACGCCTTTGCATAAAAAATCATTGACCGTGTGCCCCTGCTTTTTCCGTCCCAAAGGCAAATAACGCAATCGCACTTTTCCGCCATTTCTTTGTTTCTGATGGGTCCTGCCGCCTTGCCGTGTTTTTCCCAATCGGCAGGGTGTTTTTCAACCTCAAATCCGTTTTCTTTTGCATATCGTTCCCCGATAGCGTCAGCGCCACTCGCACAACCCGAAAGGATAATAATATTGTTTTCTTTTCGAATATTAGATAGGCAAAAATCAATATATTTTTTTGCTTCATCATAATTATTGTAATCTCTGCACCCTGCAATTACGACACGCTTAACCATAATTCTCCCTCTCTCACACTTAATAGACTAATACATTATATAATGTATTAGTCTATATGTAAAGTGAAAAAATAAGATACTATCTAATTAAAAAAGAAGGTATGAGGAAGTATCTTATGATTAAATTAAAAGTCTTAGAGTTATTAAAGAAAAAAGGTCATACAAAATACTGGTTATATAAACAATTAGGTATGAGTTATCAAAATTTCAGTAAGATGGTGAATAACCAAACAAAATCTATTCGTTATGAAAATATTGAAACTATTTGTTTGTTGCTTGAATGCACACCAAACGAACTTTTTGAAATTACAATGGATTAAAATATGGAATTACCTATACGCAAACCTACAAGGTTAAAAAATTATAATTACAGTAGTAACGGATATTATTTTATAACGATATGCACCCACAACCGAAAAAATATATTGTGTGATATTGTAGGGGATGGCGTTTACGACATCCCGAAAACGACATTATTCCATTGCGGCGAAATCGTGGAAAAATATATCCAAAAAATGAATTATCAATACGATAATGTTTGCGTAGATAAATATGTTATTATGCCAAATCATATTCATTTGATTTTAGCGGTTGAGAATAGCGGGACGTCGAGGGCGCCGTCCCCTACAAACAATGCCGTTTCTCATGCAATTTCCACATTTAAACGCTTTGTAAACAAGGAAATCGGGCAAAACATTTTCCAGCGCTCCTTCCACGACCATATAATCAGAAACGAACAGGATTATTTGAAAATTTGGAATTATATTGACACAAACCCATTAAAATGGGAAGAAGATTGTTTTTATATAGAATAAAAAACAGGTGTTTTCAATTTGAAAACACCTGTTTATCATTTCAAACGAGACTATTTATTCAGCGCTTCGTTAACTGCAACTGCACAAGCAACGGTCATACCAACCATTGGGTTGTTACCTGCACCGATAAGGCCCATCATTTCAACG
>SVPI01000022.1 GCA_015065935.1 Oscillospiraceae bacterium
TTGTGACAAACTTACTATTGATTTTAATAAATGGGTTAAAATGGAAAATAATCAAGTTTTAAGATTTTTATCATCAATACAACCTGTTGTTGACTAAAAATTATATAGAAAATCCTCGATTTTTACTCAGTTCTTTTTTGGACACGAATGATAGAAAGAAAGACACGATGAAGATCGTGTCTTTTTATTGTGTTGGATTATGGATATAAAAAGATTTGCGAAAAGCAGTTAATAAAATTTATGCGATTGATATATCACCATAAATACTGTATAATTAAAACAAATAAAACAGAAAGAAGAAAAAGGATGCAGGATTTGGAAAAAGTTTATAAAGAGTTAACAAATGTTGATTTGCAAACGGAAAAGCGCGTTTGGGATGAGCGTGGAAAAGGATACTATGGCGAGTTCTTAGTTTTCCGCGAGCTTTTTAAATGCGAGTCTGAAAACTCAAAATTTTTGATGAATTTATGTGTTCCCACTGCTTCTGGCAAAAAAACCGAAATTGATTTGGTTATGGTGAACGAAAACGGTATTTTTGTGTTTGAGGTTAAATATTATAAAGGAACGATTTATGGTAAATCGAGCGACAAAATTTGGACACAATATTTTAGAACAAAACGAAACAATACTTTTCAAAATCCAATATTGCAGAATGAATATCATATTCAAGCAATAAAAAGGCTTTTTCCAGACATACCTATTTTTTCAGCCGTTGTTTTTGCTGGTGATGCAAACATAAAGGTCTTGAATTATACAAATGTTTTAATATCCAACCTATATGATTTAAGAGGAAGGATGAATAAACTGTCTGCCGAGTGCGAAGAAGTTTTAGACATTGAAAAAATTGAAAAAGTTTTTTGTGATTTAGAAGTTTATGCGCCTAAAAAGGATAATCAAATTCCTCTAGTAAATGGCGGCGAGGTTCCAATAAATGAATTTCTTTATTTAATTCGAGAAGAGCTTATAACTGAATTAGAAAATGAAAAGAAAGCTAAAAAAACAGCCATTGAAAACATAATTTTGCAAAAGGGAAAGGAAAAAGAGAAGCAATCAATAATATTTATAACTATAATAGCTGTACTCGCTGTTTTATGTTTGCTTTTGGCGATTTCAAATGTTAAAATGTCAAACGAAGAAGAGCAAAATAAACACGTGGACAGTCGTGTTTCTATAAGTAATCAATCCTCAGAAGGAAGTGTTGAGAATTTAAGCGCACAGGATATTTTGGACGATATAGTAGTTAATCCCATATTCCAAACGGATTTTTCGACTCCAGTATCTATTTCATTTTCGGCACAGCTTACAAACATAAGCGAAAAATATGAAATAGCTCTTACTGAAAAGTCAAAGTTTATATTTGTTGCAAAAGATGGTAGAGAAATTGAATATAATGTTTTTGGCGAGAGATTGCAATATAACGCTAAGGCGAATCGTTTAGGTATAAAAGGTTCAGGTCGTAGCATAGGAACACTTCTGAAAATAAAAGTACCTGAAATAGAGAAAAAAGAAGATGTCAAAGAAATATCAATAACAAATATTGAAATTTATAAAAAAGACAGTTTTAATCCTGTGTCAACCAATAGCACTATATTGCTTTATAACGCAAAATAAAAAAGGAATTGTTTAAAACAATCCCTCAGTCAGCTTTGCTGACAGCTCCCTTTAGGCAAGGGAGCCTAAAAACGCCCGAGGTTTCCCTCGGGCGTTTTTATTTATTTCTTCTCATCAAAGCACATATATTGATAAGTCTGTTGTAAGTGGCAGGGGAATGGTTTTAATATCCATAAAAAGCCTTGGCAAACTCTTCGGAACGGTTATTCAGAAGTTTGAGCAGTTCTAAAGTTTCCTCGCTTGGTGGAACATCGGTAGGATAATCGGATACTATGACGCCTTGAGCATGACACAAACGGCGATAGACAGGATAGAAATTATCCAATAAAAAGCGGGCGAATTTTACATAACGGTAGGGTCCCTGCACCCGCTCGGGGTCGCCCGTAGCATTTACAGCAACACTTCGACCTGCGCGGATAGCGCTTAACAAACTTTCTTCATTTCGGTCAGGGGCAAACACCAGCGTGTAACCGCCTTTTGTAGGGCAAAGAGGATTATTGGCATCGGTATAATGACTGTCGGTGCAGCCGACCACGGGGATTTTTATACCCTGCGCTTGCATTTCGGCCCAAAGAGCATAGGTTGTGTCGGCCTCCTGGTCGGTAATGTCAAGGGCGTCGTAAACACCGTCTTTAAGCAACTGTTTTGTGATTTCAGATGCCATAAAATAGACCTCACACCACCAAAGCCAGTGGGGATGGGCTAAAATGGATATGCCGCCGAGTTCTCTGGATTTACGGGCAATCCAAACGCGCCAGGCATAATCGGTTTTATCAATATTTTCAGGAAGATAGTTCAGTTCTTTTCTTATTGCCTCCATTTCTTCGGTGGCAAGATCAGGATTATCGCGGAATAATTTATTAACACTGCCTTTGCCGCCAATATGCACGGCGTGAATCCGTTCGATGGGGACGTGGCATTCTTCGCCTAAAAGCAACGTCATATTAAGCGGTGCATTTTGGAAAAGGCTTTTGGCTTTTTCAGAACTCATTGTTATGTAATGGTCGGTAATAGCAAGAAAATCGTAACCCGCAGAGCGGTAGTTTCCAACCGTGTGGCACACATCCTGGGTGCCGTCCGATTCAAAGGTGTGGCAGTGGGTTTCGCCCTTAAAGCAACGCATTCCGTAAAGGTCATCCGCCAAGGAATAGACATGTAAAAAGGCTATTTGGTTTTCGCCGTATTTTGGGCGGTTAGTAATATTGTGGTGTGGTGTGGTGTTCAAATCCTCTTCGGGGCGCAGTAATCTAATGGAGTGGCGCTGTTCGCCCTCAAAACGATGGCGAAGCACAAGGTCGCCATCGGGATTTGGGGTAAGATTATATAAAGAAACGGGAAGAGTTGCATAATTGCTGCAAAAGTTTTCCGCGCCGCGCACCTCAACAGTATAGGTAACCCCCTGCAAAAATTTTGTGTTTTCACCCAAAGGGTGGATAACAACGGAAGATTCTTTATCGGCCGGAACAACCGATGGATAAACTGCGTAATTAAAAACTTGTGAATTCACAGCTGACACTCCTAAAATTTCTTTTTAGTAATTATAGCACGGCTAATGTGATAGTTCAACAATAAAAAAAGACAAGTCTTACGACTTGTCTTTTTGTTTTATGTTACTTATTTCTTCTCATTAAAGCACATATTGATAAGGTCGTCGAGAGTTGTGGTGGCGAGGCACTGAACGTAGTCGGCGCCGCCGTAGTAAATGTTAACGGTGCCATCCTCAAAGGGGATAACTGCGCCGGGGAACACAACGTTGGGAACCTGACCAATCATTTCATAGGGCTCCTTAACATAGAGAATGGGGTCTTTACTTCTGCCGATAACCTTCCAGGGCTCGTTTAAGTCAAGCATCATAACGCCTGCGCCATAGTTGTAGCCATTGGTGTGGGGGAACACGCCGTGGTAAACAATGAGCCAGCCCTTGTCGGTTTTAATGGGAGGTGCGGCGGGGCCGATTTTGGTGTTCTCCCAATAATTTTCGGGTTTTGCAACAATTCTGCAGTTGCCCCAGCGCTCAAGGTCATAAGAAGATGCAATCCAGATGCTGCCGCTCATAACAGATGCCTGGGGGCGGTGGAGCATCCAATATTCTCCGTTTATCTTTTCGGGGAATAAAACAGCGTTGCGGTTTGAGATGTGCATGGGGAAGCTAACGAACTCAACGGTTTTGAAATCGGTGGTTTTACCGAGGGCGATGCGGCAGCCATAGTCGCCGCCAACGCAGTAAGAAATGTAATAAACGCCGTCAACAGGGCAAATTCTGGGGTCATACCAGGAGCCAATCATATGGCCTGAATTAGGGAAGGTTACCTCATCATAGAATTCCTGCTCCTCAGGCTTGCAAACAAACTTTACAGGCTCGGGGTCGGGGATAAATTTAATGCCGTCGGTGCTTCTAGAGGTCCAAACCATCTGCTTTTTGTTGGGGGCCTCAAAGCGGCTCATCATAACGAAGGTGCCGTCCTCCAAACGAACAACGCCCGAGTTATAAACCGCACAGCAGGGGGCGGGCATATCATCGGGGGTTAAGATGGGGTTGCCCTCGTAACGCTTAATAACGTCATAATTTTCAATCATTTTTAACACTCCTTTTAAAATTTAGAATGTATTTCTACAAGCACAGTATAACATAAGGTAAACAACAAAAAATGATTTATTTTATAATTTTTATTGCAAATTTTGCGCTGTTTTGATAAAATTGTAATGTAGAGGTGAGAAAATGAAGGTACGCAGGCTTTTAAACGAGGAGGTTTTAAGGGACGGCATTACAGTGTGCGAGAGGCACCTTCCCTATGACTACCCCCTGCACTGGCACGAATTTTATGAAATTGAATATGTTTTAGAGGGGGAGGCCGAGTTTGTTATTAACGATAAAAGCTACAAGGCCCAAAAAAACTCCTTTTTCTTCTTAACCCCCGTTGATTTTCAGAGCATTAAGATTACAAAGGCGCCTTTAAGGGTTATAAACGTTATGTTTGACGGCGGGCTGATTGAGGCGGAGCTTGGGGGAATTATAAATGCCCCTGCGGCGGTAAATGATTACTCACAGCAAAAGCTGGATATGCTTTTCGGGGAGTACAAAAGGCGGCAAAGCCTTTGGAAATTTTCCTGCCGCCAGATTTTAAATTTAATCCTTGCTGATGTTTGCCGAGTGTCGGAAAAAGGGGACACGGTTGCCCATTTTGATTTTATAAGAAACGAGCAAATCTACCTGCAAAAGCACTTTTTTGAGAACATCACCTTAAACGATGCGGCGGCGCGGGCAGGCTTTTCGCCAAACTATTTCAGCCGCCTTTTCCACAAGGAAACAGGCAAAACCTTTAATGCCTATTTAACCGACCTGCGCCTTTCCCACGCGGCTCTCCTTGCTGAGCATACAAATAAAAATGTATCGGACATTTGCGAGCAGTGCGGCTTTAAAAACCCTGCCCATTTTATGCGGCTTTTTAAGAAAACCTATAATATGACGGTTTTAAAATACCGAAAGGAAATAAGAGAGGAAAGGCGAGAAAAAATTATGTGGAACTCTAAAACAAAAGCGCTGACCTTTAGCTTTGATGATGGAATTAACCAGGATAAGCGGCTTATTGAGCTGTTTAATAAATACGGCGTTAAGGCGACCTTTAACATTAACAGCGGTTTAGCCGTTGGCAGCAGCGGAACCCTTAACCGCCGCGGCGCTGTTGTGGATTTCAGCCGTTTGGCACTCGGTGAGGTGCCGAAAACCTATCAGGGTCACGAGGTTGCCGCCCATGGTGTTATGCACTATCATTTAAGGCAGCTTAGCGACGAAGCCCTAATTTGCGAGGTGGAGGAGGACCGCAAAACCCTATCAAGCCTTGTTGGCTATAATGTTCAGGGAATGGCCTATCCATTTAGCGTAAGTGCCAGCTGTGATGACCGCGTTAAGGATATTTTAAGGAGCAAAACGGGAATTAAATTTGCCCGCACCACCGATTCAACATACAGTTTTGAGCTGCAAAACGACCTTTTGCAGTTTAACCCCACCGCCCATATTTTAGAGTGGGAGGAGCTGTTCAGGCTTGCTGAGGAGTTTGTAGCTTACAGCGGAAAGGAACGAAAGCTTTTCTATATTTGGGGCCACGGCTTTGACCTTGACACCGACCCTGATAACTGGGGAAAGCTCGAAAGCCTGCTTAAAATTTTAAGCGGCAGGGAGGACACCTTCTACGGCACCAATAGTGAGGTATTATTGTAAAAAACGGGTCGATGTGGGCATCGACCCTACAAAAAAGGACGGCCGAAAAGCCGTCCTTTTAAATTATCTTTTTAATTTTCTTTTCTATCATTCCCGCGGCAAGGCCGGTTAAAATTCCGCAAGCAAGGCCTGAAAAAATCAGCGGCGCGGCATAGAAAATAACGCCCTTTGTTGCCGTTATAATTGCGGCGACAAGTAATTGCACAAGATTATGCGTAACCGCTCCCGCGGCGCCGATGCCAATAGGGGAAAAGACTTTTGCCTTTTGCAAAAGGCAAGAAACTGCCAGGGATAAAACGCCGCCTGTAAGCGAAAACAGCAGGGCCGAAGGGGCGGAAAACAGCAGGGTTGAGAGCAAAATTCTAGCGATGTTTACAAGGAATGCGCCCTTAAAATCTCCTTTGAAAACGAACAGCAGTGCCACGCAGTTGGCAAGGCCCAACTTTATGCCCGGGGCGATGAAATTTAGGGAATAAAGGCTTTCAACAAAGGAAAAAAGCAGGGCGAGGGCTGTAAAAAGGGCGTAAAAGGAAACTTTTTTAGCCATACTACTCCACCTCCACAACAACGCCGTTGGGCACGCAGATAATGGCCTCACCTTTATTTTTTATTGGGGAATGGTGAACGCAGACCTTATCGGGGCAGGTGGCGCTTTCTATGCTTACCTCACCGTTTTCAATTTTTACAACATTTGTGCCAAGGTCAATTTTTGTATCCTTTTCTAGCGGTAGGCGGTAAAGCTCATTATTTTTTACGAGGATAACCGCCTCGCTGCCTGAGGCTGTGTTTAAAAGGGGAAAAAGAAGGGTTAAAATCGCTAAAAGAGCAAGGGCGGCAATGAGAATTATATCGGCTTTTTTTGGCACTTACTTTTCCTCCTTTACAAAAGTTTAAAATAGGGTTAAAATAACATTATGAAAAAGTTTTTATGTGTTCTTATTTCTCTTGTCACTGTGGTCACCCTTTTTGCAGGGTGCAGTCACAGTGAAAATACTGTTAACCGCCTGCTTTTTGACACCGCCGTAACCTTAACAGCAGATTGCGAAAGGTCGGTTTTAATGGAAGCGGTTTCCCTTTGCGAGGGTTATGAAAATTTGCTTTCGAGAACAAAAGAGGGAAGCGATGTTTATAAAATTAACAATTCAGAGGGCTTTGTTTCGGTTAGCGAGGAAACGGCTTTAATTATAAAAACCGCCCTTAAATACTGTGAGCAAAGCGAGGGGCTTTATGATATCACCATAACCCCTGTTTCCTCCCTTTGGAATTTTAATGAGGAAATTCTGCCCGAGGCTGAAAAAATCAGCGAGGCTGTAAAAAAGGTAGATTACAAAAAAATTCAGCTTGAGGGCAACCGCGTTAACGCAAACGGCACGCAGATTGATTTAGGCAGCGCAGCAAAGGGCTACATTGCCGATAAATTGCGCGAATTTTTCAAAAACAAGGGCGTAAAAAACGCCATTATTAACCTTGGCGGCAACGTTTATGTGCTGGGGGATAAATACACAAGGGTTGGAATTCAAAAGCCTTTTGAAAGCGGCACTGTCGGCAGGGTGGAAATGAAAAATTTATCGGCCGTGACATCCGGCACCTATCAGCGGTGCTTTACTAAAGACGGCGCCTTTTATCACCATATTTTAGATCCCAAAACAGGGTATCCGAAAAACACCGACCTTGACAGCGTTACCGTTATTGGGGAAAGCTCAATGCTCTGCGATATTATGTCAACCGTTTGTCTGCTTTCAGGGGGCGAAAAGGCCGAGGAGCTGATTAGTGCCGAGGGGCTTTCCGCCGTTCTTATATTCAAAAACGGACAAATTAAGACGGTAGGCGACATTGATTTTAAAAGAAACTAAATTCATTTTAACACAATAAAGTATAATTTACAAATTATACTTTATTTTTTTTATATCATAAGGTATAATTAACATTGTATAATAGCATTTAAAACTAACTTGCGAGGTTTATTTATATGGGTTTACTCAAAAAACTTTTTGGCAGCTACAGCGAGAAAGAGCTTAAAAGAATTAAGCCGCTGCTTGATAAAACTCTTTCCTTTGAGGAGGAATTTGGGGCTCTTTCCGATGAGCAGTTAAAGGCTAAAACTGGGGAATTTAAAAACCGCCTTCAAACAGGCGAGACCCTTGATGACATTTTGCCCGAGGCCTTTGCGGCGCTACGTGAGGCTTCCTCCAGAGTTCTTTCAATGCGCCATTTCCCCGTTCAGATTTTAGGCGGCATTGTACTGCACCAAGGCAGAATCAGTGAAATGAAAACAGGCGAGGGCAAAACCCTTGTTGCAACCCTGCCTGCCTATCTTAATGCGCTTTCAGGCAAGGGCGTTCATATTGTTACGGTTAACGATTACCTTGCCCGCCGAGACTCCGAATGGATGGGAAAATTATACCGCTTTATGGGACTTTCGGTTGGTCTCATCGTTCACGGTATGACACAGGAGGAAAAGAAAGCGGCATACGATGCCGATATAACCTACTGCACAAATAACGAGCTGGGCTTTGACTACCTTCGCGATAACATGGCAACCTACAAGGAAGAGCGTGTTCAGCGCGGCCACAACTTTGCCATTGTGGATGAGGTTGACTCCATTTTAATTGATGAGGCAAGAACGCCCCTTATTATTTCGGGCAGGGGGGATAAATCCACCGATTTATACACCCGCACCGACCGACTTGTTAAAAAACTTAAAATGGTTAAGGTTAAGGAGGTTAACACAAAGCTCTCCGATGCCGAGCAGGATTTTGATGGCGACTATGTTGTTGATGAAAAGGCAAAAACCGCAACGCTTACCCCTGAGGGTGTTAAAAAGGTTGAGGCATATTTCGAAATTGACAATTTAAACGATGCCGAAAACATTACCATTGCCCACCATGTTAACCAGGCTATCCGCGCCTATGGCATTATGAAAAGGGATGCCGAGTACATTGTTAAGGATGGGGAAATCATCATTGTTGATGAGTTCACAGGCCGCCTTATGTACGGCCGCCGTTACAGTGAGGGATTACATCAGGCCATTGAGGCAAAGGAAGGGGTTAAGCTTCAAAACGAATCTAAAACCCTTGCCACAATAACCTTCCAGAACTTTTTCAGATTATATTCCAAGCTTTCGGGTATGACCGGTACCGCTATGACCGAGGAGATGGAATTCAGAGAAATTTATAAGCTGGATGTTGTGGAAATCCCCACAAACAGGCCCCTTATCAGAAACGATGAAACCGATGTTGTTTATAAAACCGAGCGTGCTAAATTTAAGGCGGTTGTTAATCAAATTATTGAGTGTAACAAAAAAGGTCAGCCTGTGCTTGTGGGCACCGTTACCATTGAAAAATCGGAGCTTTTAAGCGCTATTCTTAAAAAGGCGGGCATAAAGCACAACGTGCTTAACGCCAAGCACCACGAAAAGGAAGCCGAAATCATTGCTCAGGCAGGCAAGCCCTATGCCGTTACCATTGCCACCAATATGGCGGGCCGTGGTACCGATATTATGCTTGGCGGTAATGCAGAATACCTTGCCAAGGCCGAGCTTCGCCATTTAGGCTACAGCGAAGCCGTTATTGCCGAGGCCACAGGCTACGGTGATACAAGCGAGCCCGAAATTATTAAAGCAAGAAGTGAGTTTGCAAGGCTTTTAGCCAAGTTTAAGGCCGAAATTGCCCCCGAAGCCGAGTTTGTTAGAAATGCAGGGGGACTGTGCATTATAGGCACCGAGCGCCACGAATCCAGGAGAATTGATAACCAGCTTCGCGGCCGTGCAGGAAGACAGGGCGACCCCGGTGTTACCCGCTTTTATGTTTCCTTTGAGGATGATTTAATGCGCCTTTTCGGCGGCGAGCGTGTTTATAATATGCTTGAAACAATGAACCTTGATGAGGACACACCCTTCCAAATCGGTATGATGGCCAACACCATTAAAAGTGCCCAGGAAAGGGTTGAATATAAGCATTTTTCAACCCGAAAAAGTGTGCTTGAATATGATGATGTTATGAACAAGCAGCGTGAGCTTATTTATAATGAGCGAAACAAGGTGCTTGATGGCGAGAACATTAAGGATTCAGTTCTTAAAATGATTGATGAGCTGATTGAAAAACAGTGCGCCCTTTTCCTCGGTGATGATGCCGTTCACGATAACTGGGATTTAGAGGGACTAAGGGATTATTTCCTTAATTGGATTCTTGATAAGGGGGATTTAAAATTCACCCCCGCCACCTTGGGCGAAACCTCAAAAGAGGAAGTTGCCGAGTTTATTAAGGAAAAGGCTCACGAAATCTACGAAAAAAGAGAGGCCGCCTTTGGTAGCCCCCTAATGCGGGAAATTGAGCGTGTTATGCTCCTTCGCAGCGTTGACACCAACTGGATGGACCACATTGATGCTATGGATGACCTAAAGCAGGGTATAGGGCTGCGTGCCTACGGCCAGCACAACCCTGTTGTGGAATACCGAAACGAAAGCTATGATATGTTCTCGGCTATGACCGAGGCTATCAGGGAGCAGACAGCTAAATGGGTGCTCACCGTTCACGTTAACCAGAATGAAAGTGTTAAGCGTGAAAAGGTTGCCGAGGAAACCGGCACAGGAGATAAGCCCCAAACCGTTAAGGGAAAAGGCGTTGTAAGCAAAAATGCCCTTTGCCCTTGCGGCAGCGGCAAAAAATACAAGCGCTGCTGTGGTAAGGATATAGATTAGTTATATTCGCTTTGACAAGCGAGTGATATTGCTTCGCAGTGATATTTGGGCTTTGCCCAAGTTATATTCGCTTCGCGAGTTTAAAAGGCGAATATAATATAGCTGAAGCCATAAGGCTTCAATATCACTTTCGCTTTGCGAAAATATCACTCCGTCGCAGACGGAATATCACTTTTATGTAAAGGCGAAAAAGCGCTCCGTTAGGAGCGCTTTTGTATTTTGTGCAAAAAAATATTAAAATGATTTTATATAAAAAAGAGAAATAGATTTCAGCTTTGTAGCATTTATTGAGGTGTATTCCAAAAAATGGTATAATTAAAAAAACTGGGCAACCCAGCAAAAATATTACTACCTGTTTAACGCCCAAGGCGATGTAATCGGTATTGTTGACAGCAACGGCACACAGGTGGTAAAGGAGGAGCGGCGGCAACGTATTTAATATCTATATTTGGGGAAGGTGCGGGTTATGTCACACAATACAGCTAATAGAATTATATGTTTTTCACTAATATTTCTCTTGTTATTCAGTTTCTGCTCTTGTCGAAATTTTGAAATTGATGTTCATATGTTTTCTGATATAGAAGAATGTAATAAAATAGTTAGTTCTAAAGAAAATGAAGTACAAATCAATTATCTTTCGATTGAGGAAGATAAAAATTCAAAAGATTTAAATTTTGATAAGTTTTTCGGTTGTGAATATATATCCAAACAAATCAATTTTAAAATTTTTGCATATGTGTTCGAAAACGATGATATTGCTATGCAATATTTTTACAACGAAACTGGTATAAAAACCGAATTAAATCCAACTTTCAATAGTAGTTCAGGAATGTTTTGGTTTGAAAGAATTGTTGTTAAAGATAATAAAGCATATTTAATTCGCTGTAAAAAAGAATACGAGGAAAAAGTAATTGAATTCATCAACAGTTGTTTTAAAGAGGAAATTATAAAAACAAACAACGATTAACGAGACAAATTAAGGCTTCCCCTTTGGAATGCAATCTTCAATCACAATCAGGGGACGGTTCTGTGATTGACAAGTTTTGACTTTTATGGAACACAAGGGGACGCTTCTCTTGTGTTGCGGAAAAAGATATAGACTAACAAAAAACCTCCGTTTTTAACGGAGGTTTTTATATTACTTTAACTTATTTATATGCCTTAAATGCGGCGATGATGGCTTCCTCATCGGAGAGGCCGCCCTCGCAGTATTTTGCGTTGTTCATTATATAAAGGTCTATGCCGTTGGTTGTGTAGGAGGTGGAGCGCTTGCCGATTAGGGCAACGTGACCGTTATTATTTAAAGCGGCCACCATTTTTCTAACCTCGGTTAAAAAGGAGCGCCTATAGGCTTCGGGCTGGTTTACAATCCAGGAGATTTCATCCATACCCCAAACGGCATCGCCTGCGTTGGGGTCATAGTTATCAAATTCAACCAAATAGGGGTATTTATTAGAGGTCCAGCCGCTGGGAGAGGTGCCCTTTATATTTAGTGCGTAGGGTGCGTTGTCCTCCATATTGAGCACGCATTTTTGCGGACTGGAATTAGCGGCGCCAACGGGCAGGGGGCGCATAGGTGACATATTGAAATCAACAAGCATTTTGCCATCGGTGCCTACAAAGTCGTGAGAGGGGTGGTGGGAGTTGATTATAACATAATTTCTTCTGGCGTTTTTCTTTCCATATTCACGAATTAAATGGATAACCTTAGTCCAGCACTTAAAGTTGATATCGTTTTTACCAGTCTGCTTGGTTTGACCCATGTGCAGGGATTCAACGCCGATATCAATAAGGCGGCAGGCTCTGTAATAAACCCAAAGCTGGGTTTCTTCACGGGTTATATCAGGCATACTGTAACCCTGTTTCCACATATTTTTACCGAAGCCATCGGGGAAGTGCATCTTTCTGTTGTCAAAGCATCTGTCCTCAGGCTCCTTGCCGAAGGCCTCAAAAACCCAAGCGGGGATTTTAATTTCCCTGATATCGGGGCCTGTGGTTTCAAAAATGCAGCCCTCAAAGATAATTTCGGGGTCAACGGAGTGGGCCTTTGCAATAAGCTCCTTATAAAGGGGGAACCAGGTATCCTCAAACCATTTTGAGGGATACCATTCGGCAACAGAGCGGCAAACAAACTTTGTTCCTGTATTTAAAATGGCGCGAAGGGCATCTTCGTCATTAGCGTTTGTGTAGGTAATAGCGCGGGAGAGGTAGTTATTTAAAACCTTCTCGCTGATGCTGCCCTTAAAGGTAAAATCCATACCGCTATTAACGGTTGCGTTTTTAACAAGGTTTAAAACGGTTACCTCGGCAGATTTTGAAACGGTGTTGCCGTCTTTCAAGTTAATGGTGGCGCTGATTTTATAGACACCTTCGTTGTCGAGCTTATCATCGCTTTTGAAGGCTTCGCCTGTAAGGCCGGTTTTCTCAAGAACGGTGGTGTAGGCGCTGCCGTCCTTCTTTTCAATCTTAAGGTTTACGGTTTCATCCTTTTCCAGACCCTTCCAGGTGACATCAACGGTGTTGGTGTAATAAAATTCGCCATTAGTTGGGGACACAAATTCAAACTTTGAAAGGGCGGCGGAGTTTACGCTGAGGGTTCCCTTTGATGAAGTTGTGGTGTTGTTTCCCTTGCAGCCGGCAAAGGAGCAAACAAGCAGGGCCAGACACAAGGTAAGGCAAAGAACTTTTCTAAATATTTTCATAAGCAGGTACTCCTAAAAAAATTATATAATTATTTTACATTAGGGAAACAATAATTGTCAATATAATTGCGGTTTTTGTTGTAATTTTTGCAAAAACTGTTATAATGGTTTTAGTTAGTCGAAACAGTACTTCTATTACTGTTTCCACACCAAATCTTTGATTTGGATACAAGGTTTCAAAGAAAATTTGACAAACCACAACCATTATAATTAAGCTAGAAGGAGCGAAAAGATGGAAAAGTTTACGGCCCCGTTCATTAAAAGTCCTGCGCCCTTTTGCGCTGAGGATTATGCTCCTGCCCCTGCGCAGATTTTTTTAAGACAATTTAATTTAGATAAAAAAGGCAAAGCAACCCTTTGCTTTTGCCCTTTAGGCTACGGCTACTGCTTTATTAACGGCAAAAGCGTTACGGAGGATTTACTGCTCGCACCCATCAGCGAATATGACAGGCTGCTTTGGTATAATGTTTATGATGTGACCCACCTTTTAAAGGATGGCGAGAACGTTATCGCCGTTATTCTGGGCAACGGCTTTTTTAACGAGAATTTCCCCTCCGCTTGGGATACAAATAAAATGCCCTGGCGGGATAATTTAAAGTTTGCGCTGTCTCTGCAGGTTGAGGGCGAAGCTCTGCTGGAGAGCGATGAGAAATTTTTATGCAAGGACAGCGGCTTTGTTGCCTATAACCAGCTGCGAAGCGGCGAGACCTTTGACGCAAGGCTTTATGATGAAAACTGGAAAACCGAAATTGGCGAGGGCTTTAAAAACGCCGTTATCGACCAAAAAACAGTGGGTGTTAAGCGAAAAGAGTGCCTCTGCGAGCCTATAAGAGAATTTGAGGAATATGATTTTATTTCCTGTCGGCAAACGAATGAAGGCTATCTCTTGGATTTTGGGGTTAACATTTCGGGATATCTTAGAGTTAGCGTTAATGAGGCCGAGGGCACCGCTATAGAAATGCGCCACGCCGAGCAGGCAAATGAGGACGGCAGCCTAAAGCTTAACCGACTTGATATTTTTTACCCCACCGTTGATTTCCAGGTTGACCGATACATTTGCGGCAAGAAAAATTACACCTGGTCGCCTAAATTCACCTATCACGGCTTCCGCTATGTCCTTGTAAAGGGGCTTAGCTGTGCTCCGAAAAAGGGCGAGTTTAAAGCCGTGTTTGTTCATCAGGCGGTTAGAAAAAAGGCGGATTTCTCCTGCTCCAATGAGCTTATAAACAAAATTTATAATGCGGGAATTCGCTCAACCTATTCAAACCTTCACTATGCCCTTACCGACTGCCCCACAAGGGAAAAGCTGGGCTGGACCAACGATGCGGCAAGCTCTTTTGAGCAGATGTACATAAATTTTGACATAAAGCAGTTTATGGGAAAATGGGCGGAGGATATGGTGGCCGATATGGATGAAAACGGCTCGGTTTCGGCGGTTATCCCCGCGTTTTATAACGGCCGCGCCTTCGGTCCCCTTTGCGATTGCGTTATTTTCAAGCTTCCGCTTACAGAGTTCCTTTATTTAAAGGATAACAGCCTATTTAAAAAATTCCTGCCGCTTATGGAAAGGTATTATACCTATTTTACAAGCGACACGGTGGATAAATCAAACTGGCTTGATGATTGGGACGGACACGAAAGCCGCATTGCCGACACCGAGTTCCTTTTTCAGTTTTTTAAAGCCCAATTTGCCGCGGCGCTTATGCTTGCCCAAGAGCAGGTGGGTGCTATAGGAAGCCCAAAATATGCCGCCGATTTAAAGGACGCCCTTTCTAAAATAAAGGAAAACTACATTTTAGAAAACGGCGAAAGCAAAATTGATTCACAAACCGTTATTTCAATGCTTTTATCTTTAAAGGTTTTTGATGCAAAGCCCCTTATAGAACAACTGAAAAGGCGTGTGGAAAAGGATAATTTCCATTTAACCAGCGGAATGCTGGGGCTTCAGTTTATTTATAACGCCCTTTTTGAAAACGGGGCGGGGGACTATGCCTTTAGGCTTATAACCGCCGAGGGGCACCCCTCCTTTGATGAATGGTTTAAGCAGGATGCAACAACCCTTTGGGAAACCTGGGAGGATGGACACACCGACTCTAAAAACCATCATATGCTTTCAGGCGTTATCGCCTCATTCTTCAGAGGCTTTTTAGGAATAAGGCCCAACGAGGTCGAGGGCGGCTTCGAGAATATTGAGCTTAACCCCTGCTTTGTAAATAGACTTGACCACTGCGAGGGCTTTACTGATACCTACCTTGGCAGGATAAGCGCCGCGTGGGAGAGGAGGGGCCAAAAAATAGCCTACACCGTTTGTATCCCTGATGGTGTTAACGCTGTGTTTAAAGGACATCGACTGACACCGGGAGAAAATAAATTTATTATTTAAAGCCTACGGGCTAAAACATAAAAAGGAGAAATGAAAAATGAAAACAGTTAAGGACAAGTATCTTGTTGTAGGTGCCGATTTTGCCGGCTACCCCCTTAAAGAGGCTGTTGTTGCCCACCTTAAGGCAAAGGGCTGGACCATTGAGGATTTAGGCGTAACTGCCGAGAGCGACCCTGATGACACCGAGAATATGTTCCACCGCGTAGGCCTTCGCGTTGGTGCTAAAATTTCCGAGGGAGAGTATGAAAGAGCTCTGCTTTTCTGCGGAACGGGTATGGGAATTCATATTGCCGCCAGCAAATGCCCCCATGTTCACGCAGGTGTTGTTGAAAGCGTTCCTGCCGCCCTTCGCGCAATAACAGGCAACGGTGTTAACGTTCTTGCAATGGGCGCCTTCTATGTTGCTCCTGCAATGGGCTGCGATATTGCCGATGCTTATCTTAATGCCGAGCTTGGCAGCGGCTACGAGTGGTGGTACAACTTTTATGAGTTCCACAAGCTTGCCATTGATGAGCTTGAGGCCTTCGATTATGAGGAATATAAGAAAAACGGCTTTAAAATGGAGCACCTTGGCGACTTCCCCTTAAAGCTTGAAAAGAAACCTGAATAGTTAGCCTAAATGCCCCGTAAGGTTTACGGGGCATTTTTCTTGCAAGAAAAGCAATATTTTTTAAAAACGGTCAGGTTGTTTTTTTATTTTAACTATGGTAAAATACTCAAAAAGGGGTGTAGTAGTTATGAAAAGATTTGTTTGTCTTGCGCTTACACTTGTTTTACTTTTAGTGACAGTGGGCTGCAAAGGAGGTAACGCTGTGTCTGAAAACATTTCTGCCGAGGTTTCTTCATCGGCTCTCTCCTCCGCCGTTTCTTCTGCGGTGAGCGAAGTGGAAGAGGAGCTTCCAACAAGCGAGCAAATTTTAAACGGTGAGGACCCCAAGCTGTATGAGCTTGCCATTGATAACGAGGGAAACAAGGCCCGCCTTGCGGCCCTTATGAAAAAGGCAGAAAAGGGCGGCAGCTTCGTTATCGGCGCAATAGGTGGCTCTATAACACAGGGAGCGGGCGCAAGTGGAGAGAAAAGGCGTTATGTAAACCACGTTTTTAATTGGTGGAAGGAAAATTTCCCCAAGGCAACCTTTACCCTTGTTAACGCGGGCATAGGAGCCAGCAATGCCGAAATGGCTTGTTATCGTCTGGAAACCGACCTGTTATCTCATAATCCCGACTTCGTTATTGTTGATTTTTCGGTTAACACCTATCTTAATAACGACCAAATAGGCACCTATCAAACCCTGCTCTATAAAATTATGAGCCAAAAAAACAGCCCTGCCGTTATGTCGGTGCATTTTACCTCAACGGTGGCGGCGGAATATGAAAAGGGCGGAAAAGCGGTCAGAGCGAATGTCTACCCCAACGACCAAATCAAAGCCGCAATAAAGAAATATGACATCCCTTCGGTTAATTACGATAATTATGTCTGGACAAGAATCGACCAGCGCGCAATCAGATGGAAAAATATCGGCGCCGATTATATTCACCCAAGCGATAACGGCCATAAGCTGGCGGGTTATATGTTTGCGGCTTACCTTTCAAAGGTTAAGGCAAACCTTAATAATGAATCTACCGCCATTCCTGCCCTGCCGAAGCTTGACACCGAGAAATATCTAAACCTTGACTATGTTATTAACACCGTCAGCGGAGCAACCGCCGTGGGCTTTACAAAAGAGGGAAACAGCACCCCTCAAACAAGGGGCTGGAAATACATCTCGGGCGCCGCCAATGCATCGCTTACTGTACCGCTTCCCAAAAACAGCAATGTTGTTCTTTTCTTAAACTTTGGCGACACCGAGGGTAAAATTACCTTAAAGGGCGCTAACGGAGCCACAAAAACCCTTGATATCACTGTAAAGCACAACCATGTTCTTATGCCATTTGGCGCAATGGGAAACAGCGTTACCATTATCCCCGAAATAACCAAGGGAGATTTCAGAATTTTAGGCATCGGAATAGAAAAATAACAAAAAAGACAGCGAAATTTCGCTGTCTTTTAATTTTTATATTTATTTCTGAACTGTGTTGGGGAAAGGCCGTTTAACTTTTTAAAGGTGCGGGAAAAGTTACTGCTGTCGGTGAAGCCGCATTTTTCAACAATTTCGCCCACCGAAAGATTTGTTTTGGCAAGGAAATTTTTAGCCGCCGCCATTCGGCAGGATAAAAGATAATCCATAACCGAGGAGCCAGTCAGGGCTTTAAAACGGTGGGAAAGGGAGGAAACGCTGACGCTGAATTCCTTTGCCAGGTCATAAAGGTTATATTGAGCGCTGTAATTTGCCTCAAAGCGGCGCTGTAGTGCCGAAACAATTTTAAAGCTTTCATCCTCCGAAAAACGGTAGAAATCGGGCAGCCGCCTTAAAAGATAAATTAGCAGCTCGTTTAAAAGTAGGGCCTGGATTTTATCAAAATCCTGCCGCCGGTCGTTTGCTTCTTTTACAATGAGAGAAAAAATCCGACAGAAATTCTCAAAATCCTCATCGGCGGAAAAAACATTGCTAAAGCCCTGCGGGCGGTTAGAAAGCAGGGAATAAATAAGACTTTCGGTGTCCTCAAGGCCGGGATTAAGACGAATGACAAAGCGCTCATATTCACTGGATAAAATTTTTAGAGAATGGTTTTCATAGCGGCTGAAAAGCACAATATCGCCGCCGTATGCCATATATTTTGCCTCATTTACACAAATTTGTGCCTGCCCCTTTAAAATAAAAATAATTTCGTGGCAGTCGTGATAATGGGTTGAGCTTTTAAAAGGCTCGCGGGAAAAATATGCTGTTCTTACAATAGATTCCAAGTTTTTCACCTCGTAAGATTATTATAATCCCTTTGCTTTGATTTTGCAAGATTTACATAAATTATAGCAACATTTATATAGCCATAGAGGCGATGAAAATAGTATAATTAAAAAAACTGCGTTACTGCAATTAAAACAGAGGAAGTTTTATAAAAATGATTAGAAAAGTTTATTCTGATAAAAAAGAATTTTTTGAGCAAAACGCCGCCCTTGGCACCAATTTGCCATACAGTGAGGACGTTAGTGTTTTAAGGGATGAATTTAAAATCGGAAGCAAGGTTATTGCCAACCGCCTTGCCTGCCAGGCTATGGAGGGGTGCGACGGAACATTTGACGGCAGTCCCGATGTTTTAACAAAGCGCCGCTATGAGCGCTTTGCAAAGGGTGGCGCCGGAATAATCTGGTTTGAGGCCACCGCCTGTTTAAAGGAGGGCAGGGCAAATCCCCGCCAGCTTTACATAAACGATAATAACCTTGATGATTTCAAAAGACAGGTTGAAGAGATTAAGGAAACCGCTTTTAAAGAAAACGGCGCCCAGCCCCTTGTTATAATGCAAAACACCCATTCGGGCCGTTATTCCAAGCCCAACGGCGTTCCCGAGCCCTTAATTGCCTATAACAACCCGATTTTTGAAAAGGATAATCCCATCTCCAAAGACCGAATTGTAAGCGACGATTACCTTGACGGGGTTAAGGAGGCGCTGATTTCGGCATCGGTTCTCGCCGAAAAAGCAGGGTTTGACGGCGTTGACATTAAATGCTGTCACCGCTATTTAAACAGTGAGCTTTTATCGGCCTATGAAAGGCAGGGCAAATACGGCGGCTCTTTAGAAAATCGCACAAGGCTCCTTCGCGAGAGCGTTAAGGGAGCTGTTGATTCCTGCTCAAAGGATTTTATTGTTTCCTCCCGTCTTAACGTTTATGAACATTAACACTAAGGGCACCCTCTTTTTAACCCAGGCTGTTGCCAATGTTATGAAGGAGCAAAAAAGCGGCTCTATTGTTAACATTTCTTCTATGTCTGCTTACACAAGCTCTACAAGCCG
>SVPI01000003.1 GCA_015065935.1 Oscillospiraceae bacterium
ATAAAAAAGCTAACAGGATTTAGCTTTAAAGAGTATCTGCACAAAAAGCGCGTTGCTTTTGCTGCCGAGCAATTGAGAGATACAAATGCACCGATTAGCGAAATAATACAAAAATGCGGATATCGAAACGAATACTATTTCCGAAAACTGTTCAAGGAAAAGTACAAGGTGAATCCGCTGGAATATAGAAAAAGGAGATAAAAAATATGACATTAAAGCATTTAGAAAATAATCAACATAAAAACGTGTTGTATCTGCCTTGACACACTAGTGTCGGGCAGCCCCATTTTGCAAAACGGCAAACTTATAGGTGCCATTACCCATGTTCTAATTGATGACCCAACAAAGGGATTCGGCATTTTTGCAGAAACAATGCTAGAAACGGCCGAGTCCGTAGGGGAGGGGTTGCCCCTCCCGCAAAAAAGTGAACAATTAAAAGAAGCATCATAAAAGAAAACAGCAGGGCGGCGCCTTGCTGTTTTTGTATATTGACATATCTATTTTTCAATAATAAAATGGACACAAAGGGGGATGAAAAATGAAAAAGCTTTTAGCAATTATTTGTGCTGTTTTAATTATTTTTTCGCTGTGTGCCTGCGGCGGCAACGCTGTGCCTGCTGCTTGCGAGCATTTGGAAAAACAGGCGGCAACCTGCCTTGAACCCGCAAAATGCAAGGCCTGCGGCGTTACCTTCGGTGAGGCGCTTGGTCACAGCTTTTTAGAGGGGAAATGCATAAGGGCTAATTGCAAGGAACAAGACCCCGAATGGATAAATTGGTATACAAAAGGCAGCGTTAGCATAACAAAGGCCGAGATAGAGGGAATTTTATCGGCATCGTTTAAAAAGCCTAAAAACGTTATTGTTATGATTGGCGACGGAATGGGTCCCAATGATATTATTCTTACCGAAAAGAATAAAAAGGGCTGCTTTGATTTTGGCCTTGTGCTAAATCTTATTAAAAACACCGGTTTTGCTACAACCAGGTCCTATGATGCCGTAGTTACCGATTCCGCCGCTTCGGGAACGGCCCTTGCTACAGGTCAAAAAACCAACAACGGATATGTTGGAATGTCGCCTGAAGGCAAGCCCATTAAAAACGTTGCGGAGATTGCGAAGGAAAAGGGAAAAAGGGTTGGCATTGTTACAAACGATGACATTGTGGGCGCTACACCCTCGGCCTTTGCAGTTCATAATATATCCCGAAAAAATTATTCCGAGCTTGCAGTAAGCTTTGCAAAATTTAAACCCGATGTTTTAATGGGTCAGGGGTATTCCTATTTTGATAATGCCGATTTATCGGCCTTCCTTGTTTCGAAGGATGCGGCAAGCATTAATTCCGTTTTAAACCGTGACCCCCTTTGCGAGAAACCTTTTATCGGATTTTTCTCAGAGGATATTATAAAGGAGCCTAACGACACGCTGGCTCACTTAACCGAGGCGGCTCTTAACCGCCTTAAAAATGACAAGGGCTTTTTCCTTATGGTTGAAAGCGCCGGCACCGATAAGGCGGGGCATAATAATCACATTAAGGGTAAGGTTAATTCGGTTGTAACCCTTGACCGCGCTGTGGCAGTGGTGCTTAAATTTATGAAGGAAAACCCCGACACCCTGCTTATTATAACCTCTGACCACGAAACAGGCGGCGTTGTACTGCCTAAGGGAGAGTTTAAGCTTTCAAGCTCTCTTTTCACAACCGATGGCCACACCAACATAGATGTTAGAACCTTTGCTGTTGGTTACGGTGCAGAATATTTTAATAATAAAACGGTTGATAACACCGACATTGCCAAATTTGTAATTGATGCTGTTAAAAACTAATAAAAAAGGCTCCCGAACGGGAGTCTTTTTTATTATCTGTAAATTCCTTCTTCACGCCAGATTTTGTGAATCAGCTCATAACGCTCAAGGGGAAGACCTGTGTAGGCGCAGTTGGATGTGCAGAAGATATAGCCGTATCCGTCCATTCCGTCAGTCAGCGCTCTGCGCACATCGGCAATAACCTGCTCATCGGTGCCTGTTTGCAGGAGCCCGCAGTTCACATTGCCGCAAAGGGCGACCCTATCGCCGCAAAGCTTTTTAACCTCTTTAAGGCTCACACCACCCTGGGGGTCAAGAGAATGAAGGGCATCAGGTCCGCACTGAACCATTTGTTCAAGAATTGGCATAATGTTGCCGTCGGTGTGCTTTATGGAATAGAATCCCATATCGCGATATTCCTTTAAAATGCGGCTTAAATAGGGTGATATATAGGTTTCAAACATATCGGGGGTAAAGAAGGGGTTAACATTAAAACAATAGTCTGAACACAGGGCAAAGCCATCAAGAAGTCCATCAAGTTTGGCCATTTTTTCAGCAATTTTCAAGCTCTCATTAAGCCTTCCCTCGGCTTCTTTTTTAAGACCTTCTTCATCTTCGTACATTCTTGTGGCGAAATCAAGCATTGAATCACCATCAGGCATACTGAATGTGGGGTCACCGTGCATCATAAGGAAATATTTATCCCCCGATTTTTCACGAATGCTTTGGAGCAATTTTACCACATTATCAAAATCACCCGGGGTTGGATCAATGAGAATGGCGCTGTGGTTATATTTTTCCGCTGTTTGAATGTAGGTTTCGGCGTTATAGTCAATGTGAAGCTTCTTTTCATTTGTGCTCATCTGATCCCATTGATGAAATATCTGCTGGGAAGGGTGAATTCTGCCAAGGGCTTCAAGGGTTAAAAAGAAAACAAGTTCAAAGGTAGGGCAGTGACCCTCAATGGGCTCACGTTTTAAAGCTTTTATAAATCTTTCTCTTTCGGTCATTTAGTGTTCCTCCCATTTAAAAAAGCATATTTTGTGTGAAGAGATCTGTAAAAAGCGGGTCGGCAGATAAATCCACATATTGCGCAATTTTTAAGTAGCGTGAAAGGTCGTTTTGCTCTGTTGCAAATTTAATGGTGCCCTTAAGGCTGCTGTTGGAAACGGCCTCGCATTTGTTTTTAAGCTCATTTGGCAAAAGGCCTGTAAGCGCGGCATTTTCAATATCGAGTTTCGCTGAAAAACCGCCCGAAATAAACATTTTATCAATATCGCCGAATGTTATGCCCATTTGATTTATAAGGCACAAAACAGCGGAATAAACGGCAGATTTGGCAAGCTGGAACTGCCTTACATCACCTTGGGTCAAGGTTACAGCTTCGGCAACCGAAAATAAACCTTCTTCCATAAGGCCTGTTTCATCAATCTTGCCCGTTTTAATAAGGTGGGCCATAGCATCAACAAGGCCTGTGCCGCAAATTCCTTTAGGACTTGCTCCGCTTACAGTGAGAGGTTTTCCGTCTTTAAACGAATAAACCGCCCCCGAAACAGCGCTCATTCCCGAGGAGATGTTTGCGCCTTCAAAGCAGGGTCCTGCCGCCGCTGCGGTGCAAAGGGCCTTTTCCTTTGAATATAAAACGACTTCGGCATTAGTTCCAAGGTCAATAAGCAGGTTGAACTTATCGCCATCGGGCATTCCCAGCAGGTTAAGTCCCGCAACAATATCGGCCCCCACAAATGAAGAAACAGACGGCAGACAAACAACGGTTTTAATGCCTGTAAGTCCCAAATTTTCGCCTTTTTCGGTTTTGCTTTCAAGAAATGTTGGAGTGTAGGGTGCGGCGCCTATGGACGATGGGTCAACTCCGAAAAGCAAATGAAGCATTGTCACATTGCCCGAAACAAACATTTTGTCGGTTCCTTCGGCGTTAAGCTGTGCAATCAGTTCATTTATGCGCTCAATCAGCACCCTCTGAACCGGAAATACGGAATTTTTTGTGCAATAATCAATTCTCGTCATAATGTCGGCGCCAAAACGCCTTTGAGGGTTATCAGCCGTTACAACCTTAACAGTTTTGGCGGTGTCCAAGCTTATTAAGGCAAGTGCCAAAGTGGTTGTGCCAAGGTCAAGGACAAGGCAAAGGTTTTCACTCCTTGTGCCGTGCTCCTTAACACCCGTTTCGCAAAAAACACCGTCGTTTTGTGAAAACTCTACCGTGATATCCTCGTTAATTACATATTGACAGGATAGCTCACTTTTGCCGTTTACTAAAACATTACATTTTTTGCAAACACCTTTACCGCCGCAGGGATGTTCGGCAGAGAAGCCCTCGCTTATTAAAAGGTCCGAAAGTTTAACACCGTTTTTTGCAACGGTTTCACGGCCGTTAATAATAACCTTATGCATAAAATTCATTTACCTTTTTGAAATAAGTATCAAGGTTGTCGATTTTTGCATTTGCGGGAATATCGCAACCCGAGGAAATCATAAAATTATCAAATTTTGAGCAGGAGCTGAAAATGCGAACTAGCTCCTCTTCAATTTTTTCGGGTGTTCCCGTAGAAAATAAAACGGGGTCAAGGTTTCCCATGATAACTATATCACGGTGGGCTTTTTCCAGTATTGGCACAAGGTCAACAGCGTTGCCGAAATGAAGAATATCGGCGCCAATAGAACAAAGGGAAGATATCATATCTCCCGCGGAATTTCCGCAGTTATGGTAGCAAACAATAAAATTCTCGTCGTTTACGCTATCGATTATTTCTTTAACAAAGCAGTTGGAAAATTCATCTGCAAGGTCAGGGGAGAGAAGTCCTGCCGCAGGCTCGGCAATTATAACCCCATCGGCTCCTACCTCTTTAAAGGCCTTTATATATTCTGTGATAAATTTCGTGGTTTTGGAAACCAAAACCTTCACATCTTCCGGCGAATCAAAACAGCCCATCATTAGCTCTGTCATATCAAAAATGCGCACCGCCAAGGAATAGGGACCGATTACACCGCAAAAAACGGGGATGTCCTTAATACTTTCCTTGGCCTTTTTAACGCCTTCAATGTAAATTCCCGTTCTGCCGTCACCAATTTTGGGCACTCTAACACTTTGCGCTTGACTTAAATCGGTGATAACACCCTTTGTAACAGTGGGGATTTCGTTGTCACAAAAATGCACTTCGGCTCCGAAGGCTTCAGCCTCAACCGATAAATCCATCATATTAAGCGAAGCGCCAACATTAAAGCGTGAGCAGATTACCTGCATTCCCTTAACCTGCATATCGGCAGAGGAAATGAGCTCATTAACGCTTATTCCTAAAAGTTCAGTCGAAGGGAAGGAGAGAATAGGAATGGTTTTGTTTTTATTATTGAGCAATTTCTTAACAGATTTTTTCATATCGCTTCTCCAAAATAAAAGGTTTTATTTGCAAAATTCAGCGGCGGCTTCGGCGGCGCTTGCGGCATCGGCAGTGTAGCAATCTGCGCCGATTTTATCGCAGAATTCCTGGGTAACAGGTGCTCCGCCAACCATAATTTTCACTTTATCGCGAATTCCTGCCTTTTGAGCCTCTGCCACAACCTGACCCATCACATCCATCGTGGTGGTCAGCAGCGCGGAGCAGGAAATAACCTGACAGTTTTGTTCAATGGCAGTCTTAATAAAGGTTTCGGGGGCAACATCTGTGCCAAGGTCAATAACTTCAAGGCCCTTGCCCTCCATCATAAGTTTAACAAGGTTTTTGCCAATATCGTGAAGGTCACCTTGAACGGCACCGATGCAAACCCTGCCGGTTGTTTTAAGACCATCGGAAGCAAGCAAAGGTTTAAGCACCTCAATGCCCATATTCATAGCTCTTGCGGCAACAAGCACCTCGGGAACATAGGCTTCATTTCTTTTGAAACGGTCGCCGATAATATTCATTCCTCTTAAAAGGCCGTCGTTTAAAATTTCGGTTGCGGGGAGGCCGTCGGCCACAGCCTGCTCAACGAGGGCCTTAACCTCGGCGCCACGACCTTTTTGAAGCTTTTCGGAAATTTCAAGATAAATGCTCATAACAATTCCTCCATCGTTTGATTTTTGTGACATTCTGTATTGATAGGGGGTTACGCCCATAAAGGATTTAAAAACGCGGTAAAAAGTGGGAACATCGCGAAGCCCGCAGTGAGCAACAATTTCCTGATTGGTAAGGCTGGTTGTTTTTAAGAGATTGCAGGCAATGGAAAGCCGTACATCTTTAACATAGTCTGCAAAGGAACGCCCCATAACCTTCGTGAACATTCGGCTTAATGTAGATTTGCTCACCCATAGGGCGTTTGAGATGGATTCAAGGGTCATGTTGCAATCGTTGCAGTTATCCATAACGGCTCGAATTGCCGCCGAAACTGTTGGCCATTCCTTGGGAAATTGCGGTTTTGCGGTGTCGGCAAGGTTTATATAACGAGCCAAAGTGACAAGCAGAAGTGTTAAATCTGCCTTTTGTGCCGATTGCCAGTGGAACCGCCGTTTGGCTCCCTCGTCTGCAATGCGACTGCTTATTTCTAAAAAAGCTTCCATTGTTTCGCTGTTTAAAACAGCATAAGAAAAAGGCGCATTATCCCTAAAAACCCCGTAACAAAAGCTTTCACTTTTGGGGTTGGCATATTCTCCGCTAAAGGCATTAGCGGGGTCAATGGTCACCGTACAAAGGGTGGGGAAATCGGATTCGCTTTCGGCAAAAAAACCGTGGGGTATACCCTTTGCAATAATGTAAACATCGCCTGTTCGGCACTCATCTGTTTCGTTTAATATTTTTCTGATACCCTTGCCTTCGGTTACAACGCAGATTTTAATAAAACTGCTTGTTTCAAGGTCATCACAGCAGTTTTTCTTGCATTGCTCATTTGCATAAAAACAAAAATTTTCTGGTCTGCTCACCAATGCACCCTCCGGTATCAGTGTTTTTAGGTATTATAGCATTCTTTTTAATGGAAAAAAATAGGGTTTGCTTCTTTTTTGAGTTAATCTGCGAAACAAAACCACACAAAAATTTTTAAAAGATTTTTTGTGATTTTAATAATTTTTACGCTTTTTATACTCAGTGGGGGACATACCTACATATTTTTTAAACACGCGGCTGAAATACATAGAATTGTTATATCCCACCGCGGCGGCAATTTGCGCCATGGTGTGGTTTGAAAAGTCAATCATATTCATTGCATTATTCATACGAAGGGATAAAATGTACTGCATAGGGGTATACTTAGTAACCTTCTTAAAGCTTTGGGTAAACCAGTTTGCCGTCATTCCGCGTTGCTTGGCGTAATCCTCAATAATAATATCTTTGTTATAATTCTCAAGGAAATAATGGGTTGCTCGCTCAATTTCATCAAGGGTTTCACTTTTAATTTTCTTTCCTTCAAGAAGATAGCGGTTTATAGCGAGGAAAATATGTTGAAGATTCAAATTTATAAAATCCTCACATTTAACTCGCCGCAGCTGCAGCTCCTGAATCATTTTTAAAAAAAGCCAGGGATAATCGGGGGAGGTGCCGGTAAAAAACACACATTCATCCTTTGGCATTCCGTAATAATCCAAAAGCCTTTCAACATCATATCCGGTAAAATGCACCCAATAGCTTTCAGGCTTATCAACGGCATAATGATAATAAATTTGCTGAACTCCGGGGCGGAAAAGTACCATATTACCTTTTGGAACAATGCGTTCCTGTCCATCAAAATAAAAGCGCACTTTTCCTGCGGCAATGTATATAAGCTGATAATCGTGTCTGCCTCTCGGTCTCATAGTTTCAACAATTCTTCGGGAGATAACCTTGTTGTATCCTGCGGCCGTTACAAAAATAGGTTTATTTAGGGTAACGATATCCTCATCTTTTTTGCCCACATAGGCTGAATTTATATACATATTTTACCTCCGTTAAAAATTACTCGCTACAAACTTATTATACATAAAAACCTGCATTTTTCAAGCAAAAACTCACGTTTTGTGCATAAATTATAGGATAATGTTTATTGTTACGCTATATTTACTCGTGTTAAAATAATATCAAAGAGATTAAAAGAGAGGATGAGCAGGCGTGGCAGGAAGATGCAAGAAAATTTCTTCTAATGGTGTTATAAAAAAAACCGAGTTATCTTTAGCGATAAAACAGTATTTAAACGAGAATCATAAAAAGAACCCTAGCGTTAAGGAAATTTCCGAGCATTTCTTTGTTTCGGTGTCAACAGCCTGTCATTGTTTTAAGGCGGATTTTGGAATTAGCATTAAAAAATATTTAATTGAAAAGAAAATGGATGAAGCCAAAAAACTCATTGAAAAGGGCGAAAGTCCTAAAAAGGTATGTGAAAAACTAAACTACGAGAACTACACAACCTTTTATCGAAATTATAGAAAGCATTTCGGCGTTTCACCATCAGATAAAGAATAAAGAACACCCGATAGATAATTCTATCGGGTGGTTTTTTTATTTTCTTTTAACCCTTAAGTTTGTGTGCTTTACATTAACCGTTGCTACCCAGTGGTCTAAATTAAAGCAGTCGTTTAAATAAATGTCGGAATATTGAATTAATAGGAAATTGCCCTTTTCATCCTTTAAATTGATGTTGTTTGAATAAAAGGCGCCGCAAACATAGGGGTATTTACAAATAAAGGTGCCCTCATCAAAATTCTCACAGTCCTCACTTGTGTACAAAACGAAGCCACCGCGGGAGGCATCTCTGCCGTGAATAATGTAAACTCCGTCAATAAAGGCGGTCTGGGGATTTCTGATGCCCTCTTTTAAGAAGCAGGGTGGAAGCACCTTCCAACTTTTGCCTAAATCCTCACTCACCGCGTGGTCAAGCTTATCTTCAGCATTAATGTTGTAGGCAAAGGCGTGAAGAAGCTTGCCGTCAAAAAGCAGGGAGCCGTAGCAGCGCCCCTTTGTATCAAAAGGAACAACGCAGTGCTTGCTAAAGGTTTTGCCGCTGTCTTCACTTACAAAAATTCTGTACTGATGCTCATCGGTTTCACCTACAAAATGGTCGTTGCAGAAAAGAAGAACATAAATTTTTCCGTTCACATAAACGGCATCATAAATTCTACCCTTATAGGTTGTCATTTCGGTGGGCTCGCTCCAGGTTTTGCCCTCATCACAGCTGGTCACAACATAAGGGGTGTCCCAGGGCTCACAGCAAACGGGGTCGGTTTGGCAGTTGCGAAGGCAAAAGGCAACGATGGTGCCGTCGTCGCAGGTTACAGCCTTTTCAACCGATATTGTGTTAACACCCTCTAAAAATGCTTCCTTTGCATAGGGTAAATCATAAATCTCGGAATAGGTTTTACCCGCATCTTTAGAAATGCGATACTCAATCCAACCAAACGCCGAATGTCCTTCATAACGCATTTTAGCACAGTTGGAGTTAAAATCAATAAAGCCGTTTTCGCCAACGGGGGCAAGGGCGTGGGTCATATGACCGCTGCGGTTGCGGGCTTCATTATCAACATAGATTGTAGGTTCTTCAATAATAACCTCATAATTTTTGTGCGAAATTGTAATATTACTCAAGGTAAACACCTTCCTTTACGAAGAGTATAACAAGTAAACGAGGCTGTTTCAATAAATTAAAGGGACATAAAATATCAGTTTTGAGACATTTGTTTTCTAAAAGCGCCGGGCGGGGTGTGGCAATGACGCTTAAAGAAAGCAGAAAAACTGCTTTCGCTATCGAATCCAAGCATAAAGCCTATTTCCTTAACGGAATATTTATTATTCGCTAAAAGCTTTTTGGCCTGTTTGATTTTAGCACTTGTAATATATTCCGAGGGCGAGGTTCCAAGCTCATTTTTAAAAATTCGGCAAAGATGCTTTGTTGAAAGACAACATTCTTTAGCGGCGGCGGAGCAGGAGATGATTTTATCGGTGTTATTTTCAATAAAAGCCTTTGCCACCAAAAACCGTGGGTCTGCGGCAGCGGTGGTGTCCTTCGGAACTTTAATGCTGCATTTTTTAAGAAGGGAGTAGAGCATTTCAAAGGTTCTGTTTGCGATTATATTTTTTGTGAAAATATCACCGCTTTCACTTTGCTTTAACATAAAATTTGTGGCAACAGTTATGTCATCGGAAAAACGGAACTGCTTTGTTTTGCCGTTTTCAATTTGTAAGGCATTTACAGCGTCTTCATCTAAAGAAAACGCAATAGCTCCTTTTAAAACATCATCGGTGTAATCGGTGCAGCAATGCTCGGTTTTAGCAGGCAAAAGAATTGCGTCGCCAAATCGGAGATTAAAAATTTCGCCGCCGCAGGAATATGAAACATTCCCCGTAAAAACAAAATGAACTTCAAAAAAGGAATGACTATGCTGTCCCTTTAAAATATTGTTGTTCATATACGCCTTGTCAACAAGCTCTATCCAAAGAATTTTTAAATTAAGGGGAAACTCTGCTTCGGGGAAAGAGGTTTTGTTTAAAACGGATGCTCTTAGTTGGGAATATTCTGTGATATTCATTTTCTCACCTGCTGATTTTTAAAATGTCTTTATAATCAAAAAGAATGTCCTGAAACGCTATTGAATTGGGTCTTAAAAACTGCGAATATTATAACGAGGTGGTTTTATGCTTAAAGAAAGAATAAAAAACAAGGAAAAACTTATCGGTATGTATGTGCAGTTAAGCGATATAAGCATTGCGCGAATTGCCGCGTTGGCGGGATATGATTTTGTATGGGTTGATACTGAACACAGCTATATGTCCTATGAAACATTGCTTGGCCATATTATGGCAATTAAAGCGGAGGGTGTGCCTGTAATTGTAAGAACGCCTCAAAACGATTTAACTGCAACCAAAAAAATTGTTGAAATGGGCGTTGACGGAATAATATTTCCTATGATTCGCTCTGCAAAGGAAGCAGACGAAGCGGTTTCAAACGTGCTTTATCCGCCTTACGGGAAACGCGGCTTTGGGCCTATGAATGCAATAAATTACGGTTTTTCAGATGTAACGGACTACATTAAAAACAGCATAAACAATTTAAGCGTGTTCATACAAATAGAGCATAAGGATGCCGTTGACAACCTTGATGAAATTATGGAAAACCCCTATATTGACGGCTACATTTTCGGCCCTAACGATTTATCGGGCTCTTATGATATGCTGGGCGATGTTTTTTCCGAAAAGATAACTAATATTATTAAAGAAACCGTTGAAAAGCTTCACAAAGCCGATAAATATGTGGGTATCGCTTCGGGTGGTTATTCCGGCGATGTGATAGCCCATTGGAGCAGTTTTGGCGTCGAAATGCTTTCTGCAGGCGCCGATTTCGACTTCCTGCGGGACGGCGCGCGAAACAATCGCATTAACCTTGAAAAGATACACAAAGGGAAATAGTTATATAATGTCCATTCGCCAAGTTAAAAAGGCGGGTGGATATTTATTTCATATAGTATGTAGCCCTATATTCGGTGGGGGTCAAGTGGGTGTCGGCTTTAAACTTTTTGGCGAAATAATACTGATTTTCAAAACCGCAAATTTTAGAAATTTCCGAAATTTTTATGGGCGTTGTGGTCAGCAGCTCCTTCGCCTTTTTAATGCGCAGGTTACTTATAAACTTAATAGGGGAGATATGATAAATCTGATTGAAGAGTCTTCTGAAATGCACCTCGCTGCTTCCGCACATTTCGCCAAGTGTGGCAACCGATAGTTCGCTGTTTTGTATGTTTTCTGAAATATATTCAATGATTTTTTCGATTTTTTGTCGGTTAGCCTTGGTAACATAGGCGTTAAGGCTTGAACGAACGACCTGATAATAAATCTGATAGATAACCGATTTGCAGTAAATCTTTTCGGCAAAGTTGCCGAGTCGCCATAAATCATAAAGCTCTTTAAAACGGTTTTCCAAAACCGAAAAGGATTTTGAAGAATAAATTTCGTTTTCAAAAACCGCTTTGCTTTCATTTTCAAAAAAGAAATCAACGAAATAAAAGGTGTAGTTATCATCAGTAATCTTTATTTCATATTTGCTGTGATTAGCAAGATAAATAATATCGCCCGCTTTGGCCGTTTTTTGCTTGCCGCCGAAGAAATACTCAGCTTCACCGGTCAGAACAAAAACAAAGCAGTCGCTGTATCTGCTTTTGCAAACCACGTTTGAAGGGGGAATATTACCCTTGTAAACATTTATGATATTTTTAATTTCAAGTTCGGAATCTACAATTTTCATAAGCCTCACCCAAATTAATTATATATTATAATGCGGATTATGTCAAATAACTCTGTGTTCGAAAAGTAATAATTATTGTTTTTTGTATTTACAATAGCGAAGGCAGGGAGTATACTGTTAACAAAGCGAGGTAAGGCTTATGTGGAAAACTTTTGAAAATTGCAAAGAGAAAATTGAGGCCGACTATAAAAATGTTAGCTTCGCCTGCGGAATGCCCTCAGAGGAACTAAAGCTTAAGGTCAGCAAAATTTTACAGGAAAATGAAAAGGTCAGTGTGTCAAAGGCCAAAAGCGAGGCAATGACCTTTATTTTGGATAACGCAGGGGTTAACGTGCCTGACTGCGGCATTTTTGCATATAAAATTGACCACAATAATGTTTTACTTGATTATCTTCAAGAAAAAAGGCATCTTTGCGATGATATCAGAGCCACCGTTTCGCCTTACGAATCCACTAACACTATGAAGCCCGATATGGACTTTGGTCACGTTGCCCCCGACTGGAATTATCTCATTGAAAAGGGCTTTGCAGGGATTGTAAGAGACCTTGAAGAGAACAAAGCAAAGTTTTGTGAAATCGAAAAAGTAGCATATTTTGATGAGCGCATCGCCGCCTATAGCGCTGTTTGCCGTTTAATGGAGCGATTCGCCGCTGCGGCAGAGAGTCTTAATACCGAAAAGGGTCGTTTTATGGCGGAAAATTTCCGTCAACTGGCCATTAGCGCGCCCAAAACTCTTGCCCAAGGCTTTCAGCTTATTTTAACCTTTTATCAGCTCCAAATGCAGCTTGACACAGTTATACTCCGCTCTTTAGGCGGCCTTGACAGAATGCTTTACCCCCTTTATAAGGCCGATTTGGAAAGCGGCCGCTATACAAAAGAGCAACTGACCGAAATTATAAAGTATTTCCTGTTTGAAATCAGCTGTATGGAGGTTATTGCCAACCTTCCGTTTTACATTTGCGGAATGGATGAAAAGGGAAATGATGCCACAAATGAGCTAACCTACCTTTTGCTTAATACCTACCGCGAGCTTGATATTTATGACCCTAAAATCCACGTTATGTATCATAAAAATATAGATAGAGGGATCGTGGATTTGGTCCTCGAAATGATAAGAGAGGGAAAAAACAGCTTTGTTTTTATGAACACCGAAAAGGCAACCGAAGCCCTTCAAAAAATTGGTATAAGCGAAGAGGATTCCAAAAAGGTTATTGTTTACGGCTGTTATGAAACCGCCGCCGAGGGCACCGAAATTCCCTGCACATGTGCAGGCATGATTAACCTTGCAAAGGCAGTAGAGCTGGCTGTTCATAACGGCAGGGATGCTATGACAGGAAAGCAGGTTTCCCTTAAAACGGGGGAGAGTTTTGACTCATTTGATGAGTTCTTCTCCGCTGTGCTTTCCCATATTGAAAGTTACACCGTTCTTTGTATGGACACTATTGCTGCCTATGAGCCAAACTATAAAAACATTAACCCCTCGCTTCTTATGTCCCCAACCTACAAGGCAAGCAGGGAAAGCGGCGTTGATGTTTATGATGGCGGCGCTAAATATAATAACACCTCCATTGTGGGCGCAGGCCTTGCAACCCTAGTGGATAGCCTTGTTGCCATTAAAAACATTGTTTTTGAGGAAAAGCTAGTTTCCTTTGATGAATTTAAAAATATCCTGCTCTCTAACTGGGAAAGCGATTTAAAGCTTCGCCTTAAAGTGCAAAATAAGTATGCCAAATTCGGCAATAATGCGGATGAGGCAGACCGGCTTGCAGTTAAAATTTATAACCGCTTTGCCGACACCGTTAACGGCAGGAAAAACGGCCGCGGAGGCGTGTTTAAATGCGGAATGTTCTCGGTTGATTGGCGTTATTGGATGGGTGAAACCACCGCCGCCACACCCGATGGCAGGCTGGAAGGCGAGCCCCTTTCAAAAAACCTTGCCGCAACGGTTGGTAGGGATAAAAACGGCGTTACCGCCTATCTTAACACCCTTTTAAAGCTGGATTCCTCAAAGTGCTCCGATGGCTATGTTGCCGACGTTGTGCTCCACTGTTCGGCCGTTAAAGGGGATGACGGTATGGCTGCCTTTAAAGCATTGCTTTCAACCTTTATGGAAAAGGGCGGATTCTCGGTGCATTTTAACGTGTTAAGTCCCTCGGCCCTTGTTAACGCTCAAAAGGAGCCCGAAAAATACAGAAACCTTCAGATAAGGCTCTGCGGCTGGAATGTCCGCTTTGTTGATTTGGAAAAGCACCAGCAGGATGAGTTTATAAAACAGTCCTCAAACGCTATGTAGGTGGATTATGAATTACGGTATTGTTTCAGATATTAAACGCTTTGCCGTTCACGATGGCGATGGTATAAGAACAACGGTTTTCTTAAAGGGCTGTTCCCTAAAATGCGTGTGGTGCCATAACCCTGAGAGCATCGGCTTTAAGCCCGAGGTGGCCTATTATAAGGCAAAGTGCCTAAACTGCGGCGAGTGCGCTTCGGTTTGCCAAAGCGGCGCCCACAAAATGGAAAACGGCATTCATATTTTTGATAGAAGCCTTTGCACAGGCTGCGGGAAATGCGAAGAGGCCTGCCTTGGGGATGCCCTTAAATTCTACGGCAAGAAAATGACCGCAGTTGAGCTTCTGCCCTTGCTTCTTGAAGATAGGGATTACTATGAAAAAAGCGGAGGCGGCGTCACACTCTCAGGCGGCGAGTGCCTTTGCCAGGCAGATTTTTGCCTTGAACTTTTAAAGCTTTTAAAAGGTGAGGGAATTAACACCGCAGTTGACACCTGCGGCTTTGTGCCAAAGGCTGTAATTGAAAAAATTGCTCCTTTTACCGACACCTTTCTTTATGATATTAAGGCCATTGACCCCGCCGTTCATAAAAAATGTACAGGCCACACAAATGAACTGATTTTGGAAAACATAAAGTTTATTGATTCCTTAAACAAAAAAATTGAGGTGCGAATTCCCTTTGTGCCCGACTTCAACTCAGAGGAAACAGAGGAAATGCGGGATTTTTTAAAGACCTTAAAAAATGTTACCGCAGTTAAAGTTTTGGCCTACCATAACTATGCTTCCTCAAAATATGACGCTTTAGGTATGGAAAACACCCTGCCTAAAACCACCCCCACCGAGGAAGAGGTAAAAAAGGCGCAGTCATTATTTTAATTAAAAAACAACGGAACCTTCGTTCCGTTGTTTTTTCTTGTATTAGGGTAAAATGTGTGTTATAATCTTCCTATAATTTGATTTTTGGTGATTTTATGTTAAATGAGGTTATTAAGGGCTTAAAATCCCGCAACATTAACGGTTATTTTGCCGAAAATAAAAAGGAAGCGCTGGAAATCGCTTTATCCCTTATGGAAAAGGGGAAAACGGTTGGTTGGGGCGGCTCAATGTCGGTTCGCGAAATCGGGCTTTATGATGAAATTTTAAAGGGCGATTTTATAACCTTTAACCGCGACACCTGCGAAACGGCAGAGCAGAAGCGGGAAATGGAGCTTAAAACCCTTGGCGCCGATTATTTCCTTTGCAGCTGTAATGCAGTAACAAAGGATGGAATACTTATAAATATTGACGGTTTCGCAAACCGTGTTGCCGCCATTGCTTATGGGCCCAAAAAGGTTATTATGATTGTTGGAATCAACAAAATTTGCGAGGATTTTGACAGTGCTTTACTTCGTGCAAGGCAAACGGCAGCCGTCAGAAATGCACAGCGTTTTCCTATTAACACTCCCTGCAAGAAAATGGGTAATTGTGCCGATTGCAAATCTCCCGACACAATTTGTTGTCAGTTTCTTGCAACCCGTTTTTCAAGGGATAAAGATAGAATGCATTTGATTTTGGTTAATGAAGATTTAGGTTTTTAAAGGAGATAAAAAAATGAAACTCATTTCTTTTGGTGAGGTCTTGTGGGATGTTTACCCCGAGGAAAAATTTATCGGCGGCGCACCCTTTAACTTTGCGGCTCATTTTTCAAGGTGCGGGGGAGAGGCCTTTATGCTTTCCTGCGTTGGCAAGGATACCCTCGGCGAGGAAACTCTGGCAGCCGTTAAGGCGCAGGGCGTTAGCACTGATTATATCTTCATATCTGAGGATAGAGAGACCGGCAAGTGCCTTGTAACCTTAAACGAAAAGGGAATTCCTTCCTATAACCTATTAAGTGACACAGCGTATGATAACATTAAGGTTAAGGATGATTTCAGCATTAACGATTTCGGCGTTCTTTATTTCGGTACCCTGGCGCTGAGAAGCAAAAATAACTTTGATTTAATGAAAAAACTGGCCGATGAGTTTAATGGCGAGGTGCTGGTTGATATTAATATACGCGCTCCGCATTATAGCGCCCAAACGGTTGAGTTTGGTTTAAGTAACGCAACCATTGTTAAAATAAGCGATGAGGAGCTGTCAACGGTTACAAGCCTTGTTTTAGGGGAGCAAATCTGCTCGCCCGAGCTTGCTGCAGACAGGCTTAAGGAAAAGTTTAAAAAGCTTAAGCTTATTATAATAACTTTGGGCGAAAAGGGCTCGATGGTGCTTAATACCAAAGAAAATAAGCTGTATTACGAAAAGGCGCAAAAGGTTACCGTCGCTTCCACTGTTGGTGCGGGGGACAGCTTTGCCGCCACCTTCCTTTATGAATATTTAAAGGGCAGTTCAATAGATACCTGCCTTAAAAATGCATCAAGGGTCAGCGGCTTTGTGGTATCTCAAAACGGAGCTGTGCCTGAGTATGATTACAACGAACTGATTAAATAAACAAAAAGCAGTGAAGAAAAATCTTTTCTTCACTGCTTTTTTCTTTCCTGCTGTGGTGAACAGCCAAACTGATTTTTATAGGCGCGGTAGAAAACCGAATAATCGGTGTAGCCGCATTCTTCCGATACTTTAATTGCGGGCACCCCCGAATGAAGCTTGTGTCGGGCGCCCAGCAGCCTTTTAGTGGCAATATATTTTCCCACCGAAACGCCGGTGTGCTTTTTGAAGATACGGTTTATTTGGGACTGGCTTATAAAAAACGTGTCGCTGATTTTTTGAAGCGTAATATCACTGAAAAGGTTTTGGTTAACAAAATCAAAAATTTTATCGGCGGTGCTTTTTTTGAGGCTACCTGTATTGGTTTTTTTAAGCACTCTCTTTATTTCGCTTAAAACAAGGAAAATACGAGGGATAATGTCAAGCTCGGTTATTTCATCGGAATTTTCAATTAAGCTGTCAAGGGCATCTGTGCAAAGATTATGACCAAAGGTTTCGGCATCAAAACGGTTAAGTGTTCCAAAAGGAACATTGTTAAGGCTTTCCATAAGCTGGCCCGATTTATCAATTTCATTTATAAATTCACCTTTAACGTTTATAACAACCCGCTCGTAAGGAACATCGCTTGAAACGGGGTTAATTCCGTGAAGCTCGGATGGGCGGATAATTAGAATATCCCCCTGCTTTAAATGGTGGGTCGTTTTTTCAACATAGTAATCACAGTTTCCGAGGATAAGATAATAAATTTCAAAATCGCCGTGTGTATGAGGGAGGGCTTCGAAACTTGGAAACTTATCAATTTTATGTTCAAAAACAAATTTATCATTTACAAATTTAATAATACTTTCGGTCAATCTTAAAACACCTCTTTATGTTTTGATATTAACACACGATGCGCAAAAATGCAATGTTTTTATCCCTATTATACTATGGAAATACGCGTTTTTACGATATATACTGTAACTGAAAGCAATACTTCTTTTGGGAGGTAAGACAAAATGGGAATTAAGGTTGGAGTTTGCGGAGATATCAGCAGCATTAAAACTGCCGAAAAGGCCGGCTATGCATATCTTGAATGTGCGTTTCAGAATTTTGCCAAAATGAGTGAGGAGGAATTCGAAAAGGCGTTAAAACACCTTGAAGGCGCTAATATCAGGGTTGAGGCCTGCAACGGATATTTTTCTTCCGACATTGCCCTTATCGGCGATAAGGTTGATTTTAAGTTTATTGAGGAATATTCAAGGCGAGGAATGGAAAGGGTTAGTAAACTTGGCTGTAAGGTTGTTGTTATCGGCAGCGGGGGCGCCCGAAGAATTCCCGAGGGGGTATCCTTTGAAGATGGCTTTAATCAGTTCGCAAGGGTTGTAGCTTTTTGTGCCGACATCGCAAAAGAATATGACATTCAAATTGTTGTTGAGCCCCTTAATAAAAACGAAACAAATCTTATTAACACGGTAGCCGATGGTCTTGAGCTTTGCAAAAGGTTAAACCATAAAAATGTTAAAGCCCTTGCCGATTTTTACCACGTGTTTAGAAACGGCGAAAACTTAGATGCAGTAATAAATTCCAATGGTCTTCTTGCCCACACCCATTTAGCCCGTGATAATGAGGACCGCCGTACTCCAAGGGCCGAAAATAAAGAAACCTGCGAAAAAATAGCAGATGCTCTTAAAAAGGTAGGCTATAACGGCAGAATCAGCCTTGAATGCGTTTTTGAAGCTGATTATGAGGCCGATATAACCGCCGCCCGTGAAATTATGAAAGTTTTTGAGGATTAGGAGAAAAGAAAATGAAAAACATTAAGATTTATGCCTTTGCAGATGAAGCCTCTCCAAGCATTGATGAGCAGATTATCGCAATGAAGAAAAACGGTCTTGACGGTCTTGAAATTCGCAACGTTGACGGAGAAAATGTTTCCTATATTTCTCTTGAAAAGGCAAAAGAGGTAAAGGAAAAGATGGATGCTGCAGGCTTAAGGGTCTGGTCAATAGGCTCGCCTATCGGAAAAATTATGATTGACACAGGCGACTGGGCAGCCGAGCAGGAAAGATTCCTCCACACCCTTGAAATTGCCAAAATTCTTGGCGCCGAAAATGTTAGAATGTTCTCCTTCTATGGCGCCGATGAAAAGCCTGAGGAATATCGCGATGAGGTTATGTCCCGCCTTAAATGGTATGTAAAGGCGGCCGAAGGCACAGGCATTGATTTGTGCCATGAAAACGAAAAGGGAATTTACGGCGATATCGCTTCCCGTTGCCTTGATATTTTTAAAACAGTTCCTGAGCTTAAATGCGTTTTTGACCCTGCCAACTTTGTTCAGTGCGGGCAGGACACTTTAGAGGCCTGGGAAATGCTGGCACCCTTTGTTAAATATCTGCATATTAAAGATGCCCTGCCTGATGGCAACGTTGTTCCCGCAGGCAAGGGAATCGGCAATGTTAAGGCAATTCTTGATAACTTTAAGGGTGAAGCACTGACAATCGAGCCCCATTTAACCGTTTTCAGCGGCCTTGCCGATTTGGAGCAAGAAGGGGAAAAGAGCGTTGTCGGTCAGGTTTACACCTATTCTAGCAACGAAGAAGCATTTGATGCCGCCTGCAAGGCGCTTAAAGATTTAATTTAAATCGAGGGTCAATTTATGAATGGTAACGTTGTTTTTCCAAACGTTTGGGGTGAGGGACAACTTTTTGTCTTCTCCGCTTTAGACGGTAATTCATTTCAGACAAATGATTTTGCCGGAATGCTCAGTAAAGACCGACTTGGAGTAAGATTTTACACTTCGGTCATAAGAGAACTGACTTTTAAAGATGCATTTTGCCAAAATCTTGTTTTTAAAGCGGTGACAGGCGATTATATTTGCGCAAAAACCCAAAGGGGTAATATAAAGGTAATCTTCCAAGATACTCATTTGATAATCGGTGAATTTTCAACTGGTAATGAGCCTTTTGTTTTAACCGAAGGCGAGTGCAAGCGCGAGAAATATGGTAACGTAGAAATACAAGACACCCTTGACGGTGCGTTTACTGCTCTTGGTGTTGATGGGAATAAATTCGCCTTTGCTTACGGTTTTACCGTCGATAAAGTCAAAGAACTTGTAAACAAAGGTTTAAAAGAAGAAATTTCGGTTGCCGAAGAAAAAAAGACTGCTTTTTATGAAAAGCACAGCCGACCCCAACTTAAAAATTACAGTTTGCTTTACAGCAAATTTTTATCGGTAATGAAAACACAACTTTATTCTCCCGAAAAACCTTTTAATTGTGTTTGGTCCACTCCTGATAGGTTGCCGCACAAAGATTTGTGGCTTTGGGATTCGGTATTTCACGCAATTGGTTGGAGGCATATTGACACAAAGGTTGCTGAGAGTTTAATTCTTGCGGTGCTCTCCACACAGCAAAAAAACGGAATGATACCTCACCAAACGGGCACCACCTTTCAGTCAGATATTTCCCAACCTCCCGTGATTGCATGGGGCTCTTGGTTGGTTTATCAAAAGACAGGGAACATAAATTTCTTAAAGACCGTTTACGAGAAAAATTTACAGTTTTTAAAATGGGTTTACAGTGCTAAAAAGATTGAAAACGAAGACCTTTTCATTTGGAACACCCACGATGATAAAAGTTGCCGTTGCGGTGAATCGGGTGCCGATAACTCTCCGCGTTTCGATGATTTTGTAACCCTTTTGGCAATAGACCTTTCTTGCTATGTTGCCAATGAAATGCGTTATATGAGTAAAATCGGTAAAATACTCGGCGAAGAAACCGCTTGGTTTGACGGCTGCTTCAAAAGAATAAAAGAAGCCGTTAACCGAAAGCTTTGGGATGAAAATACGCAGTTCTACTATGATTTTGATATTACGAATAATCGAATTCAAAGGGTGGCATCAGTGGCGTCATTTTTGCCGCTGTTTTCAGGTCTTTGTGATGGCGTAAAGGCGGAAAGGCTTGTAGAACATCTTAAAAATCCCAACGAATTTTGTACTGCTTTCCCCGTTCCAAGCATTTCGGCAAGCGATAAGCGTTATGCTAAGGATATGTGGCGCGGTCCTGTTTGGATTAACCTTAATTATATGATTATTTTAGGGTTGAGGGAAAACGGATTTACTGAATTGGCTGATGCTTTAGAGATAAAAACCATTGATGTCATAAACGAATGGTATTTAAAAACAGGTACGGTTTTTGAGTTTTACGATAGCGAAAACAAAACCCCTCCTTATGAACTTGACCGAAAAGGTCCTGTGACAAAGGATTATGATATAAGAAAAAAATATCAGTCCATTAGGGATTACGGTTGGAGTTGCACTCTGACTTTGGATATGCTTGAAAATTTATAATTTTTTTATAAAGGAGAAACAAAAATGGCTAAAATTAAACTTGGTATCGTTGGTATCGGAAATATGGGTTCCACCCACACAAAAAACATTTTTGCAGGTCTGTGTCCCGAAATTGAACTCACAGCAGTTTGCGATAAAAAAGAGGGAAAGTTTGACTATTTTAAGGAAAACTACCCCGAGCAGGCAAAAAATGTTGCCGTTTTTACAAGACTTGAGGATATGCTGGACAGCGGCCTTATTGATGCCTGTCTTATTGCCGTTCCTCACTATGACCATCCGCCCTGCGCCATTGCCTGTATGGAGCGTGGAATTCACGTTATGGTTGAAAAGCCTGCAGGCGTTTATGTTAAGCAGGTTGAGGAAATGAACGAGGCGGCTAAAAAAAGCGATGCCGTTTTCGGTATGATGTTTAACCAAAGAACAAACCACGTTTATCGCAAAATGAAGGAGCTTGTATCCTCAGGCGAATTCGGTGAAATCCGCCGCGTTAACTGGCTTATAACCAACTGGTACCGTCCACAGGCTTATTATGATTCAGGCGATTGGCGCGCAACCTGGTCGGGTGAAGGCGGCGGCGTTCTCCTAAACCAGTGCCCCCATCAACTTGACCTTATGCAGTGGATTTGCGGAATGCCCAAGGCCGTTCGCGCCGAAATCGGTTACGGCAAATGGCACGACATTGAGGTTGATGATGATGTAACGGCATATCTTGAATATGAAAACGGCGCGACAGGTATGTTTATAACCTCAACAGGAGATGCCTATGGCTCCAACCGTTTTGAAATTCAGATGGATAAGGCGCAGCTTGTTGTTGAAAACGATGAGCTTAAGGTAACCGTTTTTGATAAAACCGAGCAGGAATTTTCAAAATCCAACACCGAACCCTTCGGCGCTCCGAAGCACACTAATTTAGAAATCGTGACCGATGGTGAAAATCCTCAGCACGTTGGTGTTTTAAATGCCTGGTCGGGCGCAATTCTTCGTGGCGAAGCCCTTGTTGCAAAGGGTGAGGAGGGCATTAACGGCGTTAAGCTTGCCAATGCAATGCTCCTTTCCTCCTGGCTCGGACAAAAGGTTACATTACCCCTTGATAACGAGCTCTATTATGATGAACTTATGAAGCGTGTTGCAACATCCAGAAGAAAAACAAATGTAAGAGAGGTTGTTGCCGACACAAGCAGCACCTTCGGTGGAGTAAAATAAAATGAAAAATGTTAATGTGGCGGTAATCGGTATTGGTAATATCGGTTCGGCTCACGCCAACTGCATTTACGGCGGCGAAATTAAGGGGTTAACCCTTAAGGCCGTCTGCGATGTGAACGAGGAAAAACTTAAAAATTTTTCCGAAAAATACAGCGGCATAGAGGCTTACACCGATTATAAGGCCCTTATAGCCTCAAAAACGGTTGATGCCGTTATCGTTTCGGTGCCTCATCCGCTGCATAGTAAAATTGCAAAATTCGCTTTAAACAGCGGCCTTCACGTTCTTGTGGAAAAGCCTATTGATATTAAGGTATCCTCGGCAAAGGAGCTGATTAAAACAGCTAAAAAGGCCGACAAGGTTTTTGCCATAATGTTTAATCAGCGAACAAATCCTCTTTTCATAAAGGCAAAGAAAATTATGGAAAGCGGAGAACTGGGAGAGCTTAAACGAACCGTTTGGGAGGTTACTAATTGGTACAGAACCCAGTATTACTATGATTCAGGCGACTGGCGCGCAACCTGGGCGGGGGAAGGCGGCGGCGTGCTGCTGAACCAAGCCCCCCATAACCTTGATATCTGGCAATGGATTTGCGGTATGCCAAGTGAGGTTACCGCCTTTTGCGATGTTGCAAAATATCACAACATTGAGGTTGAGGATGATGTTACCATCGTTACTCGCTATAAAAACGGAGCAGTTGGCACATTTATAACCTCAACCGGGGAATACCCCGGCACAAATCGGCTGGAAATTTCGGGAACAAAGGGCAAAATTGTTATTGAAAACGGCGTTTTAAAATGGTGGAAGCTGAAAGCCGATGAGAGGCAAATCTGTGAAACTGAAATGAGCAGTTCCCCAGAAATTCAGTGGGATTATGAGGAAATTTTGCAGGATGACAGCGAAACAGCACATAAAGGAATTTTGCAAAACTTTACAAATGCCGTTCTAAAGGGCGAAAAACTTATTTCCCCGGGAGAGGACGGTATAAACGAGCTTTCTATTTCAAATGCCGCCTATCTTTCAAGCTGGCTGGGAAACACCCCTGTAAAGCTTCCTGTTAGTACTAAAATCTTTAACGCCCTTTTAAAGGAGCGGCAGGATAAATCCTCCTTTAAAAACAATGCGGTTAAACGCAAATTAAGCACAAAATATAACCACCGTTGGCAGGTTAATTGGTAACAAAAAAGCACTCACTTTGTGAGTGCTTTTTTATTGCAGTTGTGCATTTTTTCTTATTTGTTTTGGGGTTTTGTCAGAATATTTTTTAACTATTTTCCTGAAATAGGAGGCAGAGCTAAAATTCAACATTTGGCTTATTTCCTCAATAGGGAGGTTGGTGGTTATAAGAAGCTGTTCGGCCTTTTCAAAAAGAATTTTTTGTCTGAAATAGTTTGGCGTTTCGTTATAAACAATTTTAAAAATTCCGTAAAGCCCCGATTCGCTAACCTTGCAGGCCTTTGCCACCTCGGGAATTTTTGCATCGGTGTTTTGGCGCATAAACTCAATAGCCTTTTCGCAAATAAGGTTATAGGGCGAGGTGTTTTGTTCCATATTTTCAAGGGTAAGCCCTAAAAACTGATAAAGATATCCTATGTTCTCGCAGGTTACCTCGGGGTTTGAAATCAGCTTTTCAAGGATTACTGAGGCCTTTTTTGAACATTCAATTTTTTGAAGGGAAAAGGAGTTATCTTTTCCTGTTGGCAAAAAATCAAAGCCAAGCGACACCCACTGCAAATCTCCGTTCTTATCGGGTGTCCAAAAGGAATGATAAGTTTCGCCTTTAGGAATGAAAACAATTTCATTTTCCTTAAGATAAACGTCGCTGTTTTTCATTTTAAAGCGGGCGCTGCCGTGGTGCAAAACACCGATATAGTTTGTAGGCGCGCCACCATCCTTAAAGTGGTCGGTACCTGTGGGCTTATTCATTGTTATTTTCAAAAACAAAAAGCTTTTAAAGAATTGTTGATTATCCAACCTCTAAACCTCGCAATTTTTTACATAATTTTACCTTATTTTAAAGTATAATGTATTGTGTTATGCTTTGTCAAGTTATAAAATCAAGGTGTAGACGTGACGGGTTTGACTCTCGTCAGCCTAAAATAAATTTTGGGAGGAATCCTTATGCCTAAAAGAGTTATGTTTATGTCCCCGGGGGTAACCGAAATTTGCAATTATGATTTGCCTAAACTGGAACCCGATCAGGTTAGAATCCGCCTTGCTGTTTCCAGCATTTCCAGCGGAACCGAGCGCGCAAATCTTCTTGGCGACCCTAAACTCAGTGTTTTTGGAGATAAAACCGTTTTTCCGAGAATTCAGGGCTACAGCTCCGCAGGTGTTATAACCGAGGTTGGAAGTGATGTTACAGATTTTAAGGTTGGCGACAGGGTTGCTGCCTGCTGGACTACACACAGCGAAATTGTAACCATTGCTCAAACCAATGTTTATAAGCTCCCCGATGATGTATCATTTTCCGATGGCGCCCTTTTAAATATTGCAACCTTCCCGCTGGCTCTATCAGAAAATGTAAATTAGAGGTTGGCGAATCGGCTATTGTTATGGGAATGGGCGTTTTAGGCCTTGCCGCAATTCCTCTTTTGAAAACAGCAGGCGCCGCTCCTATTATTGCTGTTGACCCCGCGCCCGAAAAGAGGGCAAAGGCGCTGGCAAGCGGAGCAGACTACGCTCTTGACCCCTTTGCACCCGATTTTGCCGAAACCGCAAAGGCGCTGACAAACGGCGGCGCAAAGGTCGGCATTGAGGTAACTGGAATTGGCGCAGGCCTTGACGGAATTTTAGATTGTATGGCTCGCTTTGGCCGCGTTGCGCTGTTGGGCTGCACAAGAAATAAGGATTTCACCATTGATTACTATATGAAGGTTCACGGCCCCGGCATAACACTTATCGGCGCCCACACAGCCGCTAGACCCCTTTATGAATCCTCCGACGGCTGGTGGACCCAAAGCGATGATGTTAAAAGCATCATAAAGCTTACACAGTTCGGCAGAATTAAGCTGTCAAGCCTTGTTGATGAGGTTCATTCGGTAAATGAGGCAGTGGAAATCTTTGACCGCTTAAAAAATGAAAAGGTTTTCCCGGTTGTTCAGCTTGATTGGAGTGACCTTAAATAATGAAAAAGGTAAGAATTGCCCAAATCGGAACAAGTAATTACAGTCACGGCAGAAGTATTTTTAATAGTCTTCTAAAACAAACTGACCTTTATGATGTTGCCGGTTATGTTTTCCCCGAAAACGAAGGGGAAAAGTTTTCTGACGTTAATGAGGTTTATAAAAACTCTAAAGAACTTACCCTTGAGGAAGTGCTAAATGACCCCACCATTGAGGCAGTTACCATTGAAACCGAGGAAAAATATCTTACAAAGTATGCAACCCTTGCCGCAAAGGCAGGCAAACACATTCATATGGAAAAGCCGGGCGGATATGACCTTAATGCTTTTGAAGAATTCATTGAAGAAATGAAGAAAAGCGGCAAGGTGTTTCACACGGGCTATATGTACCGCTACAACCCCGAAGTTAAAAAGCTGTTAAAGGCAATTGAAGCGGGGGAACTTGGCGATATTATCAGCGTTGATGCCCAAATGAGCGGCAAGCACCCCGATGAACAGCGGGAGTGGCTAAAGGAAATTCCCGGCGGAATGATGTTCTTTTTAGGCTGTCATTTAATTGACCTTGTCTTAAAAATCAAGGGAACACCAAAGCGTATAGTCCCATTTATTAAAAATTCGGGTGTTAACGGTATTGATGCCCCCGATGTGACAATGACAGTTTTCGAATATGATAACGGCTTTGCCTTTGTTAAAACAAATGATATTGAGCTTGGCGGCTTTGCAAGGCGCAATTTAGTTGTTGTAGGAAGCAAAAAAACTGTAGAAATAAGGCCTCTTGAAATTTTATGCCCTACAGGTCAAAAAACAACCACAACAACCTTTAGCAGTGAGGATTGGTGGGATAACGGAAATGAAATCACCACCGAAATTTTTGACCGCTATGACAGCATGGTGGGCAACTTTGCAAAAATAATCAGAGGCGAGGGGGAAAACCCTGCCACCTTAGATTACGAGCTTGAGCTTTATAAAACGGTTATGAAGGCAATTGGAAGGTAAAAAACTATGAAAAAGGTTTTGGTGCTTGGCGGCACAGGCGCAATGGGGCGCTATCTTGTTCCAAAGCTTGTGCAAAGAGGCTTTAGGGTTGATGTTTTAACCCTTGATGATGTTAAAAGCGAAAACAGCAATTTAAACTATATTAAGGGCAACGGCTGGGATGATAGCCTCGTTTCAGAGCTTCTTAAAAATAAATACGATGCCATTGTAGATTTTCTTATCTATAATACACCCCTTTTTAAGAAAAAAATCCCCGAATTTTTAGGCAATACCGAGCAGTATGTTTATCTTTCAAGCTATCGTGTTTTTGCCGATTCCTGCCCCATAACCGAGGATTCGCCCCGCCTGCTTGAAACGAGTCGGGATAAGGAATTTCTTTTAAGTGACGATTATTCCCTTCATAAGGCAACAGGGGAGGATAACCTTAAGGCTAGCGGCTTTAACAATTTTACCATTGTTCGCCCTGCCATAACCTATTCAAGCAAGCGCTGCCAGCTTGTAACCCTAGAGAGAACAATGATTTTACCCGCAATAAGGGAGAAAAGACCTGTTTTACTTCCCGAAACTGCAAAAAATATTGAGGGAACAATGACCTGGGGCGGCGATGTTGCCGAAATGATTAACCGCCTTATTTTTAGTGAAAAAGCCCTGGGCGAAGCCTTTAATGTTACCACAAGCGAGCACCATAAGTGGGGAGAAATTGCCGATTATTATAAGGATATTTTCGGTCTTGACTCAAAATGGGTCAGCGAGCAAGAATATTTTGATAGCCGAACCGATGCCTCCCCGGAATGGCGGCAAACACTTATTTGGCAGCTCCATTTTGACAGGCTTTATAACCGTGTTATGGATAACACCAAAATTCTAAATGCAACAGGGCTTAAGCAAAGTGATTTAAAAACTCTTTATGATGGCTTAAGCCTTGAAAAAGAAAACTTATTGGCGGACTGATATGGTAAAGAAATTAATAAGACTTAATTTTGGTAAAACAACCCTGCCCGAAACAATGATTCATTCAGGCGGCAGGGAAGGGCAAAGCGTACCCATTGTGTTTTCCTTTTTTCTCCTTTTAACCGAAAACAAAAAAATTTTGGTTGATGCAGGGTGCGATACAATGCCTGGTTTTGTAATGACTGATTTTATCGGCCCCGTTTCGGCGCTTAAAAACAAAGGCTTTTCACCCGCCAATATTACCGATGTTATTATAACCCACGCCCACCACGACCACATTGAGGGCGTAAAGCATTTTAAAAACGCAAAAATTCACATTCAAAGGGAGGAGTTTGCCCGCGAGGGGAAGAATTTTATCCCAAAGGAATTTGAGGTTTGCCTCTTTGATGAGAAAACCGAGCTTGAGGGTGTAAGGGCAGTTAAAATCGGCGGACATTCAGATGGCTCCTGCGTTATAGAATTTCAGCTGAATGGCAAAAAACGCGTTATTTGCGGTGATGAGTGCTATACAAAATATAATATAGAAAATTTTGTCCCCACCGCTACAAGCCATAATCCCAAAATGAGCCAAATGTTTTTGGAGAAATACTGCAGGGGAGATTACCTTTGCATCCTTTGCCATGAGGAATAGCTTAAAGCCTTACAAAAATTGTAAGGCTTTTTGCTTTCCTGCTATTGAAAAAAAGGAAAATATTTGTTATTCTATTAGTATTAAAGATTATTATAGTAAGGGGATTGCTATGAGAACTTATGTTGGTGATTCTGCTCAGGTTAGAGGTGTCGAGGAGTTTATTTTGCAAAACGCAGGCAAGGGAAGCGGTATGCGCCTTTTGTATGTTAGAAACGGTTTAGGTCTTGAGGTCTTTTTATCCCTTGACAGAGCTGGCGATGCCGTTCGCGTTAACTTTAAGGGCGATAACATGGGCTGGATGTCGGGAAGCGGCTTTGTGGCGCCCCAGTATTTTGATATTGAGCATAAAACCTTTTTAAAAAGCTTTACAGGAGGCTTTTTCACCACCTGCGGTCTTACAAATGTTGGCGTTGAATGTGCTGATGGCGATGAGTTTTTACCAATGCACGGCAGTATTTCCAACACCCCCGCAAGGCTTATGGGTATAGATGAAACAAACGAGGGCTTAACCGTTAAACTGCAGGTTAGGGATGGCAGCCTGTTTGGCACAAAGCTTGTTTTAAACAGAGAGTTTTTCTTTTCCTATAAGGAAAATTTCTTTACTCTTAAGGACACCACACAGAATGTTGGAGATATAGATTCGCCTTATATGATACTGTATCACTGTAATATGGGTTATCCTTTACTTCAGGAGAGCGCCTTTGTTAAAATCCCCGGTAAGGTTACCCCGCGTGATACGGAAGCTGCAAAGTATCTTGACACCGCTTTACAAATGGAGCCCCCTCAGGATAATTTTGCCGAGCGCTGTTATTACTATGAGGTTGAGGAAAAAAACGGCCTCGCAAGCGTTGGTATCTTTAACGATAAAATCGGCAAGGGCCTGGTGCTGGCCTATGATAAAAAGGCGTTACCTCGCTTTACTCAGTGGAAAATGATGGGTAAATACGATTACGTTTTAGGTCTTGAGCCCTCTAACTGCACCGTTGCAGGCAGGGTAAGTGACAGAGAAAACGGAATTCTTAAAACTTTAAAACCTGATGAGAGTGCAGTGAACAAATTGAAATTCACCTTTGCTGATAACGAGGAAAAATTCAATGCTTTGTTCTGATAACATAAAATTTTATATGGGCGACCCCTTGCAAGTTCGCGGTGCAGAAGAACTTGTTTTGCGAAATAATGCAAAGGGAAACGGTATGCGCTTTTTGTATATTCGAAACGGTTTGGGACTTGAAGTCTTTTTATCTCTTGATAGAGCAGGTGATGCCGTTCGCGTTAACTTCAAAGGCGATAATTTGGGCTTTTTCGCCCCTTGCGGTTTTGTTTCACCTCAGTATTTTGATGTTAAAAGTAATGCTTTCCTTAAAAGTTTTACGGCTGGCTTTTTTACTACCTGCGGGCTCACAAATGTGGGTAACGGCGGCTTTGACGGAGATGAAATAATGCCAAAGCACGGCACTGTCTCCAACACCCCCGCAAAGCTTATAAGCAGTGAAGAGACGGATGATGGCTTAACTGTTAAATTGCAGGTTAAAGATGCAAGTCTGTTTGGCACAAAACTTGTTTTAAACAGAGAATTTTTCTTTTCCTATTTGGAAAATGCCTTCACCCTTAAAGACACCGCTCAAAATGTAGGCGATATAGAATCTCCCTATATGGTGCTTTATCACTGTAATATGGGATATCCTCTGCTTAGCGAAAATGCGGTTCTGAAAATACCGGGTAATGTAACCCCTTATAACGAATGGGCGGCGCAACATCTTGAGTCGGCGCTGAAAATCAGTCCACCGGAGGCCGAATATATTTCTCGCTGCTATTATTATGATGTTGCGGAAAAGAAAGGCATGGCGAATGTGGGCATCTTTAACGGCGACATAAACAAGGGGCTTGTTATTTCCTATGATAAAAAGGCATTGCCTCGCTTTACTCAGTGGAAAATGCTGGGAAAATATGATTATGTTTTAGGCTTGGAACCGTCAAACTGCTCAATTGAGGGAAGATTGGCAGATAGAAAAAAAGGTGTGCTTAAAACCTTAAAGCCTGATGAAAAGGCAATTAACACACTGAAATTTATTTTTGTTGATGATAAAAGGGATTTTGAGGAAGCATTTTAATGAAAGAATTTTATTTAAAGCCGAAGTTCTTTTCAGCAATAAAAAGTTACAGCGGCTCGCAGTTTGCAAAGGACCTTGTTGTGGCCATTGCGGTGGGAATGGTTTTACACCTTGTATTTAAATTCGTTTTCAAAAATAAATAGTAAAAACGACTGTAATTTTCAATTACAGTCGTTTTTTTCAAAATAGGTCTTTTTGTATTTTGTAGGGGACATATTAAAACGGTTTTTAAAACGCCTAATAAAATTAGGGTAATCCTCAAATCCGCAATTATCACATATCTGCTGAACCGTAAGCTCGGATTCGTTAAGGAGCTTTTTGGCATATTCAAAGCGCAAATTGTTAAGATACTCCTTAAAGCCTATTTGAGTTTGCTCCTTGAAAATTTTTGAGGCATAAACAGGGGTTATACCAACGGCATTGGCAACATCGCTAAGGGTAATTTTTTCCCTGAAATGGTTTATTATAAAAAAGCACATTTTTTGGGAAATAGTGTGGTGAATATCCCTTTTAGATACCGTTAAATAATTTTCAAGCTTTATGAGTAGTGCACTCATTAGGGTTGAACAAAGCTTTGCGTTTTTTTGGCTTTTAATAATTTCAAAAAGAATTGATTCAATAAATGTCGCATCTTCTTCGTTTATTTCTATAGCCTTAGGCGCACCTATGGCGGTGTAAGGCGATAAGATATCGGGGGAAACCATATCTGTGGAAAACATTATATTTATAACTGTGGAATCGTCGGTTTTAACGCTGTGTAAATCAACAGGTGTCATAAAGAAAAGTGTTCCGTTATGCAAGGGGTAGGTTTGTTCGTTAATGGAGCAGGTGCCCTCACCCTCTAAAACATATTCCATTTCGTAAAATTCGTGCCAATGAACCTGGCAATCGCAGTCAAGGTGCTTTTTTGATGCCGAAATATTGCCAATGCCCAGTTCCTTTTCCTTCGTTAGTTTGCTAATCAATTATATCACCCAAATAACGATACCATAAATATTAAAAAAAGACAATAATTTTTTGATAAAAAGCAGAGAAAATTTAAAGGAAGCAAATTATAATGTAATTAGATTTTAAAAGGAGGCGGTTTCTTTTGAAAAAGGATAAACTTTATCTTGTAGGCAACGCTCATTTAGACCCTGTTTGGCAGTGGCGCTGGCAGGAGGGAAGTATGGAGGCAAAGGCCACCATTCGTTCGGCGCTTGATAGAATGAAGGAGTTCCCCGAATTTAGGTTTGTTTGCTCCTCTGCTTCGGTTTATAAATGGATAGAGGAATTCGCCCCCGAAATGTTTGAAGAGGTAAGAGAGCGCATAAACGAGGGCAGATTTATAATTGTGGGCGGTTGGTTTGTTCAGCCCGATTGCAATATGCCCTCAGGCGAGGCCTTTGCAAGACAAAGCCTTTATTCCCAGCGCTATTTTAAAGAAAACTTTGGCAAAACGGCAACGGTGGGTTATAATGTGGACAGCTTTGGCCACTGCGCAACCCTTCCGAAAATTTTAAAGAAAAGCGGAATGAATAGTTATATTTTTATGCGCCCCTCTCCGAAAGAAAAGAATATGGAAAGCGATGTTTTCGGTTGGATTTCCGATGACGGCTCAAAGGTTACAACATATAGAATTTTAGACCCCTATTGCGCCCAATTTGAAAATGTAGAGGCTTTAGAAGAGCGTGTTACTTATTTAGAGGAAAATTCTAAAGCCGATTTTAGCGCGCTTCCTCTTTTTTATGGCGTAGGCAACCACGGCGGCGGGCCGACCATAAGACATCTTGAGGTTTTGCGGGAATATGCGAAAAAACACCCCGAAAAGGAAATGATTTATTCCGATATATCAGATTTTTTTGAGGATATTTCTAAAGAAAACATTCCTCAGTATCAGGGAGATTTACAGCATCACGCCAGCGGCTGTTATTCGGCGGTGGGCAAAATTAAAAACGATGTTCGCCGTGCCGAAACAAGCCTTGTTGCCGCCGAAAGCTATAACGCCCTTGCGGCAAAGCTCTGCGGTAAGAAATATAAAAACGCCTCGTTTAAAGAGGGCTTTGAGAATGTGTGCTTTTGCCATTTTCACGATAGCCTTGATGGCTGCTCTATAAAAGAGGTTTATGATGATGCCGCTGATATGCTGGGCTTCGCTAAACACATTGCCGCAGTTGAGGAAAATAACGCTTTGCAGGCAATTTCCTGGAAAATAAACACAAAAGATAATACTTTGGGTCAGCCCGTTGTTGTTTTCAACCCCCATCCCTTTGATGCCGAGCAAATCGTTCAAATTAATGGTCAGTTCAATGTGGTTAAGGACTCTGATGGAAACATTGTGCCTTCACAGCTGGTTTATTCCACCGTTAATGAGTGCTATAACCGCAAGGACACCATTTTCAGCGCAAGGGTTAAGGCGCTGGGTTATTCGGTTTATTATATAAGCGATGGCTTTACAGTAACCTGGAATAATCGCGCCGAGGAACCAAAGAGTGAAAACAGTACCGTTTGCGCCTTTTTACCAAACAGCCTTGAAAGCGCTAATAATCACGACTGTGTTACCCTGGAAAATGAACTTTTAACGGTTAAATTTGAGCGCTATAGCGGTTATATTACCGAGATTTACGATAAGGAAAATGAGAAAAATCTTATAACTGACCGTGCCGCAGTGCCTATTGTTATTGATGAATATTATCACGATGCCTGGAGCCACGATAAAAACTTTTTTACCGATGAAATGGCACGCTTTTCCGATGCTAAGGTAACGGTGCTTGAAAGCGGCCCTATAAGGGCAACCGTAAAGGTGGAAAGCCGTTATAATGGCTCTACCTTAACGCAGTATTTTTCCCTTGCTTCGGGCGGCAAAAAGTTAGTGGTAAGAGCCTATGTTAACTGGCAGGAGAAGCATAAAATGCTTAAAATAAAGTGGCCTATGGCGGTAGAAAATCCAAAAGCCTACTATGAAATTCCCTTTGGAATTATAGAGCGCCCTGCCGATGGCGAGGAGGAGCCTGGCATTAACTGGACTGCAGTTAAAGGCACAAACGGCGGCTTTGCTCTTGTAAATAATAACACCTACAGTTCAAGTGTTAAGGATGGTACGATTTATCACACCGTTGTTCGCAGCCCCATTTATGGCGACCACGGTGGACCGAGAACTGAGGAGAGCGATTTTTCGGGCCAGGGCAGATTTGATTTCAGCTATGAAATTATGCCTATAGGTGATAACTGGTCCTCGGTTATAAAGGAAGGAAAGCTTTTAAATAAGGGCTTTACCAATATAATGGACACCTGGCACGATGGCGTTTTAGACTGCAAGCCTTATTCGGCAATGAGCACCGATTGCGAAAACATTTTTGTAAGTGCGGTTAAACGCAGCGAGGATAACACAGGCCTTATCCTTCGCGTTTATGAGGCCGAGGGCAAGGAAACCAAATTTACTGTAAGCGGCGATTTGTTGCCCCTGCCGATTTGTGATACAATCACTCCCTGGTCGGTTGAAACCTATTATCTGAGTGACGGCGCCAAGAATTGGCAAAAGGTACTGTTTACCGAATATGCAGAATAATTAAAACACGGTAGAAACAATTTGTTTCTACCGTGTTTTTTAATGCAAAAATTTGTTGTTAGATTCATAAAGTTCATTTTTTGCTCTTGCAAATTCTTTTAAAAGTTTTTTAAAGGCAAGAAACGTTTCTTCAGAATAGTTTGGATAACAGATTGTTACTTGGCTTTTAGTCATGGCGATTATTTCGGGTGAAAATTTCGATAGTTCATAAAGACTTTTAATATCTTCTATCATTTTATAATCTAAAGCCAAATCTCCATAATTTGTGAAAAAAGATAAGTGTTTTCTCTTCTTAAATTCGTTTTCATTAGCATCCGTTAATTTTATAAAAGGGATATAAAGAAAATGTTGATAGATTTCTTTTGTACTACGAACCAAATAAGCTAAACATTCTAAAATTTTTTGAACATCAACGCCTTCGGAAGTTTTGAAAATTGTTTTCAAGACATCGTTGCATGTTTCTAATCGCGACAAATTTTCTATTAAGTCGACCAATTCTTTGTAACTCGCTTTTTTTAAAAAATCTCGTAATGGTTGAAAGTTATCGCCATCTAATATTTCTTTGTGTAATTTTAAAAATGTTGCAAACTCTTCTTTAAGCTGTTCATCAGTGTTTTCGTTAGGTGAATCAGTAATAGTTTCAAGGAGTAAATAATAATTATAATGGATTATTTTTAAAAAGCTACATTTATATATTTTTGATTCTGGATTAAAATCAAAAAAAATAGGCAAATTAGCGATTGAAAAAGTGTTTAAGAAAAAGTTGAAATCTTTACCAGCTAAATATGAAATAGCGGAAGGGTAATCTTCTTTTACTATATTTACAGGTTTAAGGTTTTCGGATTTTCTTATTTTATTAATTTGCTTTTTAAGATTAGTAAAATTCTGGTTAAAAAGGTTGTCCATTTTGTTACCTCGTATTATAGTCTGTTAATCTTCTTCAAAATAGAATAATTCTTCAAATCTGCAGTTAAGCGCAATGCATAGCAATGCTGCAAGATAAGCAGTAGGACAGAATTGCCCAGTTTCTATAGAACTAATAGTGTTTTTAGAAGAACCAATTTTTTCAGCAAGTTGTGTTTGCGTTAAGCATGCTTGCTGCCGAAATTCTTTCAATTTGTTTTTTAATTTAAGGTGTGAATTCATGGAAATACCACCTGCCCAACAAATACTAAAATAGCCAAAAGTGCAATAAGGCATTGAATTATTCCTATAACAATCATATATGTCTTTTTAATTTTAATGCCTTCGTAAAGGTGTTGAACACCCGATGCGGTCATTCCGACAGCAATAAGACCTGTATTAACCGAAGATTTAACAAAATATTCTAATAAAAGTAGCGCTAAAGCAACAAGAAATGCTACAAGTGAGCCTAGTAAGCTGCTTCGCGCGGCAGATTCTTTTTCGTATTCTTTTCCAATATCTTTGTTATTTTGAGCAGATTCTAAAATTTTTTCGTTTTCCATAGCGAACACCTTTCCAAGTTTTATGGGAATCTAATGACATTATATAATTCCAAGTTTTCTTTGTCAAGAACTTTTTTAAAATTTTCTTAAAAATTAAAAGCACAACCAATAGATTTTTAATCTAGAGGTCGTGCTCTTTGTATGTTTAATAATAGTTTTATTTAATCTTTCCGCTAAAAAGGCAAAAATCATTTGGGCCGATTTTGATTTTTTCATTCGACAAATTTTTGGGGATTTCAATTTCTCTTTCTGCGTCACTTGTGTTAACGCCTACAAAAACGAAATCCTTGTCCCGCTTTCTTAAATAAGCCATGCAGCCGTTTTCAAAATGAAGGGGGATAAACTCGCCATCCTTAAAAACGCTGTTTTCTCGGCGGAATTTGCCTAGTTTTTTATAAAACTCGGTGAGCGCTTTATCTCCGTTTTCCCAATCAAAAAAGCCGCGGCAGAACGGGTCGCCAAAGCCTTCAGTGCCGATTTCATCGCCATAATAAAGAGAGGGCACACCGGGCAGGGTATACTGCAAAACTGCGGCAAGCTTAAGCCTTTTTTTGCCGATTTCCTGCTGTTCCTTTGAAAGTCTTTGCTCCGCCTGCCAATTTCGGTCGGCTAAAACCTGCCCCTCAAAGCCCAGGCGGGTTAGAATTCGGGCGGTGTCGTGGGTGCCGATGTGGTTCATAAGGGTGTGAAGGGAGCAGGGGGGATAGTTTTCAATTATATCAAGAATACTCGAAATAAAAGCCTCTCCGTTACCGCCCATAACAAAATCAACAATAGAATTTGCAAAGGGGTAATTCATAACCGAATCAAGCTGTTTGCCCCTTAAAAAGCGGCGGCGGGCGTTGTAGCTTACCTTGTTTGTGGCATCCTCCCAAACTTCGCCCAGTAAAAAGGCATCCTTTTTCTCCTGCTTTATGGCAGTTCTCACGCTATCAAGGAATACATCGGGCAGTTCATCGGCAACATCAAGGCGCCAGCCATCGGCACCAAGCCTTAACCAGTGCCGTATAACGCCGTTTTTGCTCGTTATAAATTCGAGAAAATTCTCATTTTCCTCCACCGTTTCGGGCAATGTAGGAACACCCCACCAGGCCTCATAATCATCGGGCCAATTTTTAAATTTAAACCAGCCGTGATATTTTGAATTTTCACTGTTGTAGGCGCCGATTCCGCTATAACGGTTTTTCTTGTTAAAATAGATGCTGTCATCCCCCGTGTGGGAGAAAACGCCGTCTAAAATAATATGAATGCCCTGCTTTTTAGCATCTTTGCAAAGCCTTATAAAATCCTTTTCATCCCCTAAAAGAGGGTCAATTTTCATATAATCCGCCGTATTGTAACGGTGGTTTGAGTGTGCCTCAAAAATAGGATTTAAATAAATGCAGTTAACCCCAAGGCCTTTAAGGTAGGGAAGTTTTAACCGTACACCCTCAAGGTCACCGCAGTAATAATCATTGCCGAGGAAATCGTTTGTGCTGAAATCCTGTGTAAATGTGGGCTGTTTTTTCTTATCCTTAACAATAAATCGGTCGCTTGGAACATTCTTTTTTGCCTTTCCCGAATCATAAAAGCGGTCGGGGAAAATCTGATAGATAATGCCGCCCTTAATCCAGTCAGGGGTGGTAAAATCACTGTCATAAACGGTTAACTGCCAGGAGGCGCCAATGGGCTCAAGGTTAACAATGCCAACGCCGTTTACCTTGGTAACAAAATAATTCCCAAAGGGGCTTGTGTAGAAAAAGCGATACCAGTAAAGCCCGCCGGAAGGGGAAATTTCGGTATCATAAAAGATATAATCCTCAAGGCTTTCTCTTTGTGTGAGGGGGATTTTTTGTTCATCCTCGCCATCCTTTGATAAAAGCAAAAAGGCCTCATCTGCCTTTGCATCCTTATGCAGAAGTAGCCGTAAAGTCAGGCTTTCGCCTGATTTTACGGCTGAGAATTTAGACTTATAAAGACTTTTTCTTGAATCAAAAGGATAATATTGCATAACTATTTTAAAGGTGTTGTGTGCCAGATATCGCGGGCGTAATCCTCAATGGAACGGTCGGCGGCAAAAATGCCCGACTCGGCAATGTTAACAAGGGACATCTTGTTCCATTTTAATGTGTCGGCATAGGTTTCGCCGGCGATTTTCTGTGCATTGCAGTAGTCCTTGAAATCGGCAGCGGCCATATAATGGTCAATATTTGTTAAAATGTGGTGAATGCTTTCAAAGGATTGACCGTTAATACCCTTGCCAATGAAATCAAGGGCGGCCTTTAATTCCTCATTATTGTTATAGTAGTTAGAGGGGTGGTAGCCGTTCTTGCGAAGGCGGTTAACCTCAGGTGTGTGCATACCGAAGATAAAGATGTTATCATCCCCAACAGCAGAGTGAATTTCAACGTTTGCGCCATCCTCAGTACCAATGGTAACTGCGCCGTTCATCATAAATTTCATATTTCCCGTTCCGCTGGCCTCGGTAGAAGCCAAAGAAATCTGCTCGCTGATTTCGGCCGCAGGAATCATAAGCTCAGCCAGAGTTACTCTGTAATCCTCAAGGAAAACAATTTTAAGCTTATCGCGAACAGCGGGGTCGTTTTCAATAACGCGGCTTAAATTATAAATCATATGAATGATTTGCTTTGCAAGGAGATATCCGGGTGCCGCTTTTGCACCGAAAATATAGGTTTTGGGTGTAAAGGGAGCATTGGGGTTTTCCTTAATAAATAAATATTCGCTGATAATGTGCAGGGCATTAAGGTGCTGGCGCTTATACTCGTGGAGGCGCTTAACCTGCATATCAAAAATAGAATCGGGATTTAAAATAATGCCGTTTTTATCGCTGAGATAGTTTGCAAGGCGCTCCTTGTTTTGGCGCTTGATTTTGGCAAGCTTTTTAAGAACTGCCGCATCATCCTCAAATTTTCTAAGCTCTGAAAGCTTTGCGGCGTCCATAACAAAACCGTCGCCGATAAGCTCGGTAATAAATTTCGAAAGCTCAGGGTTTGCCTGGCAAAGCCAACGCCTGTGTGCAATGCCATTGGTAACGTTTGTAAACTTCTCGGGGGTTAAACGATAATAATCGCTAAACAGCGAATCCTTTAAAATGTCGCTGTGAAGCTTGGAAACGCCGTTAACACAGTGGCAAGCGGCAACGCAAAGATTTGCCATTCTGACAACGCCGCCCTGAATAATATGGGTGCGTTCAGCAAGACCCCAATCATCGGTTTCGGCTAAAACCTGCGCATAATAGCGGCGGTCAATTTCCTTAACAATTTGGTAAATTCTGGGCAATCTGTCCTTGAATAAGCCTTCGGGCCAGCACTCAAGCGCCTCGCTCATAACGGTGTGGTTGGTGTAGGCAATGGTCTTTGTAACAATGCCCCAGGCCTTATCCCATTCATAGCCGCACTCATCAAGCAAAAATCTCATAAGCTCGGGAACGCCGAGCGCCGGGTGGGTGTCGTTAACGTGAATTGCAACCTTGTCGGCAAGGTTATCAAGGGTGCCGTAGGTACGAAGGTGGCGGTTTAAAATATCCTGAATAGATGCGCTTACAAGGAAATACTGCTGGCGAAGGCGAAGTGATTTACCCTCAATGTGATTATCCTCGGGGTAGAGCACTTTACTGATTGCCTCAGCCGTTGCCTTTGCCTCCATCGCGCGAACATAGTCGCCCTGGTTAAAGGCAGACATATTTATATCCTGGCATTCCGCGGTCCAAAGGCGCAAAGCATTAACGGTTTTACCATCCTTACCTGCAACCATAAGGTCATAAGGCATGGCGCGAACGGTGCTGTAGTTTTCGTGCTTAATGCTGTGGTAGTTGCCATCCCAGGTTTCGTTAACATAGCCATCAAAATGAACATCAACTGCGCTTGCAGGGCGGGGCTCAAGCCACACACTGCCACCAGGAAGCCAGAAATCGGGCATTTCGGTCTGCCAGCCTTCAATAAGCTTTTGGCGGAAAATACCGAATTCATACTTAATGCAGTAGCCCATTGCAGGGTAACCGCCGGTTGAAAGACCATCTAGGAAGCAGGCGGCAAGGCGACCAAGACCTCCGTTTCCGAGACCTGCATCGGGCTCTAATTCATAAAGGCTATCAAGCTTAACCTTAAACTTAGAAAGTGCCTTTGCCATTGTCTTTTCAAGGTCCATATTAAAAAGGTTATTTTTAAGGGATCTACCCATTAAGAATTCCATACTAAGGTAGTAAACGGTTTTTGCCTGCTTTTCGGCGGTTTCCTTTTTAAAGGCAGTGCGCCTTTGGCGCATAATGTCAAGAAGAACCAGCACTGTTGCCTTATAAAAAAGGTCATCAGAGGCTTCCTCGGGCATAACGCCGAAATTATGGGAAAGCTTTTTCTCAATTAAATTTGCAAGAGCAGTAGAGGTATATTTTTCCATTTGGTACCATCCTTGTAAAAAAATAAAGTTAAACAATATTATTATCTACTTTATATGATAACTTATTCCACAAAAAAATTCAAGCATATTATAATATGCTTGAATAGGGTATTTTTTATTCAATTTGTACAAAAAACATTCAAAAACAAAGAATTTCACTAAAACGATTTGTGTTTTTCCATAAAAAATACAAAAATTCAGCACCGTGTAAACTATTCAGCCTCTACAGTGGTAATTTCGCAAGGGAGATATTCTTTTTTAATCAGTTCCTTTTTCTTTAAAAGGCTGTCAATAATATAAACAGCGCCTGCGATAGCGGCAACCACTGCCAAAATGATTAAAACAACGTATAAAAACTTTTTAAGCTTCATTTTAAACACCTCTTTAAGTTATTATATATTAAAAATTTTTTCTTGTCAATGTTTACATAAAGGGTGAAAAAATATGGAGAACCATCTGTTTTATTTTTTGAAAAAGAGGTCGGTTTTTCCATTCTTTTTCGGTTATTTCCTTTGATTTTTCAAACAGCTCATTGAACTGATTTTTAATCGCTGAATTGCAGCAGGAACCGCTTTCCCACACGCCGCACTCAAAGTGAAAATAAAAGCTGCGATAGTCCATATTTACGCTGCCTATGGTGGCAATTTTATCATCGCTTAAAAACACCTTTGAATGAATGAAACCGGGGGTATATTCGTAAATTTTGACCCCCGATGAGAGCAGTTCGCCGTAGCTTTGCTGCGTTACGGGATGAACGTACCATTTATCGGGGTGAGAGGGCGTTATAATCCTTACATCAATTCCCGATTTTGCCGCTAATTTCAGGGCACTTTTCATATTGGAATCAAGGATTAAATAGGGGGACATAATATAAACATATTTTTGCGCTGTATTTATTATTTGCATATAAATTCCCTCAGCGGGATTTTTGCCGTTGAGCGGGTCATCGCAATAGGGCAAAATGTGCCCATCATCTTCAAAGGATACGCTCGCGAAATAATTTTCGATTTTTGTTTTTTCGCCCGTTGTGAACTCCCACATTGAGCAAAACATAGCGACAAAGCTATCGGTTGCTCTTCCTTTAAGCATAATGCCGCAGTCCTGCCAGTGGCCGAAGCGAGGAAGTCGGTTTATATATTCATCGCCAATGTTTATACCGCCTGTGAAGGTGGTAATGCCGTCAATGATAACAATTTTTCTGTGATTTCGGTTGTTCATAAAAATATCAACCGAGGGTCTTAACGGATTAAAAACAGAAACCTTTATTCCTGAATTTTTCAGCTCTTTAACGAAGTTCTTTCCCTGCCTTCCTATTGAACCGAAATCATCAAAAATAATGCGCACCTCTACACCGCTTTTGGCCTTTTGGACTAAAATTTCTTTGATTGAATCCCACATAAAGCCATCGGCCAGAATAAAAAATTCAATAAAAATATATTTTTCGGCACTTTTTAGTTCAAACAGCAGATGGTCAAAAAAACTTTCTCCGCTTTCAAGATATTCGGTTTTTGTTCCCGAATAAATGGGTAAACCCGTTTCGCGGCTTAAGTAATCCGCTTGGCGAGCGTGGAAAAGGTCGCTGCTGAAAAGCTTTTCTTTCTCACTATCATCCGTTTTAAGCTTTGAAAAATATTCTTTTTCGCAGTTAGCCATTTTTCTTTTCAAATGCGGGAAAACTCGGCCGCCTCCGAAAAGCAAAAAAACGCATATTCCAAGGATAGGGAAGAGCAAAATGAGAACAACCCAGGCCATTTTGTAGCTGGGATTTCCTTCGCGACTGATAATGTAAATTGAAAAAACAGCGGCAATAACGCCGCAAAGCTCATAAAACCACAATGCTGATTTCCATAAGTAAATCAGAGGAAAAACAATAAGGCAGAATTGAACTAGAATTAAGATTGCGATTATAATTGATTTAAGTGGTATTGGCAGTCCTCTTTTTTTCAACATTTTCACACTCCATATTGAAATTTTAGCACCAAAAATGCTATGATTCAAATTTTTGCGAGATTTGTAACAAAAAATTTACATTTTTTTGTGGTATAACAGGAGAGTTTATGTTATACTGTATAAGTAATATTTTATCTACTGCTCGGAGGGATAGTTTTTGAACAGCAACAGTGCTATTAAAATAGCCGATGGTGTGGAAGGTATTTTTATTAAAAACACCCGCTTTAACACCACCCTTATCTCCCTTAATTTCTATATGCCCTTAAAAAACGAAACCGTGTCTATAAATGCAATGCTAACCTATGTTCTTAGCACCTGTTCGGGTCGTTTTGGCGGCTTTAAGGAAATGAACCGCCATTTGAATATGCTTTACGGCGCCGATGTTGCCGTTTCGGCAATGCCTGTGGGTAACACCCAGCTTATTCGTTTTGTTATTACCGCAATTAATGATAAATACACTATCGGCGGCGAGAAAAATGTAAGCGCCGCGGCCGATTATCTCCTTTCCTTGCTCTTTGAGCCAAGGCTTGAAAACGGTGTTTTCTGCCAGGCTGATTTATTAAGAGAAAGGCGTAAAATGCTTGAGGACCTTGAGGCCGAGCTTAACGAGAAAAGAAACTTTGCAAGAAAGCGCCTTAAGGAGGAAATGTTTGAAAACGACCCCTTTGGCCTTAACAAGCTTGGCACAAGTCAGGCAATTTCAAAAATTACCGAGGCAGGTCTTAAAAAAGCCCTCGATGATATGCTCAAAAGCGCCTTTATTAGCGTGCACGCCGTTGGCGAAACCTTGCCCGAAGGGCTGTTCGAAAAAATCGGTGAAAGGTTCAGTGCGCTTAAAAGGGAAAATATAACAAACTGCAAAACCCTGCCGGCACCCAAGATGCGCGATACGGTTAAAGAGGTTACCGATAGAATGGATGTTGTCCAGGGTAAGCTGGTTATGGGCTTTACATCATCGGTTTATGGTGATGACAATGTGTCACTGCCCCTAATGGTTGCCGTTGATATTTTCGGCGGTGGACCCTATTCAAGGCTGTTTAGCGTTGTTAGAGAAAAAATGAGCCTTTGTTATTATTGCTCGGCATCAAGCGTTAGAAGTCGCGGCTTTGTTATGGTTGATTCAGGTCTGGAGGCCGAAAATGCCGAAAAGGCGAAAAATGAAATTTTAAATCAGCTGGAAATTGTTAAAAACGGCGAGTTTTCCGATTTTGAGTTTAATTCCTCAATTAAAAGCATTTGCGGCTCGCTTAAAAGCTATAACGATTCACTTTCCTCGGTTGATTTGTGGTACGCTCTTAAAATTTATAACGAAAACCTCACATCACCTGAGGAAATGTGTGAGGCAGTAAGAAAAATAACCAGGGAAGATGTTATTGCCGCGGCAAAGGGCATTTCCCTTAACACCGTTTATATGCTTTTACCGGAGGCCAAGTAAATGAAAAAAGAAATAATCAGTTCACCTGTTGGCGTCTGCTGTGTTAAAGCAACCCTTGATAGCGGGCTTCAGGTTTTTATTGTTGAAAAAAAGGATTACGATTCGGCCTACGCTCTTTTTGGAACAAAATATGGCTCTATTGATACCGTTTTCAGCCGTGATGGAGAAAATTTTACTCAGGTTCCCGAGGGTATTGCCCATTTTTTAGAGCACAAGCTTTTCGAGAGTGAGGATGGCGATGCCTTTACTCGCTATGCCGAAACAGGCGCCTATGCCAATGCCTTTACATCCTTTGACAGAACCTGCTATCTCTTCTCCTGCTCTGATAACTTTGAGAAAAATTTAGAAATTCTGCTTGATTTTGTGCAAAGCCCCTATTTCACCGCCGAAACGGTTAAAAAGGAGCAGGGAATAATCGGTCAGGAAATAAGAATGTATGAGGATAGCCCTTCATGGCGCGTTCTTTTTAATATGCTTCTTGCAATGTATCAAAATCATCCTGTGAGAATTGATATTGCAGGCACCACCGATTCCATTGCAAAAATTGATGATAAACTGCTTTACGAGTGCTATAACACCTTTTATCACCCTTCAAATATGTTCATTTGCATTGCAGGCAAGGTTGATGCAAATGCCGTTTTAGAGCAAATTGAAAAGGGTATTAAGAAAAACGATAAAGCAATTATAATTCGCGGTGAACACCCGGAAAGTGACAGCGTTTTAAGCACCTATACCGAGCAGAATTTGCAGGTGGCACAGCCCCTGTTCTGCTATGGCTTTAAGCTTAAAACCCAGGGTATTATGCCTTTATTTGACCGAGTTTGCTTCCAGGCTGCCCTTGATATTTTAGCAGGGGATAATTCTGATTTATTTGAGGATTTAATGAATAAATCCCTCATTAATGATGAGTTTGACACCGAGGTTTTCTGCGGCAATGGCTATGCCTCGGTAATCTTTTCAGGTGAATCTAAAGAGCCCGAGGCGGTAAAAAACGCCATAAACCGTGAGATTGCAAGGCTAATTGAAAATGGAATTGATGACAAAATTTTTGAGGCGGTAAAGCGCGGAATGTACGGTGATGCCGTTAAACGCTTTAACTCGGTTCAGTCAATAGGAATGCAGCTTTGTGAGGCGGCGGTAAGCGGTGATGAGGTGTTTGGTGATTTAGAGAAGCTTAGCAAAATCACAAAACAGGATGTAACCCGTTGCCTAAAGCAATTAAAGGAAGAAACCTCCGTTTTATCGGTGGTTAAAAGTAAGGAGTAAGCAAAATGGAAGTAACAATTTTTGGAATTCACTTAACCCTTAACCCCATTGCATTCACCATTCCCATAGGGGATGGTTGGAATGTTTATTGGTATGGTATTTTAATTGCAACAGGCTTTCTGCTTGCCATTATTTACGGCCTTAAAAATGCAAAACGCTTTGAAATTAACATTGATAGAATGCTTGATGTTGTTCTTGTAACCACACCTGTTGCCATTCTTTGTGCAAGGGCATATTATGTGATTTTTGACCCCAATGGCAGCATCTCCTCCTTTGGAGAATTCTTCGGCTTTGGTGATTCCTCGGGCTTTGCAGGTCTTGCAATTTACGGTGGTGTTATTGGCGCCGCCATTTGCGGTGTGCTTATGTGCAAGCTTCGTAAGATTAATGTTACCGATATGCTTGATTTAGCGGCTTTAGGCTTCCTTATCGGTCAGTCGGTGGGTCGCTGGGGCAACTTTATAAATCAGGAGGCCTTTGGCACCCTTACAGGCAGCACCTGGTGGGGAATGGAAAGTGTTAATACAAATGCCGTTTGCGGCGAGGGTCTTGTTCACCCCTGCTTCCTTTATGAATCAATTTGGTGCGCTGTGGGCTTTGTGCTTTTACATATCCTCTCTAAAAAGCGCCATTTCAGCGGCGAAATAGCCCTCCATTATTGCGCTTGGTACGGGCTTGGCAGAATGTTTATAGAAATGCTCAGAACCGATTCTTTAATGATTGGACCCTTCCGTGTTTCGGTGCTTGTATCTTTTGCACTTTGCGTTCTTGGCATTACACTTATTGTTGTTATAAGAAACAAACAAAAAACAGCAGTTTCCGATGCTACCTATTCCTCACAGTTTGTTGAAAACGAAGAGGAAACAAAAGAAGAAACCGAGGAATAAAAATGGCTTATAAAATTATAAACGGCAAGGAAATTTCTGCCGCCGTTAAGGAAAGAATAAAAAAAGAGGTTGAGACCCTTAAAAATAAGGGAATAGGTGTAGGCCTCGCAGTTATTTTGGTGGGCGAAAACCCTGCTTCAAAGGTTTATGTTGCCAACAAGAAAAAGGCCTGTGAGGAGCTTGGAATTAAATCCTTTGAATTTAAACTCCCTGAACAAACAACCGAAGAAGAGCTTATTTCTCTTATTAAAAAACTTAATGAGGATAGCGAGGTAAACGGCATTTTGTGTCAATTGCCATTGCCCGCTCACCTTGATGAAGGCACCGTTATAAACACCATTGTTCCCGAAAAGGATGTGGATGCATTCCACCCTGTTAATGTGGGCAAAATTATGATTGGCGATTTTGACTTTTTGCCCTGCACCCCTGCGGGGATTATGGAAATGCTAGCATATATGAACATTGATGTTTGCGGCAAGGAATGTGTTGTAATCGGCCGTTCTAACATTGTTGGTAAACCTATGGCAATGTTACTGCTGCACAAAAACGCAACGGTTACCGTTTGCCACTCAAAAACCAAGGATTTAAAGGCGGTTACCTCCCGTGCCGATGTGCTTGTAAGCGCCGTTGGCAGGGCAGGCTTTGTAACCGCTGATATGGTTAAAGAGGGCGCAGTTGTAATTGATGTCGGAATGAACCGAAATGCAGAAAATAAGCTTTGCGGTGATGTTGATTTTGAGGCTGTTGCCGAAAAGTGCAGTGCTATTACCCCCGTTCCCGGTGGTGTTGGCCCCATGACCATTGCAATGCTTATGCAAAACACCCTCACCGCCGCAAAGAAACAAAATAACATTTAGGATGAATTAGATTGAAAACAAAAGCATTTGCTTTATTTTTGGCCCTTATGTGCCTTTTTAGTGTAACGGCATTTGCCGCTACCCCAACTGACGTGGATATTTCCCTTAATCTCGGTGAAGAGTTTTTTATCATCACCGAGGATTCGGTGTCGAAAAATGAAGAAATCGTTGAAAATTTAGGCTACACAAAAAGCTCCTTTAAGGCGCTTTTTAGGGAAGGTACGCTGGTTGCATTTATTCTTCACGCCGACACGAAAACTCAAATTCAAATAAGGGCTGAGGAAACCCAGTTTTCTAAGAAGCTTGAGGATTTATCCCTTTTATCAGAGGATAATCTTTTGTCGGTTGCAAAGGAACTTTCCTCCGGCGCAAAGGGTGTTGTAAACATTGAGGATACAGCCTTTGTTCACAGCGTTTCGCAAATAACCGACGATGCGGGAAGCTACACGGTTTCACAGTATATAACCATAAAAAACGGCAGGCTTTACACCTTTAATTTTTATTCGAATTCTCCAAGTGAAAGCTTTGAACATCAGGTGCTCTCCGCCGCCCAAATTAAAACAATTAAAAAGAAGGCAACCGTAACCGAAACGGTTATGCTCATTTTAATGTCTGTATTAATATTAGGCTTTGTTGTTGCAATGGGATTTTTAATCTTTTCAATTATCTCACAAATAAGGAAAAACCGCGAGGACAACGATGTAAGAGAGTTTGTTCGAATAAAGCGTAGAAAATTTTAAAATTCACTAAAAATTAACATTTTTGTTCAAAAAATGTCATAAAATCTCAGTATTATTAGAGTGCAAAAAAAGAAAAAGCAGGTGTTTTAATGGATAACAATTTCTCCTTCGATTTAAACGATAACGGCTATGAGCAGCCGCCCATAGAAAGCAAGCCTAAAGTAAACAATTCAAGGGTTATCACCATCATTGTTTCGGTTGCTTTATCTCTAATTGTAGGTGCGGCTTCAGGCTTTGGTGCCGCATTTGTGGGAATGAATTATTTTAAGCAACCCACCACACAAAATGAGGGCAGTTCAAACACGGTAAGTTCCAGCGATAATATGGGCATTGTTAACATTAATGTTGATAAAACCGTTGAATCGGTTGTTGAGGCTGTTGCCGAAAAGGTAAAGCCCAGCGTTGTGGGAATCAGAACCCTTTCCTCCTATAACAGCTTTTTTGGCTCCGGTGAGGAGGCAACAGGCGAGGGCTCGGGTATTATTTACACAAATGATGGCTATATTATCACAAACTATCACGTTATTGAAAATGCCATCGGCAACTCAAAAAGCCGCATTGAGGTTTTCCTTGAAGGCGATGTTGAAAACGGAATTGAAGCAACGGTTGTAGGCTATAACATTTCCTATGACCTTGCTGTTGTAAAAATTAAAACCAGCAAAAAATTAAACGCCATTGAGCTTTCCACCTCTGAGAATTTAAAGGTTGGTCAGTTTGTTGCCGCAGTTGGTAACCCCGGCGGAATTGAGTTTATGGGCTCGGTAACCTATGGAATTATAAGCGGTCTTAACCGTACCATTTCCGATGGCAGCACAAACGATGCCGTACCGCTTATTCAAACCGATGCTGCCATTAACCCCGGTAATTCCGGCGGTGCCCTTGTAAATACAAAGGGTCAGCTTATTGGTGTTAACAGCTCTAAAATTGTTTCCGAAAGCTATGAGGGAATGGGCTTTGCAATTCCTGTTGATGAGGTTAAGGAAATCTGCAACAAGATTATCGATAGGGAATATGCACCTGCTCCTTATATCGGTATAACAATAAGTGAGCGCTATGATGCCGCAACCCTTAAATATTTAGGTTACCCTGCAGGTGCCGTTGTTCAAAATGTTGTTGATGGCGGTCCCGCAAGTGATGCAGGCATTAAACGCGGTCATATTATAACCGAGTTTAACGGAATTAAGATTACCGACTACACCGTGCTTACAAAAGCAATAAGCGAATGCACCCCCAACGAGGTTATAACCGTTGTGGTTTACGAGAGCGGAAAGTACTATTCCACCTCACTAACCGTTGGCTCAAATAACCAGCAATAATCTAAAAAACAAAGAAAGCAGGCGAAAATCACTGATTTTCGCCTGCTTTTTGCTATTTTTGACCCAAATAAAAGGTTAAAAATGGTTACAAACTGCGATATGAGTTGACAAAGGTATTATATATTTGATAAAATATTATTATCTATATTGGGTGCTTATGTCCCAAAAACAGAGAGGTAATAAAATGGTTAGAAGTATGACAGGCTTCGGAAGAGCCGAACAGGATTTTGACGGACTTAATGTAACGGTGGAAATTAAATCGGTTAATCACCGTTATTTTGAGTTTTCCTCCCGCCTTCCAAGGTCTTATCAATATCTTGAGGAAAAGCTTAAAAACTTTTGCCAGGGTCGCATTGCCCGAGGCAAGGTTGAGGTCTCGGTTTTAATTGATGACACAAGGCCGGGCGGCACAAAGGTGGAAATTAATGGGGAATATTGCGATTCCTATTTAAACGCCCTTAAAACCCTTAAAACCTGCTATGATTTAAAGGATGACATTTCGGTTATGACGGTGGCAAGAAACCCCGAGGTTTTCAAAGTTACTAAAAGCGACCTTGATGCCGACCTTTTAACCGAAAGCGTTTTATCCGTTGCCTCTGCCGCGGCAGATGCCTTTGTTGCAATGAGAGAAACCGAGGGCCAGCGCCTTAAAGCAGATGTTGAAAACCGTGTGGGTATAATTTTAAACAGGGTGGAGCTTATTGAAAAAAGGTCACCCGAAACGGTTAAAATTTACCGCGAGAAAATTGAGCAAAAAATGCTGGAGCTACTTGGTAATGTTCAGGTAGATGAGCAAAGGCTGCTCACCGAAACCGCAATTTTTGCCGATAAGGTGGCGGTTGCCGAGGAAACAGTAAGGCTTAGAAGCCACATGCAGCAGCTGTGTGCTTTAATGGAGGATAACGAGGCAATCGGCCGAAAGCTTGACTTTGTTGTTCAGGAAATGAACCGAGAGGCAAACACCATCGGCTCCAAGGCACAGGATATTGAAATTGCCCGAGCAGTTATTGATATTAAGGCCGAAATTGAAAAAATCCGTGAGCAAATTCAAAACATTGAATAAGTCTTTTTAGGAAATTGAGGAATAAAAAATGAAGCTTGTTAACATTGGTTTCGGCAATATGGTTGCCGCAAATAGAATGATTGCAATAGTAAGCCCTGAATCGGCTCCCATAAAGCGCATTATTCAGGATGCTAAGGAACGCGGCACACTTATTGATGCCACCCACGGCCGCAGAACAAGGGCTGTTATTATTACCGATAGCGACCATATAATTTTAACCTACCTGCAGTCGGAAACCGTTGCAAACCGAATTGTTGATGAAAACGCAATGGATGATGAGGAGGAAGAGGATGAATAAAGGCAGTCTTTTTATCATTTCGGGTCCCTCAGGTTCAGGCAAGGATACCGTTTTAAAGGAGGTCTTTAAGCTCCTTCCAAATGTTGCCTTTTCCATTTCTACCATCACCCGCCCTATGCGACCGGGGGAAATTGAAGGGGAAAAATACAACTTCGTTTCAAAGGAAAAATTCCTTTCAATGCTGGAAAATAATGAGCTTTTAGAGTTTAATGAGTATATCGGTAATTTCTACGGAACTCCCAGAAAGCCTGTTGATAAGGCGTTGGCAGAGGGCCGAGATATGATTTTAGAGGTTGACGTTAACGGCGCCTTTAAGGTTAAAGAAAAAATGAAGGATGCCGTGAGCATTTTCATAATGCCGCCCTCCTTTACCGAGCTTAAAAGAAGGCTCAGCTCCCGTGGAACCGATGATGAAGCGGTAATAAACAAGCGTATGAATGAGGCGCTCCGCGAAATTGAAAACGCAGTAAACTATGATTATATCGTAGTTAACGACAACATTCTTGCCGCCGCGCAGGATGTTGAACATATAATTTTAAGCAGCCGTTTAAGGACTGCAAGAAAAAAAGAAATAATTAATGAGGTGCTTGAAAAATGTTAGACCCCGCAATCGGAAAACTTATTGAAAATTACGAAAATCGTTACAGACTTGTTATTGATGTTGCCAAAGAGGCAAGAGAGATTGCAAAGAAGGCTGAGGAAAGAGGAGAAATCATCATTGAGAAAACCGTAAGCCTTGCAATAGACAAGCTTGCAAAGGAAAAAGAGCTTATCTAATTCTTTTAAAAAATGCTTTGGGGGTGAGGGAAATTGAATAAAACACAGGTGGCACAGGTTGTGCTTGAAAGCACTGCGTTTGATTTTGATAAGCCCTACAGCTATGCTGTTCCCCCACAGTTTTCTTTAAGAGCGGGCTGTCGCGTTGTGGTGCCCTTTGGCCGCGGTAACTCATTAAGGCAGGGCGTTGTTTTGGAAATTGAAGAGTCAAATGCCGAAAATTTAAAGAGCATTTGCGCTGTTATTGATGAAACTCCCATTTTAAATGACGAAATGCTGAAACTCTGCGTATGGCTCCACGAAAATACCTTTTGCACCTATTTTGATGCGGTGCGAACGGTTTTGCCTGTGGGAATAAACCTTAAAACCGATGAAACCTACGCGGTTTTAGGGGATAACAATGGTTTAAGTGATGATGAAAATGCGGTTTTAACCATTATTAAAACCCGCTCCACCATTACAAAAAGTCAAATTTTAAGCAATAATCCTGCCCATCTTGCCGCCATTAACTCCCTTGTTAAAAAGGGTGTTATTGAGCCGCAAAATTCCCTTACCCGCCAGGTGAGTGAGGCAAAACTTAAAAGTGCAAGGCTAACTGCCGATGAAGCACAGCTTTCCTCATTTAAGCTTACCCAAAAGCAAAATGAGGTTGTAGAGCTCCTTTTAAAGGAAGGCCCTTTAAGCATTAAGGAAATCGCCTATTTCACAGGTGTGTCCTTAAGCGTTGTTGAGGCGCTTGAGAGGAAAAAGGTGCTTGAAACCTTTCAAAAGGATGTCTACAGAACACCCTACCGTTTTGAGGGTACAGGGCAGGCGACCGAAATTAACCTTACTAATGAGCAAAATGAGGCCTTTTGCCGCATTGTTCAATCACAAAAAGAGGAAAGACAAAAGCCTTGGCTTATTTATGGCATTACAGGTAGTGGCAAAACCCAGGTTTATTTAAAACTTGTTGATTATGCCTTAGAGCAGGGAAAGGGCGTTATTATAATGGTGCCCGAAATTTCCCTTACTCCGCAAACCATTGAAATTTTCGGCAACCGCTACGGCAGTAAAATCGCCGTCTTCCATTCGGCAATGTCAATGGGACAAAGAATGGATGAGTGGCGCCGTGTAAATTCGGGTGAGGCCGTTATTGCCATTGGCACACGTTCGGCAGTTTTTGCCCCCATTAAAAATCTTGGCCTCATTATAATGGATGAGGAGCAGGAGCACACCTATAAATCGGAATCGGCACCCCGCTTTCATGCAAGGGATGTTGCCCGCTTCCGCGCCGCCTATAATAGGGCAGGGCTTGTGCTGGCATCGGCCACGCCATCCCTTGAAACCTTTGCAGCGGCCAGAGCAGGGTTTTATAACCTTGCGACCCTTAAAAATCGTTTTGGAAACGCTGTTTTGCCCGAGGTTATAACTGTTGATATGCGAAGTCAAATTCTAAACGGCAATACCTCAGCACTGAGCACCGAGCTTAAAAACGCGCTAACCGACACCATAAGCAAAGGTAAGCAGGCAATTTTACTGCTTAACCGCAGGGGACACAACACGGTTATTTCCTGTTCCTCCTGTGGTGAGGTTGTAACCTGTCCCAACTGCAGCATTTCAATGACCTACCATTCGGCAAATAATCGTCTTATGTGTCATTATTGCGGGCACTCCATTCCTGCTGATTCCACCTGCCCGAAATGCTCGGGTAAACACCTTAAATTTATGGGCGTTGGTACCCAAAAGGTTGAGCAGGAGCTTGAGGAAATTTTTGAAAACGTGAGTATTTTGCGTCTTGATGCCGATACCACCGCCGCAAGAAATTCCTTTGATGAAAAGCTTGCCGCCTTCAGCCGCGGGGAATACCAAATTATGCTTGGCACCCAAATGGTTGCAAAGGGTCTTAATTTTCCAAATGTAACCCTTGTTGGCGTTTTGGGTATTGATTCGGCAATGTATAGTGAGGATTTCCGAAGCTTCGAGCGTACCTTTTCACTGCTCACCCAGGTTGTGGGCAGGGCAGGCAGGGGAAATGATAAGGGCACCGCTATTATCCAAACCCTTCACCCCGAGGCAAATGTTATAAGGCTTGCCGCCGCTCAGGATTACGAGGCGTTTTACGGTGAGGAAATTTTAACCCGAAAGCTTATGATTTACCCGCCCTATTGCGATATTGTTCTTGTGGGCACATCAGCAGCTACCCGTGAAAATGCGGCGCAGGCAATAGGCAATGTTTTTGATAACATAAAAAATTTATTAAGTAACGGTTATGAGGATATTAAGCTTGTAATTCTTGGCCCCGCACCTGCAATGGTTTCGAGAATTAACAACCGCTACCGTTACCGAATGATTATAAAAACAAAAAACTCAAAGAAATTCAGAGAAATGTTGCACAAAGCAGTTAATGTTAAAAAAAGTTCCGATACCTCGGTGTTTGTGGATATAAACCCTGAGAGTATCATTTAATACGGAGGAAAAAATGGCAATTCGTAACATTGTTAAAATCGGCGATGAAATTCTTCACAAGGTCTGCCGCACACAGCTTAATTTTGATGAAAAGTTGGCTACAATTCTTGATGATATGAAGGAAACTATGTATGCCGCCGAGGGAGTGGGTCTTGCCGCACCCCAAATTGGCATTTTAAGGCGCTACTGCATTGTTGATGTTGGTGATGGCCTTGTTGAACTTATTAACCCTGTTATTATAGAGGAAAGCGGCGTTCAAACCGAGGTTGAGGGCTGTTTATCACTCCCGGGGGAAAGTGGCGTTACCAAAAGACCTATGCAGGTTACCGTTCGCGCTCAGGATAGATTTGGAAACACCTTCACTGTTTCCGGCGAGGGACTAAAGGCAAGGGCATTTTGCCACGAAATTGACCATTTGAACGGAATAATCTACAAGGAAAGGTTAATTCGCAAATGAGGATAGTTTTTATGGGCACACCCGATTTTGCGGTGCCCACCCTTAAGGCTCTAATTTCCGCGGGTCACAGCGTTGTGGGTGTTTTCACACAACCCGATAAGCCTGTTGGAAGAAAACAGATTTTAACCCCTCCACCTGTTAAGGTTGAGGCAGAAAAAAACGGCATTCGTGTTTTTCAGCCCACAACCCTTAGAGATGGTGCAGCTTATGAAATTTTAAAAGAGCTTAACCCCGAAATAATTGTTGTTGTGGCGTATGGTAAGATTTTACCTAAAGAAATCCTTGATTTGCCAAAATATAAATGTGTTAACGGCCACGCATCCCTTTTGCCGCGGCACAGGGGCGCCTCACCCATTCAGTGGTCCATTGTTTGCGGAGACAAGGTTACAGGTGTTACCACAATGCTTATGGACGAGGGAATGGACACGGGCGATATGCTTGAGACCGTTACCACCGAAATTTCAGATACCGATACCGCCGAAACCCTGCACGATAGGCTATCCATTCTCGGAGCAGAGCTTATGTGTTCAACCCTTGAAAAAATTGAAAAGGGAAGTATTACCCCAAAACCCCAGGGTGAAAACGGCGTAACCTATGCCCCCATAATAAAAAAAGAAATGGGCATTTTGGATTTTAGTAAAAACGCTAAAGAGCTGCACTGCCTTATCCGCGCCTTTTCAGGCTGGCCTGTGGCATATTTCAGCCTTAACGGCAAGCGTGTTAAGGTTTACAGTGCCGAGGTAGCTGTGGGCGATGGCAGCGTGGCAACAGTTTTAAGCAGTAAAAACGAATTTGTTGTTTCCTGCGGTGAGAACACTGCATTAAAGCTTACAAGGCTTCAAATTGAGGGCTCAAAGCCAATGGATGCAAAGGCATTTCTTTGTGGTAATGCTATCCCGGTCGGCACAAAGCTTTAAAGGATTTTAAAATTATGGCTAATGCAAGAAAAATTGCGGTAAAGGCGCTTTTAGAGGTTGAAAAGGAAAAATCCTATTCCAATTTAACCCTTGCCGCTCTCTTTAAAGAATACCCCGATTTAAGCAGTCAGGATAAAGCCCTTATAAGCAATATTTTTTACGGTGTTTTAGACCGAAAGATAACCCTTGATTATTTTCTTTCAAAGCTAATTAAAACACCGGTAAACAAAATTAAGCCCTTCACCCTTTGTGTGCTTAGAAGTGCCCTTTATCAAATTGCTTATCTTGATAAAATTCCCGATTCCGCCGCAGTTAACGAGGCAGTTAAGCTTATGAAAAACTCTAAAGAGTCTTACATGAGCGGCTTTGTTAACGCTGTGCTGAGAAATTTTTTGCGAAATCCTGTTGAACTGCCGGAAGGGGATACGGTAGATGACCTTTCGGTTAAATATTCCTGCCCTAAATGGATTGTGGAAAACTTTATTAAGGATTATTCCCTTAATGATGCAAAGGAGCTTTTAGAGGCTTCTCTCAAAGCGGCACCCCTTTATTTAAGGGTGAACACCCTTAAAACCCATCGCGATGCTTTAATTTCAAAGCTAACCGAGCAGGGGAACGATGCAAAACCCGCAGAACTGGAAAACGCCGTGGAAATTTGCGGCGGTATGACCTTTAATGATAACGAGCTTTTTAAAGAAGGACTTTTCCATGTTCAGGATTTATCAAGTCAAAAATGTGCCGCGCTTTTAGAGCCTAGGGAAAACGAGCGCATTTTGGACCTTTGCGCCGCCCCGGGCGGAAAATCCTTTTTGGTAGCACAGCTTATGAATAATAAAGGCACACTTTTTTCCTGTGACCTTTATGAGCATAGAACACGGCTTATAGCCGAGGGCGCAAAAAGGCTTGGTATTAACATTATCACCGCCAAAACCCTTGATGCCACAAAGCCACTAAGTTTTAGCGAACCCTTTGATGCCGTTTTATGCGATGTTCCGTGTTCAGGCCTTGGCATATTAAGGCGAAAGCCCGACATAAAGTATAACGCACAGAGTGACCTTGAAGAGCTTGAGAAAATTCAGGGCCAAATTTTAAGAAATGCCGCAAAGTTGGTTAAAAAGGGCGGCAGAATTCTTTACTCCACCTGCACAATAAGAAAGGCCGAAAACGAGGAAATTGTAAGGGCCTTTTTAACCGAAAATAAAAATGCGGTTTTAAGGTATGAGCATACCTTTTTACCCCATAAGGAAACAGCCGATGGCTTTTACACGGCACTAATTGATATTAACTAGCAAAGAGGTGAACCCTTGGATAAGGTAGATATTAAGTCCCTTTATTTAGAGGAGCTTGAAGCCCTTTTAAAGGAAATGGGCGAGCCAAAATTCCGCGCCGCACAAATTTTTAAGTGGCTGCATTCAGGGGCAACCACCTTTGAGGAAATGACCAACCTTTCAAAGGCGCTTAGAATAAAACTCAGTGAAAAATGCTACATTGCAAATGTGGAAATTGTCCGCCGCCTTGAAAGTAAACTTGATGGCACCGTAAAATATCTTTACCGCCTTTTTGATGGTCAGCTTATTGAATCGGTTTTAATGAAGTATAACCACGGCTACACCGTGTGCATATCAACCCAGGTGGGTTGCCGAATGGGCTGCAGCTTTTGCGCATCGGGCATAAACGGTCTTGCAAGGAATTTAACCGCCTCCGAAATGATAGCACAGCTGCTTTTCCCCCAAAGGGACAATGACATTCGTGTTAGCAATGTTGTTATGATGGGAATGGGCGAGCCCCTTGATAACTTTGATAATTCCGTACGATTTTTAAAGCTTGTATCGGATGAAAAGGGAATGAACATTGGGCTTCGACATATATCTCTTTCAACCTCGGGTGTAGTCAGCGGCATTTTAAAGCTTGCCGAATATAAATTTCCCATAACCCTTTCCATTTCGCTTCACGCGCCAAGCGATGAAATAAGGGATAAAATTATGCGGGTTAATAAAAAGTGGAATGTTGAAGCTTTACTTGATGCCTGCAAAAAATATCAAAGCGCAACAGGGCGCCGAATTTCCTTTGAATATGCGTTAATGCACGGCATTAACGATACTGAGGAATGCGCCGAAATGCTGGCTAAAAAGCTTAAAGGAATAATGTGCCATGTTAACCTTATTCCTGCAAACCCTGTTGCAGAAACACAGTTTAAAAAACCCGATAAAAAACAAATTATGTTTTTTTGCGAGTTATTAAATAAAAAAGGATTAAATTCAACAATTCGCCGAACCCTGGGTGCTGATATTGAGGCCTCTTGCGGACAACTGCGGCGGAAAGAAGGGTGTGAAACTTAAAGTGAGAATTTTTTGTGAAACCGATGTGGGCAAATCACGGGAAATTAATCAAGATGCCTACATTGCCCGCGTTTTAGAGGGCGGTGCGGCACTTGCCGTTGTTTGTGACGGTATGGGCGGTGCAAATGCAGGTAATGTTGCAAGCGCACAGGCCACCAAGACAGTTTATGATTATGTGTTGCGCTCCTGGCAGCCCAGTATGAGCGCTTCCCAAATTAAAAATTTGCTCTGCTCAGCGGTTATGTCGGCAAATCTTGAGGTTTTTGATGCCGCATCAAAAAATGAAGAACTTAAGGGAATGGGAACAACGGTGGTTGCGGTAATAGCCACAAAAACGGTATCCCACATTGTTCACGTGGGGGATAGCCGCGCCTATCTTATAAGGGATAATACACTTTCCCAAATTACAACCGACCATTCTATGGTGCAGCGTATGATAGAAAGCGGTCAGCTTACTGCCGATGAAGCCAAAAGCGACCCCAGAAAAAATATTATTACCAGAGCATTGGGCGTTGAAGAAGACCTTAACATTGATTATAACGAGCTTGATTTATGCGATAAGGATATGCTGCTTATATGCACCGATGGACTTTCAAATATGCTAAGCTCCGAGGAAATTTTAAAAATTGTCAGCCAGTCACCACAAGAAAATGCCACGGCGCAGCTGATATCTGCGGCAAACGAGGTTGGCGGCAGTGACAACATAACAACGGTTCTTATTTTCAATGACTAAACTGTGTGATAGGAGAAAGAAGTATGGATAGATTTGTAGGAAAGCGCCTTGATGGTCGCTATGAAATTAAAGAAATAATCGGCGTAGGCGGTATGGCGGTTGTTTATAAGGCATACGACAACATTGAAGACAGAATCGTTGCCGTTAAAATCTTAAAGGAGGAGTTTGTTTCCAACGAGGAATTTACCCGCCGCTTTAAGAACGAATCCAAGGCCATTGCCGTTTTATCCCACCCCAACATTGTAAAGGTTTTCGATGTTAGCTTTGGTGATTTAATTCAGTATATTGTTATGGAGTATATCGATGGTATCACCCTTAAAGAGCTTATTGAAAAGGAAGGAAGCCTCCGTTGGAAGGATGCCCTTTATTTCACCGTTCAAATTTTAAAGGGACTTCAGCACGCTCACGATAAGGGTATTGTTCACCGTGATATTAAACCCCAAAACATTATGGTTTTATCTGATGGCACTATTAAGGTTACCGATTTCGGCATTGCTCGTTTTGCAAGAAGTGAGCAAAGAACAATTACCGATAAGGCAATCGGCTCGGTTCATTATATCAGCCCTGAGCAGGCAAGGGGAGATGCTACCGATGAAAAGGCAGACATTTACTCTGTTGGTGTAATGCTTTATGAAATGCTTACAGGTCAGCTTCCCTTTGAGGCAGACAGTGCCGTTTCGGTTGCTATTATGCAGCTTCAAAGAGAGCCTAAAATGCCAAGGGATATAAATGGCTCAATTCCTGAAGGCCTTGAACAAATTACAATGCACGCAATGCAGAAAAACAGCGAGCGCCGCTATAAATCGGCAGCCGAAATGCTTTGCGATTTAGAGGAGTTTAAAAAGGACCCCTCTGCAACCTTCAGCTATAACTATTTTGTAGATAATTCACCCACAAAATATATTTCCGATGCAAATGTAAATACCGAAGAGGATACCGAGGATGAGGGCGAGGAAAAATCACCCATCATTCCTGTTCTTGCAGGAATTGCGGTTACCTTTGTTATCGGCGTTATCGTTATTCTTTCAATTTTCCTGCCTAGGCTTTTTGGTGGCACAGGCGGCGAGATTTCCTGTCCTAAGCTTGTTGGCCAGCACTGGGAAACTGTTGATAATAACGAGGAATATGATGAAATTTTCAGCAAAATTGATTTTGTTTGGAAAAATAACAGTGAGTATGAGTTCGGCTACATTTACCAGCAGTCAAAGCCTGAGGGTAAAAAGATAAAGGCCGGCAACACAATTACCGCCTATGTAAGTATGGGTAAAAAGACAGTTATTGTCCCCGATGTTTATGAGTACACCGATGCTTCGGCCATAACAGTGCTTGAAAACCTTGGCTTTAAGTGCAATGTTGTTAAGGTTAACGATGAAAAAATTGATAAGGATATGGTAATAAAAACCCAACCCGAGCGTGGCTTTAGCGCCTATGAGGGTGATGAAATCACAATTTATGTGAGCCTTGGCAAACCTACCGTTTATGTTGAACTGCCTAATGTTATCGGCCTTACCGAGGAGGATGCCAAAAAGCGCCTCGAGAAGGATGGACTTAAGGTTGGCGTTGTAACCTATGTTTACAATTCACCCGCTCCGAAGGGCGTTGTTGTAGGTCAAAATCCCTCGGCCGGACAGGAGGAGCAGGTTGGTGAAGGAACCGCGGTTGACCTTGAGGTTAGCAACGGCGAAACACAGTACACCATTAAGTTCGATGTTCAGCTTCCCACCGATTTTATTTATGATATAGGTAAGGTTTCGGTTTGGGTTGGCGGAGAAATGGTTTACGAAACCCCCAACAAAATTGAAATCAACAAAAAGGGAACCTGCTCGGTTGAGTTCACCTCAAAAGTAAAAGAAGAAAGCGTTACCGTTAAGCTTTCCGATGGTGCCGAAAACCCCACCTATAAGGATTATAAGGATTACAGGGTTAACTGTGAAAACAACACAATTATTGGTGAAGAAACCCACCAATATCCTAAAAAACCTAATCAGTAAAGGAACATTTAATGGAAGGTATTATAATTAAAGCAATTTCAGGCTTTTATTATGTAAAAACCGAAACAGGTATATTTGAATGTAAGGCAAGAGGTGTTTTCCGCAAGGAAAACATCTCTCCCATTGTGGGAGATAGGGTGCTGTTTTCTAAAACAAGCGAGAAAAGTGGCGTTGTAGAGGAAATTTTACCCCGCAAAAACTGCCTTGTAAGACCGCTTATTGCAAATCTGGATAAGCTGTTTATAGTGTCTGCCTACGAAAACCCCGCCCCAAACGCCCTGCTTATTGACCGACTTATTGCCATTTGCGAAATGGCTGAAATTGAGCCTGTTCTCATTTTTAACAAAAGCGATTTAGGCGATTTTTCCAGCTGGGCTTCTATTTACGAAAAGGCGGGCTTTAAGGTCTACACCGTTTCCTGCAAAAATGGTGACGGTATTGAGGAGATTATACCTGAGTTTAAAAACTGCACCTGTGCTTTTGCGGGAAATTCAGGTGTTGGTAAATCCAGTATTTTATCCCAACTTTTGCCCGAAATTACCTTTGCTACAGGTGAGGTAAGTAAAAAGCTGGGTCGCGGCCGCCACACAACGAGAACGGTTGAGCTTTTTGTAAACTCACACGGCGGTCTTGTTGCCGATACCCCCGGCTTTGCCTCGGTAGAGAATGACAAATTTGATTTAAGCTTTAAAGAAAATCTGCCGTTTTTATTCAGAGAGTTTGAGCCTTTTTTAAACGATTGCCGTTTTACAGGCTGCTCACACACAGCGGAAAAGGGCTGTGCCGTTATTGAGGCCGTTGAAAAAGGCGAAATTTCAAAAAGCCGATTTGAAAGCTATGTTGCCCTTTATAACGAGGTTAAGGATTTAAAGCCTTGGGAAGCAAAAAGAAAAAATTAGTGTAACAAATTGCCCCCTGCCTGCTTATACTGTTAGTGTAAGAATTATTTAAACGGTGGTGACAGGGTGCGTAGGAGAAACTGCACTAATAAAGGAATTTTAGCAATAGCCTTTGCGGTAGGCATTGCGCTTGCCTGCATTTGTCCGTCGGATTTTTTGGTGGGCGTTCTCGCCATTGCCGTAATAATTCTTGGAATTAGCTGTGCATTTAAATAGGCACTGACGGAGGTTTGCTTTAATGAAGGTTGTTTTGGTTAAAAGTCCTAAGTTTTTAAGCGGAATACTCAGAATGTTCTTCGGCATTAAAAAAAGACAAGATAATTAAAAATACATAAAGCGGTCGCATTAAAAAGATGCGGCCGCTTTTATCATATCTTAACCTTCTTCAAAATATATTTATATAAAAAAGAAGGGAACGAGAATGTTATGGAAAAATTATTAAAAGACCCCAAGTTTGCAATAATACTTCTCCAGTGCACCGCCGTTTTTTTAATAATCCTTTCGGTGCTTACCGTTAAGGCGTTTGGCGGTAGTGTCTACGGTGAATTTGGAAATTGGTACAGGGCAAATTTTGAAACCAACACCACAACCGATGAGGTTTTAAAAAATAACAATTCCGAAAGCGAAACTGAAAAAAACGAGCCGCAGGTTGTAATAACCAATACTGCTCCCCAAGGTTTGGATACAAAACTAGATAAAACCGAAGAAAAAAGTGTAAAAACCGAGGTATTAAACACAATGCCGTGGCCTGTAGAGGGCTTTATTACATCGGAGTTTGGCGGCAGGGCAGACCCCTTTACAAACGCCCCTGCAACCCATCAGGGTCTTGACATTGCGGCAAACAGCGGAACCGATGTTTTATCGGTTATGGCAGGGGTTGTAGAGGAGGTTGGCTACGAAGAAGGCGGCTATGGAAATTTTGTTAAAATTCGCCATTCTGAGGAATTTTACACCCTTTATGCACACTGCAGTAAGATAACGGTTAATAAAGGCGAAAAGGTTGAAGCAGGGGAGTGTGTGGCAAAGGTTGGCAGTACAGGTAGGTCAACAGGACCGCACCTGCATTTTGAAATTATAGTGGGCGGAGCGCGTCTTGACCCACAGTGGTTTTTAAGCAAATGAAATTTAAAATTTTTTCAACCGAAATAAATGTTTCTTTTTTCTTTATGGCAGTTTTAACCCTTGCACTGATTATTGATAAGACAGGCTTTATTTTGCCTGTTTTTTTGGCTACCGCTTTTCACGAGGCAGGTCACCTTGCGGCAATGTTTGTACTGCACTGCCAGCCTAAAAAAATTAACCTTATTCCCGGCAGTATACAAATTGTAAGAGGGTTTGGGGTAAAGGCGCAGGGGGAACTTTTTATTCTCCTTTCAGGTCCCCTTTCTAATCTGCTTTTTGCGGCGCTCAGTTTTATGCTTTATTATTTTTCAAAGGTGCCGTTTTTTATCAGTTTTTCGGCAGTTAACCTGCTTATTTTTGCCTTTAATTTGCTTCCCGTTCGCGGTCTTGATGGGGGTAGCATTCTTTGCTTCTTACTTTCAAAAATCGTTACAGGCTCAAAATGTGAGGTTATTCTCGATATTTTATCCCTTCTTTGCGGCGCAGTTGCGGTTTTCCTAGGCGTTTCGGGCATTTTAATGGGGAAAATTAACCTCTCTTTAGCCGTTTTAGGGCTTTATGTAATTATAGGTGTAATAATTAAAATGTAGTTGTTTTAAAGGGCTTTTTGTGGTAGAATGGGTAGAGTAAACAATTCTTTAAGGAGCCCTTTATGGAACAAAAACAACTTGAATCACTGCTGCTGACGGTTCAAAAACCGGGAAGATATTCAGGCGGTGAAATTAACAGCGTAATAAAGGATAAAACTAAAGTAGATGTTAGGTTTGCCTTTTGCTTTCCCGATATCTATGAAATTGGTATGTCCCACCTTGGTATGAAAATTCTTTATTCACAGTTTAATGCCCGCGATGATATTTGGTGTGAAAGGGTTTTTGCCCCCTGGACCGATTTTGAGCAGGTAATGCGCCAAAAGGATATTCCTCTTTTTGCGCTGGAGAGCCGTGACCCTGTTTGTGATTTTGACATTGTGGGCTTTACCCTTCAGTATGAGCTTTCCTATACTAATGTTCTTAATATGTTAGACCTTGCAAAAATTCCCTTAAAGGCAGAGGATAGAAAGGACCTTTCCCCACTGGTTGTGGCAGGTGGACCCTGTACCTGCAACTGCGAACCCCTTGCCGATTTTGTTGACCTTTTCTTTTTAGGTGAGGGCGAAGAGGTGGATTTGGAGCTTATCGACCTTTATAAAATCCACAAGGCAAAGGGCTCAACAAAGCAGGAATTTTTGAGGCAAGCGGCACAAATTAAGGGTGTTTATGTGCCTAGCCTTTATGATTTTGAATATAACGCCGATGGCACCATTAAAAGCATTACCCCAAGGGAAAATGCACCTGCCGTTATTGAAAAAAGAATTATTAAGGATATGGACAAGGTGTTTTACCCCGAAAGCTTTGTTGTGCCTTACATAGAAATTGTTCACGACCGCGCCGTTCAGGAAATTTACCGCGGCTGTATTAGAGGCTGTCGTTTTTGTCAGGCAGGCTTTATCTACCGCCCTGTAAGAGAAAAAAGCGCCGATACCATTAATAATCAGGCAAAGACACTTTGTGAGTCGACAGGTTATGATGAAATTTCCCTTTCATCGCTAAGCACCAGTGATTATAGGGAAATTGAGCCACTGCTTAATAAAATGCTTGACTGGACACAGGAAAGAAATATAAGTTTATCCCTTCCAAGCCTTAGAATTGACAACTTCTCTGAGGAGCTGCTGGAAAAAATTCAGTATGTTAGAAAAAGCGGCTTAACCTTTGCTCCCGAGGCAGGCACACAGCGCCTTCGTGATGTTATTAATAAAAATGTTACCGAGGAGGAAATTCTTTCCACCTGCAAAATGGCTTTTAAGGGCGGCTACACAAATGTTAAGCTTTATTTTATGCTTGGCCTGCCCACCGAAACCGATGAGGATTTAAAGGGTATTGCCGACCTTGCTCAAAGGGTGGTTAATGAATTTTACCGCCTTGAGGATAGACCTAAGGGAAAAAGCGTTAATGTTAGCGTTAGCGTTTCCACCTTTGTGCCAAAACCCTTTACTCCTTTCCAGTTTGAGCCACAAATAACCCGTGATGAAATAAGGCGCCGCCAGGAATATTTAAAATCCTGTATCACAACCAAAAAGGTGACCCTAAGCTATCACGATTCCCCCACAAGCTTTTTAGAGGGCGTTTTTGCCCGAGGCGATAGAAGGCTTGGTCAGGTTATTTTGAGCGCCTTCAAAAAGGGCTGCAGGCTTGATGGCTGGAGCGAGTGCTTCGAAATTGAAAAATGGCTTGAGGCATTTAGCGAGTGCGGTGTGGATACCGCATTTTATGCCAACCGTGCAAGGGAATATAATGAGATTTTTCCCTGGGAGCATTTTGATTATGGCGTTACCAAGGAGTTTTTTATAAGGCAAAATGAGCTTGCAAAGAAAGCCGTAACAACACCCAACTGCCGCATTTCCTGCGCGGCCTGCGGTGCAAATTGCTACAAAGAGGGCGTGTGTTATGAAAAACGTTAGACTTATTTACGAGAAAAAAGACCGAATGCGTTTTGTTTCTCACCTTGATATGACTCGTTTTATGTCCCGAATGATTCAAAAATCAAAAATTCCTGTTTGGTATACCGAGGGCTTTAACAAGCACATTTATGTAACCTTCGCCCTGCCGCTTTCTTTAGGCTTTGAAAGCAATTATGAGGTTATGGATTTCCGTTTTGATGATGATAATTATCCATTATCTTTAGCTTTGCAGGCGCTTAAAGGCGTTTTCCCGCCCTACATAAGGATTGTCGATTTAATTGAGCCCCAAATGAAAGCAGGGGAGATAGCCTTTGCGGATTTTGAAATAACCTTCGATACTTCCGATAAGGGATTTGAGAAGAAACTTGAAGACTTTTTGAACCTAGCGGAAATCAAGGTTTCCAAAAAAAGCAAAAAGGGCGCAATATCCGAAGTGGATATTGCACCCAAAATTAAGGCATTTTCCATAACCCAAGGGGAAAACACGGTTTTAAAAATAACCCTTCCTGCAGGGGGTAAGGATAATGTTAATCCCCAGCTTGTTTTATCGGCAATGGGGGAGGCCCTTCCCGAGTACAAAATTTGTCGCGGCAAGCTTTATAATGAGAAAATGGAAGTTTTCAAATAACAATAATGTTTGTGTCCCACGCAGGGAGATAGGTGTGGTGGCGCATAAAAATTTTATAGGTTGGGCACAGCGTGTGGATTTTTAAGGGAATTTCAAAAATATCCTCACTCCTGTGATAAACCGCAATGTGCATTTTCGGTTTTAAAGCGGAAACGGTGCCTTTGCCACCATCAAGAACAGCTGATTCAGCACCCTCGACGTCGATTTTAATAAACGTCGGGGGATTTTTCTTACTTAAAGCATCAATTGTAAAGGTGTTAATTTGGGTGTTTCCCACACCAAGGTTTACCCCGCGACCGTGCTGTGTAGAAACGGTTGCTTTTCCGCAAAATTCACCTGCCGCGCCGTTAATGCAAAGTATATTTTTTAGAGAGCTTGTGTTTTCACACAGCTTTCTAAAATTCCTGCTGTCGGGCTCAAGGGCCGTAATGGCGGAATAGCCATTTACATTTTGGGTAAACTCAATAACCGTGTCCCCATTATATGCGCCAAGGTCAAGGAAGCTTTCATTATTCTTTAAATTCAGTAGGGAAAAGACCTCGCTCCTTGGTGATTCAATCTCAAATAGGTAGTTTGGGTTTCCTGTGATTTTAAAAAGTACTGTATTTTCGAAAACCTTTTTTGAAGGCTCATCACTTAAAAGGGAGTGTGTTGCTCTAATTTTTTTGGCATTTTGCCTTGCAAAGGCAAGGTCAAAGACTGTGTTACCGTAAACCGGAACGTCGGCAACAAAAACGGTGTGCTTTTGCATTAAACGCTTTACGTTGTCAATAACCTCGCTCCTGCTTGAGCCAAAGCACATAACAACGACCATTTCAGGGTATCTTTCGGCAAGCTCACTGTAGGAGGAAACGGTAAAGCCTCTGAATATTTTGCCTTTTTTAAAGCCATCACTTGCAAAAATTCCGCTTATTTTTGTTCCATCGGCATTTAAACGGTCAATAACCTTATCGGCACCGTTGCCGGTTCCATAAAGAACAATGGGCTTTTTGCAGTTTTTAAGATAACTCCATAAATCGGTCAAATGGGTTCACCTCACTTTAAGTTGGTTCGACTCTCGCCAACTTAAGCAAACACGAATAATCCGAACCTGATTTTAAAGGCTCAATTTTTGTCTTTGCATTGTTAAAATACTCGTTAATCCGTCAGGATTAACTGCGTTTTGTGCCTCGCACAGCCAAAAATTCAACTCTTTAAAATTCTGCGACCTAAAACGGGCAGAATTTTGAGTGATTTTTGGTGCGGAAGAATCCGTCAGGCTAACGCCTACGGGTGATGACAAACCGAAAAGAGCCGAAAGAATGCCGTTTTAGGCAGGTTCGGATTATTCGTGTTTGCTTAAAATATTTTAACATATTATAAACAATTTGCAAAGGGTAATTGATATTTTTGTGAACTTGGAGTATAATTGATATATTATTAGTAGGAGAGTACAAATGACCGACCTTGAGTTTCTGAATTTGCGAAAAAAGGTCATACGGAAAGATTTTTCTCGTATGAATGATATGCAGTTTTTGGCCGTTACTAAAACAGACGGTCCTGTTCTTGTTTTGGCCGGGGCAGGAAGCGGCAAAACCACCGTGCTTGTTAATAGAATTGCCTGCCTTGTAAAGTATGGCAATGCCTATAACAGCACCGATGTTCCCTTTTTTTCGGAAAGTGATGTTGAGCAGGCAGAGGCTTTTATTAAAAACGATGAACCCATAGGTGACATGTACGCCTTTAGTGAAAACCCTGCAAAGCCCTGGGAAATTCTTGCCATTACCTTTACAAATAAAGCGGCAGGGGAACTCAAAGAGAGAATTAGCCTTCGCCTAGGAGATACGGCAAAGGATATTTGGGCAGGTACCTTCCACAGTGTGTGCGGAAAAATTTTGCGCCGCTTTGCCGATAGAATAGGCTATACTTCGCATTTTACAATTTATGATACCGATGACCAAAAGAAAATAATGAAGGAGCTAATGAAGCAGTGCCGTGTGGATGAAAAGTTTATTCCTGTTAAAACGGTACTTTCCCACATTTCCTCCGCAAAGGACAAGCTGATTTCTCCTGAGGAATTTGCAGCCACCGTGGGCTCCGATTTACGCCTTCGCTCTATTGCCACGCTTTATGAGGCTTATAACAAAAACCTTCGCGATAACAATGCGATGGATTTTGATGATATGATTGTAAACACCGTGAAGCTCTTTAAAGAGAATGAGGATGTTCTTGATTACTATTCAAGAAAATTCCGTTACATAATGGTGGATGAGTATCAGGATACAAACCACGCGCAGTATATGCTTGTTAAACTGCTATCTACGGTGCACGGCAACATTTGCGTTGTGGGTGATGATGACCAAAGTATTTACAAATTCCGCGGTGCTACCATTGAAAATATTTTAAGCTTTGAAAAGCATTATAAAAACGCTACGGTAATCCGTCTTGAGCAAAACTATCGCTCCACCTCAAATATTCTTGATGCCGCCAATGCCGTTATTAAAAATAACGCAGGCCGAAAGGGCAAAAACCTTTGGACAAATAGCGGCGAGGGTGAAAAAATCACGGTTAACTACTCAGAGGATGAGCAGTCAGAAGCGCATTATGTTGCCAACGGAATTTTAACACGTGTAAGTCAAAACGGTAAATTTGGAGATAACGCCATTCTTTACCGAATGAATGCACAGTCCAGAGCGTTTGAAAATATTTTTGCAAGAAGCGGTATTCCTTACCGCATCATTGGCGGTCTTAAGTTCTATGACCGCAAGGAAATTAAAGATGTTTTGGCTTACCTAAATGTTATAAACAACCCTGCCGATGATTTGCGCCTGAAAAGAATTGTAAACGAGCCAAAACGCGCAATTGGCGACACAACGGTGCAAAATGCCGAGCTTATTGCTATGCAGACAGGTAATACTCTATTTAACATTTTCAAAAATGCCGATGAGTACGCTCAGCTTTCCCGAAGCGCCGCAAAGCTTATGAACTTTGCGAATATGATTGAGCAGCTGCGCGAAATTGCCGAAACCGAGCCCCTTGATAGGCTCCTTGAAGAGGTGCTGGAAAAAACAGGCTATCGTGCCGCACTGCAGCTTGCAGGCAGTGAGGAGCAGGAAAGGCTTGATAACATAGGCGAACTTGCCACAGGCATTATTCAGTATGTTGCCTCAAGTGATGAGCCCACCCTTTCGGGATACCTTGAGGATATTGCCCTTATAACCGACCTTGATAATTTTGATTCCTCCCTTGATGCCGTTGTTATGATGACGGTGCATTCGGCAAAGGGTCTTGAATTTAATAATGTTTACATTGTTGGAATGGAGGAGGGAATTTTCCCCGGTAATCAGTCCATTTTCGGCGGTCCCGATGAAATTGAGGAGGAACGCCGCCTTGCCTATGTTGCCATAACAAGGGCAAAAAAGGAGCTTACCGTTTCAACCGCCTATACGAGAATGATGTTCGGAATGACAAATCGCAACCTACCCTCCCGCTTTTTAAAGGAAATTCCCGAGGAGCTTTGTGTTATTACAGGCACAAGGGCTTTCACCCCCACACAAAGGGCATCATCCTTTGGCGAGGAGTATGAGGCTTTTGGCAGGCCTCAAAGAGAGCGTTCTACACAGTCCTTTAAATCCTCCTTTGCACCTTCCCCCGCAAGCAAAAGTACAGAGTGTGCATTCACTGTGGGTCAACAGGTTAAGCACTCGGTGTTTGGCGTGGGAATGGTAATAAAGGCGGTGCCTATGGCAGGGGATACCATGCTGGAAATTGCATTTGACAGTGTTGGAACAAAGAAGCTTATGGCAAATTTCGCAAAGCTCACTGTAATTTAAAAATTTAGAGGTTTTGTTTATGCTATCACAAAGTAAGATTTCAAAGCTTACTGCAAAATCCGCTTTCCGGGGTAAAAAGGTTAAAATGCTGGCTATTGGCTCGGTTCTTACCTTCGGCCTTTTAATGCTTTATCCTTTTTATATTTTGAGTGCTTCATTTTTTCCGTTTCCTGTAACGGTTGGCTTTCTTGCGGCCATTTGCATCCTTTTTGAAGCACCCCTACTGCTTGGTGTTATGAAAACATTGTGGCAGGAACTGTCTTCCGGGCAATGTGAAGTCACTGAAATTTTTTATTATTTTTCAGGCTACCGCCGTTTTAAGCAGGCGCTAAAATTCGTGTGTGTGCTTTTCTTTAGGGTTGCGGTCACCTCTGCCATTTGCCTTGCGCCCGCAATTGTTATTTCGGTTATAACCGATTTAAATGTTCAAAATGCCATTGGCTTTTCGCTGCCGGTTTGGCTTTCGGGGCTTCAAATTTTAGGTTCCCTCTTAACCTTTGTGGGCAGTGCCGTTGCCTTCTTTATTTCTTTAAAATTCTTTGCGGCACCCTTCCTTTTTATAACCGATGATGAGGGTATACTCGACGGTCTTTTCTACAAATCAACAAGGCTTTCTAAAATAGGCTATATTGAATTTATTAGCCTGTTGGCATCCTTTATCGGATGGTTTGTTTTGGGCGTTTTTATATTTCCTTTGCCCTTTATACTGCCGTATTTTCTCTCTTCCGCAGTTTCTCTTTGCAGATTTACGGTTTATCAGTATAATAAAAAGATAAGTGCTAATTCTTTTAGTGAGGTGCAAATCTAAATGAAAAAAATTTGTGTTATTTTAGTGGTTATTACCTTTATCATAACCGCCGTTAATTTAGTTTTTTCCTTTGGTGATACCTTCTTTTACGGTATTGAAGATTTACCCGAGGGCGAGTTTCTTTATTCCTCGCTTTCCCCTTCAGGTGAAAAAACCCTTAAAATTTACAGGGTTAAATCAAACCTTGGAAATGGGGTAAGAGGCGAGCTTGTTACCCTAAAGGAAAACGGTGAAATGGAAGAAAGTAATATCTTCTGGTGCACCGGCATAGAAAATGCGGTAACAGGCTGGATTAACGATTCGGTTGTTAAAATTAACAACACCGAAATTGACACCGCCAAAAACGAAATTTTTGATAGCAGACATATGATGGAAAATGAGTAAAAAAATAAAAGCGGAAGTTAAACTTCCGCTTTGTTTTTTGCCTCTTATTTATTTGTAATGCAGTCGGCAACATAAATTCCCATAGCGCCCGACTGTGAAAGGCCGCGGCAAATTCCGCTTCCGTCACCAATAATATAAATGTTATCGGTAAGTTCAAACTTGTTGTTCATAAATACAGGGCGAATGGAGTAATATTTACTCTCACAGCCGTAAAGCAGTGTATCATCGTTTGCGGTACCGGGAGCCACCTTATCAAGGGCGTAAATTGTTTCGATAATGTTGGTTAAAATGCGGTGGGGGAGAACGAGGGATAAATCACCTGCTGTTGCCTTAAGGGTGGGAATAACGGTGTTTTGCGAAAGGCGGTGCTCGTTTGTTCTGCGACCTCTTATCAGGTCACCAAAGCGCTGAACCAAAACTGAATCCTTACCAATCATATTAGCAAGGCGGGAAATGCTTTCGGCGTATTCCGTGGGTTGGTCAAAGGGCTCGGTGAAGCGAATGCTTGAGAGAATTGCAAAGTTGCAGTTCTCGGTTTTCTTATCAGCCTGTGCAAATGAGTGTCCGTTTGCCGTGATAATTCCATGGTTATTTTCAGCCGATACAAGACCGCCCTTATTAAAGCAGAACATTCTGCAGCGGTCCTCAAAGGTCTTTGTTTTGTAAAGAATTTTAGGCTCGTAAATCTTATCCGAAAATTCTTTCCAGATAATGTCCTTCATTTCCACTCTGACACCAATATCAATGTGGTTTGAACGCATATGAACACCGAAGGAGCGGCAGAGGTTTGATACAAAATTTGCACCGCCGCGGCCTGTTGCAATAATTATTTTTTGTGCAAAAATTTCCTCGCCGTTCGTGTAGGAAAGAATGTAACCGCCATCGGTTTTTGAAACGCTCTTGCAGTCATAGAAGGTGAGTAAATCGGTGCCTTCATCACTAATAGCGTTAATAAGGTTTTGCATTGTTTTATAGTTATTATCGGTGCCCAGGTGCTTAACATTCATATCAAGGAGTCGCAGGTTATTTTGCAGGCACTTAAGTTTTAAATCCTCATTTGAAAGGTAAACCTTTGCCGAGCCCGAATCACAGTAGGTATCAAGAATTTTGTCAACCTCGTTTATATACTGGTTGGCAACATCATCGCCAAGCTCCTCACCCAAGGTGCCGCCGTAGGCTGTACCAAGATTAAATTTACCATCGGAAAAGGCACCTGCTCCTGCATAACCGCTTGTAATGCTGCAGTTTTTGCAGTGCACGCAGGGGCTATTTTTACCGGCGGGGCAGTGCCTTTTTTCCAGCTTGTCCCCACGCTCGGTTATAACAATCTTTAAATCCTTATCATTTTTCTTTAAGCGGTAGGCCGCCATAAGGCCGCCAATGCCGCCGCCGATAATGGCTACATCATACTTACGCATAGAAATCTTATCCTTTCTTAATGAGAATTAGTTTTAAATGAAATCTTTAAAGTTTTCATGGCAGGTGAAAAGAAGCACCTGGTTTTTGTTGGAAAATTCCTTTAAAAACTCAATGGCAAGTTTTGCCCTTTTGTCATCGTAACGCTCAAAGGAATCATCAAGGAAAATAGGGAAGGGATTGTTTTTGCCGAAAATCAGCTCGCAAAGTGCAAGGCGAAGGGCAAAGTAGGATTGGTCCTTTGTGCCGGCACTGAGTGCTTCAATATCCTTTTGACCAAAGGAGCCTTTTTCTTCAGCCGAAAGGCTAAGCGCCTTGCTTACCAGAACATTGCTGTATTTTTCGCCTGTAATCTGAGAGAAAATTTCCGAAACCCTGTCGTTTAACTCGCCACCCCAGCTGCTTTGCATTTCATCTGAGGCTTCCTCTAAAACTGCCAAGGCTAAATCGAGGGCTGCACAAAATTCTTCCTGCCTTGAAATTTCCTCTAGCAGTTCAGTTATTTCACGTTCAATTGTTGCGGGAACGTGCAAACCGTGAAATTTTACCGCAATTGAATTTTCAAGTCTGAAAAATTCTTCATTTGCCTTTTCAATTCGGCTTTGCAAGGCTTCAAGGCGGATTTTTAATTCACCTGTATGGGCGGTGTTTTCAGCATCTTCATTAACCGAAGAAACAATCCTTTCGGCCTCTTCGAAGCTTAAACCGCCAACGGCATCTTTTAAAACCGAAACCTTGCTATCAATAGAAGCGGAATCTTTTAAAAGCTTTGAAAGACTTTCAATTTTTTCCTCTGCCGTTAAGCCGCCTGTTTTTGGCAAAGCAAGGAAAAGTTTTTCAAGTTGCTCTTCTGCTTTTGCAAGTTCCGTTTTCAGCTCATAAATTTCCTTGTGCTGTTGTTGTGAGCTCTTTGAAAGTTCCAAAAGCTGTTGCCTTTTTTTATCAAGAATATTTAATTCATCGTTTGTTTTATTAAGCGCCGTTTTATAATCTAAAATTTCCTCGCGCGCTTTAAGCGAGGCTTTTTGCTCCTTTTTCGAGGCAACAATTTGCAAAACAAACAATAAAACAAGCCAAAAGGCAGCGCCAACGAATAAAGTAACTGCAAATTTCTCGCCTAAAACCACACCTAATATTGCAAAAACTGCCGCAAGACAACCAAGTAAAACCGAAGTTAGAATCGGTTTTACTTTCGAAACGTTTTTAGCGCCAAAAACAACCGATTCTTTTTCGTGAATTTCTTTTTCAAGTTCCGCTTTCTTTGCCAAAGCGGCTGTGATTTTCTCATTTACGGCATTAAACTCTTGTTCGTCGAAAGGGGCATTTTGCGTATTAACGGCATTTTTTTGCAACAAAGAATTTTTAATGCGACCTATGTCGGCGCAAAGCTGCCTTAAAATAATAATGTGATTTTCGTTTAAAAAAGAGCCATCCTCTAAAGTAAGTTTGCTTTTTAAAACCATTTGGTTTTTAAAATAAGAAACGTATTCTTTAATTGCCGAAAGCTTTTCAATTTCCGTATTGCGCTCAATTTGAGTTTTAAGTTCTTTTTCATCCCTTTTTAAGTTGTCAACAAGGGTTTTAATTTCATCGAGCTTATATAAGTTTTGCTCTCTTTCGGCGTAGGCTTGCTTTTCACTTAAAAGGGTGTTTTGAAGCTCGTCTGCTTTAATTTTTGCCTTGTCGCACACACCAATTTTTCCGCCTCTTGACAGCAGGTGGTGCTTTGCATCAAGCAAATTTTTTGAAACGGCAGTTACCGAAATATCCTCATCACCGCTTGTCACAATGTTGGCAAGCTTTTTGTTTATTTCACCAAGCACTGTGCTTTCGGTCTCACTGTCGCTGAGCGCGCCAATGAAAAGCGTGCGCTCAAAGCAGGCAAGAGAGCACCCAAAAAGCTTTTCTCCAAGGCTTTCTTTAGGAGAAACCTCTAAAACAGATGAACTGTTAAGATTTATTATTTTAATTTTATCGTGAGAGTTTGTGGCGGCAAATTCCCTTTCAATGCGGTAGGGCACACCATCTTTTGTAAACTCAATGCTACCGGCATATTTTTCGCCACTCCAGGGAATGTATTTCTTTCGGTCAACACCTGCTTTGCCGCCGGCTGTGCCAAAGAAAATCATTTTAATAAAGGCCATTAGCGTTGTTTTGCCAAACTCATTTTCACCGTAAATAAGGTTTAACCCATCATTTAAAGTGAGGTCAAAGTTTGTAAGCTTTCCAAAGGCATTAATGTGGATTTTGTTAATTTTCATCGTAATCCACCTCGCTTTCGAAAGCGTTAAGGCCAAGGGTTAAAGCCTTTTTTAAAAGCGCAGCTTCATCGCCTTTGGCAGTGTCAATTCGGTTGAGCATTTTTTTAACAAAAATGCCCCGCAGGGTGTGCTCCCTGGCAATAAGAGCGTAATCAATTTCCTTTTCGGTGCTGTTTTTAAGCTTAACAAAGAAAAGCAGGGGAGAAAGGCCTGCAAGCACCGAGTGAATTTGCAGGGTGAAATCGGAAGGCAATTTGCCGACTAGTTCAATTTTATAAAGATTATTGCTAAAAGCCTCGCCATAGTTTTCCTTAAGGTAGTTAAGTACTTTTGAAATTACCATTTCGGTGGTAACGGCACCCGAAATGTCAATACGGCAAAGCAGGTGCTGCCTTACGGCAAAGGGAACGAACTTAGATTTTAAAACGCCATCTGTAATCTGAATTTCCCAGGCGCCCTTTTCACCCAGCTCATCAAAGCCTTGTCCCTCAGGGCAACCGGAGTAGGCATAAGCGGTGTTACCTGCTTTTTTAATGGGGGAAGCCAGGTGAACATGGCCAAGCGCAATGTAATCCATACCGCTGTTTTGAATTTTTTCGGTATCAATAAAACGGTAATCGCTTGCGCAGTTTTGCAGCTCACCGTGTAAAACAGCAATGTTAAAGGTATCCTTTGTAACGCCGGCATTAAAGCCCTTAAAAGCACCCTCAAAAACACTTTTGAAGGAGCAACCGTAAATTTTTGCATTCAGGTCTTCTAAAAAAAGGCAGTCGTTATCAGTGGATAAAACAAAAACATTTTCGGGAAGCTTTTCGTTTAAAAATGGGGAATCGGAGGAAAGAGGGTCGTGGTTTCCTGCGGCAAATATAAATTTAACCGAGGAATATTCACTGAAAATGCCAAAAACCTCACTAACAAGCGAGGTGTCAATTTTATTCGAATCGAAAAGGTCGCCTGCAATAAGCATAAGAGGAATGGAGTTTATGTGGCAGTGCTGTGCCATTCTCCTAAAGGTGGCAACGGTTTCCCTTTGCCTGCGCGATGCCAGGTGACCGAGATAGCCGTTGGCGGCGCCAATGTGCACATCGGCAGTATGTAAAAATTTAAGGCTTGGCATTTTTAACCTATCCTTTTTTAATAATTCTCGGCACTCTTTTAGAAATGCCGCAAATAATTTCATAGTGAATTGTGCCCGAAAGGCGCGCAAGCTCGCCGGCTGAAAGCTCCTTGCCGAAAAGAATAACCTCATCGCCCTCTGAGACACCATCAATTTCGCTTATATCAACACAAAATTGGTCCATACAAACTCTGCCCACAATGGGAGCCCTTTTGCCGTTTATTAAAACACAACCCTTGCCCGAAAGGTGCCTTGGATAACCATCGCCATAGCCCGCGGGTATGGTTGCAATCTTCATATCATTTTGCGCCTTAAAGGTTCTGCCGTAGCTTACGGTTTCACCCTTTTTAATGTTTTTAACAAGGGATATAACCGATTTAAGGGTCATAACAGGAACAAGGCCATTGTCCGTATTAGTTGGGCTTAGTCCATAAAGCACAATACCGGGGCGGCAGGCATCAAAACGGTTGTTTTCATCTAAAAACATTGCCGCAGAGTTACAGCAGTGGCAAATGTTAATTTTATATCCTGCGTTTTTAATAATATCGGTGGTTTTTGTAAAACGGCTAAGCTGTGCCTTTGTGAATGATAAGTCGGGGTCACCATCGCCATCACTTGAGGCAAAGTGGGTGAATACACCATCAAAAATAAGATTAGAAAGTTTTAGGGTTTCGAGAATTTGTTTAATTTCAGGAAGCTCATCACTGCGGCAGTCAAAACCAATTCTACCCATACCTGTATCAAGCTTTAAATGGAATTTAACAAAAACACCCTGCTTTTTTGCATTTTCCGAAAGCCTTTTTGCAAAGGTAAGGGAATAAACCGCTTGAATAATATTATTTTCGGCAAGAATCTTTGCCTGGGTTTCAGGGGTGTATCCTAAAATAAGAATGGGGATTTCACGGTCAATTTTTCTAATTTCTAAAGCTTCATCAATGTTGGAAACGGCAAAGGCATCGGTTTTCTCATCAAGAAGAACCTTAACAACATTATCCAGACCGTGACCGTAGGCATCGGCTTTAACAACGCTGAAAATTTTTGCTCCCTTTGCATTTTTCCTAACAAGATTAAAATTATGTACAAGGGCATCTATGTCAATTTCAGCCCAGGTGCGATGTAAAAATTCCATAAGAATCCCTCCGACTAATCATTATACTATATTTCTTTTATTATTGCAAATATATTATTTACTAAGTCTTTTGTGAATTTTTGCCGAAAATGGAATGGCAAAAAGGCTCAAAAGTCCCCAAAGAAGGGTGAAAACAGGGCAAATCTGACCCAAAATATTAAGGGGCATTTTGCTGTAGTCCCAAACCTTCTTTTTAAGCCATAAATTTACAATGCACCCTGTTATAAATTCAACCGCAGTTACCATTAATGCACCAATGGCAGCAAGAAAAAACGGTTTATGATTTTTCGAATTTTTGCCTATTGCGGCAAAGGCGTTAAAGCAAATTCCACCTGCAAAAAACATTGAAACGTGGGTGTAGCCCCGCCATAGAATTTCAATAAGGTTGTAGCCTATTCCGCCAATAAGAAACATCAGGGAAAAGCATTTGATTTTTCGCATAATATCACCCAAGCTTATTATGCGCAAAAAAATACCCGACATCACTTGATGTCGGGTAAAAATATTAAACATTAAAGCGGAACAGAACAACATCGCCATCCTGCATAACATATTCCTTGCCCTCGCTTCGAACAAGGCCTTTTTCGCGGGCGGCTACCATACTGCCGCATTCCATAAGCTTTTCAAAGGCGATAACCTCGGCTCTGATAAAGCCACGCTCAAAATCCGAGTGAATTTTACCTGCGGCCTGGGGCGCCTTTGTGCCCTCCTTAATGGTCCAGGCTCTAACCTCGGGCTGACCTGCTGTAAGATAGGAAATAAGACCCAAAAGGGAATAGCAGGTTTTAATAAGGCGGTCAAGGCCGGATTGTGCGAGGCCCAAATCCTCAAGGAAAAGGATTTTTTCTTCATAATCAAGCCCCGCGATTTCTGATTCAAGGGAGGCGCAAATGGGAAGGGTTTGGGCATTTTCCTTTGCGGCAATTTCTTTTACTTTTTTAAAGCGGACATTTTCCTCAATGTTATTTTTGAAATCATCCTCGCTCATATTGCAGGCGTAAATAACAGGCTTTGAGGAAAGCAGTGCAGTTGTGTTTAAAATCTCCTGCTCGGTTTCATCTGCCTCCACGGCGCGGGCGGGAATGCCTTGTTCTAAGGAGGCGAGCAGACGTTTCAAAAAGTCAACCTCTGCCTGCATTCCTTTGTCACCTTTAAGTGCCTTGGTGGCACGGTCAAGGCGGCGCTGAACCATTTCCATATCGGAGAAAATAAGCTCAAGGTTAATGATTTCAATATCCCTTTCAGGGTCAACACTGCCCTCAACGTGAATAATATCATCGTTTTCAAAACAGCGAACAACGTGAACAACGGCATCAACCTCCCTTATGTGGGAGAGGAATTTGTTGCCAAGGCCCTCACCCTTCGAGGCACCCTTTACAAGGCCTGCAATGTCAACAAATTCAATAACAGCGGGGGTGAATTTTTCGGGGTTATAAAGTTTTGCCAGGGCATCCATTCTTTCATCCGGCACACAAACCATACCAACGTTTGGCTCAATAGTACAAAAGGGGTAGTTTGCCGACTGCGCGCCCGCATTTGTAATAGCATTAAAAAGTGTTGATTTGCCAACGTTGGGCAAACCCACAATACCAAGTTTCATAAAATAGACTCCTTCAACTGTAAAACATTCATTTTCTACAATTATACAGCGAAAATTTTGTAATATCAAGAGAAATAAATATCTTTTCTTTTTTATCAATATGGGTTATAATAAATCTAATGATATTTATTAGTGAGGTGCTTGGTATGAATTCAGGCTTTTCTGTTACGCTGAAAAGAATTATGGATGAGTTTTCTCTTGAAATACTATATCTGCCCAAAGAGCCACAGGATATAGTAATTGAAAATACCGAGATAAATCGTCCCGGACTTCAGCTTGCAGGCTACTATGAGTTTTTTGATGCAGATAGAATTCAGATTATCGGTAAAAGTGAAGAGGCCTACATAACCAAATTTTCCGAATCTGACAGGGAAAAGAGGGTTGAAGCCTTCTTTGAAAAGAAGCCCTGTGCTGTTATTGTTACAAGGAACCTTCCCTTGCAGGAAATTTATAAGGCTTCGGCTGAAAAATATGGTGTTCCGCTTCTTCGTACGAAGGATTCCACATCGGAATTTACCTCTGCGCTCATTGCCTTTTTAAATGTCCAGCTGGCTCCGAGGGTTACCCGCCACGGTGTTTTGGTTGAGGTTTACGGTGAAGGTATTTTGCTTCTCGGCGAAAGTGGTGTTGGTAAAAGTGAAACAGCCATTGAGCTTGTTAAGCGCGGCCACCGCCTTATTGCCGATGATGCGGTTGAAATCAGGCGTGTTTCCAGCAAATCCCTTGTTGGTACAGCCCCCGATAATATTCGCCACTTTATTGAGCTTCGCGGTATAGGCATTATAAATGCCAGCCGAATTTTCGGTGTGGGCGCGGTAAAACTCACCGAGAAAATTGATATGATTGTTAATCTCGAGCCCTGGGATGTTAACAAGGTTTATGATAGAATGGGTCTTGAAAACAAAACCACCAATATTCTGGATTTGGAAATTCCCTCGGTTACAATTCCTGTAAAGCCCGGTCGAAACCTTGCCGTTATTATTGAGGTTGCGGCAATGAACAATCGCCAGAAAAAGCTTGGCTACAACGCGGCAGAGGACCTGCTCTCTCGCCTCGGTATGTCTGATGATATGAAGCCTGCAGGAGAAACACAGGTTAAAGCGTTCTAAAAGGAGAAATTAAAATGTACAGATTAGGAATAGATTTAGGCGGCACCAATATTGCGGCAGGTGTTGTTGATGAGGATTATAAAATTATCGGCACAGGAAAGGTAAAAACAGGTGCCCACCGTTCAAACGATGAAATTGCCGATGATATGGCAAATGCTGCTCGCATGGCAATTAAGGATGCAGGTATTGACATTAGCGAAATTACGGCAATGGGAATAGGCTCCCCGGGTTCTGTAATTCCCTCAAAGGGTATTGTTGCAACCTCTAACAATTTAAAATTCAGCAACCTGCCTCTTTGCGCAATGATGAAGGAGCGCCTTGGCGTTGATTTTTACATTGAAAACGATGCTAACGCTGCTGCCTATGGCGAGCTTTTAGCAGGCGCAGGCAAGGGCTGCAAGAATTTTGTTGCCATTACACTTGGTACAGGTGTTGGCAGTGGAATTATTATTGATGGTAAAATTTTCTCCGGCTCAAATAATGCAGGCGGTGAGCTTGGCCATACCGTTATTGTTGTTGATGGGGAAGCTTGTACCTGCGGTAGAAAGGGCTGCTGGGAAACCTATGCTTCGGCAACGGCACTTATCCGCCAAACCAAGGCCGAAATGAAGGCTAATAAGGAAAGTGTAATGTGGAAGCTTTGTGACGGCGATATTGACCGTGTAAACGGAAAAACCGCCTTTGATGCAATGCGTGAAAATGATGAATCGGGTATAAAGGTTGTGAAGGAGTACCTTCGCTATGTTGCCATTGGCATTACAAATGTAATAAACATTTTCCAGCCCGAAGTATTATGTATTGGTGGCGGCATTTCAAAAGAGGGCGATGTTCTTACAAAGCCTATTACCCAACTTGTTACAAATGAACGCTATTCCAAGAATATTGAAAAACAAACCGTTGTTAAAGTTGCCGCTTTAGGCAACGATGCAGGCATTATTGGCGCCGCATTCCTCGATAAACTTTACAGGTAGTGATTTTTTGATTTACGATTTAAACCATTTAAAAAGTGAGTTTAAAAAGGCAAACATAAATTTCCTCGAGAATGAGCCTATGCACCGCCACACAAGCTTTAAAATCGGCGGTGCGGCTGATGTTTTTGTAAACATTGGCAGTACTGAGGAATTCACTAGAGTCTTTGACCTTTGCAAGGCGGAAAATGCCCCCATTACCATTCTCGGCAAGGGAAGCAATCTGCTGGTTTCCGATAAGGGCATTGAGGGTGTTGTGATTTGCCTTGAAGATTTAAATAAAATGACCGTTTCCGGCGAAAAGATAACTGTAGGTGCAGGCGCAAACCTTGCCACCCTTTGCACATTTGCCGCAAACGAGGGGCTATCGGGTCTTGAATTTGCCTTTGGAATTCCCGGCAGTGTGGGCGGCGCAGTTTTTATGAACGCAGGCGCCTACGGCGGTGAAATGAAGGATGTTCTCGAAAGCGTTACGGCGGTAAGCCGAAATGGTGAAATTTTCACCCTTTTCGGCAATGAACTTTGCCTTTCCTACAGAAGCAGTGCTTTTCAGAAAAACGGTGCCACCGTTTTAGAAGCGGTGTTTAAACTTAAAAAGGGAAGCACCGAGGAAATAAAGGCTTCAATGACCGAAATTATGAAGCGCCGAAAGGATAAGCAACCCCTTGAATTTCCCAGTGCAGGCAGTACCTTTAAGCGCCCCGAGGGTCACTTTGCAGGAACCCTTATTGAGCAGTGTGGGCTAAAAGGCTTTTCGGTTGGCGGTGCCCAGGTTAGCGTTAAGCACGCAGGCTTTGTTATAAACAAGGGCGGTGCTACCGCAAGCGATGTGCTTTGCCTTATTAAAAAGGTTCAGGAAACCGTTTTTCAGAAAACAGGTGTCACCCTTGAACCCGAAGTAATTTTTATTGGTAGGGAATAGACAAATGTCATTTTCTGTTGATGTAAAAAACGAACTGTGTGAATTAAGGCAATCAGGCTGCTGTGCACTTGCAGAGTGTTACGGTATGCTGCTTTTTTCACGCAGTTTCGGTTTAGAAAAGATAAATTTTCAAACCACAAACGAGGCTGTTTGCCACCGTTTTGCCGCCAGAATTAAAAAGTTTTTTGATATTTATTCCGTAATTAGCAGTGGCGGCGAAAAAAAGGTTAACTATAAAATCTGCTATAAAAATAGCGAGGAAACCGAAAAAATTGTTTCCTATTTTGGATATAGAGCGGATATTGATTTTATCAGCGGCGAAATTCTAAAAAAGGAATGCTGTGTTCACGCCTTTTTGCGCGGCGTTTTTTTGGCGGCAGGTCAGGTTAGCGACCCTGAAAAGGATTATAGACTTGAAATAGGCCTTAAAAACCCGCTTATTTGTAAAGAATTTTTAGACCTTTGCACCGATTTAGGTATTGATTTTAAAATTTCAAGCAGGGCAGGCGCCACGGTGCTTTACCTTAAGGACAGCAATGTTATTGAGGAATTTCTAACCGTAATTGGCGCCACAAATGCCGCAATTCTTATAATGCAGTCAAAAATTTATAAGGATATGCGTAATAAAATCAACCGCATAAGTAATAGAGAAACGGCTAACATTTTTAAGGCGGTTGATGCCGCAATTCAGCAGCGTGCCGCCATTGAAATTCTTGAAAAAAAGGGTATTGCCGAATCCCTTGAGCCCGAGCTTGTTTCGGCAATAAAGCTTAGAAAAGAAAACCCTGAGGCATCGCTAACCGAGCTTTGCCGAATTTCATCCGAGCCCATAACCCGTTCAGGTCTTAACCATCGTTTTAGAAGAATTATAGAAATTGCACAGGAGAAAAATAAAGACTAATGGATTTTGTACACCTTCATCTCCATACCGAATATAGTCTGCTTGACGGCTGTTGCCGCTCGGGTAGGCTTTTTGCGGCTTTAAAGGAGAAAAACCAAAGTGCGGTTGCCATAACCGACCACGGTGTAATGTACGGTGTAATTGATTATTATAAGGCGGCAAAGAAGGCGGGAGTTAAGCTTATTGTGGGCTGTGAGGTCTATGTAGCGCCCAGAAGCAGAACTCAAAAAGAAAAACTCCTTGACAGCGAATACACCCACCTTGTGCTTCTTTGCGAAAACCAAAAGGGATACGAAAATTTAATTAAAATGGTGTCCCTTGGCTTTACCGAGGGCTTTTACTCAAAACCCCGCGTAGATAGAGAGCTTTTAGAGCAGTATCACGAGGGAATTATTGCACTTTCAGCCTGCCTTGCAGGAGAAATTCCCCGCGCCCTTTCAAAGGGGAATTATGAGGCGGCAAAGCAAAGTGCACTGTGGTTTAAAAATGTTTTCGGTCAAAACAACTTCTTTTTAGAACTGCAGGACCACGGTCTTGCCGAACAACAAAGAATTAACCCTCAAATTATTCGCATTGCACGGGAAACAGGAATAGGCCTTGTTGCCACAAATGATGTTCACTATGTGGACAAGGAAGATAGCCAAATGCAAAAGGTGCTTATTTGCGTGCAAACCGGCAAGAAATTAAGCGAGGAAAACGGTCTTTCCTTTGAAACTGACGAGTTTTATCTTAAATCTGCTGAAGAAATGGGGCAGATTTTCGGTAATGTACCCGAAGCAATGGAGAATACTGTAAAAATTGCCCAGCGCTGCAATGTGGAATTTGAGTTTGGAAAAATAAAGCTTCCTGTTTTTGATATTGGAAATGTTGACCACAAGGAGTATTTTAAGAATAAATGCTACGAGGGTCTTTATAAAATTTATGGTGATAGCCCCGAACAAACGGTAATTGACCGCCTAAATTATGAAATTGAAGTCATTTCCAAAATGGGCTATGTGGATTATTATCTTATTGTTCAGGATTTTGTTAATTTCGCTAAGAAAAAGGGTATTCCTGTGGGTCCCGGCAGAGGCTCGGGCGCAGGTAGCCTTGCGGCTTACTGCATTGGCATTACAGGTGTTGACCCTGTTAAATATGACCTGCTTTTTGAGCGTTTTTTAAACCCTGAGCGCGTTTCAATGCCCGATTTTGACATTGATTTTTGCTATGTAAGGCGCCAAGAGGTTATAGATTATGTAATTGAAAAGTACGGTGCCGACCATGTAGCACAAATTGTAACCTTTGGAACAATGGCGGCAAAGGCGGCTGTTCGTGATGTGGGCAGGGTTATGGATGTGCCCTATAGCGTTTGCGATAAGGTTGCAAAGCTTATTCCCTACAGCATTGGAATGACCATTGCAAAGGCTCTTGAAATTTCCAAAGAGCTTAAAAATCTTTATGATTTTGATGAACAGGTTAAAACCCTCCTTAATATGGCTATGAAAGTGGAAGGAATGCCTCGCCATGCTTCAACCCACGCCGCAGGTGTTGTTATATGCGATAAAAGGGTAAGCGAGTATGTCCCCCTTTCTAAAAATGACGATTCGGTTGTAACACAGTTTACAATGACCGCCCTTGATGAACTCGGTCTTCTTAAAATGGACTTTTTAGGTCTTCGCAACCTGACCGTTATTGATGACACCCTAAAAGCCCTCGGTGAAAGGGGTGTGCACCTTGATATTGAAAAAATTCCTATGGATGATAAGGCAACGTTGGAGCTTTTCGGAAAGGGCCTTACCGATGGGGTTTTTCAGTTTGAATCAGGCGGAATGAAGAGCACGCTGCGCTCCTTTAAGCCTCAGAATATTGAGGATTTAATCGCTATTATTTCCCTTTATCGACCGGGTCCTATGGATTCAATTCCAAAATACATTCACAACCGCTATAACAGTGACGATGTAACCTATTTAACCCCGCTGTTAGAGCCAATTTTGCGGGTTACCTATGGCTGTATTGTTTACCAGGAGCAGGTTATGCAAATTTGCGTTAATCTTGCGGGTTATTCAATGGCAAGGGCTGATATTGTTCGCCGTGCTATGTCCAAAAAAAAGCACGATGTAATGGAAAAGGAACGAAAGGCCTTTATTTACGGCGAAAAGGATGAAAACGGCAATGTTCTGTGCGAGGGCGCAATAAACCGCGGGGTAAGTGAAAATGCCGCAAGGCAAATTTTTGAGGATATGTCGGCATTTTCTTCCTATGCCTTTAATAAATCCCACGCTGCCGCCTATGCTGTGGTTGCCTATAGAACGGCATATCTTAAATGCCACTATCCCAAGGAATATATGGCGGCTCTTTTAACAAGCGTGCTTGAAAATGCCGATAAGGTTGCGGAATACACTGCCGAATGCAAGCGTATGGGCATTAGGATTTTGCCGCCCAGTGTAAATGAAAGCAATGAATCCTTTACAGCCACAAGCGATGGCATTCGCTTTGGCCTTTTAGCCGTTAAAAACCTGGGTCGAGCAGTTATTGAAAATCTTATAGCCGAGAGAAAGACAGGCGGAAAATATGTTTCACCTTACGATTTTTGCGTTCGCAATTCATCGCGGGAATTTAACCGCCGCGCCCTTGAAGGTCTTATAAAAAGCGGTTCACTTGATAATCTTGGCGCCAACCGCCGACAAATGCTTTTTGCTATGGATGCAATTATCGAAGCGGTGGATAATGAGCGGCGCTTTACTTCAGGCGGTCAAATGGATTTGTTTGCTGATACAGAAGGCGGGGTCGGCGAATTTGAGTTTCCGGTTTTAGAGGAACTTCCAACTGCTGAGCTGCTTATGATGGAAAAGGAGGCCACAGGGCTTTATCTCACAGGCCACCCAATGGCAAGGTTTGAGGGTGTTTCTAAAAAAATTGGAACTCTCACCGTTAGCGAGATTATCGGTGATGAAAATGCAGATAATAAAAGGGTGAGAGCACTTGTAATGCTTTCATCAATTAAGGTTAGAACCCTTAAAAATAAAAACATTCTCGCCTCTGCCACGGCTGAAGATATAACAGGCAGTATTTCGGTAACCTGTTTTTCAAAGGTTTATAACGAATTCAGACCCCTTTTAGTTGAGCAAAAGCCTGTTATTTTAACGGCAAAGGTCAGCGATTCCGATGAAAGGGTCAGAGAGCTTATTTGTGAAAAACTTGAGCCTGTTCCCGAAAATCTTGGTAAAATTAATGCTGAAAAAAAGCAGATTAAAAGAGGCATTTATATAAGGGTTTTGGATATGAATTGCGAGCCGCTTCAAAAAATTAAGGCTTTGTTGCAGGGCTCAAACGGAAATATGCCCGTTTATATCTGTACAATGTCGGATAATAAGCGTTTTTGCGCTCCACAAAATATGTGGCTTTCCGAAAAAGACCCGAAAATAGAAAAAATTGCCGAAATTATTGGAAAAAATAACGTAAAATCAGTTGAATAATTTAAAGTTATAGTATATAATATTTTTATTGCAATTTCCTTGGAGTGATTATTAAATGGGTATTAAAAAAATTGGTGTTTTAACAAGCGGCGGCGACGCCCCGGGTATGAATGCGGCTGTTCGTGCCGTTGTTCGTACTGCTCTTAATAAGGGCGTTGAGGTCGTTGGTATTGTAGGTGGCTACACCGGCCTTATAAACGGTGAAATTGTTGATTTCAACCTTCGTTCCGTTTCTGAAATTATTCATAGAGGCGGCACAGTTCTTTACAGCTCACGTTGCCCCGAATTCAAAACCGAAGAAGGTATTATGAAGGCTGTTGAAACCTGTAAAAAACACGGTATTGATGGCATTGTTACCATTGGTGGTGACGGAACCTTCCGCGGCGCTCGCGATTTATCCTTACATGGCGTTCCCTGTGTTGGCATTCCTGCAACCATTGATAATGATATTGCCTCAACCGATTACACTATTGGCTTTGATACCGCAATGAATACCGTAATGGAAATGGTTGACCGCCTGCGTGATACTGCACAGTCCCACGCTCGTTGCAGTGTTGTTGAGGTTATGGGCCGCGGTGCAGGTTACCTGGCGCTTAGAACAGGTATTGCCGTTGGTGCAGTTTCGATTCTCGTGCCTGAGGTTGAATACAATGTAGATGAAATCGTTGAAAGAATGCTGAAAACCAAGAAAACCGGTAAAAAGCATTTTATCATTGTTGTTGCTGAGGGTATTGGCAAGGTAAAATACATTGCTAAAGAAATTGAGGATAAAACCGGTATTGAAACCCGCGCAACAGTTCTTGGCCACGTTCAGCGTGGTGGACGTCCCACCGTTCGCGACCGTGTTATGGCAAGCCGAATGGGTTATGCCGCAGTTGAACTGCTTGTTCAGGGTGTTGGTAACCGTGTTATCTCCTTTACTGATAACAAAATTGTTGACTTCGATATTTACGAAGCCCTTTCAATGGAAAGAAAATTTGATTACGATTTATACCGTATCGCTCATGAAATTTCCATCTAATAAAAAAGTAATGCGGCGACTTTGAAAATTTAGTTGCCGCATTTTGTTTTATAATATTTTTAGGAATGTAAACCGATGAAAAGACTTAAAATTGCCGATTTGCAGGTTGACATTGAGGTTAAAAGCGAAAGGCTTTTAAAGCAATGTGCTGCCTATGAGGATTGTTCACAACTTAATAGTGCAGCCGATATTACCGTTAAGGTGACCGAAAGGGAAATCGCCGCATCCTTAAAGCGCTACCCGAATTTCACCGAGGAAACGGCAGAATATATCCGTGCAGGCGGCAATTTTTACAAGGGCCTTATTGATTTTGGCGGCATAATGCTACACGCCTCGGGTGTTGTTAAGGATGGTTATGCCTACCTCTTTTCTGCCGATTCGGGCACAGGCAAATCAACCCACACCCGCCTTTGGTGTGAGCATATTGAAGGCGCCTATATTATAAATGATGATAAGCCGGCAATAAGGAAAATAAATAACGAGCTTTTTGTTTACGGTACCCCATTTAGCGGCAAGGAAGACCTTAGTGTTAATGAAAGAGTGAAGCTTGGCGGAATTTGCTTTCTTTACAGAAGTGAGGAAAATGTTATAGAAAAAATTTCAGCCGAGGAGGCAATTGTGCCTGTTTTGAGGCAAACAATTCATCAGTTAAGTGAAGAAAAGCTTGATAAGTTTTTAAAGCTTCTTGATGACATTCTCTCAAATGTTCCTGTTTATAAAATGGGCTGTAACATAAGTAGGCAGGCGGCACTGCTTTCCTACAACACAATGAAAAGGACAGGTGATTATGCCTAAAGTTCATTTAAGCGAGATGCTGCCTGTTATTGAGGAAATGCTGAGTGTTGATGGTAAGGTCTCCTTCATTCCCGAGGGAATAAGTATGCTGCCTATAATTGTCGGCGGAAGGGACAGCGTTACCATTAAAAAGCCCGCGGGCAGACTTCAAAAGTATGATGCCTGTCTTTATCGCAGGGAAAACGGCGGCTTTGTGCTCCATAGAGTTATAAAGGTTATGCCTCATAGCTATGTAATGTCTGGGGATAATCAGTATGGAAAAGAAAAGGGAATAAGTGATGAGCAAATCATTGGCGTTTTAGTTTCGGTTAATAAAAACGGAAAAGAAATCAGCTGTCAAAGCACGGCATATAAATTTTACGTGTGGGTCCATTGCAATCCCTTTTCAAAATTTTTAAAAAAGAATTGGGCGAGGGTCAGAAATCGCCTTTCAAAAATAAAAAATAAATTTATTGGAGATAAAAATGAAGATTGATTGGAAAACTTGTTTTAGGGTTGGGGTTACCGCACTTATCTTTTATTTGTGCATTTCTTTTTTACCGGGGCTCGGTAGCCTTTTTGTTAAAATTTTAGGTGCCGCTTCACCGATTTTTATAGGTTGCGCCATTGCCTTTGTTCTTAACATATTAATGAACTTTTACGAACGACATATTTTTAAAAACCCCAAAAAGAAGTTTTTTATAGCCATTAAAAGGCCTATTTCAATTTTACTTGCCTTTTTAACCCTTGCGGCAATTATAACCGTTGTTTTGTGGCTTATTCTGCCTCAGCTTATTTCGGCTATTGAAATGCTTATTCAGCAGCTTCCCACAGCCCTTCAAAACACCGTTGCCTGGTTTGATAAAACCGAAATTCTTTCTGACGATGTTATTAATGTGCTATCAGGCATTGATTTTAAAACACAAATTGATAAAATTGTTTCGGCAGTTACAGGCGGCTTTGGTGATGTTTTAGGCGTTGCCGTTAACATTGTAACCTCGGTTTTCTCGGGTGTTGTTACCACATTTTTAAGCATTATTTTCTCGGTTTACATTCTTTTTTCAAAGGAAAAGCTTGGAGAGCAGATAAACCGCACCATGGGAATTTATCTTAAAAATACCTGGTATGACAAAATTAAGTACGTTCTGAGCATTGCCCAAAGGTGTTTTCATAACTATATTTCAGGTCAGTGCATTGAAGCACTGATTCTGGGTGTTCTTTGTATGGTGGGTATGTTCATTTTAAGGCTTCCTTATGCTCCTATGATAAGCGCCCTTATTGCCTTTACAGCGCTTATTCCCATTGCAGGTGCATATATTGGCGCAATTGTTGGTGCGTTTCTAATCTTAATGGTGTCACCTGTAAAAGCACTGTTTTTCCTTATATTCATAATCGTTTTACAGCAAATTGAGGGTAACCTTATTTATCCCAAGGTTGTGGGCTCTAAAATGGGTCTTCCCGCAATTTGGGTTCTTGCCGCAGTTACCATTGGCGGTGGAATTATGGGCGTTCTGGGAATGTTGCTTGGCGTTCCCACGGCTGCAACAATTTATTACATTGTTCAGGAAGATGTGAGAAAGAAATCAAAAATACAATAAAATAACAAAATTTAACACCCTTTCATACCTTGGTATGAGAGGGTGTTTTTTTATGATTAAAAAATCAATTGAGGATTATAAAAATGAAATGCTTAAAATGTATTCAAAAAGTGTTATGGCATCCGCCCCTTTGCCCCAATATCCTACTGATGACAGTAGTTCAGGGCAGGGTAGCCTTATTGTGATTTTAACAACTGCAAGGGGTGCATTTCCCCTAAGCGGTGGCGAGGTAAGGGTTTATGAAAATGAAAGCGGTGCCCTTGTTTCGACACTTAGAACCGATGAAAACGGTCACACGGCCGTTTTGTCGCTTCCTGCTCCACGCCGTATTTTATCAGAGTCTCCAAGCCAGAGCGGTGCCGCCACCTTCAGCCTTTATGATATTGAGGCTGCAAGGTCGGGCTTTAAAACAACAAGAATAAAATCGGTGCCGATTTTTGATGGTGTAACCTCACTGCAAACGGTTGATATGCTGTCAAATTCGGCGGAAAATGGTAGCAGCGGTACGAATTACGACACACAAAACACATACGAGCTTTGAGGTGATAAAATGATTTTAAACCCTAAAATTCCCGAGGAGATAACGGTGCACCTAGGTCCTCCTTCCGCCGCCGCCGAAAACATTACCGTGCCCTTTACCGAGTATATAAAAAATGTGGCATCCAGTGAAATTTATCCCACCTGGCCTGAAAATGCGCTAAGAGCAAACATTTATGCAATTATTTCCTTTGCCCTTAACCGAATTTACACCGAATGGTATCCTTCCCGCGGCTATGATTTTGATATAACCAACACAACCGCCTTTGACCAGGCTTATGTTCGGGATAGAAGCGTTTTTGAGAACATATCCCAAATCGTTGATGAGATTTTTGATAGCTATGTGGTGCGCCAGGGCTCGGTTGAGCCGCTTTTTACACAGTTTTGCAACGGCACTACCTCAACCTGCGATGGCCTTTCACAATGGGGCACAGTTACCCTTGCTGAGCAGGGCTTAACCCCTTATGCCATTTTGCAAAATTACTACGGCAACGATATTAACATTGTGGAAAATGTGCCTGTTGCCGATATTGATTCATCCTACCCCGGTACCCCACTTCGCCTTGGAGATGCGGGAAACGATGTGAGCATTTTACAGGTGCAGTTAAACGCCATAGCAAGGAACTATCCCGCAATACCGAGAATAAGTGAATTAAACGGAATTTTTAATGTGCAAACCGAAAACGCCGTACGAAAATTTCAGGAGGTCTTTTTTTTGCCTGTAACAGGTGTGGTTGATTCTGCCACATGGTACAAAATAAAGCGGTATTATGTGGGTGTAAAACGCCTTGCTGAGCTTGATAGCCTTGGTGTTACCATTGATGAAGCCAGCGTTCCCTTTGGCAGTGATATTAAAACAGGGGATAGTGGCGTTGAGGTTACAACAGTTCAGTATTACCTTAATGTTATAGCATATTTTAATCCTTCACTTAATGTGTTTCCTATCGATTCGGTTTTTGGGGTTAATACCGAAAATGCCGTTCGCAATTTTCAAACCTTTTACGGACTTAATGTTACGGGCGTTGTTGATGAAGCAACCTGGAATAAGTTGCGCTCGGTTTATAATGACACAAGAGCTTCGCTTCCTGCCGATTACAGCAGTGGCCTTGCCAAGGCGTATCCCGGTTACTTCTTGTCAGAGGGTTTGCAAAACGATGATGTGAGAGATTTGCAAACATATTTATCCTTCATTGCCGATAATATTCCGCAAATCCCCAAAATCTCGGTTGATGGTATTTTTGGTCCCGCAACGGCAGAGGCCGTCAGAACCTTTCAGAGCCTTTACGGCCTTGATCCTACAGGTGCTGTTGGGCCTGTTACCTGGTTTTACATTGGAAATGAGTATGACTTTTTAAAAGGACAGCCGCAAGGATAAATATAAGGGCAAAAATGGTAATAACCCAATTTAAAAGGGCACCGAATTTTACAACGGTTTGGCTAAAAATTATTACTATAAAAAGAATTATCGAAAGAACAAGCGGCAGGTGCTTTATTTGTTTTTTAAATGCAAGGTTTAATATTTCCTTTGCACAAATAAGGCACACCGCACACTTAATAAGTGAGCCAAAAAAGAAAATTATATATGCAAGCCCCTCAAGGCGGCTGAATTTGAGCCCCAAAGAAACGGTATCTAAAACCGATAGAAAGGCAAAATCAAGGCTTGCGCTATAGGGGAAACCGAAAATTAAAATAACCTGCAAAAGGGGAAACAATATTAGTAAAAAGCCAAAAAGCATTCCAAGGGCAACACCCTTTGGGGTGCTTTTTTCCATTTTTATAATAAATGGTAAAAGCAGCATTGGTGCTATGCATTTCGCAAAGAAAAAAAGCAACCCCGAAAGGGTGCCAGAAAAACCAAGACCCTTTAAATTATTTAGGTTAAACTGATTTCCTGAAAGCAGGAAAAGCACCAGCTGTGAAAAAATTATCAGCACCAAAAAAATTAGGCTTATTTTAAAGATAACCTGCTTTTTCGCCCTTAAAAGAAAGAAGACAAGAGCGGAAAAAATGAGTGAAAAAATAAAATAATTTTCACTGCTTAAAATTTTTTTGTTTGCAACAAGGGAAAAATCGGCTGCTGAATTTGTGGCGCAAATTAGCGCAAAAAGGCACAAAAAAACGGCAACAATTTTCCCCGTCTTTTTAGAAAAAAGGTTTGTGTGGTTAAAATTTCTAAGAATAGGCAACAGTATAAAGCCAATTAAAAAGCTTAAAGCAAGTCCTAAAAAGGCACCGCCGCCACCGGCCTCCTTCGGTAAAAAAATGGTGGCGTTTCCAAGGGCAAAAAGGCCGACGAGAGCGCAGGTAAGTTTTGTGGGAACGGTCTTATTCATTGTATTGCCCCCTTAAAAAATAATTATCATCCTCGGTTTCAAAAAAGGGAAGGGTTAAAGGAGCACCGCCGTGCAGTGCGCTTAAAACCGAATAAAGGTTGCATTTTAAAAGGTCGCTTTTGCTTTCCTGCATATTAAGAATTTTAACGGCATCGTAGCCTACAGCTTGGCCTGTTCGGCTTTTAAGCTGTAGCATTTTTCCACCATTTTCATTTGAAACAATTTTTGTGTTTTGGCTTAAATTTTGCTCATCTCTTAGATATATAAGGGTTTCATAAAGCAATTCCTCACTTAGCCCCTTTCCCTTAATAACAAGGGCGCAGTGTTCGGCAGAAAGCCTGTTACCAAGGGATTTTTGAAGGGACAAAAATGCACTTTTGCAGTCCTTTTGGCTGGTTTTTAAAATTTTTTTGGAATATTCCAGTCCGCCCTCAGGGGTAGAGGTGTCAACCGTTTCAAGGGTTAAAAGAATACCGCTTTCTGCAGGGTCAATGCCGATTGCCGAAATTATAATGGTTTGTTCGGGCTCGTAATAAGGTCTATTACAGCCACAAAGAAAGGTTAAAAGCAAAATTAAAATAAGCATTATTCTTTTCATTTTTCACTCTTCCTTATTTTGTTTTTGCTCAATTTCACAGGTCGGGTTAACATATTCCGCCAAGAAGTTCTTATCAGCGTATCCTTAAGGCTTTGGAGAGTGGGGTTTATAATGGATGAGGTGTAATCTACAGTAAAAGAGGAAAGGGATAAAATGTGAATAAGCAGTGCCGCAATGCCTGCAAAAAAGCCTAAAAGCCCTAAATAGTGGGAGAGAATAACAAGGCCCAGGCGAGAAAAGAAAATTACCCCACGAAGCCGTGGGAGCATTAATCCTGCAATGCCCGAAAGGGCAATGATAATAAGCATTGGTGCACTTACAATTCTCGCTTCAACCGCCGCCTGCCCTACAACAAGTCCACCTACAATGCTTAGCGCATGCCCTACCCCTTGTGGCATTCTAAGCCCTGTTTCCTTTAAAATTTCAAAAATTAAAATAAGCAGTACACACTCAACTAGTGAAGAAAGGGGAACCGAGTTTCTGGCTGAACAAATGCTTATTAAAAAGGAGGTTGGAAGCAGGTCGGTGTGGTGGGTTATAAGGCTTAAAAATACGGCGGGCACACTTATTGCAAGAATAAAGCAAAGGTAGCGAAGTAGTCGACCTAAAGTGCCTAAAAAGTGATTTGTGTAGTAATCATCATCCGCCTGAAAATTTTCACTAAAAAGGTAGGGAAGGGTAAGCACCACAGGTGTGCCGTCCACCATAACCACAATTCTACCCTCTAAAATTCTTGCAACGGCAACATCGGGGCGCTCGGTGCTACCCACGGTTTTAAGCAAGGAATTAGGATGCTCGTTTATCAGCTCGTTTATATAGTTACTATCCAAAACACCATCAATATTAATTTGTTTAAGTCTTTGTTTAAGTGCGCAAAGGGCACCTTTATTTACAACCGAATCAAGATAACAAATAAAAACACCGGTGTCGGTGCGCCTCCCAACCGTTAGGGTTTCAACACAAAAATCGGGTGTTGGAAGCCTTCGGCGAAGCAGGGCAACATTAAGCATAACAGCTTCCTCAAAGCCTTCGCGGGGGCCCTGCAAAACCCGTTCGTTTTCGGGCTCGCTTATACCCCTTGTGCGCCAGCCCTTTGTGTTAATGCTAAGCCCTTCATTTGAGCCATCAAAAAGCACAATGGTGTCGCCGTAAAGCAGGTTTCGAAGTAAGGGAGCCAGGGCGTTATGCTTTTTAATCTCGGCAGCAAAAAGCACACGTCGAGTCACAAAATCGGTAATATTTTTTTCACTATCGCACTTGCAAAGAAGCAGTGGTTTAATAATTGACTCGTTTAAAACCAGGGTGTTTATCATTGAATCCATAAAGAAAACGGCGGCACGAATGGGATGAGCACCGCCTGTTTCAATTTCTCTTATGCGTAAAATGTCATCCTTTTTAAAAATTTCCTTAATGAGTGTAAGGTTTTCACTGAGCGTAGATTTTAAAAGTGTGTTTTCAAAATTTTCAAGTAATTTTTCCGTTTTAAGCACCGCCTTTTTTGAGTTATTATTTCCAAAAAGGCAAAAAATAACCCCGCAGCAACACTGCGGGGTTTAAAAAATCAAGTTTTTAATTAGTCGTTCTTAGAAACAGGCATTTGCTGTTTTAAAGCAGCGCGGGTCTTTCTAACCTCGCCGAGGTTTGCGGTAAGGCCTTCGTCTGCACGGCGCATAATGTCATCAACAAAATCCTGAGCAGCCTTTTTCATTTCGCGGCTCTTTGCCTGAGCATTAGCAATAATTTCAGAAGCCTTTGCCTGAGCTAACTTTGTAATTTCTTCCTGTGCTACCATTGCCTTTGCGCGCTCCTCTGCGGCATTAATAATGCCATCGGCCTCACGTTTTGCATTGGTGATGATTTCAGCACGGTCGGCAACAATGCCACGTGCCTGCTTGATTTCGCTGGGGATATTAAGACGGATGTCGTCGATAACTGCGCGGATTTGCTCAATGTCAACGATAGTCTTTTTGCCGGGAATTTTAACGCCGCTGTCAAGCACCTCGTCAAACTGCTCTAATAATTCTTCTACGGTCATTTTATATTCATCCTTTCTTTTTACTTAGTCGCTCTAAAATGTCTTTATGTATAACACTCGGAACAAAGCCCGAAATGTCACCATCCATGCTTGCAATCTGCTTAACCATGCTGGAACTTAAATACATATTTTCCGCCGCAGTGGTTATGAAAACCGTTTCAATATCCGGGTTTAGTTTTTTATTGGCAAGTGCCATTTGAAATTCATATTCAAAGTCGGACATTGCCCTTAAACCCTTTAAAATGATTTTGGCACCGTGCTTTTTTGCATAGTCCGCCAAAAGGCCATCGTAAGCATCAACCTCAACATTGTTAAGGCCTGCATCTTTAATGGTTTTTTTTAGAAGCTGGGCGCGCTCCTCAGGGGAGAAGGAATAGGTTTTGTTGGCATTTTTTAAAATTACCACAATAACCTTTTCAAACATTCCCGAGGCGCGGGCAATAACATCAAGATGGCCAAGGGTTACAGGGTCAAAACTGCCCGGACAAATGGCTAAGGATTTATTCATTTTCCTTCCTCCTATAAGCCGATATAACAATTTTGCCATAATTATATTCTTTATAACAGTAAAAATCGTTCACAGTGTCAGGTAATGTAATTTCCTTTGGATGCTCACAAAGAATTTTGCCAAAGGAACTCATAACCTGACAGGTTTTTAAAAGGGCATCGGTAATCAGCCCTTCATAATAGGGTGGGTCTAAAAAAGCAATATCAAAGGTTTCAGAGCAGGTGGCAAGAAACGAAGCATAATCTGCACAAATCGCTTTTGCACTGTTGGCCAGCCCTGTAATATTAAGGTTTTCCTTAACAACCTTCAAATGGGAAGCACAGTTATCAACAAAGGTTGCGCTTTTGGCGCCTCGGCTTAAAGCCTCAATCCCCATCTGTCCGCAGCCTGCGAACAAATCAAGAAAACGACGACCCTCTAAATCAAACTGAATAGAACTGAAAATTGCCTCTTTAACCTTTTCGGCAGTGGGGCGCACGTCAAGCCCCGGTAGGGTGCTGATTTTTCTGCCGCCCGCAATGCCAGCGATAACTCTCACTTAAAATCACCTATTATCTATTATCCATTATCCCATTAAACAGTGTGTTTTGTCAACACTTTTATTTAATGGCGTTTGTGGTGGTGTCCTTCTGAATAACATCGTGTGCGCCACCCTCAATGATACTTGTTGCAGAAACAAGGGTTAATTTTGCTTTCTTTTGAAGCTCGGGAATGGTGAGCGCGCCGCAGTTGCACATTGTGGAACGTACCTTGCTTAAGGAAAGACCTACATTGTCCTTAAGTGTTCCGGCGTAGGGAACATAGGAGTCAACACCCTCCTCGAAGGATAACTTCTTATCGCCTCCAAGGTCGTAACGCTGCCAGTTTCTGGCTCTGTTTGAGCCCTCGCCCCAGTATTCCTTGTAATAATTTCCGTTAATGGCAATTTTGCTTGTGGGGCTCTCATCAAATCTTGCAAAGTAGCGGCCAAGCATAAGGAAATCGGCGCCCATTGCAAGGGCTAAGGTCATATGATGGTCGTGAACAATACCGCCATCGGAGCAAACGGGAACATAAATGCCGGTTTTCTCATAATATTCGTCTCTTGCGGCGCAAACATCAATAAGGGCAGTAGCCTGTCCGCGGCCGATACCCTTGGTTTCGCGGGTAATACAAATGGAGCCACCGCCAATGCCAACCTTAACAAAGTCAGCACCACATTCGGCAAGGAACAAAAAGCCTTCCTTATCAACAACGTTGCCTGCGCCGATTTTAACGGTGTCGCCGTATTTCTCTCTTACAAACTGTAAGGTGCGCTTTTGCCATTCACTAAAGCCTTCAGAGGAGTCAATGCAAAGAACATCGGCGCCTGCTTCAACAAGGGCGGGAATTCTTTCCTCGTAGTCTCTGGTGTTAATACCTGCGCCAACAATGTAACGCTTGTCGGCATCAAGCAGCTCGTTGGGGTTTTCCTTGTGGGAATCATAGTCCTTTCTGAAAACAATGTATAAAAGGTTGCCGTTATCATCAACAATGGGAAGAGCGTTTAATTTGTTGTCCCAAATAATGTTGTTTGCTTCCTTCAAGGTGGTGTTCTTGTCACCGCAGATAAGCTCACTAAAGGGGGTCATAAACTCGCTGACCTTTGTGTCAAGGGACATTCTGCTTACCCTATAATCGCGGCTGGTAACAATACCCATAAGCTTGCCTGTTGCAGTGCCATCAGCAGTAACAGCAACGGTTGAATGACCTGTGCGCTCCTTAAGTTCTAAAATATCAGCCAGGGTCTGCTCGGGGCGAATGTTTGAATCGCTTACAACAAAGCCTGCCTTAAAGTTCTTTGCGCGGGCAACCATTGCGGCCTCATCCTCAATAGACTGTGAGCCGAAAATAAAGGAAACGCCGCCTTCCTTTGCAAGAGCAACGGCAAGCCTTTCGCCCGAAACCGATTGCATTATTGCGGAGGTCATAGGAATGTTCATTTGGATTGCGGGTTTCTCGCCCTTTTTAAATTTAACAAGAGGAGTTTTTAAACTCACATTTGCGGGAATGCACTCGGCAGAAGAATAACCGGGTACCAAAAGATACTCATTAAAGGTGTGGGAAACGTCATTGAAATAGTAAGCCATAAAAATACCTCTCCATTTTAATTTATATTTTATATATTATATTATTTTTAACATTTAAAGTCAATAAGAAGATTTGAAAAAACGGTTTTTTAAAAGGAAAAAGCACCGAAATCAAGGTTTTCGGTGCTTTAATCATTAATTATTTCATTCTTTTTAAAAGTTCATCGTGGGAAATAACATTTTCTGCCTTTGAAAGGTCAAGGCGCTTGCCGAGAATTTTTGCATTTTTAACCAGCGGCTTTGTAACGGTGTATTCCGCTTTTCCTGGGCAAATTGGGTAAAGACCGAGGCTTGCAAAAATGTACCAAGCAGCAGTAGAACCGTTATCCTCATCTCCCGGGAAACCATCATCATTTGCCGAAAAGCCTTCGGTACAAATTCGCTCAACCCAGTAGCTTGCCTTTTCGGGCTGACCTAAATAGGCATAGATAAACGGAATGTGGAATGAAGGCTGATTTGAAATTGCGCATTGACCCCAGTTGTCATCCGACATTTCGGTCATTTCGTGAATTTCAAAGCCGTAACCGCCAACCAAATATTCGGGCTCGGTGGCAAAAAACTCATCAAGCTTTTTAAGCAAAGCCTCTTTAGAGCCATGCAGGGCGGCAAGGCCCTCAATGTCATGCTGAACGGCAAAGCTTGTCTGCCAGGCGGCCGCCTCGGTGTAATCTCCACCCCAGGAAATGGGGGAGAACTCTCCGCTTCTGAAATTGCCTGCCGAATCCTTGGCGCGCATAAAGCCATGGCTTCTGTCAAAGAGGTTTGCATATCTCTTTGAGCGCTCAAGGTACATTTCTTTTTTATCCTCTAAGCCCAGTTTTTCGGCTACAACCGAAAGGCAGTAATCAAAATAAGCGGCATCAAGGGTTAAATTAACGCTTTCGTTAAAGGCGTCAAAGGGAACGTAGCCGAACTCTAAATATTTGCTGCAGCCGTCTCGGCCGTAGCCCTTAACGTCACAGTCGTTATTAGCGTGCTTTTCCATACCCTCAAAGGCTATTTTAAGCCAATCATCACCCAGCATATTTTTAACCGCGGCATCGGCAATAACGGCATCAATACCTGTTGAAGGCATACATTTTTTTGCCGTTCCCGCAGTCCAACAAGGCAGCCAGCCGCCGTCAATATATTCCTGAACAAAGGCAACAAGCATTTCCTTGCATTCCTCGGGGGCAACAAGGGTTAAAAGGGCGTAAACGGTTCTATATGTGTCCCAAAAGCCGTTGTCGGTGTAGCGGTAGCCCGCAATTACCTTATCGGCAGCGGGGGAGTAGTGAACAGGTTCGCCGTTTTCAGAAATTTCATAGGCCTTGTGGGGGAAGAGGAAGGTTCTGTAAAGGCAGCTGTAAAAGGTTTTAAGCTGCTGCTCCTCGGCATCAATGGTAATGCGGCCCAAATATTCCTCCCAAATAGCGGCATTCTTTTCCTTAAGGTCATCAAAATCCGTATAATCACTGTCATTTTTAAGGTTAACCAGAGCCTGGTCATAGCTTATAAATGAGGTGGCCATTTTGATTTCGGTGGTCTTTTTATTAAGCTTTAAATGAATTGCAACCCGTTGGCCGCTGATTTCGGTGCCATTAACTTTAGACAAATTGTCCATTTGTTCAGTAAGGGTGTTTTCGGTATCAATTGCGCCGTTCTCAAATTCGAAAACGAAATATGCCTTTAATTTTCCCTTATCGGCCGAACCTACAGGGTCGCAGGTGGTTGAAACAAAAAGTTTGTTGCATTCTTTACAGTATTTAAACTCATTTTCTCCGCTTACGGGATAAACCGAGAAGAAACGGTCAAAATCCTTTCTGAAATTAAGCCTTATGCAAGCGCCGTACTCGGTAGGAGTAAGCTCGTAATCACAAAAACAACGCTTAAGGTAGTAGTGCATATAGTGCGGTTGCAACGTGGCCGCCTTTGGGTCGGTTCCCGACCAAACACGGTAGTTATCGGCAGTGGGATTTTGAATTTGGGGCTGCATAACAATGGCACCGTGCTCTCCAATCCAGGGGGAGGGCTGGTGGGTTAAGCGGAAGCCTTCAAAGGAATGGTCGGCAGGATGATAAAACCAAGACCCGCGGGAAGTATTGGTTTGCGGCGTAAAGGAAGCAAAGCCAAAGGGGCGCTGAACCAGCGGCAGGGTGTTTCCGTTTGAAAAACGCTGTACCGAATCGGTGCCCTGCTTTATATTTACATAATCAATTAAACCCATTATAATTCCTCCTAAATTAGGTGTTATCTAATTGTAACATAACAAAAAGCAAAAATCTATAGCAAAACGAGTAAAAAAAGGAATATATATTTTTTAAAATCATTACTTGACAAAACGGAATATGCTTGTTAAAATTGTAAGGCAAAAGTTAATATGTGCGGGTGTGGCGGAATTGGCAGACGCACTAGCCTTAGGAGCTAGCGCTCACGCGTGCAGGTTCAAGTCCTGTCACCCGCACCAACTTAAAGAGTCCCTAAAGCCT
>SVPI01000004.1 GCA_015065935.1 Oscillospiraceae bacterium
ATCTATTTTTAGGGGATGGCATCTTTTAAATTCAAGTGGTGTTTTAGACACGAAAAAACCCAGAAACCGTGATGGTTACTGGGTTTTTCGGGCTGTCATCTATTTTGGTAGCCAACCATGGTTGCGGGGACAGGACTTGAACCTGCGACCTCCGGGTTATGAGCCCGACGAGCTACCAGCTGCTCTACCCCGCGATATTTTGTTTTCTCTTTCGAGTGCTAGATTATTATACATTATATATAAGCATTTTGCAAGCCTTTTTTTGAAATTTTCCATAAATTTTTATCGACAATATTTTTATATGCAGGATTTTTGCATAAATATCCGTTAAAACCTCTAAAATATGCAACTAATTTCGGTTTTAACCAACAATTTGCACAAAGTTATAAATATTTATGCAAAAGGTGTTGCATTTTAATTCACTATGTGGTAAAGTATAATCAACAAATTACTTTTTGGAGGAAAAGAAAATGAAAAAGTTATTAGCACTTGCCCTTTCAGTTTTAATGATTGTCGCAGTTTTTGCAGGCTGCGGCGGAAACACAGCAGCAACAAAGGTTATTGAAATCGGTCTTACCACCGAGGATTATGCTTTTGGTGTTGACAAGGACCAGCCCGAGCTTCTCACCCAGGTTAACGCATTCATTAAGGAAATCAAAGACAACGGCAAATTTGAAGAAATCTGCAACAAGTATTTTGGCGACGGCACACCCACCCCTGTTACCTCAATGCCTCTTGATGAGACAAAGGACCAGCTGGTTGTTGCAACCAACGCTGCATTTGAGCCCTTTGAGTACACCGAAGGCGACAAATATTTAGGCGTTGATATGGAAATCGCTGCCCTGCTTGCTGAGAAGCTTGGCAAAGAGCTTGTTATCAGCAATATGGATTTTGATGCAGTTTGCCTTTCCGTTGGTCAGCACAAATGCGACATCGCAATGGCAGGTCTTACCATTAAGGAAGACAGAAAAGAGCACGTTAATTTCTCTGACCCCTATTATAACGCAGCTCAAATGCTTATCGTTGCAGGCGACAACACCGAATTTGATGCCTGCAAGACCGCTGATGATGTAACCAAAATTCTTAATGCAAAAACTAAGGATACCACAAAGGTTGGCTATCAGAACGGCACCACCGGTCAGTTCTACGTTTTAGGCGATGCTGATTGGGACTTCCCCGGTCTTCCCGTTAACGGCGTTGGCTACAAGAACGGCTCTATGGCAGTTCAGGACCTTATCAACGGCAACCTTGACTATGTTATCATTGACTCGGCACCTGCAAAATGCATTACCGAAAAAATGAACGCATTACAGTAAATTTAATTAAAATAATGAATTTCGCAAACACCTCGCCCTAACGGGCGGGGCGTTTGTTCAGTCAGGGTAGAGCAAATAATCCGAACCCGCCTGAAAGAGGCTTATTTCGGCGCTTTTTACCCATTTCATTCTTGTAAGGCGTCAGCCTTACTGCGCCTGTACTGAATAAAAATCACTCGAAATCTTCTCTCTTTGAGGTCAAAGATTTTTAAAAGAGCGAATTTTTGTTTAGCCCTGGCACAAAACGCAGTTAATCCTTGACGGATTAACGAGTATTTTAACAAAGTATGAGCGAAAATCCGCCTTTTAAAAACGGAGTTTGGATTATTCGCTCTACCCTAGAGGAACTTTATAATGGGAAATTTTGGAAGAAAAATTGAGGTTTTCATTGAACAGTTTATTGATAACAACGGTTATAAAACTGTTCTTGAGGGTCTGCAAAACACGCTGACAATCGCCATTTTAGGCCTGCTTATCGGCATTTTAATAGGTATTATTATTGCCGCAGTCAGAGTTATGCCGAAATATAAGACCCTGCCCCGCGTTTTAGATGGCATTTGCACCTTCTATGTGGGCTTTTTCAGAGGCACCCCTATTGTTGTGCAACTGCTTCTGTTTTATTATGTTCTTTTGCCCCTTATGGGGGTTAAAATGACCTCTGTGGCCGTTTCTATTGTGGTTTTCGGTCTAAATTCCGGCGCCTATATTTCGGAAATGATGCGCGCGGGCATTTTATCGGTTGACCCCGGTCAGATGGAAGGCGGCAGAGCTATGGGACTAAGCTTCCCCGCCACAATGATGAAAATCATTATCCCCCAGGCGATTAAGAACATTTTACCTACCCTTGGCAATGAATTCATAGCCCTGATTAAGGAGACCTCGGTTGTCAGCTTTGTAGGCGCCACCGACCTTTATGTTGCATTTAACTATATGGGCTCAAACAGCTATGAATTTATGGTGCCCTACCTTGCAATGGCTATTATTTACATTATTCTGGTTTATGGAATCAGCCTGCTTATTAAAATTATGGAAAGGAGTCTCCGCAAAGGTGATAAAAGTATGTAACCTACGCAAGGATTTTGGGGATGTACAGGTTCTCAAAAACATTGATTTGCACATTAAAAAAGGCGAAAAGGTTGTTATTTTAGGACCTTCGGGCTCCGGTAAAAGCACACTGCTTCGTTGCCTTAACTGTATGGAGGACCCAACCTCCGGCAGCATCTTTTTCCACGGCGTTGACATTGCCGATATGGCGGTTGACATTAACGTGCACCGCCAAAAAATGGGAATGGTTTTCCAGCATTTTAACCTTTTTAACAATAAAACTGTACTTGAAAACATAACCCTTGCACCCATCTATGTGGCAAAGAAAAAGCTGAACAGGGCTAAAAGACTTAAGTTTTTCGGTAAACCCTATAACGCTGAGGATATAAAGCCTCTCTCCGAAATTAAAGCAGAGGCTAAAGAAAAGGCAATAGAGCTGCTTCAAACGGTTAATCTTACCGATAAGGCAGATGTCTACCCTGCTATGCTTTCAGGCGGACAAAAGCAGCGTGTGGCCATTGTAAGAGCTCTTGCAATGAATCCCGATGTTATGCTTTTCGACGAGCCTACAAGCGCCCTTGACCCTGAAATGGTTGGCGAGGTTTTAGAGGTTATGAAGGACCTTGCAAAAAATGGAATGACAATGGTTGTTGTAACCCACGAAATGGGCTTTGCCCGTGAGGTTGCCGACAGGGTTATCTTCATTGATGAGGGTGTTATTTTAGAGGAAGCGCCCCCTGCAGAATTTTTCACAAACCCCAAATGCGACCGACTTAAGGATTTCCTGGCAAAGGTATTGTAAAAGATTAAAAGCCGTGCTTTTGCACGGCTTTATTTTTATACACCTTACCCAAGTTTTGCAGTGCAAAACCCACCTTCTCCTCAAGTGGAAGGCATATATGAAATTTTATAAAAATAAAAAGCACAGTCATTTGACTGTGCTTTTGTGTTGGCATCTACTTATCTTCCCGGGCAGCTTCCCGCCAAGTATTTTCAGCGCAAGTGAGCTTAACTTCCGTGTTCGGGATGGGAACGGGTGGACCCTCACCGCAATCAACACCAACTTTTTATTGCCCTTTCGGACAACATTATTAGTTTACCACAAGTGTTTTGATTTGTCAACACTTTTTTGAAACTTTTTTAAAAAAATTTCGGGTCTGCTTTTTTGCAGACCCGAAAAGCATTAAAGCATCAATTATTTAATCATTTCAGCAATTTCTGCTGCAAAGTTATCCTCTTTCTTCTGGATACCTTCGCCCTTTTCAAAGCGAACGAAAGAGTTAATTTTAATTGAAGCGCCAAGCTGCTTTGCAACCTGCTCAACATATTTACCAACGGTTAAATCACCGTCGATAACATACTGCTGCTCAACAAGGCAGTTTTCCTTGTAGTATTTGCCGATTTTGCCCTCAACGATTTTTGCGAGAACTGCATCGGGCTTGCCTGCCATTTTGGGGTCTTCCTTCATCTGAGCGATAAGGATTTCCTTTTCTTTAGCCAGAACCTCTGCAGGAACAGAAGCGGGGTCAAGATAAAGGGGATTCATTGCTGCGATTTGCATAGCAATGTTTTTGCCCATTGCAACGAACTCATCGTTTGTTGCATCGGCATCGGTATCAAACTTAACCATAACACCGATTTTGCCGCCTGCGTGAACATAGGAAACGAGGTTGCCCTCAAAACGAGCGAAACGGCGAACCTTGATGTTCTCACGAATGGCGAGGAAAAGCTCCTGAACCATTTCAGCAACAGTCTGACCGTTTTCGGTGCAGTTAAGAAGAGCATCGAGGTCAGCGGGAGCCTGTTCAATAACAATGTTAGTAATGCGAGCAGCCAGTGCCTTGAAGGGTTCGCCGCCTGCAACGAAGTCGGTTTCAGCGTTCATTTCAAGAACTGCACCGCAGTTACCCTTAACAACAGCACAAACTGTGCCTTCGGCTGCAACACGGTCAGCTTTTTTAGCCTGGGAAGCAAGTCCCTTTTCTCTTAAAAAGTCAATAGCGGCATCCATATCACCGTTGGTTTCGGTAAGAGCCTTTTTGCAGTCCATCATACCGCAACCGGTTTTTTCACGGAGCGCCTGAACGTCTTTTGCTGTAAAAGCCATAAGTCTTTACCTCCTAAATTATTCAGCGGTTTCTTCTGCTGCTACTTCTTCTGCTACCTCTTCGGTTTCAGCAGCGGGCTCGGTCTGCTCGCCCTGTCTGCCTTCGATAACAGCTGCTGCGATGGTTTCAGCAATAAGCTTAACTGCGCGGATAGCGTCATCGTTACCGGGGATAACAGCGTCGATTTCATCGGGGTCACAGTTGGTGTCAACAATAGCAATAATCGGAATACCGAGCTTCTTTGCTTCAGCAACTGCGATTCTTTCCTTGCGGGGGTCAACAATGAAGAGAGCACCGGGGATCTTCTTCATATCCTTAATACCGCCGAGGAACTTTTCAAGCTTTTCAATTTCAAGACGAAGCTTAATAACTTCCTTCTTGGGGAGAAGGTCAAATGTGCCGTCCTCTTCCATAGCGCGAAGCTGCTCAAGACGAGCAATTCTTCTTCTGATGGTTGTAAAGTTTGTGAGCATACCGCCAAGCCAACGAGCGTTTACGTAGGGCATTGAGCAGTGGATAGCCTCTTCCTTAACGGAATCCTGGGCCTGCTTTTTGGTACCTACAAAAAGGATATCCTTGCCTTCTGCTGCGATGTCACGAGCGAAAAGATAAGCTTCGTTAAGCTTCTTAACGGTCTTCTGAAGGTCGATAATGTAAATACCGTTACGCTCAGTGAAAATGTACTGAGCCATTTTGGGGTTCCAACGTCTTGTCTGGTGTCCGAAATGAACGCCGGCTTCAAGAAGCTGTTTCATTGATACTACTGCCATGTTTTTTCCTCCTAAGGTTTTTCCTCCATCTCGCCCTTGGCAGCCGGAAAACGCGCTGTGCGCACCTTAACCGTGTCGAGCGAAATGTGTGTAATATATTTGCTACTCGTTTTTTCGCATACGGTAGCCGATAAATTATAACACAAGCCAAATTAAAAAGCAAGTGTTTTTTTAATATTTTTTAAAGTGTTTTAAGGAAACCAATTACTTTTTCGCTAATAAGCTCATAGCCTGCATCGTTCGGGTGCACGCCGTCAGGCATAAACAGCTCTTTTACCTTTTGAATGTTAGGCTGAATTCCGCTTACCTTGAACATATCAAGCACAGGATAAGAATAGTATTCCGCCACTTCCCTGATAATTTCAACGTATGTTTTAAGAGGCGCAATGGGAACAACCGAATTATGGTCGCACAAAAGGCTCTCCTCGTTAACGCGGTGAAGCGGTGTCATAATAACCTTTTGGGCTTTGGGATAGTTTTCGCACAAATATGTATAAAGGGTGTGCAGTGCACCATAGAAGGTGTCAGGAGTGCGGTCGGAAAATGTTCCAAGGTCGGCATCGCCGTGGCCATAGTCATTAGTGCCGCCGAAAACAACTATAATATCGGCATCCTTTTCAAAATCCTTTACGCGGGAGCAAAAATCCTTATCCCAACTAGGTTCATAGGAAGGCTTTTTCTGCTTTGCAATTCTGGTGCCGCTAATGCCGTGGTTATAAACGGTAGCCCCTGTTTTTTGGGCCACTAAATCGGTGTAGCGCTTGTCTGTTGCCGAGGCGCCAACGCCCTCGGTTATGCTATCTCCCAAAAATATGATTTTTTTGCCCTTTAATTCCATATTAAACACCTCTGGTATTTATTTATACACATTATAAACCCGCAACTTTTCAATTTCAACTGTCATATTGCGTTTTTTGTTTTTCTGTGTTAAAATTATTTTAGCAAATCCTAAAAGAAATTTTAAGGAGAGATAAAAATGAAAAAATTAGTAGCTTTATTTTTAGTCCTTGCACTCTGTCTTTCTCTTTGCGCCTGCGGCAAAGGCGGAAATGAAGGTGACAGCAGTCAGGCAGGTGGCAGCAATGCCTTTGTAAAGCCCGAAAATTATGTGTCAGTAGTACAGGTTGTCATCAATCCTACAGTTAATTTATATCTTGATGCCAACAAGGTAATCCTTGCCGTTGAGTACGTTAATGATGATGCAAAAACCTGCTACCAAAAGGTTGAACAAAATCTCGTTGGCAGCGAACTTGAAAACGGCATAAATCTTGTTATAGAAACCGCCCAAACTGATGGATTTTTAAAGGAAAACAAAGCGGTTACCATCGATGTTGTTGAAACAAAACAAGCAGATAAAAAACTTGAACTTTTAACTTCAGCCACCAATTCTGCAAAAACCTTTATTTCCGAAAAGAAAATTGAGGCACAAGTTAAAGTAACCGAAGCTGCACAAAAGGAGCTTGATGATAAGGCCGCTGCAGACAAAGCTGCCGCAGATAAAGCCGAAGCTGACAGGTTAGCCGCTGAAAAGGAAAAGAAAAATCCCCTTAAAAACCTTAAAAAGGGCAAGGAATATTATATCTTTAAGCCCGATGAAGAAGAAATTATGCTTACAGCCATTATTATGACATTTAATGAAGACGGCAGTTATAAATATGGTCAGGCGCCTTATGGCCTTGATGATTACGGTGAAGGTGACACCATTGTTTATAAAGGTAAAACCTACTATGTATGCGGCGGTGGCGGCGGTGGCGGCACCTATACCCTCACCGAAGAAACCATCACTCTTGCAGGCTCCTATGATATGGTGCTTACAATGACAACCGATGGAAAGCTCGTTGTTCAAAAGGCTGATTCCACTTCCGATTTCTTTAAGGTTGGAGACACTCTTTCGTTAAAATAAATATCTGAAAGACATAAACCCTCTGCTCAAACGAGCAGAGGGTTTTGTTTTGCTTTAAATTAGAACTCAACAACGATATCGGTTTCCTTTGTAAGCATATTGCAGGGAATCTTGCAGCCGTCAATAGCCTTGCCGTTAACAATACATTTTGTGGGCTTGCCCTGTTTGCCGTTGGGGTTCTTTACAACAATGTTTAGATTGTTGCCGCGGAAGAATTTGCTAATCTTAATTTCTTTCCAGGCGCTGGGAATAGCGGGAGAAATTTCAATGTAATCAATTCCGGGGCGGATACCGCAGATACCCTCAACCGAGCCTACCATAACGGTAGAAGCGGTGCCTGTGAGCCAGTGAACGTGGCTTCTGCCTGCAAAGGGCGAGCCCTTGCTTTCGGTAAACTGACCGTGAACATAAGGCTCTAAAACGCGGATTTCGGCCTTATCGTTCATATAAGCGGGTGAGGATTCGCAGAAATACTCATAAGCTCTGTCACCGTTGCCCATAAGGGATTCGGCGAGAATTAGCCAACCCTGAGGCTGGGAGAAAATGCCGCCGTTTTCCTTTGTATAGGGGTTAAAGAGCAGCATTAAAGCGCCGTCGAAGGCGTGCTCCTTATAAGGAGGATAAAGAAGGGATACACCGTAAGGGGTGTTTAAAATTTCGTGAACATTATTTAAGGATTTTTCGGCCTGCTCCTTAGTTGCAACGCCAGAAATAACGCCCCAGGACTGGGGATTAAGCCACATACTGGCTTCCTTATCGGTTCTGGCTCCTACTGCAACGCCATCCTCGCGAATGCCGCGGATAAAGCGGTCCTCATTCCAGCAGTTTTTCTGAATAATATCATAAAGCTTCTGGGATTTATCCTTTAAGAATGCGGCATATTCGGCATCCTTCTTATATTCGGCAAAGGTTAAGAGAATGTTCATTGCCATATAAAGCTGCATTGCAACAAAGGTTGATTCGCCCTTTTCGCCCATTCTGAGGCAGTCATTCCAGTCGGCATAAAGGCCTGCGGGCATATCGTGGGCTGCCAAATGATTAAGGCTAAAGTCAATAGCGCGCTTTAGGTGGTCATAAACGGTGCCTGTATCCTTATTTGCATAGGGAATTTCCTCATCAAGATATGCAAGGTTACCTGTTTCGGTAATATACTTATAAACTGTGGGGAAAAGCCACATAGCATCGTCTGCGCGGTAGTGGGGGTGACCTGTTTCTCTTACATAGGATTCATCCTCAGGGGTGTCCTCGTGGCCTGCGTTATGGGTGTATTTAACAAGGGGCAGACCTGCACCGTGATGAACCTGGGCAGAAAGCATAAAGGTTAAAAGGCCTCTTGCTCTTTCGGGGTCAAGGTGGATAATACCCTGTATATCCTGAACGGTGTCACGGTATCCATAGCCGTTGCGCTGACCGCAGTAGATAAGGGAGGCGGCTCTTGACCAAACGAAGGTAATAAAGCACTGGAATGCATTCCAGGTGTTAATCATTGCGTTAAAGTTTTCATCGGGTGTCTCAACGCGGAAATTATCAAGCTTTGCGTGCCAATACTTTTTAAGCTCGGCAAGCTCACTGTCAACAACCTTAACATCTTTATAAGATGCCATAACCTTGGCTGCCTCTTCCTCGTTTTTCTGACCGAGAATAAAAGCAAACTCGCGGGTCTCGCCTGCTTCTAAGGTAATTTTAGTGTGCAGAGCGCCGCAGGGGTTGGAGTTATAGTTCATTGTGCCGGAGCACTTGCCGTTTTGAACAGCGGTAGGTTTAGCATAGCCGTTGTAAAGGCCTAAGAATGTCTTTTTGTCACCATCACCACTTACAACAGGTGCGCCTGCAAGACCAAAGAAGCGGTAATTCGCAATGCTGCCGTTGCAGGGGGTTTTGCAGTTTTCGTTGGAAACCATTGTAATGCGGTCTTCACGGAGGTAAGTTCTGGTGATAAACTGGGAATACTGCAGATTAACCTGGTCGGTTTCATAATCACTTACGGTTGTAAACTCGCAGAAACCGAAAACGGAAAGCTCTCTTTTGGCCTTACCTGTGTTGGTAAGCTTAACCCTCCAAACCTCGTAGGTTTTGTCCAGGGGAACATAGTATAAAACCTGGGATTTTATATCGCGATAATCGGCGGTAATCTCGGTGTAAGCGGTACCGTGGCGGCACTCGTTTTTATATGTATCAAGGTCCTTTGCCACAGGCAGCCAGGAGGCCGACCAAAAATCGCCATCGGCATCATCGCGAATGTAGACATATCTGCCCGGGTCATCAACATCATTGAAATGATAACGCAAAATTCTTCCCTTTGCGCCGCTCTTTTCAAAGCTGTAGCCACCGGCGTTGTTGGAAACAATTGCGCCGTAATTCGGGTCGCCAAGATAGTTCACCCAGGGGCCGGGTGTGGCAGGATTTGTGATGACATATTCACGATTTTTCTCGTCAAAATAGCCGTAATTCATAATTCACTTTCCTTTGCTCTTTTTTAAGGTGTAACCTTTGGTTAATTATACCACCCGATTACATAAAATGCAATGCTTTTAATGGTGGTTTTTTTTTATTGTGCAATAAATATCATTGTGTTATAATTTATATATATCAGTTTTTCAAAGGGGATTTAACAGTGAAAAAATTTTTAGCCCTTATGCTATCACTTATTATGATAACTTCTTTTTGTGCTTGCGGCAAGGAGCAAAATGCAGAAAAATACTGTTTTAATTGTGGTAAAGCCATTACTGAAAATGCCTCTTTTTGCGAGCACTGCGGCGCAAATATAAAAGAGCACCTTGCTCAAACTTCAAGCGGTACATCTACAAATGCGACCTCCACAACCGCATCTGCCACGAGTAAAACCACCTCGACTGCTTCTACCACAAGTAAAACTACCGCTTCAAGCAAACCCACCATCAGCACAACTACTTCGGGTAAACCTACATCTTCACAGTTTGATATTCAACAAAAAATCAAAAATATGGGAGAAAACATTACAGTTCTCATTCCCGGTTCCTCCACCGATGTGAAATATCAGCTTTATGAACAACGCTATTCTCAGCTTTGCGGTGGTAAAATTGACTGGGTTACCGGAAATGGTTATTCCGAATTACAGCAAAAGCTCGCTTCAATGCATATGAGCGATGAAGCACCTGATGTTTACTACTTTTCAAATCAGGATTATCCTTCTATTCTATATAAGGGTATTCTTGCTCCCCTTGATGGCCTAATTGATTTAAACCATAAAGTTTTTGATAATAATAAAGCATATATTAACGGACTACGCTGGGAAGGAAAATGTTATTTAATTCCCGAAATCGGCACAACCCGAGACCTTTTAGTTAACAAAAAAATTCTAACCAATGCCGGGGTTCCAAAAAATCAGTGGCCTGATGCACAATACAAAGCAGGAACCTGGACCTGGGATAGCATGCTTTCTCTAATTAAAAAAGTTTCGAATGCAAATACCGGTATTTACGGTTTTGCATCGGGTAATAATCTACTCTATGCTTTCGCAAGTTCGACAGGTACTGATTTTGTTAAGCGTTCAGGAACCAATTTTGTTTCAAATGTTAAAAGCAATGAAATTACACGAGCAATGAATATGATGAAAACGATTATAACAAATCCCAGCTATACACCAACAAACAGCGCATCAAATACCAATCTTTTTAAAGAAAACAAAATTTGCTTGTATTATGAAAGATTGGAACTGACATCTGACAGCAAGCTGGGAACAATGCTTAAAAACGGAGAAATTTTCTTTGCTCCATTCCCCCGTGACCCCAAGGTTAATAAAACTTATAAAACAGGTGATATTTGTGGACTTTCAATTCCTGCCAGTGCAAAGCACGTGAAAGGCGCCACCGCTTATATCCTTGCTCACTATGCCTCGGACGATTACACGAATGCAATAAACGACCTATACGGCTCCCACAACAACTGGAATGCAGATGCCCTTGATTATTACGAAAATCTTATGAAACGCGAAGCAGTGCTTTGCTTCTCACTTGGCATTAAGGAAATTCAAACAATGCTGTGGAGCGCCACCTCGACAAATAACCTGGCAAGTATTGCAAACTGGGAGGCCATATCTACCGAGCTTAACTCAAAAATGCAACAAGAACTTGATATGTTAGGTTAATCAATAAACAAGGCGGCGAAATTTCGCCGTCTTTTTCTTTGCCTTCCTATGACGAGGAAGGGGGACCGCTTGCGGTGGAAGGAGAGAAATTTAAAATCTCTCCCTCAGTCTTTTTGCTAGGCAAAAATCCAGCTCCCTCATCAGAGGGAGCCTTGGTTTAGTTGGTATTTCCAATTTTGCACTGTGTTCCGTCGTGCTTGATTTCATAATTATCCTTTAAAATTAAATCATCAATGAAAACGAACTGATAGCCCTGCTCTTTAAGGGTTTTGAGAATTTGCGGCAGGGCTTCGGGGGTAAACTCGGCATCGTTATGGAAAAGAACGATAGAGCCGTTTTTAACCTTACTCGTTACCCGTTTGCAAATGCTCTCTGCTGTGGCATTATCCTTCCAGTCAAGGTAATCTACATCAGATACAAAAGTAAAGATTGTAAAGATTGTAAACATCATAGAAATATGTTATTATAATAGTGCGAGGTGAAATTAAATGATTAGTTATATTTTTAAAAGTAAAATAAAAAATATCTTAGTATCAATTTTTTCAATAATCATTATATGCATAAAACTTGATGAATTACACAAATATATCTTGTTGCAAGCATGGGATTATATAATATTAAAATTTATTGGTTTAGTGCCATTCATACTAATTTTTTTGTATATGGTTACATTAAAAAGAGATTATAAAATTAAACAATTCCTTTTCCCGATATCATTTGCGATTTTTACATTGACCACTATTTTTTCAATAACAAATTGCTTTGATGAATATACATTTGCATCTATAAATGGACTAATTCGGCTTTTCATCAGTTTGATTATAAAAATTGTTCTGATTACAGGATACACTTTTTGCTTTGTAGGAACTTTATCAAACTTTAAACGGATAAATTTTTTGCGCTTAGGATTACCGATTTGTATTATAACAATTTTCATTCAGAGGGTATCTTATAATCATTTGGTTAATTGGATAGGAAATATGTTTTTTTCAACTCTTTACTATTTGAATGAAAGTTTTAGAGCAAGTATACTATTATTATTTTACATAAGTATTTTTATTTTGACATTAACTAAAAAGAGTGAATATATTGATATAACACCCTTCGTTGAGGAGAGAAAAATAAAAAAGGCAACCAAAAAAGCAAAAAGGCTTGCGAATGAAAATCCTGAAGAGTCTTCTCCACTATTGGTGCCAGAGGGTTCTTGGCGTTGTATGGGTTGCGGCGAAATATTACCCGATGATAAAAATGAGTGCGAATGTGGATATAAAAGATAAAAAAGACGGCTAAAAGCCGTTTTTTTCTTTGCCTTCCTCTGACGAGGAAGGGGGACCGCTTGCGGTGGAAGGAGAGAAAATTCAAAATCTCTCCCTCAGTCTTTTTGCTACGCAAAAATCCAGCTCCCTCGTCAGAGGGAGCCGTTGTTCTAATTGTCATTTTCAATTTTACACTGCGTTCCGTCGTGCTTGATTTCGTAATTATCCTTTAAGATTAAATCATCAATGAAAACGAACTGATAGCCCTGCTCTTTGAGGGTTTTAAGGATTTGCGGCAGGGCTTCTGGGGTAAACTCGGCATCGTTATGGAAAAGAACGATACTGCCGTTTTTAACCTTGCTTGTCACACGCTTACAAATACTTTCGGGTGTGGCGGTATCTTTCCAGTCGAGGGAATCAACATCCCACTGCACTGTGTACATTTTTGCGTTTTCCACCGTTTCAATAACGGCGTTGTTATAATCCCCATAGGGCACGCGAATCAGGTTTGGAGTTTTGCCTGTTATTTTGGCAATTTTCTCGTTGCAGGCGGTGATTTCCGCCATCATTTGCTCTTTACTTAACTGCGGCATATGCGGGTGTGTGTTTGAATGGTTATGAATTTGGTGGCCTGCATCGCTTAGCTGTTTTACCGATTCGGGATATTTATCAACCCAGGCGCCCACCACAAAAAATGTGGCAACAGCATCATACTCGGCTAAAATTTTAATAAGCTCCTCGGTATCATCATTTCCCCAGGCGGCATCAAAGGAGAGCGCCACCTTTTTGTCAGTTGTTTCAACACAGTAAATAGGCAGTTTTTTATCACTTTTAGCAGATGCCCCGATACCGCCGAAAAGCACCACCGCTAACGCTAGCACCACACTGCAAAAAACGGTTAACTGCTTTTTGGTTATTACTAAACATTTCATACTTATTCCCCCTGTAAAACAAGTTTATGAGGGGGAGCCTGTCAGTTATGCAAATAAAAAGCGTGGGTTAACGCCCACGCTTTTTTCGCTTTATGAAAACAAAATAAATTAGCACCGCAACGGCATAAACCATAACGGTTATTGCCGACATTTTCTTGCCGTCAACCGTAAGACTTGAAAGTGGCAGGTTGGCGCAAAAATCAATAGTCCAAAGGCTGTAATTAGAAAGAACTCCCGAAATTAAAAACAGAGGCTTTGATAAAAACACAAAGGGTGAGACCACTGCGCAAAGAGCCAAAACAAGCACCGCCGACACCGAATAGTTAATAAGCAAATTGGCAAGGAGAGAAACAAGGCTTACCCTATTAAAGGTGTACATTAAAATGGGCAGGGTTGTTATGTTGGCACTAAGGGACACCACAATAACATTTATAACATCGTAAAGTATTTTACGGTGGCGCAGTCTATCTACCTTTATAAAGTCATTTATTATGGGCGTTAAAACCAAAATACCGAAGGTTGCCGCCAGAGTTAAAAGAAGTGACACGCTATATGCGCCATAGGGGCAAGCGAAAAGAATAACAATGGTTGTTGCGGCAAGGGCGCAGAGGGAGTCCCCTTCCCTATTAAGAAAAATTGCCATAGTCAAAATGAAATAGGCTATACCGGACCGAACCACCGGCATTGAAAAGCCGCAAAACAGCATTATAAAGAAAATCACTATGAGCGTTATAACGCCCTTAACCTTACGCCGTGGGAAAAGTCTGCCTAAAACCACCATAACGGCGGCGCAAACGGTGGTAAAATGGGTGCCGGACACAACGACCATATGAAGAATGCCGCTTATCTGCATATTGGCGTAGGTTATATCATCAATGCCCGAGCTATCCCCCACAATAACCGCCAAAACAAACTGCGCCGTTCTGCCTGAAAGGTTATTAGTAACGGTTTTGCGCACTGTGTTTTGGAGCTTACCCATAGCAAATTCCAAAGGATTTGCACATTTTTTATGGTCGGTTATATTAACACTAAAACCCTGAAGGTAAATGTTCTGAGAAAAGCTGTGGTTGTTATTATCCGTCATAGATAAATCCGCAGTGGCAGTTATTTTATCGCCACGCTCAACGCCATTTGGATTTTCTCCAACATAAAGACTGATTTTAACCCCTGCAAGACCTTTGCCGTTTAAGCTTTTAAGGTTACCCGTTGCCCAATAGCCGTGTTTGCTTTTATTTACCCCGGTTACTGCCACAACTATTTTGCCGTTTTTATCCGCATTCTGCCTTGCAAAATTAACATTGCCGTTTGCAAAGCTGCCCGCAAAAATGAACACAAGAAAAACAAAGGCTACAAGAATTATTTGTAGCCTTTGTGCTTTAAAAATAAACGAAAGAGCAAGCGCTGAAAGGAAAAATGTAACTGCAATAGCTAAAAACAAACCAAGGTTTATTTTGAGTAAAAATGACAGCAGCAAAACAAGAGCGCCTGCAAATAAAACAGGCCTTTTAATGATCATTAGTCTTTAAAAAACAAGGGTAATTTATGGAGGAAGATAATGTCATCCCTATCGGCTGCATCGCCCTCTGCCAAAACTGCGCAAGCGGCAGCCTCGGTGGCACCTGTTTTGCTAACAAGCTCTCTGACAGCGTTTAAGGATTCGCCTGTGCTGATAACATCATCAACAATTAAAACCTTTTTACCGCTTATTTTTTCCACATCCTCCATACCAAGGAAAAGCTTTTGCTCCTTAGCGGTGGTAATAGAACGAACGGTAACACTAACGGGGTCACGCATATAAACCTTAACACCCTTACGGATAACTATGTAAGGCTTGCCCGACTGCCTTGCCATTTCATAGGCAAGGGGAATGCTTTTAGCCTCGGGAGTGATAATAAAATCAAATTCGGGCACTTTTTTTAAAAGCTCAGCAGCCGCCGCAACGGTTACCTCAACGTCGCCAAAAAGGATAAATGCGGCAATATCAAGCTTATCGCTGACAGGGAATTTTTCAAGGCTTCGCTCCAGCCCTGCAATGTTCATTTTGTAAAATTCAGACATTTAAAACACCTCTTTAAAAATCAGCCTGGTGGCCAGGATAAATTTCTGCGAGCCAGCAGATGAAAATGAATGTGGCCAACGGTCTGACCGCCATCCTCACCGCAGTTATTAACCACCCTAAAGCCCTTTTGCAAATTTTCCTGCTTTGCTATTTCAGCAACAGCCTCAAAAACCTTTGCAACCAGGAAACTGTTTTCGCCGTTTATTTCGGCGGCGCTTTTAATATGCTCCTTGGGGATTACAATAGCGTGGAAGGGAGCCTGCGGGTCGATATCCAAAAAGGCATAGACCCACTCATTTTCATAAACCTTTGTAGAAGGGATTTCCCCTTTAACAATTTTGCAAAAAAGACAGTCGTTCATTTTTTATGCTCCTAAAATTTTTGCTAAAATATCCTTTGCCGCGCTGATGGCAGCCTCGGCTTTAGCAATATTTTTGCCGCCTGCCATAGCGCAATCGGGCTTGCCGCCGCCGTTGCCATCAGCAAGCTTTGCAATTTCTCTTACAATGTCGCCCGCCTTTGCGCCTGCCTTTACAGCATCGGCACCGCAGGTAACGCAGAAGGTAAGCTTTTCGCCGTTAACGCCGCCAAGAGCGCAAACGAAATCGCTGTGGTCGCCCTTAACCTTTTCGGCCATATTGCGAAGCTCATCGGGAGTAATATCTTTAAAGAGGGCTGAAACAAGCTTTAAGCTGCCAACAGAAAGGGCATTTTTAACAATTTCCTCAACCTTGCCGCCTGCAAGCTTTGCTTCAAGCTTGGCAATTTCCTTGTTAGCATCCTTAAGTTCGGCGCCCAGCTGTCTTGCGCGGGCGGCAATATCAGCAACATTTGATGCCTTAAGGGCCGCTGCGGTATCAAGCATAAGAGCCTTATCCTTATTTAAAAGGTCAAGCACATTAAGGCCTGTAAGGCCTTCGATTCTTCTAACACCTGCCGCAACAGATGCCTCGGAAACAATGCGGAAAAGTCCTAATTTCGCGGTGTTATCAATGTGTGTACCGCCGCAGAACTCAACCGATTTATCTGAAATTTCAACAACCCTTACAAACTCGCCGTACTTTTCGCCAAAGAGTGCCATTGCACCAAGCTTTTTAGCCTCGGCAATAGGCATTTCCTCGTTCACAACGGTAATGCCTGCAAGAATATTTTTATTAACCTCTGTTTCTACTGCACCAATTTCCTCAGCGGTTAAAGCGGAGAAATGAGTGAAGTCGAAACGGACAACGTTTTCGTTAACAAAGGAACCTGCCTGCTCAACGTGGGTTCCAAGCACCTTACGAAGGGCGGCCTGCAAAAGGTGGGCCGCGGTGTGGTTGCGGCGAATGGCAAGGCGGCGTTCATCATCAATTTTTACCGTAACGCTATCCCCTACCGAAACGGCACCGTTTTTAACGGTTCCGAAATGGGTAAACACACCACCTGCTGTTTTCTTGGTATCGGTAACGCTGAAGGTAAAGCCATTGGCTGTGATTTCGCCTGTGTCACCAACCTGACCGCCGCTTTCTCCATAGAAAACGGTTTTATCAAGAACTATAACGGCCTTGGTGTTTTCTCCTGCAAGGGTAACGTGCTCGTTATCACAAACAATATCTAAAACCTTAGCGGAGCACTCTTTTTCGGTGTAACCCAAAAACTCGGTAGCAGGAACGGAATCAAAGCTAATGCCATCGCTTTTCCAGCTCTCGGCATCGGCAGATTTGCGGGCGTTTCTCGCCTTGTTTCTCTGCTCCTCCATAAGTTCCTTAAAGCGTGCCTCATCAACATCCATTCCCTTTTCGGCTAAGATATCCTTAGTTAAATCAAAGGGAAATCCATAGGTATCGTAAAGCTTAAAGGCATCATCCCCCGAAAGGGTTCCGCCCGCTTTAGTAAGGGAGCTTAACATATTAAGACCCTGGTCAACGGTTTTGTTAAAGTTTGCCTCTTCATTATTTATAACTCGGGCAATAAGCTCACGCTTTTCAAGAAGTTCAGGGTAGCCCGATTTGTTCTCATTTATAACGGCATCACACAGCTCCATAAAGAAGGCGCCGCTAATACCAATTAGCTTTCCGTGGCGCACTGCGCGGCGGATAATACGGCGAAGCACATAGCCTCTGCCCTCGTTTGAGGGGATAATGCCATCGCTAATCATAAAGGTAGATGCCCTTGCGTGGTCGGTAATAGCGCGAATGGAAATATCAACATCCTTATCCTTGCCATATTCCTTGCCCGAAATGGCGCAAACCTTGTTTAAAATATTACGGATGGTGTCAACCTCGAACATATTGTCAACATCCTGCATAACGCAGGCAAGGCGCTCAAGGCCCATACCTGTGTCAATGTTTTTGTTTTCAAGCTCGGTATATGTACCGTCACCCATATTGTTAAACTGGGAGAAAACATTGTTCCAAATTTCCATATAGCGGTCGCAGTCACAGCCGGGCTTGCAGTTTTCACTGCCGCAGCCGTATTTTTCACCGCGGTCAAAATAAATTTCGGAACAGGGGCCGCAGGGGCCTGTGCCGTGCTCCCAGAAGTTATCTGCCTTACCAAGGCGAACAATGTGCTCCTCGGGTACGCCGATAATATCCTTCCAAATGTCGTATGCCTCATCGTCCTCCTCATAAATTGAGGGCCAAAGCCTGTCAGAGGGAATTTCCAGAGTAACGGTTAAAAACTCCCAAGCCCATTTAATGGCTTCAACCTTGAAATAGTCACCAAAGGAGAAGTTGCCAAGCATCTCAAAATATGTGCCGTGGCGAGCAGTGTGACCAACGCGCTCAAGGTCGGGTGTTCTGATACACTTTTGGCAGGTGGTAACCCTTTTTGAGGGAGGGGTAACCTCGCCTGTGAAATACTTTTTCATAGGCGCCATACCTGAGTTTATAAGCAAAAGAGAATTATCGTTATTGGGAACAAGCGAAAAGCTTGAAAGGCGCAAATGGCCCTTGCTTTCAAAAAAGGCAAGATACTTTTCTCTTAATGTGTTAAGTGACATCCATTCCATCGTTTATTACTTCCTAACTAAAATTTTCTAAAATCCGCGGGAGGAACCGCCGCCGCCGAAGCTGCCGCCGCCACCGGAAAATCCTCCTCCGCCCGAAAAGCCTCCACCCGAGCCGAAGCCACCACCGAAGCCGCCACCAGAATAGCGGGAGTGCCTGGAGGTAAGGGCAAAGAAATATAAAAGACCGGGATTTTTAATCAGCACAAAAATCACTACCGCCAAAACAGCGATAAAATAAACCAAATCCAAAAGGGTCATTTCCTCTTCCTCTTCATCGGACAAGAGATAATTATCATCGACCTTTTCTTCTATTCCGAATTCGTTATATACCTCGCTGATAATAGCCTTGTGAACGCTTTTAAGTCCTGCGGAAAAGTCATTATTCTTAAGGTACGGCACGGCATAGTTATCAAGCATTCTGCCTGCCTTGGCATCGTTAATGGCGCCCTCTAGGCCGTAGCCCACCTGAATAGTAACCTCACGGTCGGAAACCGAAAGCAGCAAAACAACGCCTGTGTCGGTTTCCTTTTCTCCAACGCCCCATTTTTCCCCAAGATTAAGGGCGTAGGAATTAACATCCTCACCCTCCAAGGAATTTACCGTTACAACAACCACCTGTGCTTTGGTGGCCTTGTAAAGGGCAACTGCCGACTGCATAATTTCGGCTTCATCGGAAGCCGAAATAACATCGGCAAAGTCGTTAACGAAAAATTCGTTTGTGGGGTTTGGAATTTGCGCCGCGCCCGTTAAAATGCAAACAGACACTAAAACAGCGCAAATAAGCGCTAAAAGGCGAATGCCTTTGCTCTTAATCAAAACTTACCTCGGGCACCTTTTGGGCGCCCTCGTCAGCCTCAAAATAATCGGCGGCGGTGAAACCGAACATACCTGCAAAAATGTTGTTGGGGAACTTCCTTATTGCAGTGTTATATTCCTTTACTGCCTCATTGTATCTGCCGCGCTCAGTAGAGATGCGGTTTTCGGCACCTGCAAGCTCATCCTGCAGAGCTGTAAAGTTGGCACTTGCCTTTAAATCGGGATAGTTTTCAACCACAACAAGGAGCCTTGAAATTGCGCTGTCAAGTTCGCCGTTTGCCGCCTCGGCCTCCTCAGGGGTTTTAGCGCCCGAAAGGGCTGCTCTGGCATCGGCAATGGCGGTGTAAACGCTTTCCTCATGGGCCGCATAGCCCTTAACGGTGGAAACAAGGTTGGGAATTAAATCGCTGCGGCGCTGTAAAACGGTTTGCACCTGAGCAAATTTCTGGTCAACCTCTGCCCTTTTCTCAACAAGACCGTTGTAGGTAGAAACGAGGGAAGCAATTATGGCAATAATTAAAACTGCAACAACTGCTAAAATTATCCATAACTTTTTGTTTTTCATAATTTTTCTCCTTTTTAATATGCCTTACCCCAGTAAAGCATTTTATCTGCCTTTTTGCCACAGCAAACGCAGGTCTCGGAAATGGCTTCCTGCTCAAAGGGAATACAGCGGGAGGAAACGCCTGCTACCTCTTTAAGTTTTTCCTCACACTCTCTGTCGCCACACCACATAGCCCTTATAAAGCCGGGCTTGGTTTCGGCGATTTCGGTCATCTCTTCAAGATTTTTCGCATCATAAGTTGCGGTGTTTCTGTGCTCTAAGGCTTTACTGAACATTCCGTCACGAACGGCGTTTAAAAGCTTCGGAATTTCGGTTTCAAGGTCGCAGATTTTCACAACAACCTTTTCCCTGTTATCGCGGCGAACAACTACGCACTCGCCGTTTTCAATATCGCGGGGACCTATTTCAATTCTTAAAGGCACACCCTTCATTTCATATTCAGCAAACTTCCAGCCGGGTGACTGGTCAGAATTATCAATTTTAGCACGGCAAATCTTTTTAAGACCCTCGTAAACCTCTGTTGCCTTTTCGGTAACGCCCGGTTTATGAGAGGCAATGGGAACAACAACAACCTGAATGGGGGCAACTGCAGGAGGCAGAACAAGGCCGTTATCATCGCCGTGGGTCATAATAATGGCGCCAATTAAGCGTGTAGAAACGCCCCAAGAGGTTTGGAAGGGTGTGGAAAGCTTATTTTCCTTATCGGTATACTGAATACCGAATGCCTTTGCAAAACCATCGCCAAAGAAGTGGGAGGTACCGCTTTGAAGCGCCTTACCATCGTGCATAAGAGCCTCAATGGTGTAGGTTTCAACTGCGCCTGCAAAACGCTCCTTCTCGGTTTTAATACCCTTGATTACAGGAATTGCAAGGAACTCCTCGGCAAATTTTGCATAAATATTAAGCATTTGTACCGTTTCTGCCTGTGCCTCCTCAGCGGTAGCGTGAATGGTGTGACCCTCCTGCCAATGGAACTCGCGGGAGCGCAGGAAGGGGCGGGTGGTTTTTTCCCAGCGCACAACACTGCACCACTGGTTGTAAAGCTTTGGTAAATCACGATAGGAATGAATAATGTTCTTATAGTGGTCGCAGAAAAGGGTTTCAGAGGTGGGGCGCACACAAAGGCGCTCCTCTAAAAGGTCGTTACCGCCGTGGGTAATCCAAGCGGCCTCAGGGGCGAAGCCCTCAACATGGTCCTTTTCAATTTGGAGCAGGCTTTCAGGGATAAACATAGGCATTGAAACATTTTCGTGGCCTGTTTCCTTAAACATTCCATCCAAAATTTTCTGAATGTTCTCCCAAATTGCCCAGCCGTAGGGGCGAATAATCATACAGCCCTTAACCGATGAATAGTCCATAAGCTCAGCCTTAGACACAACATCGGTGTACCATTTTGCAAAATCCTCATCCATTGAGGTTATTGCCTTTACCATTTTATCGTTTTTTGCCATTTTCAATCACCAAATTTATTCTAAAATATTATGCTTTGCTTTTCAGCAATTATTTATATCAGTTTCGCTGTAGTTGCCAAGGAAGGTAAAATCGGGAAGCTCCTCAGCCAGTTCACACAGTAGCTTTACCGTTTCGTTTTCCTGAACCTTGCCGGAAAAGTCAAGGTAAAATTCGTATTCAAATTTTCCGTTTCTTGCCGCGTGGGACTCAATTTTCGTAAGGTTAAGCCCATGGGAAGCAAAGCGGCTTAAAATTTTGTAAAGTGAGCCTGTAACGTGGGGCAGCATAAACACAACACTTGCCCTGTTACTGTTTTCGGGAATTATAAGTCTTTTGGAAATTACCACAAATCTTGTGCAATTAACCTTAACGGTTTGAATGCTCTTTGCAAGAACGGTAAGTCCATAGCTTTCTGCCGCCTGAAGCGAGCCAATGGCGGCGCAGGTTTTATCCCCTTTTTCGGCAACAAATTTTGCCGCAAGCGCCGTATTAGCGTACTGCACAGGGGTAAAGCCGTGTTCCTTAATAAAAGCCTCACTTTGGCTAAGTGCCTGGGAGTGGGAATAAACCGTTTTAATATCCTCAAGTTTACTGCCCCGAACGCCCAAAAGATTTTCGTTAACCTTAAGCACTGCGGCGCCAACAATAAAGTGGCGGTACTTAAGAATTAAATCGTAAACCTCGTGAACCGAGCCTGCATTTGAGTTTTCAACCGGCACAACACCGAAATCGGCCTCACCGCTTTCAACGGCATCAAAAACACTTTCAAAGCTTTCATAAAAACGAAGCTGTCCGTTTTCAAAAAGATTTTTGGCGGCAAGGTGGGAAAAGGCGCCCTCGGTGCCCTGGCAGGCAATAACGCCACCGCTAGAAATAGTGCTTGGGGCATTTAAAATTGCCTTACCCAAATCCGACTCTTTTTGCATCAGGTTGTGCTGGCGCTGGCGCGATACACTCATAATCTCACGGTAAACATCGCCAATGCTGTTGCCGTGCTGACCGCCGAGCTCCACTACCTTTTCAATAATTTGCTGTTCACGCTGAGAATTTAAAACCGGCAAATCATTTTTTATCTTATATTCTGCAACCTTAAGTGAGCAGTCAAAACGCTTTTTTAAAAGCTCAACAATGTTGTCATCTATTTTGTCAATTTCCTCTCGGATTTCCTTTAAATCCATTAAAGCCGTCCCTCCCCTGCTAATATATCAGCAAGAGCAACACAAAGCATTGCTTCAAGTGCGGGTAAAGCCCTTGGGATAATGCAGGGGTCGTGCCTTCCCTCAACCGTTAGAGTAACATTTTCTTTTGTCTTTAAATTAACGGTTTGCTGAGGCTTTGAAATTGATGGGGTGGGTTTTATTGCAACCCTTATAATAAGGGGCATTCCGTTTGTGATACCGCCGAAAATGCCGCCACAATTATTTGTTTTGGTTTTTATATTGCCGTTTTCATCGTAATAGAGTTCATCGTTTGCCCGGCTTCCAAGCATTTCGGAAAAAGCTTCGCCTGCGCCAAAGGAAACGGCTTTAACTGCGGGAATACCGTAAAGCGCCGAAGCTATTACATTTTCAATTCCCTTAAACATTGGATTTCCAAGCCCTGCGGGAAGCCCTGTTACGGCAATTTCTACCATACCGCCAACGCTATCCCCATTTTGTCTTGCGTTTTCAATAATGTCGCGCATTTTTTCCTCTGCAGTGCTATCAATAACAGGGAATGCCGCTTTATTTAAAACCGAAAGCTGTTTAGCGCTAATATTCACCTTGTCAAATTCGCTGTCATTGACTGCACCGATTTTAAGAATATGACCGCCCACCGTAATTCCCTTTTCTAAAAGTGCGATGCGGCAAATAGTGCCAAGAGCAGTAATGGGGGCTGTAAGGCGGCCCGAAAAATGGCCTCCGCCACGAACATCGTTCATTCCGCCGAATTTAACTGCGGCGGCATAGTCGCTGTGTGATGGGCGAGGACAATCCCTTAAATTATCATAGTTTTTGGAAATTGTATCGCCGTTTCTTATAATAAGGGCAAGAGGGGCGCCTGTGGTTTTGCCATCAAGCACGCCTGATAAAATTTCAAACTCATCCGTCTCTTTTCTGGGTGTGGCAGTTTTATCTCTGCCGGGGGCGCGACGAAGGCGCTGAATTTCCATTTCATCAAAATCAATTTTAATGCCTTTTGGAAGCCCTGTGAGCACGCCGCCAATGGCTGCGCCGTGGCTTTCGCCGAAAATGCTTAAAACGATTTTCTCGCCGAAATTAGAATTCATTTACCTTTCCTCCGATTTTTGAGAAATCCCTGAAAAAGTCAGGATAAGATTTTGTAACAGCCTCGCTGCAGGTGATTTCGGTTTCACCCTCACAGTAGGCGGCGGCAATAGAAAATGCCATAACAATACGATGGTCATTTGCGCCATCAACCTTGCCGCCAAAAGCCTTGCCGCCAACAATGGTAATGCTATCCTTGCCTTCGGTAACGCTAACACCCAATGCCTTAAGGGCGGCGCATACGGTGGCAATTCTGTCACTTTCTTTAAGGCGCAGTCTTGCGGCGCCTGTAATTTTGGTTTCACCCTTTGCAAAGGCGGCAGTTGCCGCAATGGCGGGCACCATATCGGGAATTTGCTCAGCACAAACCGTAATTCCGCGAAGTTCTTTTCCCTTTTTAACAAAAAGTGTATCGCTTACAATAGAAATTTCCGCACCAAAAGCAGCAAAAACATCAAGGGCTGCCATATCGCCCTGGGTTGAGGCAAAGTTAAGACCGCTAAGAGCAACCTCGCCGCCAAGTGCCGCCGCCGACATAAAAAATGCCGCCGCCGACCAATCGGCCTCTATTTTAACGTTTTGAGGTATGTATTTTTGTCCGCCCTTTACAAAGTAACCGCTGCTCAGTCTTTCAACCTTAACGCCGAACTGACCCATAACAGCAACCGTCATTTGAACATAGGGCTCGGATTCAAGCTTACCCTTAATTTCAACCGTGACATCACAGTTCATTAAGGGTGCCGCCATTAAAATGCCGCTAACATACTGCGAGCTTACATTGCCGGGAAGGGTGAAATGCTCACCTTTAAAAGTGCCGCTTATATCAATTGGCAGTTTGTTGCTGCCGCAGGTAACACCGTTTTGCCTTAACACCTCACAAAGGTAGTCAAAGGGGCGCTGTGGGAGCCTGCCTTCGCCTATAAACTGGGCATCTACCCCCAGGGCCGCCGCAACAGGCAGTAAAAATCTTGCGGTTGAGCCCGATTCAAAGCAGTTTAGCTTTGCGCCGCTTTGGGGATTTATTCCCTGCACTGTGTAGCCTGATTTTCCCTCTTTAATTTGGGCGCCAAGTGCCTTTAAGGCACAAACGGTGGCGTAAATATCACGAGAGGTGCAAAAGGGCTTTATCTCACTCTTTCCCCCTGCCAGCGCCGCACAAATAAGAACGCGGTGGGCAACACTCTTTGAGGCAGGCAAATTTACCTTGCCGCAAAGGGCACTTGAGGAAATTCTAACATTACTCATTTTTTAAACTCCGAAAAAACTTTCTAATTTCTCAAGGGGAATTTTGTGAACGTAGGCGTTGCCAATTTCATTAAGCAATACAAGATTTATAAACTCAGCCGTTGATTTTTTATCTCTACGGCAAAGAGTAAGCAGTTCCGTTAGAGGTGCATCAACCTGAGTTTTAAGGTTAAATTCCTTTAAAAGGCACCGGATTTTTTCCGCCGTTCCTGCTTTTGTAAGGCCGTTTTGTTCGGCCGCCTTAGTTATCATAAGCATTCCAACGCCAACGGCCTCGCCGTGGGTTATGCCTTTAAAATCATAATAAAGCTCAATGGCGTGGCCCAAGGTGTGGCCGAAATTAAGAAGGCGCCTTTCGCCGCTCTCCTTAAAATCATTTTCAACAACCTGCCTTTTAATGTTAACGCAGGAATAAATGATTTTTTCAAGGCTTAAATCCGAACCCTCTGCCGAAAGGCAGTTAAAGAGTTTTTCATCCTTTATAGCGCCCGTTTTAATAACCTCGCCCATACCATCACAAAAAAATTCCGAAGGCAGGGTATCAAGGGTTGCGGTGTCAATTAAAACAAGGCGGGGGTTATGAAATGCACCTACAAGGTTTTTGCCAAAGGGCAGGTCACAACCTGTTTTTCCGCCAACGGAAGAATCAACCTGGGAAAGAAGGGATGTAGGGATTTGGATAAAATCAATACCACGAAGATAAATTGAAGCGGCAAAGCCGACCATATCCCCTGTAACGCCGCCGCCAACTGCAATAACCAAATCCTCTCTGGTCAGGCCAAATCGGCACATTGCATCAAGCATTGAATATACGGTTTGCAGCGTTTTATTTTCCTCCCCTGCAGGGAAGGTGAAAAGAGAGGCGTTAAAATTCTCTTTTTCCAGGGCAAAAACAATCTTTTTCGCATAAAGGGGGGCAACATTGCTGTCGGAAATAACAAGAATTTTTTTAGCCTTTGTAAGTGGTTTTATAAAATCACAGCACTGCCCCAAAATATCTCGGTCGATTAAAATGTCATAAGGGGTGGGTGCCGCAACCGTCATTTTAAGCATAAAATCTATTGCTCCTAAATATTATTTTTAACAGCACTAAGTTTCTTTGAAAGGCAGTCGAACATTTTGGGTGTTATTGACTGTGCGCCATCGCAAAGGGCGTGGGCAGGGTCGTTATGCACCTCAATAATAAGTCCGTCAGCTCCTGCGGCAACGGCCGCAAGGCAAAGGGGCTCAACCAGCCAGGCAATACCGCCCGAATGACTGGGGTCAACCACAACGGGCAGGTGGGAAAGCTTTTTGAAAATCGGGATTGCCGAAATATCAAGGGTGTTTCTTGTGTAGGTTTCAAAGGTGCGAACGCCTCGCTCGCAAAGGATAACCTTTTCGTTACCCTGGCTCATAATATATTCGGCGCTCATAAGGGTTTCTTCAACCGTGTTTGCAAGGCCGCGCTTTAACAGAATGGGCTTATTGGTTTTACCAAGCTCCTTTAAAAGCTCAAAGTTTTGCATATTGCGGGCGCCAACCTGAATAACATCAACATCCTCAAAAAGGTCAAGGTGAGCAATGCTCATAATTTCGGTAACAATAGGAAGGCCTGTTTCCTTCTTGGCTTCAAGCAGCAGCTCAATGCCTTCGCCGCGAAGACCCTGGAAGGCATAAGGTGAGGTTCTGGGTTTAAATGCGCCGCCGCGTAAAAAGCCTGCACCGCTTTCCTTTACCGCCTTGGCAATGCCTGTTATCTGCTCCTTACTTTCAACCGAGCAAGGGCCTGCAATAAGGCTTAATTTGCCATCACCAATTTTACTGTTTCCAACGGTTATAACCGTGTTTTGCGGGTGGAAGGCACGGTTGGCCTTTTTATAGGGCTCCTGAACGCGCTTAACGCTTTCAACAATTTCTTTAGCCTGCAATGCCTCGGCATCAATAAGATGTGTATCGCCAAGCAGACCGAGAACGGTGGAATGTGTGCCGCGCCAGGTGTTAACCTTAATGTCATATTTTTCGGTAAGCAGATTTGAAAAATTTAAAATCTGTTCATCTGAAACATTTGATTTTAAAACAATAATCATAAAAAACTCGCTCCTAGGGAAATAGCTAACTTATATATTATAATACTTAATAATAAATTATTCAAGGTTGTTATAGGCAGAAATTATATTTTTTACAATATTTTCGGGGCAATCCTCGGCATTTACCCTGAATTTAGCCACCCTTTCGTAAATTCCCTGCCGCTCAACCATAAGCCTCGCAATTTTTTCCTCGGGGTTATCGCCATTAAGCAGCGGGCGGGTTGTGTCATTTTTCAGGCGCTCAAAAACGCATTTGGGGGTTATTTCAAGATAAACCGTTAAGGCGTTTTCAAAAAACTCCTCGCATTTGCAAAAAATCGGCAGACCGCCACCGCAGGAAATAACCCTGCCGCCGTCCCTTGAAAGCTCAAGGGCAAGCTCATTTTCAGCCTTTCTGAACTCCGCCTCGCCAAACTGCTTAAAAATTTCCGAAACAGACATATTGTACCTTTGCTCAATAAGGCTGTCGGTGTCTGCAAGCTCCATATTAAGTGTCTTTGCAAGAAGCGCCGAAACGGTGGTTTTGCCGCTTCCCATAAAGCCCACAAGAACAATATTTTTATCCCTTTTATTAAGCTTTTGCTCTGCCGCTTTTGTAACAGCCTTTATCTGCTCATCAGAAAAGGAAACATCACACCAAATGCTTTGTGCGCGGGCGGCCTGAGCTACCAGCATTGAAAGACCGTTTGAAAAGCGTTTTCCCTGCTCCTTTGCATATTTTAAAAGCAGGGTTTCGGTGGGGTTGTAAATGGTATCAAAAACCGCATCAAAGAAAGAGATTTGCTCCCTTGTAAGCGGCGATTTATCACAGTTTGGGAACATTCCAACAGGGGTGGCGTTAACAAACAAATCATAATGCCCTGCTATCTCATTTTCCTCAATAACCGAAATTTGAACGCCGAATTTTTTTTGGAGTTCTAAACACAGTCCGCTTGCTTTATTGCGGCTACCCTTTCTTGTGCAAAAGGTAATGGTACAGTTTTTCTCAAGGGCGCAGTAGGAAATGGTGCGGGCCACACCGCCGTAGCCATAAATTAAGACACTGCCGCAAAGGGGGATGCCCGCCATTTGGAGGCCCTTTAAAAAACCAAAGCCATCGGTATTAAAACCAACAAGGCGGCCGTTTTCATTTTTTACGGTGTTAACGGCACCGTAGGCCGCTGCAGTAGGGTCAAGAGTGTCAAGATATTTTATTATAGTTTGCTTGTGAGGAATTGTGATATTAAATCCGTTAAGTTCTTTTAAAAGAGCAATTTTTTCATCGAACTGCTCTGTGGGAAAAGAAAACATGGAATAATCGGCACAAATTTGGTTTATTTCAAAAAGCTTTCTCTGAATAAAGGGGGATAAGGAATGTGACAGCGGGAAGCCTATGAGACCCAGCGTTTTTTTCACTTACAATCACCTTTCCTCTCTTTTTAAATAATTCGATTTTTATCGACAAAAAAATTCTTTACTTGACTTATTGGCGAAATTATTGTATCTTAATAATTACAAATATAACATATTTGTTTTTTTATGTCTACTTTTAATGCTAATTTTTTTTGGAGGTTTTTTTATGGTATTTGATAAAATCAGGGAGATTTTAGCTGACCAACTTGATGCAAATGTTGACGAGATGACAATGGACACCCGCATCGCCGAGGACCTTGGCGCTGACAGTCTTGATGTTGTTGAAATGCTTATGAGTGTTGAAGATGAATTTGGCATTGAAATTCCCGATGATGCCATTGAAGATTTAAAGACTATCGGCAATGTTGTTGAGTACATTGAGAAAAACAAATAAGTTTTAAATTTTTAAGACCCCGCTTCAAATTGAAGCGGGGTCTTTTTTTCTTATAAAAAATGACATAATCAGTATAAAAACTGCGGCAAAAATTAAGCAGCTTAAAAGGCAAAAAACAAAAAGAGTTATGAAATCCCTAAGGGATGCAAAATCGATGCCAAGGTTTCTGAATTTTAAAAAAATAAGGGCTGCGCCGGGCGCTGTACCAAGCATTAAAAAAGCCGAAATTAAAGCGGTTTTAAGGTACCTTTTGCTCTGCTTTTTTAAAATAAAAAACGAACTTATAAACAGCAAAGAAAATACTGTTGCCGAGGCTAAAAAAAGCCCTTTAAACCTGCCGTAAAAACGGCAGAAATAGCCTATGATTTCCGGTGTTGAGTGACCTAGCACTTCCCTTGTACAAAGGGAAACTGTTTGCTCTAAAATTTGCCTTGTTTCCTCGGAATAGCCCGATATTTTTTCCTCTGCTGCAAGGAAAATTTTGTGGCTTATTTTCTCCTTTATTTTAGTATCATCCGGGGTGAAATTCTCACCTTTAAGAGAAGAATTTATAAACGGAATAAGGTTATTTTCAATATCCCTTTCGGTAACAATACCACTGAAAAAGTCCTGCTCAAAGCCACCCGCCTGACCAATAAAATTTAGGCTGCCAGAGGCTTCAAGCGCGGCTTTTTTTGCATAGTCACTTTTTTCTAAAAGTGCAAAAATAACCGAGGGTGTGCCCATTGCAAAGAGCCCCCAGGAAGCAACTGCGGTAAAAAGAAAAAATGCAGTTAAAAAGGCGAAAATCGCCCTCAAAAAAGTGTTTTTTATTCTCACCCTACTTCACCACCGGTCCTGATAAAAAATCGGCATAAACAAAAAATCGCTTTGCGGAAACACCAAGGCTACCCCCACCGTAATAGCAGGTGTAAAGCACCAAATTTTCCCTTTTTTCGCCTAAATCATAGGCCGTTTTATCGTTATTATTTTTAACGGCTGTACCACTTACCTTATAAACAAAAACACCGTAATTTGTGGTAATTTTCACGATGTCCCCAACCTTTATGTTCTTAAGATTATAAAGAAACGAACTGTTGTGCCCGCCAATAAGCACCGTAGAGCCTGTGCCGGGGAAACTGCTTCCCATATACTGGCAAAGGCCACGGGAAAGCTGATAATTTGAGTCGCCGAAAATAAGCGGAAGGCTGATACCAAGCGTTTCGATTTCTACCCTGCCAAAGCTTTCGGAATATTTTGGGAATGTAATATCTTTTGCATTTACCACGCCCGAAAAAACGCTGCTGCCCTTAAAGGTATCGCGAATTTCGTTTGTGCCTGCCTCGGCACTTAGGGTTGCCATATTAAAAACCGAAATGCCAATATCTATTATAGGGGAAAATAAAAGATAAATAAGCAGGTAAGCTAAAATCAAAAAGACTAACGGCAATAATAAATATGCCGTTAGCCCCTGAAGTTTTTTATTCATTATTTTCTTTTTTCTTTCTGAATGAGAAAAGGCAGGTAACATAGGTTGCCGCAATGAGGGTAAACGAAACCGCGCCGAAAACAAGGTGCCTTTCGTTTACACCTGTAACCTTAATAACCGCGGCGCCGCTGAAAACCGTTTTTCCTGCATTATCGGTTATAGTCACATTACCGCCGGAATAAACAAGTTTTAAATTCAAAACTGCGGTTGCCTTTTGAGCAAGCTCAAAAATTTCCGATTTTGCCGATGAATCAAACCTTTCAAAGTTAACATCGCCTGCACCGAATTTTTGCACCTGACCGTCTAAAACTTTAAGACCGTTTTCAATATAGCCTAAAATTTCATTCGACTGTGCCTCGGTAACACTTACGGTTAAAAAGAAGTTTCTGGCTTGATTTACATATTCGGCAGGCAGGGTATATTCCCTATCCCCCACCGTGTAAACCATTTGAATTTTTTCAAGAATTACCTGCTCCGATGCATTTATAGTTCCCTCGGCACTAACCGAAAAGGCGCAAAGCATAAACAGGCTTAAAAATACGCAAACAAACTTTAAAAAATTTTTCACTTTTCTTCCTCCTTAGAATTATACTCATAACAAGTATATCCAAGCAAGAAGATTTTTATTCCGAAAAATTATTTTTTAATAAGCTTTGCGCGGCGGAAAATTAGGCGTGCAAGGCGCTTTTCAAGAACGGCCAGCTTTCTCTCGTTAAAAAAGCCCCAAACCACAATTCCTATTAAAATGGCCTCTATAACTGTGCTGAATACTGATAAAAACATAGTTACCTCCTAAAAAGAACATTTGTTCTTTTTCTTTATTATACACTTTTTTGCGGCTTTGTCAACACTTTTTTTAAAAGTTTTTACAATTAAATTATAAAAAAAAGAAAGTCCCTTAAAGGGGACTTTCAGTGCTTTTATTCATCTTCCTCTGCTGCATCGGCAAGGGATATATAATCGCGATAGGTAAGCAGGCTTTCCTCACTGTCAGCAAGGTTTATAATTTTCTTGTTTTTCTTTGCGGCATATTTAAGGGTTGCGGCGGTGCCTCCCGGTGCTCCGTCAAAATAGGTCAGCACCAAATCGCTGTTATCAACCATAAAATCATTACGCTTAAAATAACACCCCTTATAATATTCCTCAGAAAGTAAGATAACCTCATCGGCATTTGTAAGCACATTATCATACCGCTTTTTCCAGCCCTCATCCCAGCCTGCTGTTTGATTTCTAAAGGGCAATACGCAAATTAAATTAACCACGCAGTCCCCTTTTTCTTTAAGCAGTAAAACCATTTCAGCGGCTAAAATATCAAAGCCCATTGCCATACCTGTGTAAAAGGTGAAGCAGTTTTCTTTAGGCAGAGAAAAAATCGCCTCTAAAAGGGATGCCTCAAAGGCGGCATACTTTGGGTCAGAGTCACTAAATTCAAAGGGAAATTTAGCAGGTCTGTAGCCTGTAAAGCAACAACTAAAAGTTTTATCAGTCATAATATTTCCTTTTTAGAAAACGCCAAGGTTTCCCTCGGCGTTTTTCTTTTTAATACATTCCGCCTGCTGTAGCAGCTGCAGCGGCTGCTGCGGCATCGGCCGCGGGGTCCTTTTTATCGGCAACAAGGGATTCGGTGGTAAGCACCATAGATGCTACCGATGCGGCATTTTGAAGTGCACAACGTGTTACCTTTGTGGGGTCAACAATACCTGCCTCAATCATATCGGTGTAGGTTTCACTGTAAGCATCAAAGCCGAAATTGCTTTTACCTGCAGACACGATTTTATCAACGATAACCGAGCCCTCAAGGCCTGCGTTAGCGGCAATCTGGCGAATAGGTGCCTCAAGTGCCTTTAAGACAATATTAACACCTGTTTTTTCATCACCCTCTGTAGTGTTTAAAAGCTCTTTTACAGAACCGATAGCATTAACAAGGGCAACACCGCCGCCTGCAACAATACCTTCCTCAACGGCTGCCTTAGTAGCCGCAAGGGCATCCTCAATGCGGAGCTTTTTCTCCTTCATTTCAATTTCGGTGGCAGCGCCAACCTTAACAACTGCAACACCGCCTGCAAGCTTTGCAAGACGCTCTTGAAGCTTTTCACGGTCAAAATCAGAGGTAGTGGTTTCAATTTGATTTTTAATCTGATTTACGCGGTCCTTAATTGCATCGGCACTTCCTGCACCGTCAACAATAATGGTGTTTTCCTTGCCGATTTTAATCTGTCTTGCGCGACCAAGCTGAGCCAGTGACGCATCCTTAAGCTCAAGACCCAATTCCTCGGTGATAACCTCACCACCTGTAAGAATTGCGATATCGCGGAGCATTTCCTTTCTGCGGTCGCCAAAGCCGGGGGCTTTAACGCCAACGCAGGTAAAGGTGCCGCGAAGCTTATTAACGATAAGGGTAGAAAGGGCCTCTCCCTCAATATCCTCAGCAATAATAACAAGCTTTTTGCCGGCTCCTACAATCTGCTCAAGAAGGGGCAAAATTTCCTGAATGTTAGAAATTTTCTTATCGGTAATTAAAACAACGGGGTCATCAATAATGGCCTCCATTTTGTCTGTGTCGGTTGCCATATAGGGGGTGATATAACCGCGGTCAAACTGCATACCCTCAACAACCTCGGTATAGGTCTCAGCGGTTTTGGATTCCTCAACGGTAATAACTCCATCAGCCGAAACCTTTTCCATAGCCTCGGCAATAAGGTTACCGATAACCTCATCACCTGCAGAAACGGTGGCAACGCGGGCGATATCAGCCGAGCCGCTTACCTTTTTAGAATTAGAAACAACGGTTTTAACGGCTGTATCAACCGCCTTGCTGATACCCTTTTTAACAACCATTGGGTTTGCGCCTGCGGCAACGTTTTTCATACCCTCAAGAATTAAAGCCTGAGCGAGAACGGTTGCGGTGGTAGTGCCATCGCCTGCGGCATCGTTTGTTTTAACCGAAACTTCCTTTACAAGCTGTGCACCCATATTCTCAAAGGGGTCATCAAGTTCAATTTCCTTTGCAATGGTAACACCATCATTAGTTATAAGGGGTGAGCCGTATTTTTTATCAAGAACAACATTTCTGCCCTTGGGGCCTAAGGTCACCTTAACTGCATCGGCAAGCTGGTCAACACCTGCCTGAAGGGCTTTTCTTGCCTCTTCACCGAAAATAATTTGTTTAGCCATTTAAAATTACCTCCAAATTACTCAACAATAGCCAAAATATCGCTTTGGCGGAGAATGCTGTACTCAGTTCCATCAATCTTAACCTCGTTGCCTGCATATTTTGCGGCAATAACGCGGTCACCAACCTTAACATACATTTTAACGTCGGCGCCATCTACCATACCGCCGGGGCCAACGGCCACAACCTCAAAAATTTCGGGTTTTTCCTTGGCGGTAGAGGTAAGGATAATGCCGCTTTTAGTTGTTTCCTCAACTTCTACAGCCTTGGTTACAACGCGGTCGGCTAAAGGTTTAATAGTCATTGTTATATTCCTCCTAATGAATAATCACAGAAAAGTTAGCACTCTAACTTTAAGAGTGCTAATTATTATTGTAATCCTTTTATTTCCAAAATCAAGTGTTTTTTAGAAATTTAAAAAATTATTAACAAAATTTATGAAAATTATTTATTTTTAGCGCCGATAAATTCAGGCTCCCGCTGAGCAAGGGTGCAGGGCAGGCGGAATTTTATCGCTTTTTTCACAATTTCAAACCTAACGGTTTTACTGTGGAAAATTTCGCCATCTAAATTTACCGAAATGGGCTTATCGGCCTCAATTTCCATTGTTTCGCACTTGCCCATTGTTACATATTTTTTCTTATGCTGCATTCCCGAAGAATAAACCTTTAAAAACGAGGGTACACGGAAGCGGGAAATTCTATCCACCAGCAAAAATTCAAGCTTTCCATCCCTTGGGTCGGCTTCAGGGGCGCTTATGTAACCGCCGCCATAAACAGGGCCGTTGGCGCAAACGGCAAAAAGGCACCTTTTAAGACCTAAATATTTATCATCAATTTTAATTCTTATACTAATGCCCAGTTTTCTTAAAAAGGTTTTAACAACAGCCATATTATAAGCCATCGGACCCGAAACTAAGGGTAGTTTTTTAAACAGCTTCATATCATCGGCAACCATTGCATCCATTCCAACCGAGCACTGGTTTATGGAATAAAAATCGTTGGCCTTTATTAAATCAAGGTAAATATCACTACCTTCAAGCTGGTTATCAAGATTTAAAAATTCATCCTTACCGCCGAAAAACTTTAAAAAGTCGTTAGCAGAGCCGCAGGGCAAAACGCCAAGGGTTACATTATCCAAGCCTACAATGCCGTTAACCGCTTCAAAGCAGGTTCCCTCTCCGCCGCAGGCAAAAATGCAAACCTCATCGCCTAACATTGCCTCATTCTTTGCGGCAACCTCGGCATCTCCCGCATTTTCGGTGATAATGATTTTATAATCCTCTTCCCTTTTTTCAAAGGCTTTTTTTATCATAGGAGGCAGGCTTTCGGGGCCCTTGCCCTTGCCTGCTGTGGGGTTAATTATAAAAACATACCTCATTTTTAAAATTTCTCCTTATTTTTAAAATACAAAAACGCCTGACATTTTATCATTCCGTTATAAAGCTTGCGCCGCTTATCGGCTGTGTCGCCAAAGAATTTTTCAAATTCATCGTGGGGGCTTATAATGCAGTATTTTTGACCACTACCCCTCGTAAAGCGCTGCCCCATTGTTTTATAAAGCGCCTCAGCTGCCTGAACATCTAAAAGGCGTTCGCCATAAGGCGGGTTGGTTATAATTTGGCACCTTTCATCCGGTGCAACAAAATCCTTAACATCGCGAACAACGGCTTTAATATAATTTTTAACCCCTGCCTTTGCGGCATTGGCTAGGGTGAGTTCCACACAGTTTTTATCAATATCAAAGCCTGTGGCGGTGAAATCAATGTTATGCAAAATGTTATCCTGCGCCCGCATTCGCTCCTGCTGCCAAGCAGTTTGAGGAATGCAGTTAAAGCGCTCTGCCGCAAAAAATCTCCTAAGTCCCGGGGCAATTTTTGCCGCCATCATAGCGCCCTCTATAAGAATAGTACCCGAGCCGCAAAAGGGGTCAATAAGTGTTGTATCGGGGAAAATTCTCGCAGTGTCGCAAAGGGCGGCGGCAAGTGTTTCCTTTAAGGGGGCATCGTTAGAACTGCGCCTATAGCCCCTTTTGTGAAGCCCCTCGCCCGATGTATCAATCATCAAGGTTACCTTATCTTTTAGAATGGAAAACTTAATTTTATATTCGGGGCCTGTTTCGTTAAACCAGGAAATGTTATATTTCGATTTAAGCCTTTCAACAACCGCCTTTTTAATAATAGACTGGCAGTCGGGAATGCTGTGAAGGGCAGAATTTATACTATAGCCTGTAACAGGAAAAGCATCATCCTTACCGATATAATTTTCCCACTGCAGCGCTTTAACGCCATCGAAAAGTGTGGTAAAATCTGTGGCGGTAAATTCGCCCATATTTATTAAAATTCGCTCTGAAAAGCGGGAATTTATGTTTGCACGGGCAAGAATGTTTGCATCGCCCTCAAAAAGCACCCTGCCGTTTTCTGCGGCAACATTTTCGCAGCCCATTCTTCTTAGTTCATCAGCCGCAATACCCTCAATACCGAAAATGCAGGGGGCAACCATTTTAATTTTTTCCATTTATTTTAAATCCTTTTTGTTTTGTGTCGGGTTACATGGCAACCAATGTTAACAGCCACAGGAAGCCCTGCAATGTGGGTGGATGCCGTTTCAATATTAACGGCAAGGGCGGTGGTGCTTCCACCAAAGCCCTGGGGGCCAATGCCAAGTTGGTTTATTTTTTCTAAAAGCTCGGTTTCAAGCGTTCCATAATAAGGGTCGGCATTGCGCTTATCTATATCCCTTAAAAGCGCCTTTTTGGAAAGAAGTGCACACTGCTCAAAATCCCCACCAATGCCAACACCCACAACAATTGGTGGGCAGGGGTTACCCGATGCTTTTTTAACACAGTCAAGAACGCTGTCTATAACACCTTGCCTACCATCAAAGGGGGTGAGCATATAAATTCTGCTCATATTCTCACTGCCAAAGCCCTTTGGCGCAACGGTTATTTCAACCTCATCACCATCAACAATCTCCAAGTGGATAACTGCAGGGGTGTTATCGTTTGTGTTCACACGGTTAAGCGGGTCTAAAACCACCGATTTTCGAAGGAGACCCTTTTCATAGCCGATGCTGACGCCCTCGTTCACGGCATCGTTTAAATTGCCGCCTACAAAATGCACATCCTGACCGACTTTAAGAAAAACCACAGCCATACCTGTGTCCTGACAAACAGGAATATCATACTCCTTGGCAAGGGCGCAATTTTTGCAAATATCCTTTAAAATTTCTTTGGCCAAAGGATTTTTCTCACTGCCCTGCGCTTTTTCTATGGTATTTACAATATCACCGGGTAGGCATTTATTTGCCTTAATGCAAAGCTCTGCCACGGTATCACGCACAAGGCTCACATTTATCTCCTTCATTTTTCCCATCCTTTTTAAAAAAAACACCGCTTCATAAACTGCGATTTATGACGCGGCGCCGCTAATATCAGTTTTAAAATTTATCTTACACCCGCACCGCGCTTTGTGCGCTTAACCTCGGGGTTCTTGCGTTTTAAATCGGAAAACTTTTCATCGCTTGTCTGCTTGAATTTGTTCATCATATCTTCAAAGGAGGCAGGCTCGCTTTTTTTAGGTGTCCATGTATAAGAAGGGTCAATGGTGTTTTTTGCCTCAGAACGGTTATCCCTACGGAATTCTCCCCTGCCCTGTCGCTTTTCAGGCTCCATAGCCTTCTTTATGCTAAGGCTGATTTTACCATTATCGGCAATGGTGAGAATTTTCATTTTAACGGTGTCGCCCTCTTTAACGTGCTGGCGAATGTCACTGACATAGGTTTGTGCAACCTCAGAAATATGTACCATTCCTGTTTTACCTTCTAAAAACTCAACAAAAACGCCGAAATTGGTGATACCTGTGATTTTGCCTTCGACTAACTGTCCTACCTCAAGTTGCATAAAGTGAATACTTCCTCCTCAAATGTCTAATACACCCGTTCAGTTTCCGGATATATCAATGAAAACCTGCTCGTTAGCATAGACATAACCAAGGCGCTCTCTTGCGGCTTTTTCCACAATTCGCTCTTCATCGCCGGCTTCAAGCAGGGTTTTAAGTTCGCTTATTTGCGCCTGCTTTTCATCCCTTTGTTCGCTAAGCATTTGTGATGTTGCCAAGCTGTTAACAAGTTCTCCCCATAAAGTGCAAAGAGAAAAAATCATATATCCGCAAACAGCAAGCACAACAAAGCGAAGCACTAAACTTTTATTTTTTTGTTTGCCTGCCATTTAAACTTCTTCCCTTCACATTTTACTATTAGTAAGTATACAACACTTTTGTCCCTTGTTTCAAGCCTTTTTTAATCTTTTTTCCCTTTTATTTTTAAAAATTTTTCTTATTTTGGCTTTTTTGCGCCCACAAAAATTTTTTATTCTTCTTTTAAGGGTTATAATTGCCCTAAAAACAGCCGTTACGCCCTTTAGGAAAAAACGAGAAATACTGAAAAATACCGCCGAAAAGCCCAACAAAATTCCAAAAATAAAATATCCCCTAATAAACCCCTCGGTAAGGCTTAAAAGGAAGCAAAAGGTAATAACAGCGCAAACGGTAAAAAATAAAATATCCGAAACAAAGACTAAAAACGGCTTAAAGGAGTGCACCTTCCTTGCCGCCCTAAAAAGGTCATAAAAAAGGCAAAAGAAGCCGCCCAAGGCAAGGCTTATGAAAAAGCTTACGGTTTGCTCGGCAATGTTAATTCCCCACATTATTTAAAAAGCCTCGAAAAAAATCCGCCGCCGGCACTGTCGTTTGTGTAAACCAGAGCAAAAACGTTGCCCAGCACCGTGGCCTGACCGCTTTGAACGCTGAATTCGGAAATGTTCAGTCCCTCACCTCTAATACTTAGTGTTCCTAGGTTGGTTTTTAAAATTACGGAATTATCATCAAAATTATCAACACTTATAACACCTGTAAGCGTTAGTTTCTTTCGGTCCTCTAAAATCAGGTTGTGAGCCTTATCGTAATTTTCAGACAAAAAAATCACCCCATACCAAATATATTGGCTTGGGGTGACAATTATTCAATTATTCTGCAAAGGTCGGCAGCTTCTTCCTTTTTAACCACATCGCAAACCTGCAAAATTTCAAACTTAACCGTTCGTGTGCCAAAGACTATCTCTACCACATCGCCAACCTTAACATCATAGGAAGCGCGGGCAACTTTGCCATTAACCGTAACACGCCCTGCATCGCAGGCCTCGTTGGCAACCGTTCTGCGCTTTATAACTCTTGATACCTTTAAAAACTTATCTAATCTCATAAAAGCCTCATAAAAAACTCAAAGCCGCCCGAAAGGACGGCCTTAAATTCTTTGGTTTCTTATTTTGCAACCTTATCTTTAAGAGCTGCGCCTGCTTTGAAAGCGGGGATTTTGGTAGCTGCAATTTTGATGGTCTCTTTGGTTCTGGGGTTGATACCGGTTCTTGCTTCACGAGCGCGAACTTCGAAAGTACCAAAGCCGATAAGCTGAACCTTTTCGCCCTTAACAAGAGCTTCTTCAACGGATGCTAAAACTGCTGCGAGAGCCTTGTCAGCGTCCTTCTTAGAAAGACCGGATTTTTCTGCAATTGCTGCAACTAATTCTGTTTTGTTCATTTTCGAGTTACCTCCGTTTATTTTGTTGACGACAACCTGTCATCAGTCCATGCGATTAAATAAATCGTACATAATATATTTACCATATTTTATCACAAAAATCAATATCTTTTTGTTAATTTTTACAAAAAGGCGAAATTTTGAGCAAATTTTAATGAATTTTTTACAAATATCAGCGAATTATATGAAGCTTTTCAAGAATTTTGCTTATTTTTTCACCCTTTGGGAAAGCAAGAACATCCTGCTTTTCGATACCGCGAAGGATAACGATAACAACAAAGTAAACCAAAACAGCCGCTAAAACAGCCAAAATTGTGGCTAGCTTTGAGCCATTTAAAAGGGTGCTAACCCCCATTGCCGCTACACCGCAGCAAAGGGCAGAAACCAGGGGTTTTACAAAACTTTGCACCATGCGAGGCATAATTTTCGTAAACCTGACAAGGCAAACAAAGTTAGCAAGGGCGATATATAAATAGCAACAAAGTGTGCCCAGCGCCGAGCCTAAAATGTTTATTTCGGGATTTCCCACAAGGAGGAAATTAACCACAATTTTAATAACAGCACCAATGGCAATGTTAATAACCGGCACAGCCTGTTTTCCTATTGCCTGAAGCATATTTGTAAGGGGCATTGCAAGACCTGAAAAAACAGCCGCAAGGCCAAACACGGTAAGCATAGGCCCACCAATTAAAACCGCTTCCTCACTGCCGTAAATAAGGTTCATTACAGGGCCGCCCAAAAATGCAAGACCAATGCCTGCAGGCAGGGCTATAAGGCTTGTTAGCTTTATAATGCTGCTCATGTTCTTTTTAACTTCGGGCATATCACCATTTGTCCAGGAGGTTGCCAGCACAGGCAGTGCGCTAACGCCCATAACCGAGGTAATTGTCGGTACAAGGTTAAAAAGGGTGAATGCCTGGCCGCGAACGCCATAAAGGAAATTGGCAACATCGGCATCGGTTACAATGTCCTCACCAATTAAAGAGGAATAGAGCGCTCTCACCGTTTGGGCATCCTCAGCGATAAGGCCCTTAACCATTGTTACATCAATAAGGGAGGCAATATTTTGTGCCAAAGAGCCTAAAGCAATGGGAATGGCAATGGTTACAAGAAGCTTAAGGGTTGCCTTGCCCGAAATAGCCTCGGGGGATGCAGTATACTCCTCCTCTAAAATAAGGCCGTTATCCCTTTTAAACTTAATTACAAGGTAAAGTGCGCCAAGGGCGGTGCCAACGGTTATGCCCAGCATTGCGCCTGCGGCGGCAAGAGATGCCGTTTCGGGGGATAAATCACCGCGAATTGCTATAACAATCCAGGCAAAGCCGAGACCTAAAATCAGCTTACCAAGTGCCTCAATAACATTAGAGATAGCGGTGGGGGTCATATTTCGCATACCCTCATAATAACCGCGGTAAACCGACATTACACAGCAAAAAAGAATTGATGGCGCAATAACGAGAATTGAGGGCAGTGTTCGGCCATCCCCGGTAATCTTAAAGAAAACAAAGGTGGCAACAGCCATAATAACAAAGCCCACAGCACCTGTTACAAGAAATGCAATTCGGGAAATGCGCAGGGTTTGCCTTACATCGTTAAACTTTTTTTGTGCAACATTTTCCGCCACCATTCTTGAAATTGCAATGGGAAGACCTGCCATTGCAAGGGAATAAATTGGCAAAAAAAGGTCATAAGCAGAGGAAAAATAACCAAAGCCCAGGGTTCCTATAAGGGAGCTTAGGGGAATTTTAAATACCGCGCCAATAACCTTAACCAGCATTGTAGCAACCACTAAAATTGCGGCGCCGTATTCAAAGCTTTGGTGCTTTCTTTTCTTTTGTTCCATAAAAATTTACAGTCCTTTTAAAACTTTAAGGGTGGCAAGTGACATCGACACATCACTTACCGAAACGGTTTCACGATAAATGTCTGCGGCACTGTCCCCTGCATCATCGGAAATTTGGCGAAGGGAAACAAAGGGAATTCCTGCCATTTTGCAGACATCACATACGGCGGCAGTTTCCATATCACAGGCAATGGCGCCGTAATCATCACGGAGTTTATCACGAAGGGCCGAATTGCTTACAAAGCAGTCACCTGTAGCGAAAACACCCTCAAAAATTCCTGCAAAATGCTTTTTAAATTCGCCGAGCAAAAATTCATCTGCCTTTAAAACAGGGTCGCAGTTTCTTCTTTTTTGGCAGGGCTCATAACCAATAGGGGTTAAATCAAAATCGTGCTCGAAAAAGCCTGTGCCAAGCACAAGCTCACCCTTTTTAACCCTTGAAATAGCGCCCGAAAAGCCAAAGTTAAAAACTGCCTCGCAGTTGTTTTGAGCAAGCATTGCGGCACCTGCCGCCGCCGCAACCTTGCCAATTCCTGTGTAAACCGACAGCACCTGAATGCCATTTTCAAGGGTAAAGCTGTGGCAAAGCATATTAAGTTTTCGCTCTTCTTTAGGATTATACTGGGCTGCCGCTTCAATAAGGGGGAAATACTCCACATCATCGGCAACCAGAATTCCTATTTTTTTATAAGCACTCATATTATTCCCCTTGGGTTTCCTCATAAATCAGTTTTTCACCGCAATAGTTACAGAAAACCGAGGTTTTTTCAATTGCTGCTGAGCATTTGGGGCAAATGCGCTTGTTTTTAAGCTGAGCAAGCTCCTTTTTTGCCTCCTCAATCTCTGCGATTTTTGTGGTGATATCGGCAGCAGCAGCCTTTAACTCCTCGTTTTCGGTGCCATTTACCTCAATTGCCTTATAGGCTGCCTTACCAAGGGCGTTATAGGCCTTTTCAAGGCGGCTTTCCATTGTGGCAATGTCAAAGCGCTGTTTACCGGCACTTACTACCTCACCTGTTTTTTTACAGGCTACATCAAAAACCTCTTTTGCCTTGTCAAAAATTTCGTTGTCAAAAATATTATCCATTAAAAACACTCCTTCTTGTGTTTAATTTTATCATAATAATTGGTTTCTTTCAAGTCACCCGCCGTATTGCTCATAAAACTCGGTTATTCCGCTTTTTCGCTTGGCCAGCTCATCATAACGAGAAATATATTCATAGGGGTACTTGAAATTAAAAATTCGTGAAATTTCGGGGCCGTTTGGACTTTTAAGCTTGGTTACAGCCGAAGCGCCAACGCCTAAAATTGTGTGGGTTTCATCCATAATATAAACATTATAAAGGCTTTCATAGCCCTTTTTGGCATAGCCCACATTTTCAAGATTTCCAACAGTTTTACTCTGCCGATACATATAATATGGCAAAATCCCCTTTTCGGTTAAGGCTTTCCTTGCGTATTCCACCATAGTTTCGGCAGTTTTACCGCTCTTAACTGTATGTAAAACGCCCTGCGCAGTTAAATCAGATGCTCTTTTCATTGCAAGGGAATGCACAGTTATGCTCTCGGGGGAAAGGGCAAGCAGTTTATCTACCGTTTCCTTAAAGCTTTCTGCAGTGTCGCCGGGTAGCCCTGCAATAAGGTCCATATTTATATTATTAAAGCCCATTTGCCTTGCAAGATTAAAGGCATCCACCACCATTTTAGCCGTGTGATTTCGGCCAATGGTTTTAAGCACCTCATCGTTCATTGTTTGAGGATTTATGCTAATTCTCGAAATGTTATGCTTTTTAAGAACTCCCAGCATCTCATCATTTACCGTGTCGGGGCGGCCTGCCTCAACAGTGAATTCGAGAACCTCTGATAAATCAAAATTCTCCTCCACTGCCGAGAGAATTTCATCCATTTGGGCGGGCTCAATGCTTGTGGGGGTGCCACCGCCCATATAAACGGTTTTAAGCTTTAAATTACATTCCTTTGCGATTTTAGCCGTTTGCTCAATTTCTTTACACAAAAGCTTAACATAATCGGGCACTAGCTTTTTAGCCTGTGCAATAGAGTGGGAAACAAAGGAGCAATAGGCGCACCTTGTGGGACAAAAGGGAATGGAAATGTAAAGACTAAACCAGTCTTTTTCCGATTTGTTTATAATTTCCTCTTCGGTGCCAAAGGTTTCCTCACAAAGGGAAATTTTATTTTGTGACACTGCCAGTTCGTTGCTGAAATATTTTATTGTTTCCGCCTTGCCTTGCTTTCGGCAAAGGTTTGCAAAAAGCTTGGCCGGGCGAACGCCTGTTAAAATACCCCAGCTTGATTTATAGCCTGTAAGGCGGCAAAAGCATTTGAAAAGGCACTGAGCAAGTTTTAATTCCTTTGTTTTTTCATCGCTTTCAAAGGGAATTTCCTCGCTAAATGCGGCAGTTTCCCCCGAAAGGCAAAGCTCGGCACTGCAAACAAGGCTCTGCCCTGCTTCTTTAATTTCGGCAAGGGCATAGTTTTTGCCGGTAACCTTTTCGCTTACAATATTTATTTTTTCAAAGGGCAGAAAAATTCTGCACAGCTTTTCAAGCTCATACTTAAAATCATTGCCTAAAAGAATAAGTTCCATTTTTAAACCCTAGATAAATACATATTTTGTCTTTTTTCAGCCGAAAGGGTGGTTTCCTCGCCGTGACCTGCGAAAATTTTGTAATCACCCGAAAGGTTTTTAAGCCTTTTAAGGGAGGTAATCATTTTCTTTGCATCACTGCGGGGAAAATCGGTACGACCAATAGAGCCCTCAAAAAGGGTGTCCCCTGTTAATAAAATATTGCCTGTTTCAAAACAGCAAGAGCCTTTTGTGTGACCCGGGGTGTGAATAACCTTAAGTGTTATATCCCCCACACTAATTTCATCCCCATCCTCGAAGGTTTTATCGGGCGAAAATGGCGTGAGTGTTTGCCCAAAAAGGGCGCAAAGGGTGAAATGAGGGTACAAAAGGCACTCCTCATCACACTTATGAATAAGGATTTTAGCCCCTGTTTTCTCCCTTACAAGGGCGGCATCTTTTATGTGGTCAAAATGACCGTGGGTTAAAACTACAGCCCTATGCTCTATTCCCGAACGGTTTAAAAGCGCCGCTATTTCAGGGGTAAACTCATAAGGGTCAATAACCACAGCGGAGGACTCGGTTAAAAGAACATAGGTGTTACAGTATGTGGTAAATTTCCTAATTTCCATTTTTCTTTACCCAAATGTCGGTGTCGAGAATAATGGTGACAGGGCCATCGCCCTCCATTGACACCTTCATATCGGCGCCAAACTCCCCTGTTTGCACCTTTTTAACGCCGTTTTTAACTAGTTCTCGGCAGAAAAACTCATAAGCCTGTTGGCTTCATTCGGCTCCATTGCGTGGGCAAAGGAGGGGCGGTTGCCCTTTTTGGTATCGGCACAAAGGGTGAAATTGGAAACCACCAGGGTCTGCCCGCCAATATCAAGAAGGGATAGGTTCATTTTATCGTTTTCATCGGTAAAAACCCTAAGGTCGCTCACCTTTCTTGCCAAAAGGGTTGCCTCAGCCTCACTGTCGGCCTCGCCGACACCAAGAAGCACCAAAAAACCTTTTTCAATTTTTCCTACGGTTTTATTTTCCACCGTAACGGCAGAAAAGTTAACCCGCTGAATTATTGCTTTCATATTTTAAAACACCAACTTACTGTGTCATTCGGTCAACACTAAACACGCCGTGAATTTTCTCAAGGCGGGAAATAATGTTTTTAAGGTGCTCAACGCTTTCGGCACTAACCGTTATATTAACAACGCAGTTGCCGTTTTTAACCTGTCGGGCATTAATAGCGTGAAGCGGCACCCTTAAATTGTAAATAACGGTTGTAACATCAAGAAGCATTCCCTCGCGGTCAACTCCCATAATTTGGAGTGAGGAGGTAAAGTTATCCCTTTGACCCCCTGCCCAGTGGGCATTGAGCCAGCGGTCGGGCTCGGTAGCTAAAGATAAATCCCTTGGTACATTGTTACAATCTCTTTTATGAATTGAAACGCCGTGACCGCGGGTGATAAAGCCAACAATTTCATCGCCCGGCAGCGGTGTACAGCATTTTGAAAATTTAATAAGGCAATTGTCAATGCCCTCAACAATAACACCATCGGAAGATTTTGCAGTTTTAGGCTTAATAACGGCGGAAGCCGCAATGGGAGCCTTGGCCTTTGACTGCTTATTAAATTCATCCTTAAGGCGGGGCATAATTTTAGATAAAGTTATACCGCCGTAGCCGATAGCGGCATAAAAATCCTCAATGTTATCGAGCTTTTGCTTTTTAAAGGCACTCTCTAACAGTTCCAGCACCAAATCATCGGAAATATTAAGACCCCACTGTTTAAGCTCACGCTCAAACTCAGCCTTTCCGGTCACAATGTTTTCGGGTCTCTTTTCCTTTTTAAACCAGCTTCTTATTTTGGATTTTGCCTGACCTGTAACGGCAATTTTAAGCCAATCACGGCTGGGGCCGCGGCCTGCCTGATTAGAGGTTAATATTTCAATAATTTCGCCTGTTTCAATAACATGGTTAATGGGAACAATTTTTCCGTCAACCTTAGCGCCCACCATTTTAATACCAACGGCAGAGTGAATAGCAAAGGCAAAGTCAACAATAGTAGCGCCAACAGGCAGGTTAATAACATCGCCCTTGGGGGTAACTGCGAAAACATCCTCAGGGGCTAAATCCACCTTAATGGTGCTTATAATATCGGTAGCATCCTCAGATTCCTGCTGTGAATCAATAAGCTGGCGAATCCAGGCGAGGCGCTCCTCCATTTTTGTGTTATTTTCGGTTATGCCCTCTTTATATTTCCAGTGGGCCGCAATTCCGAATTCTGCGGTGTGGTGCATATCCCAGGTGCGAATTTGAATTTCAAAGGGAACACCCTCGCGGGAAATAACCGTTGTATGAAGGGACTGATACATATTGGGCTTAGGGGTTGAAATATAGTCCTTAAAACGGTTAGGTATAGGCCTAAACATATCGTGCATAATGCCGAGAATGTTATAGCAGTCGGTTACTGTATTTGTGATAATTCGAATGGCGTAAATATCATAAATTTCATCAAAATCCTTGCCCTGAACATACATTTTACGGTAAATTCCATTAATGGATTTTACCCTGCCCTGAAAGGTAACGCTGGCGCCCGAAAGGTTCTCCCCCAGGCGCTCCTCAACGCGGGCGCGAATTTCCTTTATAATTTCTTCTCTTTCGTGCTTTTTAATTTTTAATAGGTTTTCAATTTCGCCGTAAGCCACAGGGTCAAGGTAGAAAAGGGCTCTGTCCTCAAGCTCCTCTTTAACAGCACGGATACCGAGCCTGTGTGCAATAGGGGCGTAAACCTCCATTGTTTCAAGGGCAACATCTCTGCGCTTTTGCTCAGGCATTGCATCAAGGGTGCGCATATTGTGAAGGCGGTCGGCAAGTTTAATAACAATAACGCGAATGTCCTTAGCCATTGCAACAAGCATTTTTCTAAGGCTTTCGGCCTGCTGCTGTTCCTTAGTGGAAAAGAAAATTCGACCGATTTTGGTTACACCATCAACAATTAGGGCAACCTCCTCGCCAAAGCTTTCCTCAATTTCCTCAAGAGCTATGGGGGTGTCCTCAACAACATCGTGCAAAAGGGCAGCGGCAATAGACTGGCTGTCCATTCCAAGGGAAATAATTATTTCGCAAACGTGGAAGGGGTGAAAATAATATGCTTCACCTGAAGAGCGCAACTGGCCCTCATGGGCGTTAACACACCATTCAAAGGCGCGGCGAATAAGGGCATAATCATAGGTCCTGCCCTCTTTTTCGGCTGTTTTCATTTGATTTTCAAGGAGTTGATAGTTTTTCTCATAATCCTCTTTAAGCATTATTTTCACCTGCCTTTCTTAAAATTTGTGCATTCATTAAATCGGTTTTAGGGGCGTTTTTTACGGTGCTCAACCTTAAAACACCATCGGTTTCACTACCGCTTAAAAGGGATAACTCCAGAAGGGCATCAATAGCCACCTGAGTTTTAAAGTGGGATAGTGCCGGGTAAAGCTTTTGTTTAAGCTTTTCGGCTGAAATTGTGCCCTGCATAACGGTTTTATAAACAATACCAACCTCATCACGGGTGGGATTTATAGGTGAAAAATCCGCATTTTTTCCGGCTTTCAGTTCATCATAAAGCGCCTGGCACCTAAAATATTCCTCTTCCTTTAGGTCACTTAAGCGAATGCCCTTAACGAACACTGAAAGATTTTCTTCACCACCGAAAACATTTATATCGAGGGTTACGGCAAGGTCTAGTGTATCGCCCTCGGAAAAGGGGAATTTATCCTGTGTAACACCAAAAAGCAAGCACTGGAATGAAGAGGCCTCCTTCGAAAATAAAAGGCGTAAATGCTTGCCGTTTGCAATTGGTGTTATGCGGTTTAAAACTACGTTGCAAAGGGCAAAAACAGGCTGCGGATTTCCCATTCCAAAGGGTTCCAGCGCCTTTATGTTTTCAGCAAGGGAAATACTAAGTGCCGCAGGATTTAAGCGGCAGTCAAGCTCAAGTGTTGGCACTGCCTGCTGCTGCAAAGTTTCGGCAAAGTCGTTAATCCTTTGTCTGAAAACATCAATATTTTCGGTTTTAAGGGTAACACCGCAGGCCAGGGCGTGACCGCCAAACTGCACCGTTAAATGGGATGCAAAATTAACGGCATCAAAAAGCTGGAAGCCGTTAAAACTCCTGCCGGAGCCAAAGGCAAGGTCATTTTCAACCGTTAAAACAATGGCAGGCTTGCCATAAAATTCGCACAGCTTTCCTGCAACAATGCCAACAACACCACTGTGCCAGTTTTCACCCTGCACAACAATTATCCTTTGGTGATTATACCCATTATTCTCAATTATTTTTACCGCTTCGGCAAAAATTTTTCTTTCTTTTTCCTGCCTTGCACCGTTCTCCCTATCAAGGGTGTCGGATACGGTGAGGGCATCCTTAATATCCTGTGAAAGCAACAGTTCAACCGCACGCTTTGCGTCGCCCATTCTGCCGGCCGCGTTAATTCTGGGCACCACGGAAAAGGCAATCTTTTCACTTGTTACGGCATCGCGGCCGACCCCTGAAATTTGGAGCAGTGCCGAAATGCCCTTGCGAAGCTTTTTAGAATATTTCAAAACCCTTAGGCACATTTTAACAATGCTTCGGTTATCCCCTGTGAGGGGCATAACATCGCCAACGGTGCCAATGCCCACAAGGTCGGCATAGCGTGGCAACAGCTGTTCGGCAGGCTTTTCCTCCATTGCGCAAACCAACTTAAATGCAACGGTAACACCGCAAATGCTTTTAAAGGTTGAGGGGCAATCTTCTCGGTGGGGGTCAACAACGGCTGCGGCGGCAGGCAAAACCTCCTGTGGCAAATGGTGGTCGGTAACCACAACGGTCATACCAAGGGAATTTGCAAGCTCTATTTCTTTAACGGCGGCAATGCCGTTATCAACGGTAATAATGGTGCCAACGCCCTTATCATAAAGCGCCTTAACCGATTCCTCGTGCATTCCGTAGCCCTCGGTAATACGGTCGGGAATATAATAAATAACCCTGGCTCCCCTGCTACTTAAATAGTCAACAAGAAGCGCTGTGGCGGTAACACCATCACAGTCATAATCGCCGTAAACCGCAATTAAATCATCATTTTCAATAGACTGATTTACAATTTGTGCCGCTTTTTCTATATCGGCAAGCTCTCTATAATCGGAAATGTTGGGCTCATCGGATAGAAATTCCTCTAAGGCGGCGGCATCGGTATAGCCACGTGAGGCGGCAATGAGGGCGGTAAAAGCATCAATATCGCACTCCTCAGCAAGGCTTTTTGCAAGCTCCTTATTGGTCTTTGCCAAAAGCCATCTTTTCATCGCCATTTTCCTCACCGCCTTTTAAATATATTATATCATTATAATATTACCACCAAACTAATATATTTGCAAGAAAAAAAGCCGCAACAAGTTGCGGCTTTTTAAAATATTATTCAGCTTAAATAACGCGAACTCTGATAACGCCCTCAAGGTTTTCAATAACCTTTGCAATGGCATCAAAATCGGCTTCGCCGATATCAAGCATTGTGTAGGCATTATCACCCTTGGATTTGTTAAGCAGGTTTTCAATGTTAATGTTGTATTTACCGATTTCACTTGTAATAGCGCTCAAAATGTTAGGAATATTTTTGTGCATTACACAAATGCGCTTAATGCCGCTTCTGGGCATTGTGATTTCAGGCATATTAACGCTGTTAACAATGTTGCCGTTTTCAATGTAATCAATAAGCTGGTCGGCTGCCATTTTTGCACAGTTATCCTCAGATTCGGGGGTTGATGCACCAAGGTGAGGAATTGCAATAACACCATCTACGCCAATCATCTCATCGGTGGGGAAATCGGTAACATAGGCGGCTACCTTGCCCTCCTCAAGGGCGGCAATCATATCATCAGATTTAACTAAATCTGCGCGGGCAAAGTTAAGAACTCTAACACCGTTTTTCATTGCGGCAATGGCATTTTTATCAATAAATCCCTTTGTATCGGGAGTTAAAGGAACGTGAATTGTAATATAATCGCAGTTCTCATAAATTTCCTGTAGGCTGTCAACGTGAATAGCGTTGTGGGTAATGCTCCAAGCGGCTTTTACCGAAAGATAGGGGTCATAGCCGTAAACCTTCATACCAAGGGCATTGGCGGCATTTGCAACAAGTGCGCCGATAGCGCCAAGACCGATAACACCAAGCTTTTTACCACGGATTTCGGGACCGACAAAGGCGCCCTTACCCTTTTCAACCATTTTGCCAACCTCAGCGCCGTTGCCCTTTAAGGTTTTTGCCCATTCAATAGCGGGAATAACGCGGCGCGAGCAGATAAGAAGACCGCCGATAACAAGCTCCTTAACAGCGTTAGCGTTAGCACCGGGGGTGTTGAAAACAACAATACCCTCGGCAGAGCAGCGCTCAATAGGAATATTGTTTGTGCCGGCACCTGCGCGAGCTATTGCCTTTAAGGTTTCGGGGAACTCGGTGTCGTGGAGGGCAGCCGAACGAACGATAGCGCCATCAGGGTTAGCAATGTTATCACCGATAGCATATTGCTCCTTATCAAAAACATCTAGACCTGCGGCAGAAATTTTATTGTAAGTTAAAATATTATACATAAGCGTTAACCATTTTCCTTTTCAAAATTTGCCATAAACTCTACGAGCTTTTCTACGCCCTCAACCGGCATTGCATTATAAATTGAAGCGCGCATTCCACCAACCGAGCGGTGACCCTTAAGGTTAACAAAGCCTGCTTTTTTGGCTTCAGCTACAAACTTGGCATCAAGCTCTTCGTTACCTGTTACAAAGGGAACGTTCATAAGTGAACGGTCGGCCTTTTCTACAGTGCCCTTGAACATTTTGCTGTTATCAAGGAAATCATAAAGAATTTTAGCCTTTTTCTCATTAATTTCCTTAATTTTTGGGAGTCCGCCAAGCTTCTTAATCCACTTAAGCACCAAGCCTGCAACATAAATGGTGTAGCAAGGGGGTGTGTTAAACATTGAGCCGTTATCGGCATGGGTTGCATAGTTAAACATTGTGGGGGTAATATCTTTGGCATTGCCGATTAAATCCTTACGGATAATGACAATGGTAAGACCTGCAGGAGCAAGGTTTTTCTGAGCGCCTGCATAAAGAACGCCGAACTTCGAAACATCAATAGGCTCGGATAAAATGCAGCTGGAAATATCGGCAACAAGAGGAACATTGCCTGTATCGGGAAGCTCGGTAAAGCGGGTGCCGTAAATTGTGTTATTCATACAAATGTGAAAATAGTCGGCATCGGGAGTGAAGGTAGCCTTATCAAGCTTAGGTATGTAGGAATAGGTTTTATCAGCAGAAGATGCAACAACCTTTGCTTCACCGTAGCGAGCGGCCTCCTTATAAGCCTTGTTAGCCCACTGACCTGTTACAACAAAATCGGCCTTACCGCTTTTGTTCATAAGGTTTAAGGGCACCATAGCAAACTGTGAGGAAGCACCGCCCTGTAAAAAGAGCACCTCGTAGTTTTCGGGAATATTCATAATTTCGCGAAGATTTGCCTCGGTTTCCTTAATTATGGCATCATATTCCTTTGAACGGTGGGACATTTCCATAACCGACTGACCTGTTGCGCCAAATTCGCACATTTCTTTTGCGGCGGTCTCCAAAACCTCTAAGGGCAGCATGGAGGGACCTGCACTAAAATTATAAACTCTTGACATAATTTATTTCCCCTATCGTGAAAAAATTTTATTCCATTATATGCCCCTGTTTTTCTAATGTCAACACATTTGTTAAAATATTATCAATGTTTTTTCAAAATTTTTTGGTTTTTCTTAAAAGTTTGTTATTTTTTTGTCAATGTGTCTTATAAAAACACCCGCCATGTTTTGACGGGTGCCTTTATCATTATGAATTTTCAAGAATTTCTATAAGCTCGGCAAAGTTTTTTGCCGTATATGTAGGCTCATATATTGCCCTTTCTCCCATCGGATTAAACCAAAGGGTATCAATACCGCTGTTAATGCCACCTAAAATATCAGAGCTCATTGAATCGCCAATAACAATAATTTTAGATTTATCCTTTTCGGGAATATTTTTTAGAACATAATCAAAATATTCCTTTTCGGGCTTTTGGTGGCCGATAGCCTCCGAAACAAAAACGCCCTTGGCAAAATTTAAAATTCCCGAATTTTTAATTCGCTTTTCCTGGGTTACGGCGTTGCCGTTGGTGGTGTAATAAATCTCAAATTTTTTTGATAAACGCTCTATCATATTGAGAGCGCCATCAAGGGGAAAATGAAAGGTTTTTAAAGCCTCAATATATTCATCGGAAATCTTTTTGCTATTTCCTTCAAAGCCCTTTTCCTTTAAAAAAGCCTTAAAACGACCCTCGTAAATTTCACTTTTCTTAATTTCTCCACGCTCAAACATTTTCCAAAAGCGGTCGTTAACACCGCTATAGTAAACAATGTTTTCATCACTTGCCTCAATGCCGTTATTTTTCATAACAAGGCCTACGGCCTCCCGCTCACAGCGGGTGAAATCAAGAATTGTGTTATCAACATCAAAAAGTAAGGTAGTATAGCTCATTAAAATATCCTTTATGTATTTTTAAATTCCGCTAATCGCAAAGAATGTGGGAATTGCCGAAGCAAGGTTAGATAAGACGACAAAAATTATAATACCAAGAGCCAGCATTCCACCCGAAGTGCCGCCGCTAAGACTTAAGGTGTAAAGGTAATACGGTGTTTCACCGTGTTTTTCCCGTTGCTCCTTAATTTTTTCTACGGCGTGTTTTTTATAGATATGTAATGCAAACATTGCAATAACCGCGCCGCCAACAAGTGTTTCGGCGGTATCTAAAATATCGCTGATTAGAGCAAGAACACCTGTGGGCTCACCAATAGCAGGCTCCCCCTCCTCATCAAAAAACAGTTCGGGGTTTGCAACAGAATCCATATTGCCGCCGAAAATCGATTCTATTGATGAAACAATATCCTTTGCAACCTCTATATTATTATCAAAATTAAGCGCAGTTTGCACACCTAAAACCAATGTGCCTGCAATAATAAAGGCAATGGCGGGCTTAAACATTTTTCTATAGAAAAACCAAATGGCGGAGCCGAAAAAGCCGAGGAATGCCGTTAAAAGGAACGCAGGCCAGCACCAGGAAACCTTTGAGCCTGAATATTCCATTTTTAAAAACTTATCATAAATTTTATCAGCATCCTTGCCAAGAAAGGCCAGCATTTCCCTTTTCTGGACACCCTCAATTTCCTCGGGCATTCCATTACCCATAGGACTACCCTTTTGGGCGGTAGGGTCAAATTGCTCAGGTGTTTTAAAATCACCGCTTAATTTTTCTTTTTTAAAATCAAGGGCTGTTCCGCAATTTTTGCAAAAATTAAATTGTTCTTCATTTTCGGTTTTGCATTCGGGACAAAACTTTTTCATTTTAAAACCACCCTTTAAAAAATTTGTGCAATAAACATTATAAGGGAGGGCAAATAGCTTGTGGCTAAAATGCCCACAATAAGTAAAAGCAGGTTACTGCCGCCACGCTTCATTATTTGCTCATTTTTATCCTCAGCCTCGTTTTCTTTAATTTCACGAAGCGTTGATATTGTGTGTTTATAATAAAGATAATCACCAAAAAGAGCAAAGAAAAACCTTGTGGCAAGCTCCACAAAAACGGCAACAAAGGAGAGAATTTTTGCGCCCAGCGAAATGGTTGCCAGCTGATTTGCTATTTGAACATAGGTTTCCATTGTAACCTGTCCCTGACCTGCAAAGGCAGAAAGAATGGTGTTATATTCTTCGGCAAAAGGCATCATTAAAATTCCTGCAACCACCATTAGCAAAATCGCCAAAATGCCGCTTTTATACATTTTTCTATGCAGCGCCCAGCCCTCGGGGAGTAAAAATGCCGCCCAGTTCCAAGAAATTTTGCCGCCCGCCTTAAATTTTGCGAATTTAGGCATATAACGGTTGGAGGAAGACATAACAAACTTAGCGGCTTCCTTTGCGGTAACACCGCCGGAAAGCTCAAAATCGGCAGGAACTCCGCCTAGGGGGTCAAAGCCTGCGCCGCCCATTCCTGCGGCGTTTAAATGACCGCAATGGGGGCAGTTTTTATAACCGACCGGGTACTCCTCATAGCAAAAATAGCAGGTAACCAGCTGTTCGGGCTGCTTATTTTCCTCCTGCTCAGGTTGCCCTATTTCCTCTTTTTTTGTTCTGCTGTATTCCTGCTCGGTACCGTGAAGTTCACTAAGCGCACAGTGACCGATTTTTTGATAGCATTCTCTGTGATGGGGTGCGCCGCACTCAGGGCAAAACACCACATCGTCATCTTCAAAAAGATATGCCTTACAAACGGGACACTGCTGTCCCTTTAAATCAATGCTCATTTTGTCATTTCCCTTGCTGTATCCAAAATCAAAGTGAAATAATCCTTGCCATAGTTGTGGAATTTACCCTTTTCAACCATTTCGGAAAAGGTTTTTGTATCAACCCAACGAGCCAGCGCAACCTCACCCTTTTGGAGTGTTAGATTTTCTGCAGGGATATCACACACGGTAAACCACACATCAACAAGCGAATTGCGGCGCTTAATGCGCTTTATAAAGCGAAGCTCGTTTTCTTCTGCCTTAATTCCAAGCTCCTCGGCAAGCTCCCTTTTAGCGGCACTTAGTGAGCTTTCGCCCGAAAATGCCGAGCCGCCTGTTGCCGCCCATTCACCCGGCATAAGCTTTTTTTCCTTGCTGCGCTTTTGAATGAGCAGTTCGCCCTTTGAAGACACAATCCAGATATGAACAACCAGGTGATATTCACCGGGTCGCAAAAAGGTGCGTCCCCTTACAACGGTTTTACCTGTGGGTGTGCCCTGTGCATTTAATATGTCCCATTTTTCCATATATTCACCCAATTTAAACTTTTCTTAAAACTAATTATACCAAAGCCGCCGCCCTTTTACAACATTTTTTGAAAAATATTAGGAAAATAGTATTGTAAATAATTCAGTATTATTGTATAATATATTAAAACTCGCGTGATAAGGCGTGCGAATGGGCGGGTCCTGTGCGACGGGAGGCTATGAACCATGTCAGGCGGGGAACCGAGCAGCATTAAGTAGTTTTTCTCGTGCGCCGCAGTAAATCGGTCCATTCGTACACCTTACTACGTGAGTTTCTTAATTTAAGGGAGATTATTATGGGTTATCAGGCTTTTTATCGCAAATACAGGCCAAGCTCCTTTGCCGATGTTTTAGGTCAGGAGCATATTACCGATGTTTTGTGCCGCCAGCTTGCAGGCGGTAATGTTTTCCATGCCTATCTTTTTACAGGTACAAGAGGAACCGGTAAAACCACCTGTGCAAAAATTCTTGCAAAGGCAGTAAACTGCCTAAATGCAAAGGATGGCAATCCCTGCGGTGAATGCGAGGCCTGCCTTAATATTGCGGCAGGTGAAGTTACCGACATTGTGGAAATTGATGCCGCTTCAAACAACTCGGTTGATAACATAAGAGATTTACGTGATAAGGTTAACTTTGCCCCATCCTCAGTTAAATACCGTGTGTTTATTATTGATGAGGTGCATATGCTTAGCATCAGTGCATTTAATGCACTGCTTAAAACCCTTGAGGAGCCCCCTGCACACGTTATTTTCATTCTTGCAACAACCGAGGTGCACAAGCTTCCCGCAACCATTCTTTCGCGCTGTCAGCGATTTGATTTTAAAAGAATTGAAAACGATAAGCTCATTGCCCGCATAAATTTTGTCTGCCGTGAGGAAGGTCTTAAAATCAGCGAAACTGCGGCGGCACTTATTGCCTCTGCGGCTGATGGCGGTATGCGTGATGCACTTTCTCTTTTAGACCTTTGCGCATCAAAGAGCAATGACATAACCGAAGAAATTGTTATGGCGGTCTGCGGTCTTACAGGAAATGAATATTTAAACGACCTTGCCTGCCTTTTCAAAAATAGAGATACAAGCGCCGCTTTAGCACTTGTAGACAAGTTATATTTAAACGGTATTGATATGCTTCGCCTTTGCAGTGAGCTAACCACATTTTACCGCAATTTAATGATTATTAAAACGGTTAAAACCGGAGAGTTACCCATTGTTTGTTCGGCGGCACAGCTTGAGCGCTTTAAAGAAATTTCCGAGGGCTATGAGCTAAAGGAAATTTTAAGAACCCTTTCCCTGCTTCAGGAAGCCACCGTTAATATGCAAAATTCTGACCGCCGTTGCGAGTTTGAAATGTTTGCAGTTAAGGTTTGTACCCCTGCCCTCTCGGCAGATTTTGCCTCCCTTGAGCAAAGAATAAGTGACCTTGAAAAAATGCTTCAAGGCGGCGTTAAACCTTTGGCCGCTCCTGCACCCAAAACCGAAACAAAAGTAAAGGAAACAAAGAAAGAAAGTTTGGCTGAGGCGCCTGCTGTTACCGCAGATGAAGCAGTAGCAGAACAGCCCGAGGTAAAACCTACAGTAAACGGTGAGCTTAAACAGTGGGGAGAAATTGTTGAGGTGCTTAAAACCACCTGCCCGCTTATGGCAGGGGCACTTAGCTCCGGCTCAAGAGCCTTTGTAAAGGATAAATTTCTTCTTATTGACTGCAAAAGTCAACAGTTTTTAAACCTTATGCGTACCAACGCAACCTATAAAAACCACATTAAAAATGCAATATTTAAGGTGCTTGGCGAAAACTACAGCATAGGTCCTTATAAAGAGGAAAGCGAGGGCGAGGAGACCGACCCACTGTCAATCCTTGCTGACAAGCTTAAGCAATTAGAGATTTAAAGGAGATTTAAAGAATATGAAGGTAAGAATTCCCAACCAAGGCGGCGGACAAAATATGAACGCCATGCTTAAACAGGCGCAAAAAATGCAGGAGGATATGGCCAACCTGCAGGCCGACCTTGAGCAAAGAGAATTTAAAGGTTCTGCCGGCGGCGGAATGGTTGAAGCCACCGTTACAGGCAAGCACGAGCTTGTTTCACTTAAAATTAATCCCGAGGTTATTGAACCCGAGGATGCCGAAATGCTTGAGGATTTCGTTATGCTCGCCGTTAATGAAGCTATCGGTAAAGCCACAAAAACTCAGGAAGAGGAAATGGGCGCCATTACAAGTGGTCTTAATATGCCCGGCTTATTTTAATTATGGCTTACAACATTGTTCCGTTAAATGAACTTATAAACCAATTTGAAAGGTTGCCGGGAATTGGCAAGAAAACCGCCACCCGCCTTGCTTTTTCGGTGCTTGCCGCCCCTAAAGAGCAGGCACAGCGTTTTGCCGATGCCCTTGTTAATGCTAGGGAGAAAATTCATTTTTGCGCCTGCTGTCAGTCCTTTACCGACCTTGAAATATGCCCTATTTGTGCAGATGAAACAAGGGATAAAAGCGTTATCTGCGTTGTAAGCGAGGCAAAGGATGTTTTGGCATTTGAGAGGACCAGGGAATATAACGGTTTATACCACGTACTCCACGGAGTTTTATCTCCACTTGACGGCATTACGGCCGAGCAGCTTAAAATTAAAGAACTAATGGCACGCCTTGCCGATGGCACCGTAAAGGAAGTTATTATGGCAACAAACCCCACCGTTGAGGGTGAGGCAACCTCCAGCTACCTTTCCCGCCTTATAAAGCCAATGGGCATTAAAATCACCCGCCTGGCTTACGGAATTCCGGTTGGCGGTGACCTTGAATATGCTGATGAGGTTACACTTTCAAAGGCCCTTGAGGGCAGAAATGAGATTTAAACTATGACAAAAGAAAAAATTGACAGAATTAACGCCCTTGCCCGAAAGCAAAAGGCCGAAGGGCTAACCGAGGAGGAAAAGGCAGAGCAGGCCGCCCTTCGCAGGGAATATATTGACTCTTTTAAGCGTGACCTTGAAAGTCAGCTTAATAATATGTCTATTGTTGAGCCCGACGGAACTGTTAAAAAGGTGGAGAAAAAATGGAAATCGTAATTCTTGACGGCGCCACCGTTGCCGCAAACGACCTTAATTTCAGTGTTCTTGAAAAGTTTGGAAATTTAACCGTTTATGATTTCACAGCCCCTGAGGAAATTATTAAGCACTGTGAAAACGCCGATGCGGTTTTTTGTAACAAGATTGTTTTTACCCGCGAAATTTTTGAGAAACTGCCAAAGCTTAAATATGTTGGTCTTTTTGCCACGGGCTTTAACAATATTGATGTTAAGGCCGCAAAGGAGCTGGGCATAACCGTTTGCAATGCAGGCTCCTATTCTACCGATGCCGTGGCACAGCACACCTTTGGCTTTATTCTCAATAACTACACCCGCATTGCCGATTACAGTCGCTTTGTTTTGTCGGGTGGCTGGACGGTGAGCAAGGTTTTCTCCCCTGTTGTTTTCCCCACCGATGAAATAAAGGGCAAAACCCTTGGTATCATCGGCTACGGCAGCATTGGTAAAAAGGTTGCCGAAATTGCCCGTGTTTTCGGAATGAGGGTTATTGTTCACACAAGAACGGTGCGTGAGGATGGCATTACAGAGTTTGTAAGCCTTGATGAGCTTTTAAACTCCAGCGATATTATTTCCCTCCATTGCCCATTAACGGCCGAAAACACAGAAATGTTTAATTCCGAAGCCTTTGCCAAATGTAAAAACGGCGCATATTTTATAAACACCGCCCGCGGCGGCCTTGTTAATGAGCAGGCCCTTTTTGATGCACTTGAAAGCGGAAAACTTTCGGGCGCCGCAGTTGATGTTATATGCACCGAGCCTATGCCCAAGGACTGCGTTTTGCTAAAGGCTAAAAACATAACCATAACCCCGCACTCCGCCTGGACCCCCTTCGCAACCCGAAACAGGGTGCTGGAAATTGCCCGCCAAAACTACGAGGCATTTTTAAAGGGCACACCACAAAATGTGGTATCGAAATAAAAACAATTTAAAAAGCCACGGAAATTCCGTGGCTTTTTCTTTTTTAAAGGGAATTAACCAGCGCCCCAAAGGTGGCAAAGTCCTCTTCCCTTACTATTTTAATGTTATTTATACTGCTTTCAATAAAGTTTATTTCGTATCCTAAATTATGCATAAGCATTGTGCAGCAGGATTCACTTAAAGGGTGCCCTTCCCTTTTCGCCTTGGCAAACACGCCGCTTATAACCGACAGGCGGTGGGCTTCGGGAGACTGCATTGCCACAACCGAATCGCGGTTAATATATTTCGCACCATTTTCTGATATTTGAAACTGCACATAATCATCCATTAAATGCCCAATGGTGGCACTACCCTTTTCGTTGCACTCCTTTAACAGCCGTGAAATCATTTCCCCTGTAACCATTGGTCTTGTGGCTTCTTGTACCACAACAATATCATTTAATGAATAGGCATTCTTTATATTTTCTAAGGCATTTTGCAGTGACTGAATACCGCTAATACCATTTGGAACAAGGGCTTTAAGTTTGGTAATTTCGTACTGTTCGGCATAGGCGGTTACAATGTTTTCCCAGCCCTTAAGGCACACAATATAAATATCATCAATAAGTGGATGATTTTGATATGCCTCCATACAATAAACAATTATAGGCTTACCGTTAACGTTGACAAATTGGCTCGGTATGTTTTGTTTGTTTCTGCCCGATTTTCCGCCTGCTAAAATAATTACAATGTTTTTGTTTCGTTTTTGGGAGATAGCAGCACTCTCAAAAGTAATTGATTTTGGAGAGGTGTATCCCATTATCAGCTCCTCAACGGTGGTATCCAGCACTGTTGCAAATTTTTGTAGTTTCTTATGGGAAACATCATTTTCCCCCGATTCAATTTTTGCAATGGTGGAACGGGTTTTGTATCCGAGCGCATCAGCCAGCTCCTGCTGGGACATTCTCATTTCATATCTACGCTTTTTAATGTTTGCACCAACCGACATAAAATACCTCCAAAAATACGTTATGTATATTATAAATCAACAACAAGTGATTTTCAAGGGCTAAAAATCACTTTACTTCTCATTTTGTTGACTTTTTGGTGATTTTATGTATAATGATTAAGGCAATAAATGTATTCTATATATTATATTAATTAAAGGAGTTCTAATTATGAAAGCAGTTATTTTTAACTCTGGCCTTGGAAATCGTATGGGTGATTTCACAAAAAACAATCACAAATCAATGGCAAAGCTTAAAAATGGCGAGACCATTTTTCACCGCCAAATCCGTCTTTTAAGCCTGGAAGGAATTAAGGACTTTTTGGTTACCACCGGTCCTTTTGAGGAGCAGCTTAAAGGCGAAGCCGCCGATTTCCCCGAGCTTAACTTTACCTTTGTTCGCAACGATATTTATGATAAAACAAACTACATTTATTCAATGTATCTTGCACGCGAGCATATGAATGATGACCTTATTTTTCTCCATGGTGACCTTGTTTTCAACCGCAAGCTTGTTCGCGATGTTTTAAACTGTGAGGATAAAAACACCGCCACCGTTAACTTTAAAAAGGCTCTTCCCGAAAAGGATTTCAAGGGCAGAGTTAAGGATGGCAAGGTAATAGAAGTTTCAATTAAGATTTTCGATGAGGACTGCTTTGCATTCCAGCCCTTCTACAAAATGGAAAAGGCAACCGCCTCTGCCTGGATTGGCAAGGTTGTTGAATTTATCCACAAGGGCGAGGATAAATGCTATGCCGAAAATGCTCTTAATGAAATCTTCCCTGCCCTTAATGTTCGCGCATTTTCTTATGAGAACTACTACATCGATGAAATCGACAATCTTGATGACTATAACCGCGTAACCGCAGAAATTCTGCCCTTTGATGAAGCAGATGCTAAAATATTTTAATTAAGGTGGAGCGATAATGGAAACCAAAAAAACTTACGGTTACAACAGCGCCGATTTTAAGAAGTTCTTAAAATATGCTTGGCTTATGCTGCTGAGCTTCGGCTTTACCTATCTTTTCTTTTATAACGGTAGACAAAACATTAACCTTGTTTTGCCCCTTATGAAACAGGAATTCCAGTCTGATTTAGGCACCCTTGGCGTTGTTTCTTCGGCACTTTTCTGGAGCTATGCATTCGGTCAGCTTGTTAGTGGCAGGCTCGGTTCCTTCTTCGGCTATAAAAAGCTGATGATTTTCGGTGTTGCCGCCTCTGCCGTGCTTAATGTTCTTATTTCCTTCCAGCAAAGTCTTGTAGTAATTGCCATTCTTTGGGGACTTAACGGCTTTTTCCAGGCAATGGTTTGGTCCAACGGCGTTGGCGTTATAAACAAGTGGTGGCCAAAGGAAAAGCGCGGCTTTGCCTCGGGTCTTGCTACTGCTTTTTCGGGTGTTGCACAGGCTGTTACCTATTTAACGGTTAACTGGTGCCTTATTCTAAACCCCGAATGGAGCTGGCGTGCAGGCTTCCGCTTCCCCATTATTCCAATGGTTCTTATTCTCATTGTTTTCATTCTTTTCTTTAAAGAAAAGCCTGAGGATGTTGGTCTTAAACCCTTTGAGGAGCCCGATAAGGAGCTTGCCTCAAACGATGCCGCTTTAGAAGCAGAAATTGCCAAGAAGGGCTTCCTTTATCCCTATAAGCTTTTATTCAGCGAGCCTAAGGTTATTCTTTTCTGCCTTATTTCAGCCATTGCAGGCATTGGCAGATACGGCCTTCTCACCTGGATACCCACCTATTTCACCGAGGAACTGGGGCTTACCCTTAAGGATGATATGTTCACATATATCGTGCTACCCTTAGGTCAGGCCTGTGCAATGTTTGTTTTTCCCTTTATCACCGATAAAATTTTCAAGGGGAAACGCGAGCCTATGCTTATTCTAGCCTCCATCGTTGCATTTTTGGGTATGATTTGCTTCCCCTTCTTTAAAACACAAATTCCCGCAACAATTATGCTTTTTGTTGTAGGCGTGTTCAGTATGGTAACAGGTGTTATTTGGGCAATTGCCGGCGATATGGGTGGCAAGGCACTCTCCTCTACAGTTGTTGGTGTGCTGGACTGGGCAGTTTATATGGGCGCCGCCATTCAGGCATCTGTGTTTGGATTTGTTAAGGATAGCTTTGGCTGGCCCGCCATATTTATCACCATCGGCTGTCTTTACATCATTTTGCTGGTACTCACCCTTTTCGCAAGAAAAATGAAAATGAAAAAGCTTTAATAATTAGACAACATAAAAACACGAGAGATTAAATCTCTCGTGTTTTTTTATTTTATCATTATTGTATCTTTACCTGAGTAGTAATCCTCAATAACCGTTGTAATTGCTTCGGAAACCTTTTCGCCTATGTAATTATCGGTATTGCCTGTTTGAATTGCCTTGCAGAAATTAACCAGCTCATACCTTATGCCTTCGCCATCAAGCTGATAGAAATAACGCCTATTATCGGCAGGGTTTTCATAGCGTATTTCAAAATAGTCGGTTTTCCACCAAGGGGCCGGAACATAAACATAACCCTTTGTGCCCGAAATTACAAGACTGCCTTCCGATTTAACACCCTTGCCCACCTTAACCGAGGCTACGGCACCATCATAAATGAAATCAATTTTTGTAAAGGCATCAAAGCGATACTTTTCATCAATAACACGGGTAACAGTTTTCTTATCACAATATTCCGTGCCGAGAATTTGGAAAACAGGCAGAAGGGCGGTAGGTCCCCAAGCACAAATACTGTTCCAGATTTTGGAATAATCAGGATTGCTTGCCTCGTTTAAATCGCGCATACTTGTACAGGTTGCATCAATAGAGGTTACCTCACCGATTTTTCCGCTTTTCACAAGCAGCATTAAACGGTTATATGCCGTTGAAAACGCCGTTTTAACGGTTTCCATAAGAACAAGGCCCTTTTCCCTTGCCAACGCAAAAAGCTCGGTGCACTGCGTTTTTTCAAGGGCTATTGGTGACTCGCACAAAACATGCTTACCATTTTCCAGTGCCTTTTTAATATGTTCGTAATGCTTTTCCGGGTGCGAAAAAACATAAACCGCATCACACGCATTTAGCAGTTCATCATAGTCTTTCGTGGTGGCAATACCCTGATTTTTTGTGGCGGCGCCGATTTCATCATCAAGGGTGCAAACAGTAGCAACCTCAAGACCGTTAACAAAGCTGCTTTCATTAATGTGCTTTAAAACAAGCAGACCCTCGCCCACAATTCCAAGCTTTATGCTTCGCTTTTCGCTTCTAAGCTCTGAGCTGGAAACACCCTGGGTTCGGTCAAGATAAACTACCTTGCAGTACTCATTAAGATAATCGAAGGTGCCGACCCAATCAGAGCCAACGGTGAAAATATCAATGCCGTATCGCTTGATATCATCAATTTTTTGACCTTCGTATTCCTCTATAATAATCTCATCGGCAATTCCTGTTGCCTTAATGGCCTCAACCCTTTCCATAAGGGTCTGCTGAACATTTATTTTGCCGCGGGTTTTATCAAAATCATCGGCAGTTACACCAACAATAAGATAATCACCCAAAGCCTTTGCGCGTTCAAGCAGTCTGATATGGCCATAGTGAAGCAGGTCATAGGTGCCGTATGTTATAACCTTTACCATTATAAAAGTCCTCTTTTTTGCATATCTTTAAGGGCTGAAATCAGTGTGTCGTTATCCTCAAAGGTGAGGGCACCAATGTGTCCCACGCGGAAAATCTCATCCACAAGGGCGCCGCCGTTGGGGCACACCCAAATTCCGTATTCATCCTTTAAAACTGTAAAAATGCTGTAAGCGCCCACATTTTTGGGATGCAGGGGGGTTACTGCATTTGAAAGCGATTCCGAAACAATTTCAAAGGGCAAATCCTTAATTTTTTCTCTGAAATCCTGTGCTAAAGCCGCAATTTTTGCAGTTTCGGCTTTGGCGCCGCCCGCCTTTTCAATGGCTTTAAGCCTTGCATTGATTTGAAGCAGGGTCCCTACGGCAGGTGTAAACGGAGTTTGACCGCGCTCGCCGTTTTTAAGTGCCGATTTTAAATCAAGATACAAACAGCCGCTGTTATAAGAGCTAAGTCTGCTTACAGCCTTGCCCGATAAAACAATAACCGAAACACCGGGAGGGCAAGCAAGGGCTTTTTGGGAGCCTGTAATCATAACATCAACGCCCCACTCGGCCATTTTAAATTCATCTGCCAAAAAGGAGCTTATGGCATCAACTATGAGGAAAATGCCGTTACGATGGCAAAAATCGCTAATAAGGTCCATATCATAGTGAACACCTGTGGAGGTTTCGTGAACATTCACAATAAATGCAGTGTAGCCCTTGTTTTCAAAGGGAGCCAGCATTTCCTTTGTAAGCTTTTTGCCCGCTTCAAGTTTAATTTGTGTGTTGTTAATTTTATGAATATCACAAATTTCCACAAATCGCTGACCGAAGCTGCCGCCGTTCACAATAATGGCTTTGTCGCGCTCATCTAAAAGATTTATAACAGCCGCCTCCATTGAAGCGGTTCCTGAGCCTGTCATAAAAGCAACGCGGGCATCCTCCCCTGCCTTTGCAAATTGAAGCATAAGGCGCTCATTTTCCAGCATTACGGCAGAAAACTCGGGGGTTCTGAAATAGGGCACCTGCTGTGCACCAATTTCTCTAACAACCTCGTCAGCCTGTACAGGACCCACAGTAAAATTTAACATAATTCATTCCTCTTTTGTTAGGGCTGTTTGTTTGAATGAGCCCTTGAGTTGTTTTTTAAAAGCTGTAATCACTAACCGGCGAATGGGGGTCTCTGTCCTTTTCATCGGGCAGGGTCATATAATCGCCATAAATATACTTAAGGTTTTCATCGTAATCTTTAGTCCCGAAAAGTTTTATACCCTCAAAATCATATTCGCAAAGCTCGGTCATCCATTTTTTAGGAATGGCATACCTTGTTTTCAGGCTATTCTTTTGATAAAGCTTTCCAACCGATGTAAAGAAAAAGCATCTGACACGGTTAGGGCTGTCATTACGGCTTTTGTTTGTCATTTTATCAAATCTTTTATAAACGGTTGAGGGTTTAATTTTAGAAAGATGCCTGTAAATAAACCTTCTAAACCTGTTTTTATCGGTAACCTTGCCAACCTCAGACCACAAAACCTTTCTAAGGCAGAAGCAATAAAAATCATTAAATATTTGACCGATAACCGATTTCGGAACATCATCCATTGGGAAAATATCAATAAAAACACCGGTTTTGCACTTAAGATGCTCCTGACCGGCACGAATAAACCTTGTACCTGTGCGGCGAAGTTTTGCATAGCCCCAGCGGTACTCCGGGTCATTAATATGGTCCTGGAAATAGCAAATCTTTTCATCCAGCAAATGAGCAACTTTTCTGAATTTTTCAAAATCCTCACGAAGCATTGCTATATCGGCATCATCATCCCAAGGAATATATCCCTTGTGGCGAACAGCGCCAAGTAGCGTTCCGCAAAAAATAGTGTATCTGATATTGTTTTCACGGCAAACCCTGTCAAATTCTTTAAGCATATCCAGCTGTAAAAGCTGCATTCGCCTGAACTCTTCACCTTTAATTACTTTAACCATTGAAGCAAACACTCCTTATTTGAAAAACTCTTCTTTTTTATAAAGCCTGTAGCTGTGGCTGGGTGTTCTTTTATCCTCAGGAGGAAGCTGCATATAATCCCCATAGGAGGCACGCAAAACCGCATCATACTCCTTTGGAACCTTTACCATCATATCATTAAGGGGAAGGAATGTAAACTCATCATACCATTCCCTTTTCCTTGATACCATTGAAAAATCCCAGGACAGGGAGTTAAGCAAAGCGCTGTCCTCAAAGGAGAAGGTATCGTGGAGGCTATCCAGCTTTTTCATAAAGAAATTTCGACCCAAAAGCTTTGCAACAACATACAAGGGGAACTTTACAATTGTTCTTACAATTCCCTTTGGCGATTTTTTAAACTTTCCGTCATTAATAAGGAAAATAAAGGTTTCATACATTTTTTGTCTTTTCCTTAAAGGATGACCTGCGGGCACCTGCTCATCTCCTGCACCATCGTAGCAGTAAACATCAATAAATAGCCCCATTCCGCCATCGGGGTAATCATCTGATTCAAGTCTATAACGGGTGTCGCAAAAACGCCACAGAGCAAAGGGATAATTCTCAGAGTTTTCCCAGCCCATAAATTTGTAAGGAAGCAATGCCTGTTCGTTTTCCAGACAGTATTTTTTAAATTTATCATAATCGGGGCGACGCATAATAACATCGGTGTCATCATCCCACGGAATAAATCCCTTATGCCTTACAACGCCAAGGAGAGAGCCGTAGGCCATAAAATAATTTATACCGATTTCATCACAAATTTCGGCAAGTTTTTTTAAAAGCCCCATTGTATCGTGATGAATTTCACTTAGGGTCATGGGTTTATTTTCCATTATTAGCTCTCCTTTTTAAGAATGCTGCCGAATAATGCTTTTACCCCGCCGACATCCTTAATTAAAAGAAGCAGCATAGGTATGATAATTACGGCGCACAGTAACCACCTTAAAATCAAGTTGTTCATAAACACAATGCAACCTGCCGCCATAATAGCAGCAATAGCCGCAAAAGCAAGCATCCATTTTAGAGGTAAAATAAAGAATTTTACCATTTTTCTGGAAATTACAATGTGCAAAATGAGATATATTGTGTAGGCGGCAAGGGTTGTGTAAGCCGCCGCAATAAATCCGTATTTTGCAATAAAAATATAGTTAAGTACAACGTTAAGCACCGCCGCACCCATTGTAGCGAGCATAATGTTGATGGTTTTTTTAGAGTAATATTCCCCCGAAACCACCAAATCATAGAAAAACAAAACAAGGGCATCAAGAATCATGGGAATAGCAACGTATTTTGCCAAATCATATTCCTTGCCGCCTAAAATGAAAACCATTTCAGGTGAAATTGCCATAAGTCCTACCGAGAGGATGGTGAAAAAGGCACCCAGTTGTACGGCGCGCTTTCTTATGGCAGCCTTGTCGCCCTTATCCATCATTTCATAAAACCAGGTGTTCCAGGCGGCTGAAATTGAGTTTGTTATAACCGTCATAATGATTTTTAGATTTCCCGCGAGACTGTAAATTCCCGCGGCGGAATCGCTAACCATTTTGCTAATCATAACACGGTCAAACTGACCAAGCAGAACCTGCGAAATGCCGTGGGGCACAATGGGCAGGCTGTATTTAAGTCCGAATTTCCAATATTCCTTGTTAAATTTCGGCTTTGCGCTTTTGAAAAAGATTATTAAAATTGCAACTGCAAGACCTGCCAAAACAGCAGTAGAGCCCACAATTCTGCCTACATCCTTTTGACTTCTGAAAACGGTCAAAATAAGCAGCAATGAAAGCCCAACGTTGCCCACAGAGTTTATGAGAGCAACAATAAGATATTTCTTATAAGAATAGTTTAAACTGATTTTTGTGTTATATAAATTAAGCAGCGCCGAGGAAAAACTGTGAATAATGAGCAGATATAAAAGCACATTATTAAAGCCCAGCAGGCTACCAATAGAATCGCCAAAAGCCAGCACCAAGGCCGAAAGTATAACGGCGCAAATTAGATAAATTAGCGACACCGAGGAGGTATACTCATCTATGCGCCCCTTAAACTCAAGGTTTGCGCTTCTTATACTTGAATGCAGAGCAAAGCCTACAATTACATAAAGCACTGCATCATAAGACATAAACACGTTAAACACGCCAAATTCCTCGGTCGTCATAAGACGGCTGAAAACAGGCAGTGTTAAAATGCTTATGCACCGTATTAAAATGTTACCCACCGTGTAGCCAAGGCCGGCGGTCAGTGCATTATTTTTCGAACTCATTACTTTTTACGCCTCACTTGAACTGTTAAAAACTGAAGGTCTCACCAATTCCTAACCACTTTTGGTCTTTTTCACTTAAATTAAGGGGGGTACCGTCTTTAAGGGTATAACCTTCAGCTGAGCAGTTGCCCTTATATTCGCCTTCAAGCTCGGGCCACTGAATACCAATTTCGGGGTCGTTCCAGGCAAGACCGCCCTCATCACCGGGGTGATAGAAATCGGTTACCTTATAGCAAAATTCTGCTGTTTCGGAAAGAACAAGGAAGCCGTGTGCAAAGCCCTCGGAAATGTAAAACTGTTTTTTATTTTCCTCGGTAAGCTCAACTCCGAACCATTTGCCGTAGGTCTTGCTATCCTTTCTAAGGTCAACAGCAACATCAAAAACCCTGCCCTTAATAACACGGACAAGCTTTCCTTGGGGGAATTCCTTTTGAAAATGAAGGCCGCGAAGCACACCCTTAACCGACATACTCTGGTTATCCTGAACGAAAACCATATTAAGACCAGCCTCGGCCATATCACGCTGATTGTAGGTCTCCATAAAATATCCGCGGCTATCACCGTGAACGGCAGGCTCAATAATATAAAGGCCCTCAATATCGCATTTCGTTACCTTAATTTGTCCCATTAGTTTTTTATCTCCTTATTTTTGACTACTGTAAAATAACTTGGTATATTTTGCACCCATTTAGTTATCTCTTTTAAAATCGGTACCACAAATTTATATGAAATCGTAAGCAGCACAACTGCGTATATAACTCCGGCGAAGGTTGATGTCACCGTTAAAGAAATACCAATTAACATAAGCAAATAGCAAATAACGGTGTGTGTTACATACTCACCGGCACATAAATACATGGTATTCTGACCGATTTTTTGAAAAGGCTCAACGTTTTCAAGAATTTTAGCCAGCAAAATTACGGCATAAATTATAATAAGTGTTGAAAGAACCGAAAATAGTTTGTTTAGATAAGGCACGTAATAAAGGGAACTGAATATATCCTTTCCCAAAATTTTGATTCCGCAATAACCAAAGGATAAAACTCCGCTTGCAACCAGAAGGATTTTTCCTTTGAGCGTTTTTGCGTTCAAAACCGAATTTATTGTTTTAAATGAAATGTATCCTATTGCATAGTACAAAATATAATACATTGCCGTGTCAATGTTATACGGCAGTTTAGGTGCATTAATATCAAAAAATAACAAGGCAACAATATATATTACCGCAGCGGCGCCTAAAATTGCCCACTTGTTCTTTAGTTTTTTTATGAAAAAGAACAGAATTTGAATTACAAAAAGGCAGGTAAGAAACCATATCGCACCCGCACTGGGCACAAAATTATTCCGTATGCAACCAAGCACCATCTTTTTAATGCCTTTTATAAGTTCGGTGCCTGAATAGCCCATTTTCACAAAATGAATGGCTATTGATACAAGAGCAAAGGTAAGCCATGGGATAAACAATGTTTTAATTTTTTTAACCAGAAACCGCCCAAAACCCATTTCTTTTGAAGAAATTGCCTCGGAAAAACCCGAAATAAGAAAGAAAAGTGCCACATGAAAGCTCCACACAAAGGGCATACATTGCACACCCTCTGTTGTTGAAATATGTCCCACATAAATGGCAAAAATTCCTATGGCCTTAGCTACATCTATCCATTTGATTCTATTCATAGCGTATACCTTTTTAATTTAAAATTTTCAAATAACGCTCAAGGGCATTCTGCCAGGTGGGCAAAGGCTCAAAGCCGTTTTCTATAAGTTTTGATTTATCAAGGCGGCTGTTAAGGGGTCTTGCGGCCGCTGAAAGGCCATACTCGGCCGTGGTAACAGGTGTAACGCTTGTTTTATACCCTGCTTGTCTAAATATTTCACAAGCAAAATCATACCAACTTATATATCCGCCTTCATTTGTTGCATGGTAAAATCCATATTTATCGCTTCCGCACATATCAACAAGCAATATTGCTAAATCTTTAGTATAGGTAGGAGTGCCGATTTGGTCACAAACAACCCGCAGGGTGTCATATTTTTTGCCTAAATTAAGCATTGTCCTAATAAAGTTACTGCCATTAATACCAAACACCCAAGCAGTGCGGACAATGAAAAACTTATTTAAAATTTCACTTACCGCCTGCTCGCCTTGAAGTTTAGTTTCACCATAAACGCTCAAAGGAGCATAATCCTTGCAGTCGGCAGCCCAAGGCTTTTCGCCCTGGCCGTCAAACACATAATCGGTGCTGATATAAACCATTTTGCAGTCAAGCTCTTTTGCCGCTTTTGCAATATTCTCGGTGCCCTTAACGTTAATAGCGAAAACCTTTTCCTTATTTTCCGTCTCCTCTGCGGCATCAACGGCCGTCCAGGCGGCACAGTGAACCACCACATCGGGTGAAATCTGCCCGATGATGTTCTTTACGGCACTTGAGTCGGTAATATCAAGGGAAACATAGGGCATTTTGGAAACGGCAGTTTCTGCACCCGCATAGGTTGCGTGTATATCGCTGCCAACAACCTCATAGCCTCTTTTTTTGGCTTCAAGCATAACATCGTGGCCAAGCTGACCACAAACACCTGTAACAAAAATTTTCATACTATCTGTTTCCGTACATCTTTTCATAGTAGTTTTGGTATTCACCCGAAATAATGGTTTCCCACCATTCCTTGTTATCTAAATACCACTGAATTGTCTTCTGAATACCATCGGCAAACTTGGTTTCGGGAAGCCAACCAAGCTCGTTGTGAATTTTTGTGGGGTCGATAGCATAGCGCATATCGTGACCCTTACGGTCAGTAACATAGGTGATAAGACTTTCGGGCTTACCAAGAGCCTTGCAGATAATCTTAACAATATCAATATTCTTCATTTCATTGTGGCCGCCGATATTATAAACCTCGCCCACTCTGCCCTTATGTATAATAAGGTCAATAGCTTTACAATGGTCCTCAACATAGAGCCAGTCGCGAACGTTAAGACCCTCACCGTAAACAGGCAGAGGCTTATCGTTTAAAGCATTAGCTATCATAAGAGGAATAAGCTTTTCGGGGAAATGATAGGGACCATAGTTGTTTGAACAACGAGAAATGGTAACAGGCAGGCCAAAGGTTCTGTGATAGGCTAAAACCAAAAGGTCGGCGCCTGCTTTAGAACTTGAATAGGGAGATGAGGTATGAATAGGAGTTTCCTCTGTAAAGAAAAGGTCGGGGCGGTCAAGGGGTAAATCTCCGTAAACCTCATCGGTTGAAACCTGATGATAACGAACAATGCCATACTTGCGGCAGGCATCCATTAATACCTGGGTTCCTAAAATGTTTGTCTGCAAAAAAACTTCAGGGTTTTCAATAGAGCGGTCAACATGGCTTTCAGCCGCAAAGTTAACCACTATGTCGGGTTTTTCTTCCTCAAAAAGAGCATAAACTGCTTTTCTATCACAAATATCTGCTTTTACAAAGCGGAAATTAGGGTTGTCCATAACAGGGGCAAGTGTTGAAAGGTTGCCCGCATAGGTTAACTTATCAAGGCAGATAATGCGATAATCGGGATACTTTTTCAGCATATGAAAAACAAAGTTACTTCCAATAAATCCAGCGCCGCCGGTAACGATAATAGTCATTTTAATTTTCTCCTTTAACCCAAAATGTCAATATATTTTCCGTCAAGTACGTCCTTTAAATAACGGCCGTACTGATTTTTCTTGAGTATCTCGTAAACTGCTAAAACATCTTCCTTTGAAATCCAGCCGTTTAAATAGGCGATTTCCTCAAGACAGGCAATTTTCCTGTGCTGATGGTCTTCTATAGTTTTAACGAAGTTGGTTGCCTCAACAAGGCTTTCGTGTGTGCCTGTGTCAAGCCAGGTAAAGCCTTGGCCGAGAAGCTCAACATTAAGGGAGCCATCCTCAAGATAAATACGGTTTAAATCGGTGATTTCAAGCTCGCCTCTTGCAGAGGGCTTTAGGTTTTTAGCATATTCCACAACGCGGTTATCGTAGAAATAAAGACCTGTTACACAGTAATTGCTCTTTGGTTTTTGGGGCTTTTCTTCAATGGAAATTGCTCTGCCCTCTTTATCAAATTCAACAATTCCGAAGCGCTCGGGGTCATCAACATAGTAACCGAAAACCGTTGCGCCCTTGCCGCTTTCGGCGTTCTCAACTGCCGCTTTAAGACGCTTTTTTAGTCCGTGACCTGAGAAAATGTTGTCACCAAGCACCATACAAACAGTGTCATCACCAATAAAATCAGCGCCGATAATAAATGCCTGAGCAAGGCCATCGGGTGAAGGCTGAACGGCGTAGGAAAGGTTAACGCCAAACTGTTTGCCATCGCCAAGCAGTTCCTTAAAACGAGGGGTATCCTGTGGGGTGGAGATAATAAGAATATCACGAATGCCCGCATTCATTAAAACCGATAAGGGATAATAAATCATCGGTTTATCGTAAATGGGAAGCAGCTGTTTTGAAGTTACCTTTGTTAATGGATAAAGCCTTGTGCCGGAACCGCCGGCAAGAATAATACCTTTCATAAATATGCCTCCTTATTAAGCATTATTTACCGTTTTTCTTTTAGAAAAGTGAACGCTTGATGCGATGCAAAGAATACCTATTATTCCAATAAACATCCATGTTTCAAAAAGGCATGCCATATTGGAAAAGAACACCAAGAAAACTACCGAAAAGACTACTCCCAAGCACAATGTTAAAAAGGTGTTTTTTAAACGAAGCGCCATTTTTTGTACAAACATTGCAGCAAAAGCAGAGAGTAAAACAAGGAATATTACACCAAACTCATGGAAATCAAAATAAAATTGCCCGAGGAAATTATATGTGTTTAGATGCGGTCTAACATAACAATCATCAACACTTGAAGCAATATCTGATATTTTTTGGCTTCTGAGAATAACGTTAAAAGGGGCAAAAGTTCGGGTTCCATAAGTGTATTCTTCTAAATTCTCAACCGCTTCATTGAAATTATCATGTCCTACGGTTAGATAACCATACAAAAACGCCATTTTAGGTGAAAGCACAAATGAAAATTCTCCGGTTATATCTTCATCGCCGCCGTCTCCATCGTTTCCCGGTTTTATTTCTACAGGCTCAAACAAATTACTCAACTGAGAATCTGTATAATTTCTTAATTCTGAAGCACCCATATATACCGCAAAAATGCAAGCAAGGCACAATACAAGCGCGGTAAATTTTCTTTTGTTTAAATAAAACACTACTGTTGTAAAATAAAGAGCTACAGAAACAAATACACCTCTTGAAACAATCATTATAGGGAATAGAATTAATAAATAGAAAATGCAAACCCATAATATTATTTTTTGAAGTTTTGAGATTTTATAGGTTTTAATGCAGTAATAGCACAAACCACAAGCCATTGTTGATGCCACCGAGAAAACATGAAATTTCGTGTAAAAATTTACATATGCATATATGCTATCTGAAAAACAAGGTATATATCCCTTTATTATTACATTAATGATAAAGCAAATTAAACCGATAGCGGTGGTAACAACGCAAACTGTAAAAACTCTATTTCCTTTTTCGGAAAAATAAACTTTTCCTTCCTTGAATTTTTCCAATTTTTTCTGCAATTTATCAGATATCTTTTCACCAACTAATTCAGCAACCAGGCAGCCTATTTGGAAAACAAGAAAAGTAAGCCCCAATAAAATCCAGGTCATTTGTTGCCATTCTTCTTGATAAGCTGTAAGTTTAAGCGATGCAAGACCTATCGTTAAAAACCACACTAAAGAAAAAATCGCTCTTAAATCAAGCCAATTTTTTTTGGCTACAAATATCACTATATAAAAATACATAGCTATTGATAAAATGGAAAGTATTGCGCCTATAAGCAAATTGCTGTATGCACTAATCCAAAAGCCTGCGCTCATTATAATAAAACCCAGCACAGTAAAAATACCTGTTTTAATTAACAACTTTTTTGTTTCCGTTTGCATTGATATACTCCTTATGCTATACATTTTTTCCAAACAAAACAAGCCACACATCGCAAATAAACGACTTAAGCCTTAACATTTTTCCTTTATCCTGACGGTAAAGACTTATTATTTGCAATAAACTTTTTTGCTCTAGAGCATTCTTTCTTTTGATTTGCAGCGCAAGTCTTTCCTTCATAACTTCCTTAGTATTTTCACCCACAGGCGCTTTAGCCGAAAGAAAATCTTCCCACAAAGTTTTTGTGTGAACAATCTCGCTGAGCTTTTTCTCAAGATTCAGCAATTTAAAAACACGGTGCTCTTCTCTGGCAGTGTTATTATCGTGGCGTCGGTGGTATGCACCTACATAATCATATTCGTAGAACCCATTAGCATCGGCAGCACAAACAGCGAACATAAAATCGTGCGCCACTTTACTTTCCTCAATAAAGGGATATATTGCATGGAAAAAATCCTTGCGAATACACATTAGCATTCCGGGCCAACGATATGCCTTTAAAATTGTTTGAACATCTATATTTCTTATTTCCCCTGTTTCTTTGGCTTCCGGTTCTACAATGCTATGTTGTTGTACACTTTGAGCATCAATAATGCCGTATTTACAACTTAACAACTGTATTTCATTGCGTTGTTCCATAATGGCAGTCATTTTTTCAATTTTTTCTTTTTCCCATATATCATCCTGGTCAGATAAAAAGACAATATCGGTATCGCAAAGAGAAATTGCCTTATAAAAATTATGGACATAACCCAAGTTTTTCTCGTTCCGACATAACGTCCAACTGTCAACAAGATTTTTTTGGGTGATATATTCTTCCACAATTTTAACGGTGTCATCTCTTGAGCCATCATCACAAAGAATAACCTTTTCAGGCTTCCTTGTTTGATTATAAATGCTATCAAGCTGCTCGATTATAAATTTTTCGCCATTATATAAAGCAACTGCAATTCCAACTGTCAACGGAAATGCCTCCCTAATCGTTAAAAACTGATTTCATTGCGTAATAAAACAATGTTTTTGAAAAAAGGAATAAATAACAAGCAATTTTTTGAGATAATTGCAAATTTTTAAATTGATATTTGTATTCTTTAAACTTAATTTCGTTTTCAAGAGTTTTAAAATCTTTTATGCTAAGTTGAACTGCGGCACGGCGAAGGGTTGCAATGTAAAACCTTGCACCACCCATTCCGTTAAACACCTCTGCGGCGTCGTTTTTAGTGGAAAGAAGTTTTTTCTCCGTCTTTTTAAAACTTTCAACCGCTGATAAAAATTTATCCAAACGTGGGCTTCTATGAAGTGAGCCGTTAGACAAAATATAAACATATAATTTCATATCCACTTTGGCAACTTTATTACATGCAGCAATTACCTCGGATATGTAAGGGGCATCTTCATTGTAGATGCAGTTTTCATCAAAAAACAACTCGTTTTCAAAGGCCATTTCTCTATTCATAAATAGGCCCCAGGGACCAAACCATTTTGTACAAAAATGCTTCATGGCCTCGGCAGGTGTAATTGTGTTATACCTTAAATCACCTAACGGCTCCGTTTCTGCGCTTTCATCTTTAAAGCGTGTCATCATATCACAAATTGCCAAATCAGAACCCGAAGAGGTTGCGGCACTGTAAAGGTACTCTAAAAATTGGGGTCTGAGTTCATCATCACTGTCAACAAATGATATCCACTGTGAATCGCTTGCACGAATTCCCGCATTTCTTGCCGAACCTGCGCCGCCGTTTAATTTAGTTATAATGGTAAAATCAAATTTGGCTTTTTGTAATTCTTGTTCTAAAACCTCTGCTGTATTATCGGTTGAACCATCGTTAACAAAAATCGCACGAAAATCCTTAAAGGTTTGTTTTTCAAGTTGCCTGATTATATTTAAAACACAGTCCGCACGGTTATACATTGGAATGATAACATCAATTAAATGCGACATTTTTTCTCCTTTCGGTTAACACCGTTCCCACTTATTCAGGTCAAAATTATATTTTTTTACCACTCTTGCAGGGGCACCTGCTGCAATGCTGTAGGATGGAATTTCACCCTTTATAACAGAGTGAGCGCCTATAATACAACCATCACCAATAACGGTGCCGGGCAATATGCAGGCGCCCTCGCCTATCCACACGTTTTTTCCTATTTTAACGGGATTAGATGTAAGCGGGCGAGAATCGGGAGCGGTTTCGGGAGAATCATTTTCACCACCGTGATTAGTATCACTTATGAATATATGACTGGCCATAAGGCAGTTTTCTCCGATTTCAACACCTTTAGAAGCAACAATATGCACATTGTCTCCCAATTTGCAGTTTTTGCCAAAATTAAGCTTAACACCATCGCCAAAAATTTCAAAACGGCAACGATATCCGGTTGTAAAACCATCCTCAAATGCCAAGCCTTTTCTACCCCTAATATAAACAGGGCGACGAACAAGCCGCGCGGGGCGATAGAAAAGCTTAGTGCAAAAAAGACTCCAGCAGTTCTTTAAAAACTCACTTGGACTGTACGAAACACTCATTTTAATCTTCCAATTCCATAATCTGTTTAATGATAGTGGCATCTCCCCACACACCGGGCGAATCATAGGCTCTGTCAGGGAATGCGCCATATTGCAATTTAATTTTAAGACCGTGAAGTTTAATAAACTTTTCTGCCATTTCACCAAGGCTTATGGGCTCACCTGAACAGCAGTTAATTATTCCTGTAAACCTATTCTGCAAAGCAGCACTGACTATTTGTTTTGCAAGTTCATCAACGCTTATATAGTCATAAAGATTTTTTCCTGAGGTGAAGGGGAACATTTCTTGACCCTTGGCATCTGCCTCAAGCATTTTACCAAGCACCGAACTGCTTCTTAAATCATCGCCATAAATATAGTATCCGCGGAGCCATTTTAAACTGATATCCTTACCCTTTGTCATTATCTCCATTGCCTGGCGAAGTGAGTTTTTGGCAATACCGTAAAAAGATAAAGGCTTTGTGGGAACGCTTTCGGTTATGGCACCCTCAAAATAGCCAACCTCGTGCATACTTCCCATTACCGAAATGTTCTTTATGCCTGCCTCAATCATAGAATTCAAAAACTCTATATGTTTAGGTAGGTCGGCAATATGTGTATCTGCATTATGGCGAAAACCATTTCTCCAAGCCAAATGTATAATTGCATCCGGTTTTCCTGCTTTTTCATAAACATTTTCATTTGTATTAAACAAATCTATTTCCAACTGCTCTGCATCCTTCGGTACACTCTCAAAGCGTATATCGCAAGCAACCGTTTCAATTCCACGATTTAAAAGTTCTTTTATTACATGGGTTCCTATATAACCGTTTGCACCGGTAACCAAAACTCGCATAAAATCACTCCTTCACACTGAATATATCCTTCACAAAACTTTCTATTGAATATCTATTTAAAATTTCTGCCGATATTTCCTTGTAACTGCTTGTCCAGAATTCCTCACTAACAACAGGATTCTCTCTGTCAATAACACATATATTATCGGCATTATAAAAGTCATAATCCCTTATTCCCTTATTGGTGGTAATAAGTTTTTTGCCCACACCAATCATTTCAATTGTACGCATTGTAAGACCGCGTTGAGCCGAATGCTCCACATCGAGAATACACTTACTTTCTTTATATATCTCGTTTATTTTTTCTGGTGATATAGGCTCAAAATGAATTTCAGCTTTCGTTATGCCTTTATATGCCTTGTTAGAAATTTTGTTGTATAAAAAGACAATAGGATGGGGTAAAAACAAATATTTATAAACCTCTTTGCCTCTTTTTTGACACTGCTGTTCAAGTTGTTCTATTATCCTAGGCCTTATGGAATGAGCTGTTCCAATAAAAGCAACCTCAAATTTATAATCTTGTTTGTTTTCATATTTTTTGGAAAATTCACTGCGATAAAACAGCGGTCGATGAATTATGCCATATTCCTTTGCGTCTACATGGTCAAAGGTAAGCACACGGTCATACATCTTTATTTTTTCTTTTCCGCCGGGCACGTTGTCCACCGAATCCCATAAATATAAAATGAACTGTGCCTTAGGAAATGCTGATTTTAAATCGGAAAATATTTTATAATTGATCGCTTCGCTTTTAATAACGAAAATATAATCGTATGCTTTTGATTTAGTTTGATTAATTATATTGTTATAATACTTTCGGGTTATTGGGCGATAAAAAGGAACGTTGTATCTAAGCATAACTTTGCAAAAAGCACCGTTGTTTGGGCGTTCATCAAAAAGGTCAACCTCTGCGCCCTGCTCTCTTATTTGCTGTGCAATTACTTCACGGTATCCAAAAAATTTTGGACCGAACATAAGCACCTTTTTTCCTTCAAGACATCTATCTGCCATTTCCTACCCTCTCCATCAAACACATAGCTGTAGCAAGCATACATATACATTGTACATTTTATCACAATATGCCTATTTTGTCAATGAAAGCAACTTAATATATAAGCATAAAAAACACCCAATGCGCCATAGCTGCATCGGGTGTTTTTATGAATTATAATTTGAAAAATTCTGATTAAAGCAAATGCCTTAATCGTTGGCTTTTTATTCCTCAAAAGCAATGTCGGAAATATAAACATTAACATGTGTAACGGCATTGCCTGTCATGTTCTGAAGCTTTTCCTTAACGCTTGCCTGAACATTTGCGGCAACATCCTTAATCATTGCGTTTTCCTTAACGCAGATGTAAATGTCAATTTCGGTTGTGCCATTCTTTGTTTCGGCCTTAACAGGCTTAAATGCAGCACGTTCGATAATGCTCTTTAAATCAATAGGGGCGGCGGCAAGGCTTTTAACGCCTTCAACCTCCATTGCGGCAATGCCTGCCATTTTCTCTAAAACCGATGTATTGATAGCGAGGTCGCCAGTATTGCTCATTTTTTTCATCCTTTCGGTGTTTCACTTTTTTATAGTATAACACAAAATTTTAAAGAACACAACTATTTTACTGTAATAATTTTTACACCGGAAAGCGGGGCGCCGCTGTGCTCGGTTGCAATATCCTGAATTTGTAGGGTTTCGCTGGCTAAAAGACCATCGCTTTTAACCACAACGGTCACCGTTTCATCGCTGATAACAGCAAGGGCTTTCTCAAAGCCCTTTGCCTTTAAAAGGTTTTCAATATTAGTCTGAGCCTCAATTCTTTTGGCAAGGCTGGCGCTCAGCTCCACAGCGGCCTTTTTATCATCATCAGAGGCGTTTTCATTTTTAAGGGTTTCCTCAATTTGCTCCTGTGCTGCCTTTGTTGCCTTTTCGCGTTCTGCCTTGGCAGTGGTAAAATAGTCACTGTTTTCCGCCGAGGCACCTGTTTGAACGGCGGAGGACTGACTTTCATTTCCAACATACTGCACCCCGCCGAGATATTTTGAAACCGTATTCTGAACATCTGAAACCGAAGAATATTTTGTATTAAGCCAAACGGCGGCACCAAGTGCTACAACCAGCAGCGCCAACGCAATTTGACTTTTTGTAAATACCTTTCCCTTTTTCACCTAAATTTCCTCCTAAATTAGTTTATTTTATAAGCACACAAATTCTTTGTGAGGTAATTCCAAGCATCGCTGTAACGGCATCCTCAATATCCTGCCGCGAACAGTTTATGGGCGAGCAAACCACCGTTACACCCCTTACCTCGGGCATTTTCTCGCTTATTAAAAGCGCCGTTTCGGAGCCATCGGCATTTTTTACCACGATATATTTATTTTCGCTTTCATCGCTTTTATCGCTTGAGCTCCCGCCGTTTTTCTCGCTTAAAGAGGTTTTGGTGTCATCGGCATAGGTATATTTAACACCGCTCTCCAGCGTTATGGCTACCGTTGCCTTTTTATCACCCGTTACGGCGGCAACAAGTTTTTTCACCTTTTCCTCCAGCTGCAGGCAGTATTCCTCGGCAGTCATATCCTCTGCCAAGTCTTGACTCTTTTTAGGCTCACCACCAAAAAATGTAGAAAGACCAATGAGCAAAATTCCCGCAATTCCGAGAACGACCAAAATTTTTGGATTTTTAATTTTTTCTACGATGGCTTTAATTTTCTCATTCATTTAAAACCTCCACCCTGTCTTTTTCTACAATTTCCTTTAACGCATCGACAATTTGCTCTTTAGGGTGAGCCGACACAAGGGTGACTTTAGTAATTGATATGCGCTTATCCTCCAAAATATCCGTGGTAACCGAAAGGTTTTTATATTTTATTCCTGCACTGTCAAGCACTGCCTGCACAATATACTCGGCGGTGTAGGAGTAAAGCTCGTTTGTTCCTTCATTTGCCACCTCCGGCAGTTTAAAATCAAGGCTTACCCCCTTTAAAGCAAACGCAGGGGTGATTAGCGACAGCACAAAAACAATGCCCAAAATAAAGTTAATACTTTTCTTCATTGATTTTTGCGGGCAGATAATTTGAACAGCGCCGATAAAAACAAGTGCGGCACAAATTCCAAATATCATTTGCATAATTTTGCTCATTTGCCGCCCACCGCCTTTGTGATGATAATAAGGCAAATGACAAAGGTCACCGAAATAAGCAGTAAAACATTTACAAGAATTGACAGCACGCCATCAATAGCGGTTAAAACCGTTTTTGTTTTTTGCTGAGAGAAAACGCCTGCCGCAAATGAGCAAACAAAAATCCAAAAGCGGTATAAAATAAGCTCTACAATTACAGGTAATGCAATAAGGCAAAGGGCAACAATGCCGTAAACCGCCACACTCCCCTTTAAAAGTTGGGCTGAGCCGCAAAGGGTGGAAAGCGCCTCGCTTAATGCTCCGCCCACAACCGGCACCAATGTTCCTATAACGAACTTACCTGTTCTTATTGCAAGGGTGTCCCCTGCACCTGCAAGGGTTGTTTGTAGGGCCAGAACCCCCGAAAAAATTGTAAGTATTAAAGATAATATCCACATTGCCGCTTTTTTAACCGTTTGACCGATTTCCCCTGCCACATTCTGACCTGAAACTGCCGAACAGCAGGAAAGGGAAAGATAGGCCGAGGAAAGTGGCACAACCCCAAAGCCTGCAAATGCCGAAACACACTGTGCCGCAAACATAAGGGTAGCCATTGCCACACTGCCGGTTGAAACGGCACCTGTTGCGGTTATTATAACGGCAAAAACAGGAATAAAAGAAAATAAGAAAACGCTTGCCCCTTTAAGGGCCGCACTGACCGTTTGAATAACGCCGAAAAGCGGCACAATAACCGAAAGTGCAATAGCAATGGTTAAAACCAGCTCTGCGGCATCGAACACCTCTCCCTCTCGCTTAAAGCCCGAAAAGGCACCGAAAATTATTATTAGCACAAGCGCCGTTATTCCTGTTTTGGCGGGTGCCTTGGCGCCGTCCTTTAAAAACTGAAAAATATTCTCAAAAATATTTTGAGGGGTAAAAAGCCCCTCGGATATATCCTCAACTCCGCCTATGCCAAAATTCTCCATAAGGCGGCGGGTTTCATCGGGCAGGGCATCGGATAACCCCTCAGCACCGCTTGACTCAATTTGCTCGCCGTAAACCGACTCGCTTGCCGCTACAGGCAGGGCGAAAAGCATTATAAAAATTAAAAATACCACCATTTTTTTCATAACAGTTGTTCTGCAAGCTCCAGTATTTTTTGAAGCAAGGGAATTGATAAAAGAAAAATTCCACTGCGCCCTGCAAGCTCTGCCTTTGAGGCAATTGCGCCCTGCCCTGCATCGCGGCAGGTGTCGGCAATAAATTGCGTTATGTAGCCAATGCCCACCGCCTTTAGCGCCACGGTAAAATAAAAGGCTTCAAGGCCAAAGCGGCTTAAAAATGTTTTAAGGGATGAAAAGGCAGGAACAATTTGTCCCACAAGGAAAAGCAAGAGCATTGTGCCGCCCAAAGCGCTTATTAGTAGAGCATATTCGGGCTTATACTGCCTTAAAAGCACGCATAAAACTGCCACAATAAGGCAGATACCCAAGGTTTTCAAAATATCCATTTTTAAAGCCCAAAGGCGCTTTTCACCGTATCAAAAAGCTCTGCAATAACCTTAACCACCATAAGCAGTACTACCACAAGGCCTGCCAGTGTTGTAAGCATTGCCTGCTCCTCCCTGCCGCTTCTAACCAGCAGCTGATTTAAAACCGTGACAATGATTCCTATTGCCGCCACCTTGAATATAAAATCTACATCCATTTTTTCACCTAGATTATGAATATAATAAGCGCCACTGCCAAAAGACAACCGCAGGTTTTGTACATTTGTCCCTTGCTTTGCTCCTCTCCCCTTGCGCTGTCATATGCCCTTTCAAAAAGCTTTTTGTAGGTTTCGCAAAGGGAAATTTGGTTTAAAATATCGCCTGTGCCAAGGTGTGAAAAGAACTCCCTTAAAAGGGAAATATCCTCTTTTTTTAAAGCAGAACAGGAAACACAAACATTGTAGTTTTCATCCTCTGACACCTGCAGGCTTTTCCCCTCAAAAACCTTTTTAAGAATAATACCCCGCTCCTCACAAAGGCTTATTCTGTGGGCAATTTCACCTGTTGCAAGGCAAATTTCGTGAAGCGCTTTGCACCGTTGTTTTAATTTTAGTGAGAGATAAAAACCACCCAGCACACAAACGGTAAATATAAGGCACAGCCCTAAAATTTTAAAAACAATCATAGGCTATGAACCTTAAAAATTTGCGGCTTTTCAGCAACAGCCCTTAAAAATGCCACAGTGCTTATAGCACCTGAGGAAAGCAGTGCCTTAGTAACAGCCCTTGTTTTAAGTTCCTCAATACTGCCCAAATGGGCGGTTGTTATAATGCCTACACCCGAGTGAAAGCCTTCAGAAATCTTGCCTATTTCCTCAATGGTGGAAACCTCATCAAAGGCAATAATTTCGGGATTAAGCGTTCTAACGGCAATTTCAATTCCCTTTGCCTTTTGTACGCCTAAAAGCACATCACTCGCATCCCCTAAATCATTTTCACTGCCGCACTCTCCCGCGGCAGAAAGTTCACCCCTTGTATCAACCACCGAAACCCTGTAAATTTTCCCTGTTTGCCCGCTTGAGAGCTGGCGAATAAGGTCCCTTAGTATGGTGGTTTTGCCTGTGGCAGGGGCGCCCGCAATAAGTATTCCGCCGCCATCAAAGCTTTTTATAAGCTCATCCGCCGCACCGAAAACCTGCCTTGCAATTCTTATGTTAATTGAAAAAATTTCACTAACCGTTTCCCCTGCTATCCTGCCGCAAACGCCGGCTCTGTTTCCCATTGGCATTCTTAAAAAGCCCTCTTTAAGCTCATCGCTATGGGCATAAACCGAGCCACGGCACAAAAACTTAAAGGTCTCCTCTAAATCTTCCCTCTCGGCATAAACGGTGTTATATGTAGGCCTTTCGCTAAGGGATGAGTTCCCCCCCACAAAAAGACATTTATCCCTTACTGTAAGCGCCAACGGTCCGCCAAGGCGTAGCCTTATCTCTCTTGTATTCTTTTTTACCCCTTCGGGTAAGCCCTCAAGAATTTTTGACATTTTTAGTGGCAAAACCCTTAAAGCACTGCTAAACCCACTTTCCTTTTTCATCTCTATCATTTTTTCACACCCTCTTTTTTATTCCTAAAACAAGGTATGTCCAAAATGATAAAAATAGAACTTATAAAAATATGTTGTTTTTATGAAAATAATTTGCTAGAATAACCTTGAGGAGAGGTTGTTTATGAAAATTAAAACAAAGGTGCTTGATTTCGACACCGTTTTATCAATGGTGCCGAAAAAGCATATTCGCCCCAAAAAACCAAATATTTTATTTAGGACACTGCTTAAAATAGTGTCCGTTCCCGACCTGCTTGCAACAAGGTTTACATACAAGAAAATAGGTATGGAAAAGCTCCAAAAAAATGAGCCCTGCCTTTATCTTATGAACCATTCAAGTTTTATTGATTTAAAGATTGTGTCCCACATTCTTTACCCACGCCCATTTAACATTGTCTGCACATCAGATGGATTTGTGGGTAAAAACTGGCTTATGCGAAATTTGGGCTGTGTTCCAACAAAGAAATTTATTACCGATTCTGTGCTGGTTCGCGATATGGTTTACTGCGCCAAAAAACTCGGTAGTTCAATTCTCATTTACCCAGAGGCCAGCTACACCTTTGATGGCACCGCAACACCCCTGCCCGATAGCTTTGCCAAATGTGTTAAAATGCTGGGCATTCCTGTTGTTATGATTAAAACCTTCGGTGCCTTTTCCCGCGACCCGCTTTACAACTGCCTGCAAAGGCGCAAGGTTAAGGTCGGCGCCACAATGGAATATATTTTATCCCCTGAGGATATTAAGGCTAAAAGCGTAGAGGAAATAAACGGTATTATAACCGAACAATTCACCTTTGATGGCTTCCGTTGGCAGCAGGAAAACGGAGTTAAAATCACTGAAAACTTCCGTGCTGATGGCCTTAACCGTGTGCTTTATAAATGCCCCCACTGTGAGAGCGAAGGCAAAATGCAAGGCAGTGGCACACACATTGTTTGTGAGAAATGCGGCGCTAAATATCATCTTGATGAGTTGGGCTTTTTAAAGGCGGTAAATGTGGAGCCTAAGTTTAACCACGTTCCCGATTGGTATAACTGGGAGCGCGAATGCGTAAGAAAAGAACTCCGGAATGGTACATACAATTTAGAAACCGAAGTTGATATTATGATGCTTGTGGATACAAGCTGTGTTTACAAGGTGGGAAGCGGCACACTTACCCACACGGAAAATGGCTTTACCCTTAAAGGCTGTGATGGAAAACTTAATTTTTCCATTCCCCCAAGCGCCTCCTATAGCCTTTATTCCGATTATTTTTGGTACGAAATCGGCGATGTTATTTGCATTGGCGACAGCAAGGCGCTTTACTACTGCTTCCCAAAAGATAAAAAGGACATTGTAGCAAAAACCCGCCTTGCGACAGAGGAACTTTATAAACTGAAAGTTTTAGCATAAATAAAAACGGACTGCACAATTTGTGCAGTCCGTTTTTTCTTTTTAGAAAAATGATTTTATAAAAATAAAAATGCCGATAGCGATTAAAATGACACCGCCTAAAATGCCTGCCTTATCGGCTAAATATGTCCCGAATTTCTTGCCGAAATTCGCTCCCACAAAGCAGATAACAAAGGTGACAGCCGCAATTATAAGTACACAAACGAGGGCTTCTAAAAAGCTGTAATGGGCAATAGTGAAGCCTACCGACAACGCATCAATAGAGGTTGCAACGCCCTGAATAAGCAGTGCCGAAAGGGTTAGCCTTTCGGTTTTGCATTCGCCTGTGCTATTGCATTTAATAGCCTCGTAAAGCATTTTGCCGCCGATAAAGGAAAGCAGTGCTAATGCAATGTACGGAATAATAGGCTCGAAAAATTTAAAGGCGCCCACAGCCGAATGAACTACAAACCAGCCCGCCAGAGGCATAGCCGCCTGAAATGCGGCAAAAACACCGGAAATGAGCAGTACCTTTCGCTTTTTCATATTAGGCTCGGAAAGACCGTCAGCCACCGAAACCGAAAAGGCATCCATTGCAAGACCAACGCCAAGCAGTGCGGCTGTAAGCACAAAGACTAAATCTATTTTCAACAAAAATCATCCCTTTGTTTTTGTGTTGGGCAGTTTAAAGCCCTCGCCTAAAATTTCGCCTGCCTCGCACACCATTATAAATGCCCCACTGTCGGTGTTGCTTATAATACTGTGCACTCGGGATACCTCGTGTTTTCTAACGGCGCAGATAAGCAGATTAACCGCTTCGCCTGTGTAGCCGCCAAAGGCCGGAAGCAGGGTTACACCGCGCCCAATTTCACTCATAATGCTCTTTGCAATTTCCTCGCTTTTTTTGGAAACGGCGAAAATCATTTTGCCGCTGTCGGCACCGTATAAAATGCCATCCATAATTCTTGAGGAGGCATAAATTGTTATAACCGATAGCAGTGCGCTTTCAAGGTTTCCATAAACGGTGGCGCTGAAAACCACAACACAGAAATCACTTATAAGCACACAGCGACCCACCGAAATATGAGGGAAGGAGCGATTTATAAGCTTTGCGGCAATATCGGTGCCGCCTGTTGTGGCGCCGCGAAGGAGAATAAGCCCCATTCCGAGGCCCATTAAAATGCCGCCAAAAACCGCCGCTAAAATTCTGTTAACGGCAACTGCAGGTAAAACAGCGCCCCATAAATCGAGAAACACCGAGGAAATTGCCGTTGCCAAAACAGTTTTGGCAACAAAACCCATTCCAAAACGGTAAAACCCCAGGGCAAAAAGCGGAACATTGAGCAAAAATGTCATAATTCCAACAGGAAGCCCAAAAAGAAAGTTAAGTGATGTGGCAATTCCCGTTATGCCGCCGGGGGAAATTTGAGATGCAGATAAAACATTAGCAATGGCAAAAGAATAGATTGCAGAGCCAAGAACATAAAAAATCATATCCTTTAAAAATGCAATCGCTTTTTTCTTCATAAAAACGCCTCCAACCTATAGTTTATCCGCAAAATCCTCCCAAATTAGAGAAAATAGTTCATTTTGGCGTTCTTTTTTATTTGACATATGTAAAAAGCCGAAAAGCACCTCAAGACCTGTGGCAATGCGGTACTCCTGTACGCTCACACTTTTCGGAAAGCTTTTAGTGTGAAAGTTTCGGCCACGCTTAAATATCTCCAGCTCCTCCTCGGTTAAATGAGGTTCAATTACCCTAAAACCCTGCACCTGCGCCGCGGCGCTTACAAACTTAACCGAAAGACTGTGGAGCTCCTTTGAAGGGCGGCTGATTGTGCTCAGCCTTTCCCTTACAAGCAATTCGTAAACTGCATCCCCTACAAATGCAAGGGATGCAGGATTTAACTGTTTAGCATTCATTATATCACCTTAAGGCACATAATCGAATTCAATGTCATAAACACTTACGGTATCGCCCTCTTTAACACCCGCTTTAATAAGGGCATCAATAATACCGGAGGAGCGAAGCACGCGCTCGAAATATTGAAGAGATTCGTAATCATCAGGGTCAATATCGTTCATAACATTTAGTAGCCAGGGTGCATCCTCAACCATAAACACACCGTCAACCACGCGCACATTAAAGGTACGCTTTTTAGAGGCAAAGGTGTAATCGGCTTTAGGCGCGGGCTCGGCCTCGAAGCGCTTAATGGGCTCTAACTTTGAAAGCGCCTCGGCAACCGCCTTTATAAGGGCATCGGTGCCTTCGGCAATAGCCGCCATAATGGGGAAAAACTGATAGCCCTTATTTTCAAAATATGCTCTGTATTCCTCAATTATTTCCTCATTAACAAGGTCGCATTTGTTGGCAACAACAATTTGTGTTCTGTGGGATAGTTCCTCACTGAACACAGCAAGCTCGCGGTTTATAATTTCAAAATCCTCTTTGGGTTCTCTGCCCTCACTGCCCGAAATATCAAGAACATGGAGCAGCATTCGGCAGCGCTCAACATGCCTTAAAAATTCGTGGCCAAGGCCAACGCCCTCACCTGCGCCCTCAATAAGACCGGGAATATCGGCCATAACAAAGGAACTACCCTCCCCAAGAGAAACAACGCCCAAAACAGGGGTAAGGGTTGTAAAATGATAGTTAGCTATTTTAGGTTTTGCTTGACTTACCACCGACACAAGTGTGGATTTTCCGACATTTGGAAAGCCAATAAGGCCAACATCGGCAAGGAGTTTTAATTCTAACTTAACATCAAGCTCTTCACCTGGGTTGCCGGGTTTCGAAAAACGAGGGATTTGGCGGGTTGCGGTGGCAAAATGCTGGTTGCCCCAACCGCCGTTGCCACCCTTGGCAATTATAACCGGCTCATCATCAGATAAATCGGCAATAATTCTGCCCGTTTCATAATCCTTAACAACGGTGCCGCGGGGAACCGAAATAACAAGGTCGGGAGCACTTTTGCCTGTGCACCTTGAGGTACCGCCGTTTTCACCGTTCTCGGCAACATATTTTCTTTTGTAGCGGAAATCTGCAAGGGTGGAGAGATTATCATCAACCTTAAACACAACGTTGCCGCCTCTGCCGCCATCGCCGCCATCAGGGCCGCCTGCCGCTACATATTTTTCTCTGTGGAAGGAAACGGCGCCGTTACCGCCGTTACCCGCCTTGAGATGAATTCTTGCAACATCAACAAACATAAATTTTTTATCTCCGTTTTTGAGATTGGTTTTAATAAAATAAAATCCGAGTGAAAATTATATTTCACTCGGAGTAACTTTTTACTGCTCTACAGCGTAAATGCTGACCTGCTTGCGGTCACGGCCTACACGCTCGAATTTTACCTTACCGTCAATAAGTGCGAACAAGGTATCATCAGATCCACGGCCTACATTATTACCCGGATGGATATGTGTACCTCTCTGGCGAACGATAATGTTACCTGCCAGAACGAACTGACCGTCTGCACGCTTTACGCCAAGGCGCTTAGCCTCACTGTCACGGCCGTTCTTTGTGGAACCCACACCCTTTTTATGAGCAAACAGTTGAATGTTTATCTTTAACATATTCTACACCTCCGAAATAACCTGAATGTTGCTTGGATATTCCTTTGCCAGCTCGCCTAAATGGAGCTGCAAACCTGCCAAAACCACTGCAGTTTTTTCACTGGGGCTTTTAACCCTTAAAAGCATTTTAGCATCACTGGTCTTCGCTACTGCATCATCCTTCACAATTTCTGTTATTGTGTTGGCAGCCATATAAGCCGCCGAGGACACTGCCGCGCAAACGATGCGGCCTGCTTCGTCATTCTCATTTTTCGATGAATGACCTATAATTTCAAAGCCTGCATTTTTGGCAAAAAACTTTACTTTTGTCATAAACCTTAACCGATTTCGGTAATTTCTACCTTGGTGTAAGGTTGTCTGTGACCCATTTTACGAGCACAGCCTTTTTTGGGCTTGTAAGTGAAAACTGTAATTTTCTTGCCCTTACCGTTCTTAACAACGGTACCTTTTACGAAAGCATCCTTAACGAAAGGCTTGCCTACTTTGAGAGTTGTGTTCTTAACAGCAACAACTTTATCAAAGGTTACTTCTTCGCCTTCAGCAGCGTTTAATTTCTCAACGAAAATAACGTCGCCTTTTTCAACGCGGTACTGCTTTCCACCTGTTTCGATAATTGCGTACATCCTCTTGGTGCACCTACCTTAATTTTGATCTCGCTACTGTGAGGCGCGGCCCAAATTTGGGCACAACTTAAAAAGCCTCCAATATGCGGCTTTACAAGTTTACCACAAACGAAATCAAAAGTCAAGGAAAATTTTAATTAAACAAAAAAGAGGGTTTCCCCTCTTTTTTAAAATCTTTTAAAGGTTAATTTGATTTTTGAACAGCGGGGTTTAAAGACAAGGGTTTCTTCGTTTATTTCGGGTTTCATATTTGCGCTAACGGCATATTTTTTACCCTTATATTCGAAGACAGCGTCGTTTCCGTTTATCTCGGGTTTATCGGCTATTCCTTTAAGGTCAAAGGTAAGGCCACATTTTGTAAAGGTTATTGCATCCTCTTCAAAAACAACGGATTTATCCTGCCAGGATGCTTTAAGCACACCTTTTTTGATTTTTTCCACACTAAACTTTTCACCAACGTTGTCAATGAGGGCACCCTCGTTTTCTTCCCAGTTAATTGTGTCAACAAGAGGCAAATTTTCATTAACGGCGTACCAGGTTTCGCAAGGGGTGTTTAAATAATAGTCCTCAAAATTTTCATCAAAAAGATAAAAAGCGCGAAGAAAAATCTTCTCACCGCAGCGGAAAAGATTTGCAACATAGTTTTTGCAGTCATAATAAACCGACTGAATTTTTTCTCCCGTATCCCAGTCGTTTAAAGCGCAAACGCTTGTGGCGGGGGTTGAGTCATAGTGTTTTTTAAATAATTCCCCTGCCTCGCTCATCTTAACAAACTGAACATCGCTATACTCTTTTTTAAGGATTTCAATATGCATTTTTAAAGTGGGGATAACGTTATGATGCCAAAAAGGATTTTCCTGACTTAACTGAATAAAAGAAAATCCCAGATTTTCGTTCTTGTAATAGGTGTCAAACATCCACCTTACCCTGTCCTCGTTTTGAGAAAATTCCCAACCCGCTTCCATTGTCATAACGTCGGTTCTGCCCTTGTAATTCTCAATGTATTTGTCTTTATCATAGTTATGAATGGGGTCGGGACCGAGAAGTCTGAACACGGGAACGTCGATTTGGTTTTCATTTGTTTGTGCAGGGGTGAAAATGTTTTTCTTCGAAGGGTAATACGCCCCATTAAAATATCCGCCCACAAGGGTGTAAGCATCTATGCTCACCTGATCGCGACAAATCGCCGCTGTTTTAATGCCATATTTCTCATAAGCATAATTTAAAGTGTGGGTATCCATTTGCCAAGAAGCGAACGTTTTGGGATAATAGCCGAAAATCGCCTTAAAATCTTCCATGGCGACGTCAAGAAGCTTTTCTCTTTCTTCATTTGTGTAAGCCATTGAATAACCGGGAACAACGTGCCAATCCCAGTTTTTATCCTCTTCCCCACGCCAATCAATTCCTACCTTATCAGTCAACTGGCGCACAATTTCATACCAAAGACCAATTTCCATATTTTCATCTTTGTTTTCCAAAAACAACGTTTGATATTCTTTGCTCACAAGGGCATCGTATCCAAGCAAAAAAGTGTGTGGCACGTTTTCCGCCTTTAAAAGTTCAACCATTTTTTTAGTATGGTTTAAGCGGTCCACGTCGGATTTTGGAAGTTCTGAATAAAACTTTTGGTCGCGAACGAAAGTCGAAATTGCGGCTATTTTCATAAAAGCACTCCTTTAAATTTTGTTTGGTAAGGTTTTGCGGTTTATCCTTTAAGAGCGGATTTTACATAATCAACAAGTTCCTTATACAAAGCAGGGCGCATATGACGCTTTTCAATGTAATTATTACAACTGTTAATTATAAAGGGATTTTTCTCTTGGCTTAAAAGATCGGGAAGTTTCTTTAGGATTTCTTCCTCGGTTAAATTATGGAACATACAAAGGTCAACCCACTCTGAAGCCTTGCTTTCTTGTTCAAGGTCAAAGCGTCTTGTTTCCCACTCATCGTAGGGCTTGTTTGCAATTTCCTCAAGTTCTTCTAAAGTTTCGGCAAGGCTAATTTCAAAACCCTGTTCTTTAAGGAAAATTTGAGCCATTAGTTCATGTCCCACGGGCGTAGGATGAATCCTATCCTCTTTTATGAGGGTTCCCCCTCTTTTTAAAATCTTTTAAAGGTTAATTTGATTTTTGAACAGCGGGGTTTAAAGACAAGGGTTTCTTCGTTTATTTCGGGTTTCATATTTGCGCTAACGGCATATTTTTTACCCTTATATTCAAAGATAACGTCGTTATCAACAACCTGCACGGTTGGTGCCGCGCCTTTTAAATCAATGGCAAAACCGCATTTGGTGAAGGTAATTGTATCCTCTTCAAAAACAACGGATTTATCCTGCCAAGCCGCTTTCAAAACGCCGTTTTTCGTTTTCTCTACGGTAAATTCCTCGCCGCTATTATCAATCAGCGCGCCCTCGTTACCTTCCCTGTTAATTGTGTCGGCTAACGGAAGGTTTTCGTTAACGGCAAACCAGGTCTCGCAAGGGGTGTTTAAATAGTGGTCTTCGAAATTTTCATCAAAAAGATAAAAAGCGCGAAGAAAAATATTCTCACCGCAGCGGAAAAGATTTGCAACGTAATTTTTACAGTCATAATAAACCGACTGAATTTTTTCTCCCGTATCCCAGTCGTTTAAAGCGCAAACGCTTGTGGCGGGGGTTGAGTCATAGTGTTTTTTAAATAATTCCCCTGCCTCGCTCATTTTAACAAACTGAACATCGCTGTATTCTTTTTTAAGAATATCAATATGCATTTTTAATGTGGGGATTACATCGTGCCTGCAAAAAGGGTTTTCCTGACCGATTTGGGTAAAAGCAAAGCCAAGGCTTTCGTTTTTATAATAGGTATCAAAAAACCATCTGACCCTATCCTCATCCTTGGCAATAGGCCAGCCTGCCTCTAAGGTAAAGGGTTCGTTATGCCACTCATAATTTTTAAGATATTTATCGTTATCATAATTATGAACAGGGTCGGGACCCAGCAGCCTTAAAACAGGAACATCAATTTGGTTTTCACTATTTTGGGCGGGGGTAAAAATATTTTTCTTTGAGGGGTAATAGCCGCCGCTGAAATAGCCGCCAACAAGGGTGTATGCATCGCAGTTAACCTGGTCGCGGCAGATTGCGGCAACCTCAATGCCATATTTATTATAGGCATAATCCAGCGTGTGGGTGTCCATTTGCCAGGCGGCAAGGGTTTTAGGATAATATCCGAACGCGGATTTAAAATCCTCCATAGCAATATCTAAAAGCCTTTCCCGCTCTTCATTTGTGTAGGCCATTGAAAAGCCCGGAACAATATGCCAATCCCAGTTTTTTTCCTGCTCGCCGCGCCAAGGCAGCCCCGCCTTATCGGTTAGCTGGCGAACAATTTCATACCAAAGGCCAAGCTCTGTTTTGTCATCTTGATTTTCCCGCAAAAGCTCCTGATATTCCTTGTTTACAACGGCATCATATTCCAGCAAAAAGGTGTTTTTAACGCCGCATTCTTTAACAAGCTTTACAAGCTCCTTTGTGTGCTCTAAAAACGGTTGCTGTGGGGCGGGCAGGTCATCATACATCCGCTGACAGCGGAGGAAGTTCATTACTGCTACTGCTTTCATAAGCGGCACCTACTTATTATATTTCTCAAAATTACCTACTAAATATCTGCCTGTGTCGGCCATAAATTTAGCGGCAGAGGGACACAGCGCATCCGGCAAATTAACCATAAAGTTATCTGCCTCAAAGGTAAGGTTACCCTTATAACCGATTTCGGCAAGGGTTTTTAAAACGCTGTCCCAATCGGTAATGCCGTAAAACGGCAGGGTGTGGTCATCAACAATGCCATCAACATCGTGAACGTGAAGGCACTCTAAATAGCGGCTACCAAGCGCCTTTATAAAGTTTTCGGGCTTTTCTCTTACAAGCATTGTGTGGCCAATGTCGAGGCAGGCGCAAAATGCATCGCTGTTTAGCTCATCTAAATACCTTAAAAATTCATCGGGCGAGGAGCAAACCGAGCGATAAATAACGGGGGTGCCGATGGAATAGCGATGAACGCCTACGGTCTGCCACATATTTTCAACAGCAATTTTAATGCCATACTCCTCGGCAAAGGGAATAAGCCGCTTGTAAAAGTCCATATTCATTTCAAAAAGCAGCTCAGCGTTATTTGCCTCGTGGTGCATAAGGTGCTGGCAAGGGTGAACCACTATTCTCTTAACGCCCAGTAATGATGCGTTTTTCATAGAACGCACAATTTCGCCAAAGCGCTGCTTGGTTTTTTCCTCATCATCACGGAAGCTTGAAGCAAAAGGCGCGTGGGCCTGCTCAAAGGTGAGACCTTTATCTAAAGCATATTTCTTCATTTCCAAAAAGAAAGCATCGCCTAACTCGTCGGTGTAAAGACGAGGATAAAATGCAGAAAAATCGAGGGCATCATAGCCTGCATCACATAGAATGTCTATAGCCTTTTTCATACCGAATCTTTTTTCTAGATTATCGGTTGTTGTTACAAGCTTCATAAAAATTTATCCCTCCAACGCGGATTTTGTGTGGGCAATAAGCTCCTTATACCAGGTCGGGCGCAGATGCCGCTTTTCTATGTAATTATTACAGCTGTCAATTACAAAGGGATTTTTCTCTTGCTTTATAAAATCGGGAAGCTTTTTAAGAATTTCCTCCTCGGTTAAATCATAGAACATACAAAGGTCAACCCAGTCACAGCATTTAAAGCTTTGTTCGGTTTCAAACCTTTTTTCCTCCCATTCATCATAAGGAGAATTTGCAAGGTTTTCGAGTTCTTCAAAAGTTTCTGCAATGCTAATTTCAAAGCCCTGCTCTTTAAGAAAAATTTGGGCCATAAGCTCGTGACCCACAGGTGTAGGGTGAACTCGGTCCTCGTTAATTAGGGTTTTGCCCTCCTTAAAAAGCTTTTTATTTAATGCCAGCATTGGCTTATTATAATCAATAACATTGCCGCCGTAATTTTCGGCTAAAACCTTTATTCTGTCGCCGCATTCCTTAAGACCTGCCTGATGGCCCTCGGAGCAGAAGGTTTCGGACTCGGTCAGCTCATCATAAATTGTGGGGGCGCAAAAGATAACCTTTATTCCCTTTTCTATTAAAGTTTCGGCAATAATTTTAAGATTTTTAATACAGCCGTCAATCTGCTCGCGGCGCTGGCGGATGCACTCGTCATCCACCTTTCTGCCGTCATAAAGCCACACGCCGCAGTCGTTCATTCCAAAGTTCATAACAACGTGGGTGGGGTTAAAATTCAGCAGTGATTTTTCCATTCTGGCAATGGCGTGAAAGGTGTGATTACCCGAAACACCGCAGTTATACATTTCGAGCTTTACACCCAGGGTGTTACGATAGTAATCATAAATTCTTCGAATAAAATGACCTGCGTGGGTTATGCTGTCGCCAAAAAAGCAGACCCTATCTCCATCTTTAAACTGATACATTTCCAGTCACCTAATAATCCCATCTGACATCAACTTTTCTGCGGGGAAGTTTTTTATCCCTCGCAACGATTTTGTCTACTTCCTCTAAATATTTATCAACTCGACCGGGCATTATCTTGCTACCCCAGTTATCATCGGCCTTTGAGCGGGGGAGCCAATGCTTGGCATACTCCCTTTTCCAGGTGTCAAGTTCATATCTGTATTTAAGGGGATTTGTAAGAATTCTCATTAAACGGCAGGTGTTTGTAAGCTCCTCAACCATCCAGTCACTGCCCTCAAAGTTAAACTGAACGCCCTCCAGCTCCTCGGCAATATATTTAGCATATTCCGCAACAACGGGAATTTCTTCAGGGGTGCACTGCCAGTTGACGTTCCAAGAAATCCAGGTGTGGTTAGGAATTCTGACATCCTCTAAATGGTAGCATTTTCCAAGGCGATAAATCCATTCAAAAAGGCTGAAATTCTCTGCCGGGAAAATATATTTATCGGTAAAATATTTTGCCTGTTCATAAACGGTTTTCTTACCATTTGTGCAATATCTGTCGGCGTGCCAACCATAAATTGCGCCGATAACATAGCCGCAGAAGCTGCAAACATAGGGCTGTGGGTGACCGCCATCACCCCAATCGGTAAGCAGATATCCCTCGCTACCATATTTAATAGCTGCTTTGGCGCAGGTACGAAGGTTCTCAATCATATTAACGCTTCTCATACCAAAGCAGTTCCAGGTTGAGGTGCCGGGAGCAACATAGAAGCGAAGGCCCAAATCGCGAAGGAGCTTTAAATGCTTTTCATATGGGTGGTCAAATTCATAGCCCCACTCAATAACAACCATATCTTTAGGAAGCTCGGGGATAAGCTCGGGGTGGTGCATTGCAATGTCATCCCAGAACATAGGGGTTTTGCCGTATTTTTTGGTAATAAGCTTATGAAGCTTTAAAAGGTAATCCATATAAACTCGGCCAACGCCATATTTCTCGCAGGCCTCTTTGGTTTGACCCTGACCCAAATCGAAGGTTTCATCACAGCCGATGTTTATAAGCTGAGAATCGAAAAATGGCAAAAGGGCACCGAAAATTTTATCAACCAGCTCTATAGAGCCCTCATCCAAGGGATTTAATGTGGCGCCGAGGGTGCCATCATCCTTAACTATTGCAAGATGAGAAAGCTTTTCCTTTTTTACCCATTTTCCCATGTGGCCAAAGCTGTTTTGGTTGGGCACAAGCTCAATAAAACGCTCAGCACAATATTCCTTTAACTCTTTAATCTCTTCTACTGTGTAGCAGGTGTGTCCCTTGGTAAACTCCTCAAGACCGGGATATTCAAAAACAATGGCATCAAAATAAAGCTGGAACTGGTTATATTTAAGGAATGCCATAAGGTCAATCATATCTTTTAAAAGCTTAAGGGTTGTTGCGCGGCCACGGCTTACATCAAACATAATTCCGCGGTTTTCAATTTCGGGCCAGTCCTCAATCTCAATTTTTATAAGACCCTGCTCACCTAAACTCAACTGTTTAAGGGTTGTAAAGGCATAAAATGCGCCGCAGGCCTCACTATATTCAATAACGATTTTTTCATCAATTTTAAGGGCATAGCCCTGGGGCTTAATTGACTCATTATAAACTAAAACTATGTCGGCGTTTTTGCCTACCTTTTCAAAATTTAACCAATCCTTTAAAAAGAAGGAAAAGTCGTTTTGAAGGGCGCCAAAATCAATTTTAACGGTTTCGGGCAGAAGGAATTTTTCGCCCTTAACGGTCATTTTTTGAACGTTTGGAACGATAATGGGTTTTTTCATAATCAAGCCTCATTTCACAGGTTCTTTTGCGTTAATTTTAGCATAGGTGAATTTAAAAAACAATAGAAAACGCAAAAAAACTCCCGATAATTTTTATCGGAAGTTTTTCTGTTTAATTTGTGAACTTTTCGGCCCTTCTAAGCGCCATAATTATAGGGCAAATAAGTGCTCCGCAAAGGATATTGCTAACCCCGTGAACTAAATCGAAGGGCAACCCCGCAATAATCCAGGAAATTGTGCCGTTAAAATCAAGGCCAAAGAAAATTGCCTGAAAAGGGGCATAAAGAGTTCCGAACAAAAAGCCGTGAAGCCCGCAAACAAGGCTATAGGCTATGGGTCTTACCACTTTGGGCATCTCACGCGGAAGCAGCATTGTAAAGCCCCAAAGCACAGCCCAAACATAAATGTATGGTATCCACCAGGTGCTAAAGCCGCCATAAAGTCCGTTTAAGAATACATAAACATATATGGGGAAAAGCGCCTTTACTCTATAAACCGCGGTTATAGCAACTATCAGCACCCCCACAAGATGAATGTTGGGAAGCGCCTCAAAGGCGATATCAGCCACAAACAGAATAACACCAAGCACTGCAAAAACGGCGATTTCTCTTATTTTTTGTTTCACTTTTATTCTGCCTTAAAGGAATAGGTGTCGCCTGCGACAATTTCGGTCTCACTGACACCCTTTTGGCCATAGGCGCCGTTTACGTAAAATGCCCAGTATTTGCCGTCCTTGTCAAAGTCAAGGGTAACGCCGTTAACGGTTTTAACATAAAGACCGTACTGCGAATCTTCGCCTGCAATAAGGCCGTTTTCAAGCAGAGCATCGCAAACGTAGGTTTTATCGGTGCTAACCTCAAAAGCCGTTTCCTTACCATCGGTGCCTACAACAATGAATGTGAATTTTGTGGCTCCCTGCCCTACCTTTGTAGGCTCACTTACAGAAGAGGTAAGCGAGGTAGCAGAGGATGTGTCCTCTTTTTTGCCGTTACAACCTGATACCATAAGTGTCATTGCCGCAACAAGACAAAGGCAAAGGATGAACGACAGCATTTTAGTTAAATGTGTCTTTTTCATTTTCTTTTCTCCTTTTTCTTTTTTCCCTTTTTTCGTAGTCGGCCCTCGCAACATAAAATTTAAAAGGGGGTTATCCTTTGGATATTTCGACTGCGGCACCTTGCTTTCGCCTTCTCGAAGGAATTTTCTTCAATGGTCTGTCCCCTTTTGTTGCGGCAAAAGGGCAAGAAAACAAATTTAGTGTGCCTCACGGCGGCGGGCCCGTGCAGGAATCACACCTGCTTCCCCATTGGACAAAATCATTATAGCATATTCATTTTTGTTTTTCTATAAAAAATTATTATAATGATTGTAGTTTGTCGAAACGCTAAAAAGCGCTTCGACAAGCCACTTTTTAAGTGGCTTAAGCAAAATTAAATTTTAATATTTAATTTTGCACAACACTCATTGCAATGGAATAGAACAA
>SVPI01000005.1 GCA_015065935.1 Oscillospiraceae bacterium
TGCGATGAAGATAACAAGATATTTTATGCAAAAGATGGCAAGTTATACTATAGACAAAACGATAGTTTGGTATCTGACATTTTGTATTTTGATCATGATTTTGAAAATTAAAGAAAATCAGGTTTTTCGACCGGTTCCATTTTGAGTGTCGGTTCCAAAAATCCCGAATGCGAAAGCGTTCGGGATTTTACTTTTTCACTATTCACTTTTCACTCTTCACTAAACTCGCATTCGGGATTTTTTGAAAGTATTAGGTAAGAGTGAATAGTGAAGCGTGAAGAGTGAAGAGGTATTGCCCCTCCACCGCTTTTATGCTATAATACACCCAAGGAGATGATTTAATGAATAACAATGTGCGAGTTCGAAGAATTATTGCTTGGATTATAGATTGGAATTTATCGGGATTACCTTGTTTGTTATATACGACCATATTTATGGATATGTTTAAGCAACCTTCATTTCAAAACATTGGTTACATATTGATTCTTATGCTGTTAGTATTTCTTTATCCGATTACTTTTGTTTTTAGAGATGTGATTTTTAAAGGCCGCAGTATTGGAAAGCGTATTTTTGGGCTGTATGTTTTGGATAAAAACACGAATGAACCTGCATCTATTAAACAGAGAATAATTAGAAATTTATTTTTCTTAATTTATCCCATTGACGGTATTATTTTGATTGCTACTAAAGAATCAATAGGAGATAAGGCAGTTAATACAATAGTTGTAAAAAAATAATTCGGTTTTCAGAGCCCTTTGATTCGTGTCATTAAGTTCAAACTACCCAAAAAATCTCGTTCTAAAGAACGAGATTTTTTTATTTTAAGTTTATATCAAAATTTGGTTTTATTATACCTTCTGTTTTAGGAAATAATAATCAAAAACGGAAGGTGAAAAAATGACAAATTCAGTTTGGAGCGAGTTTTTAAAACGGCCGAAATTCGAGTCGCTGAACGGCGATATTAAAACCGATGTGCTGATAGTCGGCGGCGGAATCGCAGGTCTGCTTTGCGCTTATCGCCTTAAAAATGCGGGTGTAGACTGCGTTTTAATTGAGGCGGATAAAATCTGCTCAGGTATTACAAAAAACACCACAGCTAAAATAACTCTACAACATGGGTTAATTTACGATAAGCTTACTAAAACACTGGGAAAAGAGGCGGCAGAGCTCTATTATAAAGCAAATAAAACTGCTTTAAAAGAGTATATAAACTTATCAAAAATAATTGATTGTGATTTTGAAGAAAAAACCTCTTTTGTTTACAGCGCAACAAAACTTAAAGAAATTGAAAGGGAAGAACGGGCACTAAACGAAATTGGTTGCCCTGCATTTTTAACCGAAGAAACTGAGTTACCGTTTAATAATATCTTAGCAGTTGGAGTGGGGAAGCAGGCGCAGTTTCATCCTTTGAAATTTTGTTTTGCGATAGCAAAGGATTTAAAAATTTTTGAAAATACAAAGGCACTTGAATTTGGTAAAAATTATGTTTTAACAAATAGGGGAAGAGTTTATTTTAAAAAGATTATTATTGCAACTCATTTTCCAATAATTAACAAGCACGGTTTTTATTTTGCCAAGCTTTATCAGCACCGTTCCTATGTTTTAGCTCTTGAAAATGCGCCTAAAATTAACGCAATGTATGTTGATGAAGATTTGAAAGGACTGTCTTTCAGAAGCTATAATGACCTGTTACTCCTTGGCGGCGGAAGTCACAGAACAGGAAAAGTTGGCGGCGGTTGGAGAGAGCTCAAGCAATTTGCACAGGAAAATTTTAAGGATGCAAAGGTTAAAAATAACTGGGCAACACAGGACTGTATGAGCCTTGATGGACTGCCGTATATCGGTCAATATTCAAAAAACACACCGAATATGTTTACGGCGACAGGCTTTAATAAATGGGGAATGACCACGGCAATGGTGGCGGCCGCGGTTTTATGCGATTTGGTACAGGAAAAGAAAAATGAGTTTGCGGATTTGTTTTCGCCTTCGCGAAGTATTCTAAAGCCACAGCTTGCAATTAACCTAAGCGAATCTTTAATTGGCGTTTTAAACCCGAAAACACCACGTTGTCCACATCTCGGTTGTGCCCTAAAATACAACCGTTTTGAACACTCATGGGACTGCGCCTGCCACGGTTCAAGGTTTACAAAAGATGGAAAACTTATTGACAACCCTGCAACCGATGATATAAAATTATAAAATAAGAAAAATCGGTGATTTAATGAGCGTTTTTGATAAAATTTATAATGTTGTTTCTAAAATTCCAAAGGGTAGTGTTGCAACCTATGGTCAGGTGGCGCTTCTTGCGGGAAATCCCAGGTGGGCAAGGGTTGTGGGATACGCGCTTCATAATAATCCTGCGCCCGGTGTTATTCCTTGCCACAGGGTTGTAAACCGCCTTGGGAGAACGGCTAAAACCTTTGCTTTTGGCGGTGATACTGTACAAAGGCAGCTGCTTGAAAGCGAAGGCGTTATTTTTGAAAAAGACGGCAGCATTGATTTAAAAAAATATAGATGGAAACCAAATTTAAACAAGGATTAGAAAATGATTAAGAATAAACAAATAATTTTAGCCACAATTTGCTCGCTTGTTGCCCAAGTGATTTTCGGATTTAGCTTTATGTTTACAAAAATTGCCCTGGACTTTGCCTCTCCGCTTACCCTTATTGCGGATAGGTACATAGTAGCTTTTTTGGGACTTACAGTGGCACTGCTCTTTACAAAAACAAAAATCCGCTTTAACAAAAACATTTGGAAGCTTATTTTAATGGCGGTTTTTCAGCCGTTTCTATATTTTATTTTTGAAAGCTACGGCATTAAACTTACAACAAGCGCATTTTCTTCTATAATGATTTCTCTCATTCCCGTTGTTGCAATGGTTAGCGGAATTTTTATTTTAAAAGAAGTGCCATCAATTTTACAATATGTTTTTACTCTGCTTTCCATTGGCGGCGTTGTTGTTATGGCCCTTGCAGGAAATGCCGACGGAACCGTTACACTTGGAGGCATTTTGCTTCTTTTAGGCGCGGTGTTATCGGCGGTTGGTTATAACATTATGAGCCGAAAAATTTCAAGCGAGTTTACACCATTTGAGCGCACTTATGCTATGAGTGTTATCGGTTTAATTTCATTTGTTTCTATCGCTTTTATTGAGAATATTAAGGCACCGCTGGAAATTTTCACACCCTTTTTAAATCCTGCATACCTTTGGTCAATTTTGTATCTTGGCATTGCATCATCAGTTATTGCGTTTTTCCTGCTAAACTATGCAAACACCCATTTACCCATTGCCAAAACAACCGTTTTTTCCAACGTTACAACGGTTGTATCGGTTATGGCCGGAATTATATTCCTAAACGAAAAGCTCTCTTTTGAGGTTGTTATTTCAACAGTTATGATAGTTGTCGGCGTATGCGGTGTTCAGTTGCTCGCTGTTAAAAATAAAGAATAAGCAATTTATTAAAAAAGCCCTACGTTTGTAGGGCTTTAAATATTTATTTTGCTATACTTTTTTGGGGAGACACCTTTATATTTTTTGAAAATTTTTGAAAAGTAGCTTATATCATTAAAGCCGTTATCAAGGGCGGCCTCTGTAACGGTAAAGCCTGCCTCCAAAAGGGAGTGTGCCGCATTTTCAACCCTCAATCTATTTATATAATCAATGGGGGTAATGTTGGTGAACTCCTTAAAGAAACGACAAAAATATTTTTCGTTCATTCCTACTTTTTTGCTTAAAGTCGAAAGGGTAAGGGGCTCGCGGTAATGTTCCTCAATAAAATCAATAATATCGGCTATTTTGGCAAGCTGATGCTCATATCTTGTGTTTTTGATTTTCTTGATGTAACCACCAGAATAAAGCGCTCTTATTAGATTAAAAGCCTCTGCGTAAAAATCCAGTGCGGCAAATTCGTTGCCATTATCAAAAGCGGAAAAAAGACGGTCAACTATTTTTTCAACTTCCTTGTTTTTCCCGGTTTTAAAAAATTCGGAAAAAGAAATTTTACGGCACATTATCGGTTCAATAAATTTATAAATGGCATCACTTTTTCTGCGGCAAAGCATAGCTAAATCAAAAACGGCATAGCTAAAAATACAGTTTTCCGGCGTTCCGCTGTGAAGGGAGCCCGATTCAATAAATGCGATATCTCCTGCATCCATTCTATAGCTTCGCTGGTCAATAGAGAGATGAAGAACGCCGCTTTCTACCCGCAGAATTTCAAATTCCTTGTGCCAGTGGGGCATCATAACAAAATCAGGGTCCTTCATAACTCTACATTCAATGGGAAAATCGCTTGTACCAAAAATTTTCTTTTCATTAAGTTCTGAATATTGCATATCTACCTCAATGTAACTTTTGTCATAGTTTTAATACCTATATCACTAGTATTTTAACACAAACAGTGATATAATACAATAAAAACATTGTGGAGGTATTTTTATGGCACAAAATAGATATGTAGGCGATTATCCTGTTATTGGCATTCGCCCCTTGGTTGATGGCCGCCGCGGCCCCTTAAAGCTTCGTGAAAGCCTTGAGGACCAGGTTTGGGCACTTGCAAATGCAGCAAAAAAGCTTTTTGAGGAAAATCTTTTCTATTCAAACGGCGAACCTGTTAAGGTTGTTATGGCTGATACAACAATCGGTCGTGTTCCCGAAACAGCCGCCTGTGCAGACAAGTTCAAAAAAGAAGGCGTAAGCATTACTCTTTCTGTTACACCTTGCTGGTGCTACGGCTCCGAAACAATGGATATGGACCCAAATACAATTAAGGGTGTTTGGGGCTTTAACGGAACCGAGCGTCCCGGTGCTGTTTATCTTGCTGCAGTTCTTGCCGCCCACGCTCAAAAGGGCCTTCCTGCATTTGGTATTTATGGTCACGAGGTTCAGGATAAGAGCATGGTTGATACCATTCCTGAGGATGTTAAGGAAAAGCTTTTGCGCTTTGGCCGTGCAGCAGTTGCCTGTGCTACAATGCGCGGTAAATCTTATCTCCAAATTGGTTCTCAGTGTATGGGAATCGGCGGTTCTATTATTGACCAGGATTTCATTGAGGATTATCTCGGAATGCGTGTTGAATCGGTTGACGAGGTTGAAATTCTCCGCCGCATGGAAGAGGGTATTTATGATAAAGAGGAATATGAAAGAGCACTTGCTTGGAGGAAAGAGCACTGCAAAGAGGGAAGAGATAATAACCCCGCATCTGTTAAATTCTCTGATGCACAAAAGGAAAAACAGTGGGAATTCACCGTTAAAATGTACTGCATAATTAAAGACCTTATGGCAGGTAACGATAAGCTTCCTGCTGAATTTAAAGAGGAAATGGCAGGTCATAATGCTATTGCAGGCGGCTTCCAGGGTCAGCGCCAATGGACCGACCATTGGCCAAACTGTGACTATCCTGAGGCACTTTTAAGCTCTACCTTTGACCATAATGGCGCCCGTGAGCCCTTTACCCTTGCAACCGAAAACGATGTTTTAAACGGCCTTGGTATGCTGTTTATGCGCCTGCTTACCCACCGTGCACAAATTTTTGCCGATGTTAGAACCTACTGGTCTCCCGAAGCTACAAAGCGCGTAACAGGTTATGATTTTAAAGGAAAGGCAAAGGAAAACGGCGGTATTATTCACCTACTTAATTCCGGTGCCGCTTGCCTTGATGCAACCGGTGTTTGCACCGATGAAAACGGCAACGCTGTTATGAAAAAATGGTGGGAAGTTACCGAAGAAGATATTGAAAAAATGACCGAGGCTACTCGTTGGTGTGAGGCAGGCTTTGACAACTTCCGCGGCGGCGGCTTCTCCAGCAGTTATACAACAAGAGCTGAATTCCCCGCAACGATGATAAGACTTAACCTTGTTAAGGGTCTTGGCCCCGTGCTCCAAATTGCTGAGGGCTGGACAGTTCATCTGCCTGAGGATGTAAGTGATGCTCTTATGGAGCGCACCGACCCCACCTGGCCCTGCACCTGGTTTGTTCCTCGTTGCGATGGCAAAGAGGGAAGCCCCTTTAAAACAGCTTATGATGTTATGAATAATTGGGGTGCTAATCACGGCGCAATTTCTTATGGCCATATTGGTGCCGACCTTATCACAATGTGTTCTATGCTTCGTATTCCCGTTTGTATGCACAATGTTAGCGAGGATGACATTTTCCGTCCCGCTGTTTGGAATGCATTTGGTATGGATAAGGAAGGCCAGGATTACAGAGCCTGCGCCACCTACGGTCCCTTGTTTAAGAAATAATTATTTTTGCCCGAGGGTTTTAAAACCTTCGGGCTTATCTTTTGCTAATTTTGCTTGTATTTTATTATTTTTTGTTATATAATAAATTAAATATATAAACTTGCGGCAGATAGGAATATGATTTATGCTATTTGATATTATTAATTCGGGCGGTAAAATTGATTTTATAACCCTAATTGTACAGGCCTTATCTTCGCTTGCGGTAATTTTCTTAACCCTGCCGGTTCACGAATTCGCCCACGCATTCACTGCTACAAAGCTTGGTGACCCAACCCCTCGCTATACGGGCAGGCTTACCCTTAATCCCTTAAAACACATTGACTATTTAGGAGCCGCTTCAATAATTCTTTTTGGCTTCGGTTGGGCAAAGCCTGTTCAGGTTAACACAAGATATTTCAAAAACCCAAAAAGGGATATGGCAATTACAGCGGTTGCAGGCCCTGTTTCAAATTTGGTTGTTTGTTTTATAAGTATTTTTATTGCAACGCTGATTACCGAAATTTTTCCGTTTTCCGATGTGGCGTTTTATATAGGCGTTTTTCTTATTAACATCGGATATATTAATGTTTACCTCGCGGTGTTTAACCTTATTCCTATTCCACCATTCGATGGATCAAGGCTCTTGTCGGCATTTTTGCCATATAAGTATTATTACGCATTAATGCGCTATGAAAATTATTTACGGTACGGCGTTTTAATTCTTTGTTGGACAGGTGTTTTATCCCGTCCGCTTTCGGTTGTTTCGGGTGCTGTTTACAATGCTATCGTAGCGGCAGCAACATTTATTTTTAAATTCTTTTAAGTTTGGGGTATGTTATGGAGACTGTTTTACAGTACAAACTAGAGCAGTTTGAAGGGCCACTTGACCTGCTGCTTACTTTAATTTCAAAAAACAAACTTAATATTTATGATATTGAGATAGCGGTGCTTGTGGACCAATATCTTGAGCAGATTAAAGCTTTCAAAGATTCTGACATTGACATTGCCAGTGATTTCCTTGAAATGGCTTCAAGGCTGATTTATATTAAAACAGTCAGCCTGCTACCGAAACACGAGGAGGCAGAACAGCTTAGGGATGAGCTTGTTGGTGAACTGCTTGAATATAAGGTTTGCAAGGAGATGGCGGCAAAATTTGCTACTATGACCGAGGGCTTCGATACCTTTGTTAGAACGCCCACAGAGGCACCGGTTGATAAAACCTATATTTTAAACCACGAATCAAAGATTCTTTTTGATTATTATATGGCGGCTGTCGGTCGTGGAATGAGAAGGCTGCCGCCCTCTACCGAGCCTTTTAAAAAGATTGTGGCTAGGAAAATTGTTTCGGTTTCCTCGAAGGTTGTGTCTGTTATGAAGCGACTATTTAGAGGTGGCCCCCAAAGGCTTTCAAGTTTATATAAGAGTGTTAAAAGTCGCTCTGAGCTTGTTGCAACCTTTTTAGCAGTTTTAGAGCTTTGTAAAGCAAACAGAGTTACCGTTTCCGATGACACAGAAGATGCAAAAATTGAACTGAACAGGTGAAAAAATGAGTGTTAATTTAGTTAGTGCCCTTGAAGCCGTGCTTTTTGTTGGCGGTGAGCCAATGTCAATGGACAAGCTTTGCCAAATTTTCGATATAACTCCTGAGGAGTTAAATGTGCTGGCAGAACACCTTGAAAAAAAGTTAAGTGATAACGATTCGGGTGTTAAGCTTGTAACGCTGGATAATGCTTATCAGCTTATAACAAAAACCGAGTACGCCGATTATATTAAAAAGGCTTTTGAAATTAAAAGGAAAACACCGCTTTCCCAGGCAGGCTTTGAGGTTTTAGCGGTTGTTGCCTACAACCAGCCTGTAACTCGCGCCTTTATTGAGCAGGTTCGCGGTGTTGACTGTTCCGGTGCAATTTACACCCTTATGGAACGCGGCCTTGTTGAAGAAAGAGGACGCCTTGATTTACCCGGCAAACCCCTGCTTTACGGAACCACCAAAAACTTTTTAAGGTGTTTTTCCCTTCGTGATTTAAGTGATTTGCCCCCGCTTCCAAAAAATGAACTTCAAAATGCATATCCAACCGATTTAGCCGAACAATTAAACATTGACGGCACATTAACCGAAGCAGAAGGGGAAGATGGAGAGTGATTCCACTCCTGATAATTTTGGGCATTGTTTTTATAATTTTGCTTTTACTTTTAATTCCTGTTTCTTTTTCCCTAAGCTTTAATGAGAATTTTGATTACACGCTTAAATATGGACTAATTAAAATTCCATTAGAATCAAAAAAGACAAAAACGGATAAAAAGCAGGAAAAAAAGGAAAATTATTTTAAAAAGCTTTTTAGAGAAAAAGGCTTCGAGGCGGCTTTTAGCGAACTTTGTTTTTATGCAAAAATCTTTTTAGAAAAGATTTTCTACCTCTTAAAGAAAATAAAATTTAAAATTTTTAATCTTAAAATCAGCGTTGGTGGGGCAGATGCCGCCAAAACAGCAATTAGCTATGGGGTTATTTCTTCGGCGGTTTATTATGTTCTGGGTTTTCTTGATTCTAATGTTAACCTTAAAATCAAAGAAATTGATATTTCCTCAAACTTTAATTCGCGTGCCACCAAGGCGGAATTTAATTTAAAAGCTTCGCTTAGGCCAATCTACGCCATTTTAGCAGCATTTGCGCTAGTTAAAATTATTTTAGAAATTAAAAATAAGGAGTTAATTAACAATGAGCGACAGTAACATTAAAAGCATTATGGATTCAACAATGAATAATCTCCACGCAATGGTTGATGCCGATACAATTGTTGGAAGTCCCATAACCGTTGGTGATATCACCTTAATCCCTGTTTCGAAGGTTGCTTTCGGTCTTGCAACAGGCGGTTCTGATTTTCCCAGCAAAAATCAGCAAGGTCTTTTTGGCGGCGGTGGCGGCGCAGGTGTTACTATTACACCTATTGCTTTTATGGCTATTACCGGCTCAACCGTTAAAATGTTGCCTATTTATAACGAGATAACATCTATTGAAAAGGCAATTGATATGGCTCCCGAGATTCTTGAAAAGGCTAAAGAGCTTTTTAAAAAAGAGGATAAATAATCAAAACTGTATAAATTCAAATTCACCCTCATATAAATTTTGAGGGTGAATTTTGTGAAAAAAACAATATTTTTCATTTTATTTTGCTTTTTATTTTCTTTTAATGTGGGTGCAAACCCAAGTGTTTCGGCAAGATCTGCAGTGCTGATAAACGGCACAACAGGTGAGGTTATTTTTAGCAAAAACCAAAGCGAACAACTGCCAATGGCAAGCACAACAAAAATTATGACAGCACTCTTACTTGCTGAAGAAAACACACCGCAAAAACAGGTTACAGTTACAAAACAAATGGTTACGGTTGAGGGCTCCTCAATGGGGTTGCTACCGGGGGATACCGTGTCCTATAACGACCTGCTTTACGGTCTGCTACTAGCTTCGGGTAACGATGCCGCTAACAGTGTAGCCTACCTTCTTGGGGGCAGCCTTGAAGGCTTTGCAAAGTTAATGAACTTAAAGGCAAAGCAGTTAGGTCTTTTACATACTAATTTTGTTACACCTTCAGGTCTTGATAATGAAAATCACTATACAACTGCCTACGATTTAGCAAGGCTTGCGCAATATGCCATGAAAAATGAGGCTTTTTACACTGCCGCATCCTCAAAAAATGCCGTTCTGAATTACGGAAATCCGCCTTACCGCAGACAACTTACAAATCACAATAAATTGCTTAATTTGTATGATGGTGCAGTAGGTGTTAAAACAGGCTTTACCAAAAAATCAGGCAGGTGCCTTGTTAGTGCGGCAAGGCGAAATAACGAATATCTTATTGCGGTAACCCTTAGTGCACCAAATGATTGGCAGGACCACAAAGCAATGCTTGATTTTGGATTTGAGGCTTTTGTTGATAAGACTTTCGATTTTAAAGAACAAACCATTAACGTTCCTGTGGTTTCGGGAGAAATTGACCGCGTTACCGTAAATATCCCCAGCCTTACGGTCGCTGTTGCCAATGAGAAAAATTCCGATTTTAGCACTGAATGCCTTGTTCCGAAATTTCTTTATGCACCTCTTAAAGAAGGGGATATAGTTGGGCAAGTAGTTTTAAAATACAAAGATGAAGTTATTAAATCTGAAAATTTAATTTGCGAAAAGGAAATTAAAATTAAAATTGAGAAAAAAACATTTTTAGACAGCTTTTTTCAAATATTTTTATTGCTTATAAAACAAATTTAGGAGTTAAAAATGCAAACAAAAAGGATTAGAATTCAAAAGCATCTTTCTCAGTGTGGTATTGCTTCAAGACGCCGTGCTGAAGAGCTTATAATGCAGGGCAAGGTTAAGGTTAACGGCAGGGTTGCACAAATTGGTGATTCGGTTGACCCAAAGCGTGATAAGGTTTCGGTTTCGGGCAAGAACGTTGTTGCTGTTAATGAAAAAAGATACATTATGCTTTATAAACCACGCGGTTTTGTTACAACAATGCACGATGAAAAAGACCGCAAGTGTGTTAATGACCTTGTTCGCGATGTTGGAGTTACTGTTTTTCCTGTTGGCAGACTTGATAAAAACTCCGAGGGTCTTTTACTGCTTACAAACGATGGTGAATTTGCAAACCATTTAACCCATCCTTCAAGCCACGTTAACAAAACCTACCGTGTTACGGTTGGCGGTGCTGTTAATGATGAACAAATTGATAAAATGGCAACCGGTATTATGTTAGATTCAAAGCTAACCCTGCCGTGTGATGTTTATGTAATTGAGCGCAAGGCCGATAGAACAGTGCTTATTTTTACAATTCACGAGGGAAGAAACCGCCAAATCAGAAGAATGTGTGAGGCAGTAGGACTCAGTGTTCTTAGGCTTAAGCGTACCGAAATTGCAGGTGTAAAGCTTGGAATGCTTCCTCAAGGTAAGTGGCGCGATTTAAACGAGAGGGAGCTTAAACGCCTTAATGCTATTTCTGCTTCAAAGGGGGAGAGCAAATGATTAAGGTTGTTCAGATTGATAGCTATGAAGAAACAAAAATCGCTTTTAATTTAAAAGGAATTGAATTTGGCCCTTTTCATTTTTGTTCGGCGGTTTTTGATGGCGATGAAAAAATCGGAGAATGCTTTTATAAGTATGATAATGACAGCGTTATAATAAAAGATATTTTCCCAAAGGGCGATTTACTGCTTGTTGATGGTATCCTTCGCAGTGTGTTTTTTGTTGCATCAAACAAGGGGATAGAAAATGCTTTTTATGAAAATGAAGAGTTTGAGCCCATTTATGAAAAACTGGGATTTTTACTTAATAAGGATTCTAAAAGCTTGAAGCTTAAAAAGATTTTTGAGGCCTGCTCGGGCTGTAAAAACTAATTAAATAAAAAATGCTTGCAAATTATAAGCTTTTATGTTATTATAACTGTTGTGTAAAATTTTTGGAGGTCATTTAATATGAATGCTTTACAAATTATTGTTGGTGCCATTGTTCTTATTTTGGCAGTTTTAATTATTTTGGTTATTCTTTTACAGCAGGGTCGTCGTTCAGGCGTTAATGGTGCAATTTCCGGCGCAGCCGATACCTTCCTTTCTAAAAACAAGGCTCGTCATCTCGATGCAGTTCTTCCTCGCTGGACTAAGTATCTTGCAATTGCATTTTTTGTTTTGGTTATTCTTGCAAATGTTCTTGTTGCGGTATTATAAAATTTAAAAAAGCAAACAGCCGTACCATTTATGGTACGGCTGTTTTTGTATTATAAAGATAAACTCGGCATAAACATTAGTAAGAGGTGTTTTTATGCAGGTTTTTATAACGGTTTTAGCTATAATTCTTACAATATATTGTTTTATATATCTTTTTTTACTTTTTAAACTTAAAAATCCCTTTAAAAATTTAATAATTAATGCTATTATAGGTATAGTGGCACTTTTAATTATTTATTTAATACGTAATGTTTCAGGCTTTTTTATTCCTATTAACCAGTGGACTGTTTTGGCTAGCGCAGCGGGAGGCCTGCCTGCTGTGTGTGGTATTTTGGTAATACGAATTTTACTTTAGGAGGGTTACTTTGCTTAATTTTATTCTTGGACGCGCAGCAACCGGTAAAACCTATGAAATAATGCAAAGACTTAAAAAAGATGTTTTAGACGGCAAGGATGTTGTTTTGCTTGTCCCCGAGCAATTTAGCTTTGAGAGCGAAAGGGAAGTTTTACACACCCTTGGTGATAACTCATCAACGCTTGTTAGCGTTCTAAATTTCACACGAATGTGTGATGAGGTTAATCGCTTAGCGGGTGGTAACGCCTTTTCTGTTATGAGCGAGTGTGATAAAATTGTCACCATGCGAACAACGCTTAATACTGTTCGGGACGAGCTTGTATTATGGAAAAAATATTATAACTCTGCTAGATTTGCTAAGGTAATGCTGGGCGCTATTGATGAGTTAAAAGCCTGCGCAATAAGTGCCGAGGATATTTATGCACTGAGCGCCCCTACTGCGCTGAGTGCAAAGCTTAACGACTTATTTAAAATTTATTCTACCTACGATGCGCTTATTAGCAACCGTTTTATTGACCCTTCGGACAAGCTTACACATCTTTACACAAAACTTGCCGATTTTCGTTATTTTGAGGGCAAAGAGGTTTATATCGATTCCTTTAAGGAATTCTCAGGTCAGCAATATAAAATTTTAGAGCGTATTTTTTCGCAGTGCAACAATGTAACTGTTTCTTTACTTTCAAATGGAGACTTCAGCGATAAGCCTGATAATTTCTTAGGACTTAAAAAATTACATAAAAATTTAGAAAGAATTGCAAAAAAGTTTGGTGTTAAAATTAGTGAGCCCACAATTTTAAACGATGGAAAATATAATTCGGCAGAACTAAAAACCCTTGAACAGCTTTTGGCAGGTGAAAAGGTTTCATTTGAAGGCGAAACCAAGGATATTACAATTTTTAACGCTTCATCGGTTTACAGTGAGGCTGATTTTGTTATGCGAACAATTCGCCGCTTAACACGCGAAGAGGGGTATAGATACCGGGATTTTGTTGTTATTGCGCGAGACACCGCAGCTTATGAAAAAGCAATGCTTAGTGCGGCAAGAAAAAACAAGGTAAGCTGCTTTTATGATAAAAGGCAGTCAATTTCGCAAAACCCAATTTGCGTTATGACCCTTGCAGCTCTAAAGGCAGCGCAAAGAATATCAACAAAGGAAATTCTTACTTTTCTTAAAAGTGACCTTGCAACCCTTAGCTTTGATGAAATTTCCGAACTTGAAAATTATTGCTTTATTTGGAATATTGACAGTGCTTTATGGCACGATGACTGGACTATGAATCCAAATGGTCTTGAGCAAAACGAACTGTGTGAAAAAACCGAAAAACAGCTTGAACATTTAAATATTCTGAGAAAAAAGGCTCTTGAGCCAATTTTAGAGCTTAAAAAATCCATTGGAGGCACTGCAAAGCAGTATTGCACGGCAATTTTCAAATTAATTAAGGATTGTCACTGTGAAGAGAAACTTAAAGCACTTTATAATAACTTAATAGAGGAAGGCAGTGTAGATGAAGCAGACGTTTTGCGACAAGGCTATGACTGCTTTATTGGCGTTCTCGAAAGTGTGGTTAAATGTCTCGGAGAAAGGCCGGTTTCTTTTCAGGATTTTTATGACACGCTTTGTGTTGCTATAGAGGCCTCAAGCGTTGGCACAATTCCGCAAATGCTTGACCAGATTACTTTTGGCGCCGCTGAGCGCATAAGACCTTCAAGACCTAAAATTGCCTTTGTTGTAGGAATGAATCTTGGCGTTTTTCCCGCAACAATTGCTCAGCACGGAATTTTTGCCCCTTATGAACGTAGTCAGCTTATTGATTTAGGCCTCGATTTAGGCAACGACCTTGTAGGCCTTTCAGCAAAGGAAAACCTACTGGTTTATTCCTCAATTTGTTGTGCCTCGGATAAGGTGTTTATTTCCTATCTTTCGGGTGCTGCGGCAGGCGATAATGATTCTCCTGCGGCGGTTATTAAACGCGTTAAAAATTGTTTTTCCGGCACCGTTACGTTAAGCGAAAAGGACACGGCATTTCATGATAATCTGCCCGAAACATTAAACTGTGCTGCCGAAAACTTTGCAGTTAATTTTAATGCCGAAAACGGTATTACTGATGTTTATTATGAGGCAGCAAATAAAAATCCTGAACTAGATGGCAGATTAAAGTCGGTTGTATTAATTAAAAACGAAGGGGAATACACCCTAGACAGTGAGTCTGCTCAAAAGCTTTTTGGTGATAAAATTAACCTTTCGCCATCGGCCTTTGAAAAATATCAAACCTGTCCTTTTTCTTTCTTTTGCAATTATGGTTTGCGGCTTTCTACCCTTAAAACGGCCTCCTTTGACCCGCTTCAAAGAGGTACTATAGTTCATTATGTGCTGGAAAACTTTGTTAAACAGCACGGCAATGAGTTACACACACTAAGCTTTGAGGATTGCCAAAAAGCAGTAGATGAGCTTTTAAAGGACTATCTTTTAAAGGTTCCCGGCTATTTCCAGTCTGTTTCTGCAAGAAATGAGTTTATAATTAGTACCATTGCAACCTCTCTTTATGCAGTTGTTTGGCAGCTAACCTGCGAACTTGCACAGTCGGGTTTTGTGCCTAAAAAGTGCGAATTCGTTATTGGCCTTGAAAACCCTGATATACCTGCAACGGAAATTAAGGTTGATGATAAAACCAGCGTTAATTTGCGTGGAAAAATTGACCGTGTTGATGTTTGGAACGGCTATGTGCGAATTGTCGATTATAAGTCAGATGCAAAGGTGTTCAGGCTTTCAGAGGTTGTTTGCGGACTTAATATGCAAATGCTAATTTACCTTTATGCGCTACTACTTAGCGAAAATGAGGAGTATTCAAACCTTAAAGTGGGGGGAGTGCTTTATATGCCTTCCAGCACTGATTTAGAGGAAAGCTCCCTTGCAATGAACGGACTTATTTTGGAAAATGAAGAACTGATTACTGCAATGGATAAGGAAAAAAGCGGTCAGTTTATTCCCGAATACAAATTCACAAAGACAGGCAAGCTGACAAAAGCATCATCCTTTGCAGGCAGAGAAACCTTTGATGCAATTTTTAATCACATAACACAGATGATGAAAAAAACAGGTGCCGCCATTCAAAACGGAGAGATTTCGGTATCTCCCACCGACAGCCTCTCACACAATGCTTGTGATTATTGCGATTTTTACGGAATTTGCCACATTGAAAACAGTCCCCATAAAAAGGTTCAAAAATTAACTAACGATGAGGCTGTAGCACTTATGGAAGGAAGTGACAAAAATGGCATTTAACCCAACTAGAGCCCAAAAGGCCGCAATAGAGGCCAAGGGCAATGTACTTGTCAGCGCTGCGGCGGGTTCGGGCAAAACTGCCGTTTTAACCGAACGCGTTGCTTCACATATCGCCGACCTTGAAAATCCAATAAGTGCTGATAGAATTCTCGTTGTAACCTTTACAAAGGCAGCAGCTGCCGAAATGCGCTCTCGTATTGAGGCAAAGCTTAACGAGCGCCTCCAGCAAAATCCTGATAATATGCATTTAATTAGGCAAATGCTGCTTTTTCCAAGTGCAAAAATTTGCACTATTGACTCGTTTTGTATTGAGCTTGTTCGTGAGAATTTTGATAAGCTGGGTGTTAATCCTGATTTTAAAATTGTTGAGGAAAATGCCCTTAATACAATTAAAAATCAGGCTATTACCGAGATTTTTGAGGAGCAGTTTGCATCGAAAAACGCTGAGTTTCTAAGGCTGCTTCGGGTTGTTGGCTCAAGATATGATGATAGCACCCTTGCTTCCTATATAAGAAAAATTCAAGAATTCACCTCAAAACTTCCAAATCCTAACGAGTGGTTAAAGACCGCCGCTGAGCAGAGCAATTTTGAGCTTAACGGCGAAAAATGGCGCGACCTTGCATTTGAAACTGCGGCACAGCAGATAAAGCTTGTTATTGAAAAATCAAACACTGCACTTGAGCTTTTAGAGCAGTTTCCACAGTTTGAGGATACCTTTAAACCGCTGTTTTTAGAGCCCAAAATTTATGCCCAACAATTTTTAAGGGATATTGCCGATAAAAATTGGAACGCGCTGTACTTTGGTGTTTCATCAGCCGCATTCACAAGAATGTCTAATAAAAAAATTCCTGATGATTGTCACGGAATTGTTATTGGTAAGAGGCTTCGCAAAGAATGTATTGAAATAATCAAAAAACTTAATGATACATTTTTTGACTTATGGGAAAATATTGCCGAAAACAATAAAATGCTTTACCCGCTTATAAAAAAGCTGGTGGAACTTGTTATTTCATATAATAAGCTTATTAATAAAAAGCTAGATGAGCGCAATATTTTAACCTTCTACCGAACCGAACAGCTCGCCTTTCAGCTTTTGTGCCGTTATGAAAACGGCGAGCTTAAGGTTAATGATTTTGCGAAGGAATATATTAATAGCTTTGATGAAATTCTTGTTGATGAATATCAGGATACTAACCCTTTACAGGATATGCTGTTTTGTGTTTTGTCAAACAATGAAGAGCGCCTGTTTTTGGTTGGTGATGTTAAGCAAAGTATTTATGGTTTTAGAGGTGCTAATCCATCAAACTTCCTAGATAAGAAAAAAAGATATGTACCTTTTGATAATCAGGAAGCAGCGGTTTCAAAGAAAATTATTCTTGGAAATAATTTCAGAAGTCGCAGTGAAATTTGTGATTTTATCAATTTTTTCTTTTCCGCTTTTATGACCAAAGAAAATGGCGAAATTGATTATGGCGATGAAGAAAGGCTTTATCCCGAAGCCAAATTTCCTGAGGCTTTAATTTCACCGGTTGAGGTTGGAATTATAGAAAACGAAAGTGAAAGTGCAGCAGAGGCTGAGGCGGATTATATTGCCGATTCTATTATTAAAACAATGAATGGCGGCAAGTGTATTAGAGATGAAGATAATCCAAGTGAACTACGCCATGCAAGGTTTTCCGATTTTGCTGTTTTGCTTCGGGCCACAAGTAAAAATGCTCCGCTTTACGCCGCACAGCTTGAGAAAAGGGGAATACCCGTTTGTCTGGGTGCAGACCTTTTCTTTAAAAGCCGCGAGGTACAGTTTATTTTATCCCTATTAAGCGTTGTTGATAACCCAACAAAGGAGGTTAATTTAGCAACCGTTTTGCTTTCGGGATTTTTCGGCTTTACTGCAGATGATTTGGCACTTATAAAGGCTAATGATAAGTATAAAAATCTTTATGCAGGAGTAATATCTGCCGCAGATGCCGGCAACGAAAAATGTGCGCGCTGTGTTCACAAATTAATGCAGTACCGAAGAAAATTCACCACAATGAAAATTTCGGATTTCATTGATTATGTTTATGAAGATTTAGGGCTGCTTAGTGCAGTTTGTTGTCTTGAAAACGGAATTAAGAGAAGGGATAATCTCCTTTTAATTCTGGAATTTGCCGGCGTTTATGAGGAAAATGAGGGCAAAAGCGTTACAGGCTTTTTAAAATTCCTTGAAGGCATTGATGAGAACAAACTTAAAAGCGGCTTTGAGGCTGATGAAAACAGTGTTAAAATCATTTCAATTCATCATTCAAAGGGCCTACAGTTTCCTGTTTGTTATTTTGCGGGTTGCAGTGAAAAATTCAATACAAGTGATTTTTCATCATATCTACTGCTGGATGAAGAATTGTATTTTTCTTTTAAATTCTTTGACCCGCAGTCAAAAAGAAAGCTTTCAACAATTCAGCGCCAAATTCTTATTTCTAAAGCTCGGCAAAAACAGCTTGAGGAGGAACTGCGCCTTGCATATGTTGCAATGACCCGAGCCCAGGACAAGCTTGTTTTGCTGATTTCCGGTGAAAAGCTTAAGGAAAAGATTAAAGAAATTTCTGTGGTGCTTTATTCAAAAGGAAATACTGTTGATGGTGAAATTTTCAAAAATGCCGTTTGTTATACCGATTGGTTTTTACCTGCAGTTTTAACTCATTATTCATCAAACGAACTTAAAACAATTTCGGGTGCCGACGGTTTACTTGATAAAATGCCAAATCCTTTTAAAATTAACTTTGTATTTTCAAATGATATTTTTAAGTCCGATATTAAGCATGTTGAATGTGAAAAAGCCAAACTCAACAAAGAACAAATTAATTGTGCTGCAGATAAACTTTTAGATAATTTAAAATTTGTTTATCCTTACGAGGAGATTTTGGGCATTGCCTCTAAGGCATCGGTTTCGCAACTTGCCCACGCGGCTGAAAAAGATACCTACGCGTTTAAAACCACACCAAACTTTGTATCGAAAGGTGGCATAAGTGCGGCACAAAGGGGCACATTTACTCACCGAGTTATGCAGTTTTTAGATTTTAAAAAGGCACAAACAAGTTTAAACGATGAGCTTGACCGCCTTGTCGAATGGCAGTTTTTCAGTGAGGATGACATTAATTTAGTTGACCGCGAAAAGGTCAGCAAATTCCTTTCCAGTGAACTTTGCAAAAGAATTATTGCATCAAACTTTATAAGAAAAGAAATGCGATTTTTAACCGAAAGACCCGCTTCGGAAATCTCACCTGAGCTTTCCTCAAAATTTGCCGATGAAAACATTGTTATTCAGGGTGCGGTTGACTGCCTTTTTGAGGAGAACGGCGAAATTGTCGTTGTCGATTTTAAAACCGACCGTGTGTCAAGTGAAAAATTGCTAGCCGACACTTATAGAGAACAATTAAAAATTTATGCGGGCGCCTGTGAAAAGATTTTTTCAAAGCCTGTAAAAGAAATTTTGCTTTACTCCTTCCATTTAGGTAAGGAAATTAAATTGTAAAAAAAATAAATCTCCTTCGGGAGATTTATTTTTTTAATATTGGCTGAATTTGTTCACCATTAAGAGCATATTTAATTGTTTCTTTTAAAAGAGAAAAATCGCTTATTAGCGAGTTGTGTTTATTAGTAGGGTCATCCTGAGCAAAAGGAACAAAGTAAATGTTTTTTGTATTTAACAAAAGACCGATATTTTTAGCGCTGGCGGCCAAAGCATCGTTGGTTGCTATTGCTAAAACAACAGGTTTTTTGTTTCTAAGGTGTGCTTTTACCGCCATAGTTACACTTGTATCTGTTATTCCGTTTGCTATTTTTGCCAAAGTGTTTCCTGTACAAGGGCAAACGACCAAAATATCAAAAAGCTTTTTAGGGCCTATTGGTTCTGCGGTGACAACACTGTTAATAATTTTATTTTGGCAAATTTCGGTTACATCTTTTTTTAGGTCTTCGCAGTTATAAAATCTTGTATCGCTGTTATAAACAATTTCTGACATTATCGGTGTAATATTGTGCCCGTCTGACTTTAACCCTTTAAGGGTGTTTACTGAGTTTTTAAGGGTGCAAAACGAGCCACACATAGCATAGCCTAAATTAAGTTGACTCATAGTTTCAAATCACTTTCTAGTGGGATTAAGATAGGTTTTCGTTAATTATTCTTTTAATTGTTTTTCCTAAAATTTCACCCGCTGTTTTTGCGGCGATTTTTCCCGGCAGGGCAGGGGCGTAAATATATTCCTTTTCTCCTAAAATAACGGCTTGTTTATCTATTCCAAATGGTGCACTGCTAAGTTCTAAAAACAGGCAGCTGTCTTTACATTCATCAATGTGTTCTTTGTTAATAATCGGATAGGGAACAGTGTTGATAATAATATCAAAATCTTTAAGGTGACCTAGCAAATCACCTGTATTAAGATATCTAAAGCCAAAGGCCTCGATATGAGAAAAATCAAGGCTTTTTCGTGCTGAAACGGTAATTTGCGCACCGAACGATGAAAGTCTTTGGGATAAAATTTTACCGATTTTTCCGTTTCCAATTATTAAAATTTTACTTTGCCAAAGGGTGAAATCTGTGGCTTCAATAAGTATTTTAACGGCACCTTCGGCTGTGGGAATTGCATTTAAAAAAGCAAATTCATTGTCTTCGTTTAAGTCAATTAAAAGCTTGTGATTTGGCTTAAAGTTACAGGTGATTAATAATTGGTTTTCACTAAGATTTTTTGTGACTTTTTCAAGTGAGATTTTTTCACTTATAAGCGGTGAATTCAGGTGAACACCGTCCCGCGTTGTGGGTATTGGCAAAATAACGGCACAATAGTTAGATAGGTCAATCGCTTTTGGAGGTGTGTCAATAAATTCATCGCAAATAAAATGATGATTTCTTAAAAAATCCACGGCAATTTTTTGCCTTTTATCACCGCCGAGAAAAAGTAATTTTTTCAAGTTAATCTTCCTAAATTTAAAAATAAAATACCGCCATAAAAGCAGTTTTCACTAACATTCTATGGCGGTGTATCTTATTTTGTCACTTGTTCTATTAGAATATTTTTGTCGTTAAACTCAGGGTGTTTGATAACAAGGGTTAAAAGGTTTTCTAGGACTAATTTAATTTGTTTATCTTTAATACCGAGCTTTAATAAATCATCTCCGTTAATTTTTAATTGCGAAAGGCTATATGGCTCGCCTGTGCATTCGATTTCTTTTAAAGACTCTGTTATTGTATTTGTGTCATTGAATTTTGAAATTATTTGTAGATAAATTTCAAAATCGCTTTTTGTAATTGTTCTTAAAACTTGTTTAATTTCGACCTTGTTAGCGGGTATTTTGTTTTTTAACAGTGCGCAAACATTTTCACATGACCTTGCAAAAGCCTTTGATAAACGCAAATTTTGCGCGATTTCGAGGACGCTTAGGTTATTTATAAAACAATAGTAAGCAAAGCGAGGGATAGGGTCGGCTTTTAATAGCTCTAGGTTTTCAAAAACGGTATGGTCTTTTTTAATTCCAAGAAAGGCAAGGCAATTTGTTTTAATGAGCGGAGCAATGTCGGCAGGGTTTTGCGAACACAGCGTTTTTATGAATTCGTCTCTGATTCTTTCGCGGCTTATTTTGCATAAATTATTAGAAAGTTTAAGCGCCTGCTCAAAGGTATTTTTTTCGGCACTAAATCCAAGCTGTGCACTAAAACGGAAAAGGCGAAGAATGCGAAGAGCATCTTCGCTAAACCTTTTATAAGGCTCGCCAACAGTACGCAAGGTTTTTTTGTTTAAATCATTTAAACCGCCAAAGGGGTCTTTAAAACCTTTTTCATCACAAAAAGCCATTGCATTAACGGTAAAATCACGGCGGGATAAATCCTCCTCAATAGTTTTAACAAAGGAAACTCTTTCGGGGTGGCGATTATCGGAATATGCCGTTTCACAGCGGAATGTTGTTATTTCGGTCCTTTCATTATTGTCGAAGATAACAGTTACTGTTCCGTGTTTAATACCTGTGGGAATAGTGTGGGGGAAAAGTTTAATAATCTCTTCAGGTGTGGCGGAGGTTGTAATATCATAGTCCTGTGGAATTTTATTTAATAGCATATCTCGGACACAACCGCCGACAATATAAGCCTCAAAACCTGCGTTATTTAGGGTTAAAAGAGCGTTGTTAATTTCTTTTGGTATGGAAAAGTTCATATTTTCACCACTTTTTTATTAAAAACTGTTTATTTTTGGAAAGAAAAGTAATATAATAAGTTTAAACCAATTTAGGAGTTTTAGTTTATGAAGACATTGCGTCAAGAAGATAAAATCATTGAAAATGTTAGAAAGGTTCATATGATTGGAATCGGCGGCTCAGGAATGTGCCCGCTTGCAGAAATTTTGCACAGCAAAGGCTATATTTTAACCGGTTCCGATAATAACGAGAGTGACCCGCTTAAAAGGGTAAAAAAACTTGGCGTTAAGGTTTCAATGGGGCACTGTGCCGAAAACGTGCACGGCTGTGAGCTTGTGGTTTATTCGGCTGCAATTAGTAAGGATAACCCCGAACTTGTTGAAGCACAGCGACTTGGCATTCCTACTATGGAACGCTCACTGCTTCTTGGCGCCTTAACCAGGAAATATGATAACGTTATTGGCGTTAGCGGTACACACGGTAAAACCACCGTTACCTCTATGATAACACAAATTTTATATTTAAACAAGATGGACCCTTCAGCGGTTATTGGAGGAAAACTTCCTATAATCAATTCTAATGGTATTGCGGGAAACTCCGATATACTTGTTTGCGAGGCCTGTGAGTTTGTTAATACATTTTTACAAATGTCTCCGGATATAACCGTTCTTTTAAACGTTGATAATGACCACCTTGATTTCTTTAAAACAATGGAAAATCTTGTTGCATCCTTTTCAAAGTTTATCGGTATGTCAAAGCTTGCCTTTGTTAATGGGGATGATGAGCTTGTTTTAAAGGCTACCAAGGGAATTTCGGCTGAAATTGTTAAATTTGGATTTAGTGATAATAATAAGTACAGCGCTAAAAATATTGTTCCTAAAAAATATGGATTTTCCTTTACTGCAGTTAAAGAGGGTAATGAGATAATTGAAATTGACCTCGCTGTGCCGGGAAGACACAATGTTCTAAATGCTCTTGCCGCTTTTGCAGTTTGCGATTATCTCGGTGTTCCCGCGGAGGGAATTAAAGAAGCTCTCGAATGTTTCCACGGAGCAGGTCGCCGATTTGAGTTTTTGGGCGAGATGGGCGGGTTTGTTTTAGCTGATGATTATGCCCATCATCCAACCGAAATCACTGCAACACTTTCTGCCGCAAAGGCACTAAATTATAAGCGCGTTGTTGCTGTTTTCCAGCCATTCACATTTTCAAGAACAGCTCTTTTGCTTAACGAGTTTATTGAGGCACTTTCTATTGCCGATGAGGTTGTTTTAACTCCCATTATGGGCTCAAGAGAGGTTAACACCTTTGGTGTCAGCTCCGAACAGATTGCCGAAAAACTGCCAAATTGCATTATTCTTAACACCTTTGAGGAAATTTGCGATTATATTTGCAAAACTGCAGGGGAAGGCGATTTGGTTATCACAATGGGTGGTGGCGATATTTATAAAGCGGCTCATCTTATTGAACAAAAACTCAAAAAATAAACTGAGCGTGCCTTGATATTTGTCATTTTCATAAAAAAGCAATTTTTTGCTTGACAAGTGTGAGTATAATTGATATAATATCAAGGTCGCAAAAATGATCCATTAGCTCAGTCGGCAGAGCACTTGACTTTTAATCAAGGTGTCCGGAGTTCGAATCTCCGATGGATCACCAAGAAAAAGAACGCTGTTAAGCGTTCTTTTTTATTTTTATAAAAAAAGAGATTTGAACTCCGGTGGAGTTCGTCGAAGCAGCCCTGAATGCGCGACAGCATTTAGGGACTGTGAAGTCGCGAGCAGTGAAGATTTTTCGCAACCATTCGGAATGGTCGAAAAATCAAACAGCGCAGGGTATCTCCGATGGATCACCAAAGAAAAAGAACGCTTTAAGCGTTCTTTTTTATATACAAAAAAATGCACAAAATGTTAAGCAAAAAACGTTTTTTTGATGTATAATGATTAAAAAAGGAGGAATTAACAATGAAAAAAATTGTTGTTATTACAGGTGCGACAAGCGGTTATGGACTGGCTACGGCAAAGAAATTTAAAGAAAACGGAGATATAGTTATTATCGCTTCTCGTAACAGGGAAAAGGTTGAAAAAACATGCAGAGAAAACGGATTTGACTTGGGAATAACTACCGACGTAACAAATTATAATGATTGGGAGATTTTAAAAGAAATGGTTGTTAAAAAGTATGGAAAAGTAGATGTGCTTGTTAACAACGCAGGTGGCGGAGTTAAAATTGCCGAAACGGTAAAACAAGAAAAGTCAGATATTGATAAAGCAATATCTTTAAATTTAAACAGTATAATTTACGGTTGTAAGGTTTTTGGTGAAGTTATGAAGAACCAAAGAGATGGAATGGTTATAAATATTTCTTCTGTTTGCGCGAAACACCGTTGGGCCGGATGGTCGGTTTATGCAGCTGCCAAAGCAGGAGTTCTTAATTTCACAAAGGGGTTTTATGTTGAAATGAGGCCATTCGGAGTAAGAGCAACTTGCATAATTCCGGCCGCTGCAAGCACCGATTTTCAAAAAAATGCAGGCATCGGTGAAGAGAACCAAACATTAACCGCGGAAGATATTGCAAACGCGGTTTTTTACGTTGCAAATATGCCAAAAGGCGCAGTTGTGGAGGAAATGACTATTTGGGGAATTTCTCAAGAAGTTCAACCATTATAAATTAAGGTGATATTAATGTATTTTTTTGAAGATGTTATCGAAGAAATTGAGAAGAATATATTGAATGATATTGATATTGATGTTTTGGCGAAAAAATCCAATATGTCGGTTTATGAGTTCAGAAGAATTTTCTCTTTTCTTGCCAAAATTCCCGTTAGCGAATATATAAGAAAAAGAAGACTGTCCTTGGCGGCTTTGGAAATGATAGAAAAGAAAAGCAGTGTTACGGAGATTGCTTTGAAATACGGTTATGATTCAGCATCATCTTTTAGTCGTGCTTTCAAGGAGTTCCACGGTGTTGTGCCAAGCGAAATTAATGAAGCAAAAACAAAATTTAAAATGATTTCAAAAATAAAAAACGAAATTATTACTTCGGGCGGTACTTTGATCGATTATAAGGTGTTCAAAAAAGAAGAATTTACCTTAAGCGGTGTTTCTTTTGAATCACAGTTAAGCGATACTGAATGTTGTGAGGATGCTTGGAACGCTTTTTACACTGATGAAAAATCAAGTGATTTAATTAATAATAACGAAAACATTTTTGTTGTATATACTAACGATGACGACAGTGTTCGTTGCTTTTTTGGAAACAAAGATTTTTGCTGCGAAGAAAAGTTAACCGTTCCCGCATCGTTTTGGGTCAGTTTAACCGTTAACAACACTGATGATGAATATATTAATCAAATTTACAACAAAATTTTGGGCGAATGGTTAATATCATCAGGTTATAAAAGAAATCCTGCTTTACCAAACATTGAAGTTTTTCCAAGTGATATGAGTGATGAAAATTTTTCCTGGGAAATATGGATTCCTATAATTAAGGAGAGATAAGTTTTGAAACGAATAACCACGGACGTTTGTGTTTTGGGCGCGGGTGCGGCCGGTTGTGGCGTTGTTTATAAGCTTATAAAAAACGGTGTTAACACTGTAGCTGTTGATAAAAATGCTGATTTTGGCGGAACTATGGTTTTTTGCGGTGTAGATGGTTGGGAGCCAGGTGTCACTTTTAATGGTTTACACAATGTGCTGTATGAAGGATTGGAACAAATAGAAAACGGGTGTCACGTTGTTGAAACGGTACCGGGGTGTAATTTTTTTATTAAAGACAATGGCTTTAATTGGCAAAACACTTCGTTTGAAAAGTATCCTTGGGGTCTTTCGGTGCCCACGGGTAAGAATTATGATGACACCCTGAAAAGATGTAAATCATTACGCAAAGGTGATACGTTTTGCCGTTTTCAATTTGACGGCAGTGCCATGAAAATAGCTATTAATAATGCTTTTATGCCATTCAAAGAAAACTTAAAAACGTTTTTTAATTATAATTTTGAGTCGGTTAAAAAAAGTAATGATAAAATTGATTCAATAGTCATAAAGAGTAAAAACGACTCGGTAGAAATTTCCGCCAAATATTTTGTGGACTGTACAGGTGATATCGTTCTTGCAAGGAAATGTGGTTGCGATTATTCGTTTGGTAATGACAGTAAAGAGGATTATAACGAGCCGTGTGCAAAAGATTCTAACGATATGGTAAATGGAGTTACTTTTGTTTTCAGAATCAAAAAATCGAACGATGTAAACCATGTCGACAAATTGCCAGAATGGGTTAAAAGTGTTGATTTGAAAAAATGGAAAGAAAACAAACTAAAGCAGTGTGTATCATGTTTTTGCCAATATCCAAATGGAGATTACAATATTAATATGCTACCAACAATAGAAGGAAATGAGTTTTTCAAGTTGGGCGAAAATGCTGAAAAAATCGGCAAAGCAAGAGTGCTTTTATATTGGGAGTTTTTACAAAAAGAAAAAGGCCTTAAAGGATTTGAATTAGTTAAAATATTTGAATCGGGTATTAGAGAAAGTTATCGATTAAAAGGGAAATACGTTTTGACTGAAAATGATATAAGGCGAGGCTATCCAAATATAAAAAGCGAAAAAATTGTCGCCTTAGCAGATCATGCGCTTGACGTTCACGGAAACGACGGAATGTGCAAAGAATTGGACAAGCCTTATAAAATCCCCATAGAATGCTCAATGGTTAACGAGTTTGAAAATTTATTTGTTGCTTGCAGGGGCGCATCATTTTCACATATTGCCAGCGCAAGTGTAAGGTTAACAAGAACAATGATTTCTTTTGGCGAAGGTGTGGGAGAATATCTTTTGGAAAAAATAAAAGGGAAGAGAGACTAAAATGAAAGAAGAACACGTTTGGTTTAAAAATGCAGGTTTTGGTATTATGTTGCATTTCGGACTATATTCAGTTTTGGGTGGTGAATGGAAAGGTAAAAGGATGGGTAAAACCATAGGTGAATGGATACAACCTTATTTTAAAATTCCAAATAGTGAATATCATAAATTGACACAGGTTTTTAACCCGATTTTTTTTGATGCAGAAGAATGGGTCAAACTTGCCAAAAACGCCGGAATGAACTATTTTGTTATAACTGCAAAACATCACGAAGGATTTGCACTTTTTAAGTCAAAAGTAAGTGATTTTTCAAGTGTTGATGCAACTCCTTGCAAACGTGATATTATTTCCGAGTGCTCGATAGCTTGCAAAAAGTATGGAATGAAATTCGGCTTATATTATTCACAGGCGCTTGATTGGAGTCATCCAGACGGCGGCGGATTTACTGCGCCGGAACTAAATGTTGAAAATATGTCGTGGACAAATAATTGGGATTTCCCTGATGCCGATAAAAAAGATTACAGCAGGTGTTACGAGGAAAAAATCAAACCGCAAGTCATTGAACTTTTAACAAACTACGGCGAGGTTTCGTTAATATGGTTTGACACACCTTATGATATAACGGAGGAACAAGCAACAGAGCTTTACAACCTTGTTAAAAAGTATCAACCTAACTGTTTGGTTAATTCGAGAATAAGCGGGGAAATCAAACCGGATTATTATTCGGCGGGCGACAATGAAATCCCCAATGACGCAAAGACGGTATTGTATGAATCACCGGCAACGCTTAATGACACTTGGGGATATAAAACTTATGATGAAAATTGGAAAGATGCAAAATTGGTATTAAAAACAAAAAAACATCTTAATGATTTAGGAATAAATTATCTTTTGAATATCGGACCCGATTATCTGGGCAGAATGCCCGCTCCCGCTATGGAAATATTAAAAGAATTGGCAAAAACAAAAGGACTGTGAAATTCACAGTCCTTTTTTAGTGTTAGATTACATATCCGCCGTTTTGGCCGATAACCTGACCTGTAATATAATCGGCAGAATCGGAAGCTAAAAAGAAGCAAAGCTGGGCTACCTCATCGGCTGTGCCCATTCTTCCAAGGGGAACATCGTTTACAAAATCGGCTAAATCCTCAACCGAGATTTCAGCGTTCATTGAGGTGTCAATAATTCCGGGGGCTATTGCATTAACGGTAACTCCACTTGGAGCAACCTCCTTTGCAAGAGCCTTTGTAAGACCGATAACACCCGCTTTTGCGGCGGAATAGTGAACCTCACAGGAGGCGCCTGTAACACCCCACATTGAAGAAATGTTTATAATTTTACCACTCTTATTCTTAATCATTTCGGGAAGTGCTGCCTGACAGCAATTAAAAACGCCCTTTAAGTTTACATTCATCATTTCATCCCAATCAAACTCGCTAATATCTGTAAATAGGGAAGAGCGGGAGATACCTGCATTGTTAATTAAAATATCAACAGAGCCAAAACGATAAATCGCTTCCTTAATCATTAAATCAACTTCCAGCTTATTTGCAACGTTTGCCTTGTAAGCTATTACGTTATGGCCTTGTTCGCAAAGTGATTTTTGAAGTAGCAGGGCGGCGGCTGCCGAATTATTATAGTTTAAAACAACGTTATAACCTTTTTGTGCGAAAAGAATTGCTGTTGCGGCGCCGATACCTTTTGAAGCGCCTGTTATTATGACAGTTTTGCTCATTTTATTTTCCCCTTTAAAATTTATAAATTCATTATATCATAAAAAAATTTTTTGTAAACAAAAACAATAAATTGTGTATCAAAAAGGGGAGGATGACATATATATTGTGTGGTTTACATAAATAGTTTACATAATATATTTTTGATAAAAATTTTCAGTTGACATAATTCAAAAAGTGTTGTATAACTTATTATATAAGTTAGGTTCCAGCGCAATTGCAACTTTAAAATTTATAAGGTTGCAATGTTTTTTTCGCCCTTTTAAGGTTACATAATATTCCGAAAAAACTATATGTTGTGTTTTATTTTTGAAAAAATTAAAATTTAATCAATATATTGTTCGCATGTAATATCTTGTCCTAAAGCAGCATATTTATTATCAAAGAAATTTACATTTCGGAGGTAATAAATTGTGCGAGGTTCAAGAGTTTTATCCTTAAATGGAGTGAAGGCTGTTAACTTTTTAAAGGAAAACGGTTCACTCATTTTTTTAACCTTAATTTTTGTTTTAGGCGTGCTTTCAGGAGCGCTTTTTTTCGAAAAACAAATCGCTGTGGCTGACTATGCCAAAAACCAATTCACCAACTTTTTAACGTTAAGGCAAGAGGGAACTTTCTTTTCGATTTTCTTTGCTTCGTTAATTAACCTGCTAATTTATTTTGGCGCGGTTTTTATTTCAGGAACATCGGTTGTAGGAAACATAGTTTCACCCTTTGTTCTTTTGTGGTTTGGCTTTAATTTCGGCACGCTTTCCACACATCTTTATGGTGGATATGCCCTTAAAGGTATTGCATTCAGTGCTATAATTTTAATCCCTGCCAGTGCAATTTTTGCACTAATATTAGTTTTTTGTTCAAGAGAAGCAATGAGATTTTCACTGCTGCTTACAAAGCTTTTTACACCACAGGGTGTGAATGCCAGCGTTTTTGAAAACTTTAAAAGTTACTGTATAAAATTCCTTTATTATCTTATATTTGTGTTCTTGTCGGCAACTGTTGATTCACTTTTATCAACATTCTTTATTAAATTTTTTGATTTTTAGATTTTGGAGGTGGAAAACTTGAAGGATTACATTTTGGAATTTGAGTCTTTTCTTAAGTATGAAAAGGCTTCCTCTAATAATACCTTACAATCTTATTTACGCGATGTAACTCAGTTTTCTGCCTACTGTAAGCTTAATTCCATTGAAGATGTTTCCAAAGTTACCTCTAAAAAACTTAATGAATACTTTGATTATCTACATTCAACCGGTCGTAGCGATGCAACCGTTTCGAGAAATGTAGCATCGCTCAGATGCTATTATAAATTCCTCGTAAAAAAGGAAATTTGTTCAGTTAACCCTGTTAGTGATGTTAAGCAAAAAGCAGCCACCAAGAAAATTCCTGAAATTTTAACCAATAAAGAGGTTCTGCTTTTGCTTGAACAGCCCAAGGGTTCCGACTATAAATCCATTAGAGATAAGGCAATGCTTGAGTTGCTTTATGCTACAGGCATTAAGGTTTCGGAGCTTATTGACCTTAATTTAACAGATATTAACCGTCAAATTGGCGTTTTACACCTTCACACAGGAAAGAGCGAGAGAGTAATTCCTATTTACCCCGAAGCACTTAGAGTTTTAAATCGTTACATTAATGAGGCTAGAAGTGTTATTATCTCGGAAAACAGCGAGGACAAGCTGTTTACAAATATGAACGGCTCACCAATGTCAAGACAGGGCTTTTGGAAAATAATTAAGCATTATGCAGAACTTGCTAAAATTGATAAAGACATAACCCCACACACCTTGCGCCATTCTTTTGCGGCCCATTTACTTGAAAATGGTGCGGAACTTAAAGACATTAAAGAAATGCTCGGTCATTCGGATATATCTTCAACACAAATCTACGTGCAAATGATGAAGCAAAAATATGCTCAGGCATATAAGCGTTTTCATCCTATGGCAAGATAAAAAACTCTGTTTGGCTCAAAACAGAGTTTTTTAAATTTACGGAGGCAAAAAATGTTAAATTTAAAACCGGAACAGCAAAGACGTTTTTTTGAAATTTTCTATAAGCTTTGTTCAATTCCACACGGCTCGGGCAACACAAAAGCCATAAGCGATTTTTGTGCTGAGTTTGCAAAAGACAATGGGCTTTATGTTTTTCAAGATGAGCTTAACAACATTGTAATTAAAAAGCCTGCAACAAAGGGTTATGAGGCGCACGAGCCTATAATTTTGCAGGGACACCTTGATATGGTATGTGAAAAAGAGTTGGACTGTAAAATAGATTTTGAAAAAGATGGATTAGAAATTTTTGTTGACGGTGATTATATCACCGCAAATGGCACAACCCTTGGCGGTGATGATGGAATTGCGGTTGCAATGGTTCTTGCCATTCTTGAGGATAAAAAACTTTCACACCCCGAAATTGAGGCAGTATTTACAACCGATGAGGAAACCGGTATGTATGGTGCCGATGGCCTTGATACAAGTTTGCTTAACGGCAAAATGTTTATTAACATTGATTCAGAAAACGAAGGTGTTTTCACCGTTAGTTGTGCAGGCGGTGCAAGGGCACAAATTAATCTACCGTTAATTTCACAGGAAAATAACTTTTCGGCTTATGAAATCACGGTTGATGGTCTTTTAGGCGGCCATTCAGGAGTAGAAATCGATAAAGGTAGAATAAATGCGAATATTCTTTTAGGCGAAATTCTTAACAGCTTCACCTTTAATTATTTAATTTCCGAAATTAGTGGTGGTCTTAAGGATAACGCAATTCCAAGAAGCGCAAGATGCATTATTTGCAGTAATGAAAATCCCAAAGAGGCAATAAACAACTTTGTAAATAATTTTAGTTTTGAAAATGATAATAAGCCACAGGTTACTGTGAAGGAAATCAGTTGCAATAAATGCTTTTCAAAGGAAAGTTCACTGCTTATTGTTTATTTTCTAAACAATGTGCCAAATGGTATTCAAAAAATGAGCAGCGATATTAAGGGACTTGTTCAAACCTCTCTTAATTTAGGAATTTTAAACACCAAAGGAAATAAACTTGAGGCATCCTTTGCGGTTCGTAGCTCGGTTAACAGTGAAAGAAATCAACTGATTGAAACACTAAAATCTTTTGCCGATGATTTAGGTGGTAGCGTTTCAACCTATGGTTATTATCCCGCATGGGAGTATAAAAAGGATTCAAAACTACGCCAGGTTATGTGCGATACCTACAAAAAGCTTTATAACGCCGAGGCTACGGTTGAAGCAATCCACGCAGGACTTGAATGTGGTTTGTTTGGTGAAAAAATTAAGGGGCTTGATGCGGTTTCCATTGGTCCAAATATGTGCGATATTCACACACCCGGCGAAAAACTCAGCATCTCTTCTTCAATAAGGGTTTATGAGTTTTTGTGTGAAGTTTTAAAAAATTTGTAATTGAGGTGCTTTTATGTTTGAAGAAAGAGTTAATAAAATTGGTTTAAGTCTTGATAAAAATGAAGCGCTACTTGTTATGAGCGGTGCTAACAGGCTTTATTTTACAGGTTTTCATTCAAGTGCAGGTATGGTGCTTATCACAAAAAACGGCGGTAGTTTTTATATTGATTTCCGTTATTTTGAAAAGGCAAAAAACACGGTTGATTCCTGCGAGGTTCTTTTATCAGAGAGAACCTTTAAAGAAATTTCCGATTCTTTAAAGAAGCAGGGTATTGATACCTTATATCTTGAAACTGCTTCAATCAGTATTTCGCAGTTCAAGGACATTAAAGAGGCACTTGGCGGCATAGAAATTTCATCAAGTGATAAATTTGATAAAATGATTGAAGAAATGCGCAGTGTTAAAACCACCGCCGAGGTTGAGCTTATTAAAAAAGCTCAAAAGCTTACCGATGACACCTTCGATTACATCCTTGACCGCATTAAAGTTGGCAGAAGCGAAAAGGAAATTATGCTTGATATGGAGTTCTTTATGCGCTTAAAGGGAAGTGAAGGGGTTTCCTTCGATTTTATAGTTGTTTCGGGTAAAAATTCATCCCTGCCACACGGTGTGCCAACCGATAAATTAATTGAAAACGGCGATTTTCTCACAATGGATTTTGGCGCTGTTGTTTCTGGTTATCATTCCGATATGACAAGAACTGTTGCCGTAGGAAATGTTACTGATGAGCAAATTAAGGTTTATGACACAGTTTTAAAGGCACAAAATGAAGCACTTAAGGCTATTAAACCGGGTGTTGTATGCAAGGATATCGATAAGGTTGCACGCGATATTATTTATGGCGCAGGTTATGAGGGTTGTTTTGGCCATGGTCTTGGCCACAGCGTGGGAATTGAGATTCACGAAAATCCTAATTTCAACACCCGCTGCGATAAAATTTTAAAGCAGGGAACTATTATGACGGTTGAACCCGGAATTTATATCGAGAATAAGTTCGGTGTGAGAATTGAGGATATGGTGTATGTAACCACGGACGGAATTTTAAATTTAACAAAGAGCAAAAAGGAATTAATTACACTTTAGCACACTAACATAATTGATATTTTTCGATTGACATTGTCACGTTTTTAATGTATAATATTTTGTACTATATTTTATATATAAGTTGCTTACAAGTTTTTTTAACTTTTCATGTGTCTTGTTTGCACTTAAGGCCCATTTGTTTTTTTGGTCAAAAATTTAAGGAGTGAAAAAAATTGAATTCCAAAACAGCGCTGTATATTGTTAAGCGTATTTTGCTTGCAATTTTAACAGTTTTTCTTGTTATTACAATCACGTTTTTTGTAATGCATGCGGTTCCCGGTGGACCATTTACAAGTGAAAAGGCTGTTACCCCTGCCGTTCAGGAGGCGCTTGAAAAGAAATATGGTCTTGATAAACCTCTTTTTGAGCAGTACATTACCTATCTTGGCGATGCCGTAACACTTGATTTCGGTCCTTCTATTAAAATGCGTGGTCGTGATGTTATCGACATTATCGGAGATGGACTTAAAACCTCTGCAAAGCTTGGCCTTTTTGCCGCAGGCATTGCACTTGTTCTCGGTGTAGTGCTCGGTGCAATTGCCGCACTTAATCGAAATAAGCTTATTGACCGTATTATAATGGTTTTCACAACTGCCTTCGTTTCAATGCCATCGTTTATAATGGGCTCGCTACTGCTGATTTTGTTTTGTATAACGCTACAATGGCTGCCTGCTAACGGAAGCACATCTGCAGGTCTTATCCTACCTGTTGTTACACTATCGCTCTCTCCGCTTTCAAACATCACTCGTTTAACTCGTTCTTCAATGCTTGATGTTCTCGGTCAAGATTACATTAGAACAGCAAGAGCAAAGGGTGTTTCAAAAACAAAAATCATTTTTGGCCATGCGCTTAAAAATGCTCTCATTCCTGTTATCACTTATTTCGGTCCCATGCTTGCTTACATTGTAACCGGTTCGCTGGTTGTTGAGCAGATTTTTGCCGTTCCCGGCATCGGTGATAAGTTTGTTAACTCTATTACCAATCGTGACTATCCATTAATTATGGGAACAACCATTGTTTTAGCCGTGTTCATCGTTATTATGAACCTTATAAGTGATATTTTATACAAAGTTGTTGACCCGCGTATTAATCTTGAATAATTGTCTTGGACAAATGTATGTTTAGGTTAATTTCTTTTGTATGTTAGGAGAATCAAAATGAAGAAAAAACCTTTTAGTCTTCACATTAATGTAGATTCATTTTTACCTGCAAGCAGTGAAGAAAAAGAGTATATGATAAAAATGCGTCCTTCAACCACATTCTTTAAAGACGGTGTTAGACGCTTACTTAAAAACAAAGTTGCTACAGTCAGCTTCATTCTTATTGTAATTATCACACTTTCCTGTATTTTTATCCCTATGTTCTGGCCTTATGAGTATGATGACCAGCTGGGTGTAAAACTTGGCCAGCCTGTTGATGATACCTATGCAAACCTTCAACCCTTTGAGTATGGTGCAACAGAACAGGAAAAGATTGAGGCAGGGGAGAGCGTGTTTCCCCATATCTTCGGAACCGACTCACACGGTCGTGACTATTTCATTCGTATTGTTTACGGAACAAGAATATCCCTTCTTGTTGGCTTCTTTGCAAGTATAATCGTTTTGCTTATTGGTATGACCGTTGGCTCAATTGCGGGCTACTACGGCGGTAAGGTTGATATTGTAATAATGAGAATTGTTGATATTATTTACTCCTTACCCGATATGCTTATGGTTATTTTGCTGGCGGCAGCCCTTAACCAGTCAGGCTTAAATAAACTGATTGAAGGAACAGTTTTTGAAAAAATCGGTTCGAATATTATCAGCTTATTTATCGTTTTTGCGCTTCTTTATTGGGTTTCAATGTCCCGCCTTATTCGTGGACAAATTTTATCCCTTCGCGAACAGGAATATGTTTTAGCAGCCCGCGCAAGCGGTGCTAAAGGCGGCAGAATCATTAAGAAGCACTTAATGCCCAACTGCATTGGTGTTGTTATTGTTTCAACTGCTCTTCAAATTCCCAGTGCAATTTTCACCGAGAGTTATCTTTCATTCCTTGGCCTTGGCGTTAACGCTCCTATGCCTTCTCTCGGTTCCTTAGCATCAGATGCTTTAAACGGTATCCATTCTTATCCTTACCGTTTAATTATTCCTGCAATTGTTATTTCACTTATCGTTTTATCACTTAACCTTTTCGGTGACGGTCTTCGTGACGCGTTTGACCCGAAACTCAATAGCTAAAGGAGGACACTGAATTTCATGGCATTACTTGAAGTAAACAATCTCCATACCTCCTTTACTATCGACGCCGGCGAGGTTTTGGCGGTGAACGGAATTTCATATTTCCTTGAAAAAGGCAAGGTTCTCGGTATTGTTGGCGAGTCGGGCTCAGGTAAATCTGTTTCGGCCTACTCAATTATGCAAATTCTTGCCGCCAACGGTAGAATTACCGATGGTTCAATTAAATATAACGGTCAGGAACTGGTTGGCGCAGGTGAATCGGTTATGAAAACCATTCGCGGCAACAAAATTTCAATAATTTTCCAGGACCCTATGACCTCACTTAACCCCACCTATACAATTGGTCATCAGTTAATGGAAGCAATTTTGCTTCACACAAACCGCAATAAAAAACAGGCTTATGAGCGTGCTGTTGAAATGCTTCGCCTTGTTAACGTTAACGAGCCTGAAAAGCGTATGAAGCAGTACCCTCACGAGTTTTCAGGCGGTATGCGCCAGCGTGTTGTTATTGCAATGGCACTTGCCTGCGAGCCTGACATTCTTATTGCTGATGAGCCTACAACCGCTCTTGATGTTACAATACAGGCACAAATTCTTGAACTTATGAAGTCCCTGCAAAAGGAACTTGGTATGGCAATTATTATGATTACCCATGACCTTGGCGTTGTAGCACAGCTTTGTGATGAGGTTGTTGTTATGTACGCAGGCTCAATTTGTGAGCAGGGAACAGTTGAAGAAATTTTCTACAACCCCAAACACGAGTACACAAAGGGTCTTTTACGCTCAATTCCTACAGCCGATAACAACGGCCAAAAGCTAGAGCCTATTACAGGTACTCCAATTGACCTTTTAAATATGCCTAAAGGCTGTCCCTTTGCACCGCGTTGCGAAAAAGCTATGAAAATTTGTATCAGAGAAGCTGCACAGCCTATGGATATTAACGAAAACCACAGGGCAACCTGCTGGATGAACGTTAAAGAGGCCGTTGAAAAGGGCGAAATTGTACTTGATAATACCACAGAGGAGGAAAATGGTAATGAGTGAACAAAACAAAACTCCTCTCGTTGAAGTCAAAAATCTAAAACAGTATTTTGATATCAACGTTGGTCTTTTTAAGACAAAACCCTTAAAGGCTGTTGATGATGTTTCCTTTGCTATTAATCGCCGCGAAACATTAGGTCTTGTTGGTGAATCCGGTTGTGGTAAAACAACCGTTGGCCGTACAATTCTTAATCTTTATAAACCTACTGCCGGCGAAATTTGGTATGATGGTAAGCTTATAAAAACCAAGCAGGATTTAAACGAATTCCGCAAAAAGGCTACAATGGTTTTCCAGGATCCATATTCATCACTTAACCCCAGAATGACCATTGCCGATATTATTGGTGAGCCGCTGGATATTCATGATATTTATGATAAATCTAAGCAGGGAAGAGCCGAGCGCCAGGAAAGAATACTCCAGCTTATGGATTATGTTGGTCTTAACAGTGAACACGCTGCTCGTTATGCTCACGAGTTTTCAGGTGGTCAAAGGCAGAGAATCGGTATTGCCCGCGCTCTTGCTTTAAATCCCGAATTCATTGTTTGCGATGAGCCCGTTTCTGCTCTTGACGTTTCAATTCAGGCTCAGGTTATCAATATGTTCCAAGAACTTCAGGAAGAGCTTGGTCTCACATATTTATTTATAGCACACGACCTGCTTGTTGTTCGCCATATTAGTGACCGCATTGCAGTTATGTATTTAGGAAAGATTGTTGAACTTGCCGATGCCGATGAAATTTATGAGCATCCGCTTCATCCTTATTCAAAGGCGCTTATGTCTGCAGTTCCCGTGCCCGACCCCAAAATTGCAAAGGCAAACGAGAGAATCACCCTTGTTGGCGATATTCCAAGTCCTTTAAATGCTCCTTCGGGCTGTCCTTTCCGCACACGTTGCCCCTACGCAACCGAAAGATGCGCACTTGAAATGCCTGAATTTAAAGAAGTTTCAAAGGGCCACTTCGTTGCCTGCCACAATATGGCAGAAATTAACTAATTTTGGTTTTAATTGTTGTAAATGTTGTGAGTGCCAACGTTGTTTACAACAAATTTAAACATAAATTTCTTTTGAGAGGAATGATCTTATGAAAAGAATTCTCGCATTAGTTTTAGCTATCGTTATGTTGTTTGGTTTGACAGCTTGCGGCGGTTCTAAAAAATCCGACGTTCCTACCCTTGATTACCTTTACAACACAAGTGATAGCCACAAGGCTATTGGTGAATACCTCCAGTCTGCTCTTGCACAGGTAGGTATCACAATGACCCTTAAAAACCAAGAATGGAACACATTCTTAAACACCCGTAAAAACGGCGACTATTTCGTAGCTCGTAATGGTTGGCTTGCTGACTACAATGACCCGATCTGCTTCCTTGATATGTGGACCTCTAACTCCGGTAACAACGATGTTCAGTTCGGTAAAGGCGCTCATAAAGACCTTAAAATGTACAGCATCGACCTTACCAAGTTCGGCGGCGCTAAAGTAGAGAACGGCACTTGGGCTGAGACATATGATGTTCTTATCTCCAAGATTAAGGCTACTACCGATGCTGCTGCTCGTTACGAAATGATGCACATGGCAGAAGATATGCTTATGGCTACCGGTTGTATCGTTCCCCTTTACTACTACACCGACCTTTATATGATCGATGATTCCGTAGAGGGCTTCTATTCCAACCCCCTTGGCTACAAGTATATGATGTACACTAAGGTTAACGGCAAAACCGATAATTTAAACGTTTGCCTTGCTTCTGAGCCTGACACTCTTGACCCCGCTCTCAACTCTGCAGTTGACGGTGCAACCATGATTACTCACCTCTTCTCCGGCCTTGCAAAATGGGCTGAAGTTGATGGCAAGCTCACCATCGTTGCTGATGCTGCTAAAGAGCTCGTTAAGGGCGTTACAAACGCTGACGGCACTGTTACCTACACCTACACTCTCCGCGATGGCCTTAAGTGGTCCAATGGCGATGAGTTAAAGGCTTCTGATTTCGTTAACGCTTGGAAACGTGCTGCTTCTGAGGCTCTTGGTGCTGACTACGGCTACATGTTCGAAGTTGTTAAGGGCTATCCTAACGACCTCGCAGCTACTGCTGATGATGCCGCTAAGACCATCACCATCACCATCAACAATGCAATCTCTTACTGGGATGAGCTTCTTGCTTTCCCCACCTATTTCCCTGTACACTCTTCTGCATACAATAACGAGAAGTGGGCTACCGAGCCTGCAACCTACATCTGCAACGGTGCATATGTAATTGATTCTTGGACTCACGACAGCGTTATTACCTTAAAGAAGAATGACAAGTTCATCGACAAAGCTTCCATCACAATGGAAAAAATCAACTGCCACCTCTCTGACGATGCTAACAACATGCTTGCTAACTTCAAGAAGGGCGACTGGCTCTTAATCGATGATGTTCCTACAAATGAAATTGCAACTCTTAAGAAAGATTATCCCAACGAATTTGTAATTGCCGGTCAAATCGGTACTTACTATGTTTGCTGGAACGTAAACGCTGATTTACTTCCCGGCTCAAGCCTTAAAGGCGTTGAGAAGGAAAAGGCACAGCAAGAAATCCGTAACGCTATCGGCCTTCTTTACGACCGTAACTACATCGTAGAAAAGGTTGCTCAGGGCGGACAGCTTCCTGCTTCTTCCTTCGTTGCTATGGGTATGACCGATGCTGACGGTAATGAGTTCTACAAGAACGCTAACAAGGCAGCAGGCAACTCCTACGTTGGTTACTTCGACACTTCTGCTTCTGCATACTCTGCAAACGTAGAAAAGGCTGTTGAAGTTCTTAAGAAATACTACGACATTAAAGTTGCTGACTAATTTTATTAGTTAAACTTATTTCGTAAAAATTTTTAAAAGTCTTATGAATAGCACTCAATAAGGCTATAATGAGCCCGAAATCTGAGCAATAGCTCAGGTTTTGGGCTCTTTTTTCTTGATAAATAATTCTTATGTGTTAAAATATAAATATAACATTTGAAAGAAGGCAGTAAAATGACCAATGTTGTAAGGCGTTTTTTAAAATACGTTTCCTTTGATACCTGCTCTGACGAAAACAGCGAAACTGTTCCATCTACCGAAAGGCAAAGAAGGCTCGGCGAATATTTAGTTAGGGAATTGTCTGATTTAGGCATGGAAAACGCTCATATTGATGAAAAGGGCTATGTTTATGCTTTTTTGCCCGCTACAAAGGGTGTAAATGCTGAAAATATTGGTTTTATTGCTCATATGGATACTTCGCCCGATGCAAGCGGAAAGGACGTTAAACCGCAAATTATCGCGTATTCCGGCGGTGATATTACTTTAAGTGAAACCGTGAGTATTAAAGAAAAGGAATTTGAAAATCTTAAAAAATATATCGGTCAGGATTTAATTGTAACCGATGGAACAACTCTGCTTGGCGCAGATGATAAAGCGGGTATTGCAGAAATCATTTCTGCCTGCGAATTCTTAATTAAAAATCCTCAAATCCCACACGGTAGAATTTCGGTTTGCTTTACTCCCGATGAGGAAATTGGCCGCGGTGCCGATTATTTTGATGTGCAAAAATTCGGCGCAAAATGGGCTTACACCGTTGACGGCGGAGAGCTAGGAGAGATTGAATACGAAAACTTCAACGCCGCAAATGCTAGAGTAACGGTAAATGGTGTTAATATTCACCCAGGCTCTGCAAAAAATAAAATGAAAAACGCTATTTTGCTAGCTAACGAATTCGTTAATTTACTGCCGCCTTTCGAAACGCCTGCACATACCGAAGGCTATGAGGGGTTTTTCCATGTTTGCGATTTTTTAGGCAATGAAACTAAAACCGAGGTAACCCTTATAATTCGCGACCACGATAGAGAAAAATTCGAAGCTAAAAAAGAATTTTTAAAAGATGTAATTCATTTCCTTAATTTAAAGCACGGTGAAAAAACCTTCTCATTACTTATGAAGGACAGCTATTATAATATGAAGGAAAAAATTCTTCCATATATGCACATAGTTAATGATGCAGAAAGCGCAATGAAAAGGGTAGGGGTAACGCCAAAAATTGTGGCAATCCGCGGTGGCACCGATGGCGCCAGACTATCCTTTATGGGCCTGCCTTGTCCTAACCTTTCAACAGGCGGTGAAAATTTCCATAGTGTTCACGAATTCATTTCGGTTCAGTCTATGGAAAAGATGGTTGAAGTTATAGTTGAACTTATGAAAAAATAAAAAAAGCACTCGAAAGAGTGCTTTTTTATGGTTTACAGGTTTTACATGGCTCGTAGCCATCACTGATAAGAAGCTCACGGTTATAAGATTTATAAAGGTTTTCATCTTTAATGCTTTTTGCCCAACGGCAGGTTGAAATGTGAAATTTTTTGGTGTTTTTGTTGGCAAAATACTGAATATTGAATTTGCTTTCGGAATTTGACTCTCCGCGATTTAGATAACCATTGACCGTAGTAGCCGTTTCGGCATCGGGTAAAATTACACTAACGGTGCTTTGGCTGCTTGTACTGCTGGCCTGTGAACTGCAACCACAAAAAACAATGGCGATTAAGAAAGTTAAAATTAAAAGTTTTCGCACCAAAATACCACCTAAAAAATTATAATTAAATTTTATAACTTTTCCATGGAAAAATCAACCCTTGAAAAAGAGATAATAAAACTGTAAAATATAATAAAAACACAGGAGGTAATAAGCATGAATGAAAAAGCAAGAATTTTAAAAGATAAAGCTAACACTCTGCCTACAACCCCAGGTGTTTATATAATGAAAAACAATAAAAATGAAATTATTTACATTGGCAAGGCAAAATCCTTAAAAAATCGTGTTACACAGTATTTTGGTAGCGACACAAACCACACCGAAAAGGTGCGGAAAATGGTTCAGAATGTTGAAACCTTTGATTTTATTCTTTGCGACAGCGAATTTGAGGCATTTTTACTGGAAAATTCCTTAATAAAACAAAATCAGCCAAAATATAATATACTTTTGAAGGATGATAAGGGTTACCACTATATTAAAATTACCAATGAAAAATGGAAAAAAATAATCGCTGTAAAACAGGTTACCGATGATGGTGAATATATTGGTCCATATAACTCAGGTAGCATTGTGCGTGAGACCGTTGAGGCGGCTCAAAAGATTTATAAACTACCTACCTGTAACCGTTCCTTTGATAAGTTTTCAAAGCCTTGTTTAAATTATCATATTGGGCTGTGCGATGCACCGTGTAGGGGCAATATTAGCCTTTCTGATTATCTTAAAAATATAAACCAAGCTATTAGTTTCATTAAAAAAGGCGGCGCTTTTGATGATGAAATTAAAACAATGCGCAAGAAAATGGATGAGGCAGCAGAAAATCTTGATTTTGAATATGCTGCAAAGCTTCGCGATAGAATTGCGGCTATTGAAAAGGTTGGTCAACGTCAAAAGGTTATTGCATCTACTTATTTAAACCAGGATATTGTTGCATCGGCCGCGGCTGATGGTAAAATTTGTGTTCAGGTTTTACGTTTTAAAAACGGACACATTTTTGATGAGGAACATTTTATTTTTGATTATGATGGAGCTGATAAAAGCGAGTTGTATTATGAGTTTATTCGACAGTTTTATAATACAAACCGCGATTTAACTCCAAGAATTGTTGTAGATTTTGAGGTTTTAGATGCTGAAATTTTAGAAAGATGGCTTTCTGATAAATTTGGAAAAAATGTTTCAATTGTTAAGCCTAAAATCGGCGAACAACTGAAACTTGTGGGAATGTGTCAAACAAATGCCGCGCAGAACCTTTCTAATTTAATCGAAAGAGATGGCCGCGAAACCTCAGCGCTAAGTGAACTGGGCGAACTTCTTTCAATTCCTGCACCAAAACACATTGAGGCATATGATATTTCTAACTTTTCCGGCAGTAACAATGTTGCCGCAATGGTTGTTTTTGTTAATGGCAGACCTAAAAAGGATTTGTATCGAAGATTTAAAATTAAATCTTTTGTAGGTCAGGATGATTACCGTTCAATGGCTGAGGTAATTGATAGGCGCCTTAATGAGTTCGAAAATGGCGCTGATATTGCTTTTAATACCTTACCTGACCTTATTCTGCTTGATGGCGCTGAAGGCCAAATTAACGCAGTTTTACCAATTTTAAAGGCGCATAATATAAACGTACCGATTTTTGGTATGGTTAAGGACAGTAAACACCGCACACGTGCTATTGCGGCAACCGGCGGCGATATTGCTATCAAACCTACACGAAAGGTCTATACCCTTATAACAAATATTCAGGATGAGGTTCACCGTTTTGCTATTTCCTACAACCGAAATGCTATGAAAAAAGCAATGCTAAGCAGTGAACTGCTGGAAATTGAAGGCGTAGGGAAGGGAAGAGCCAAACTTTTACTAACGCATTTTAAATCAATGAAAAAAATTAGAGAAGCAACTGTTGATGAATTGTGTGCTGTTTCCGGAATTAATACTGCTACCGCAAAAAATATTTTTGATTTTTACAATAAAAAATAAGGAGGAAAATTCCTCCTTATTTTTTTATTTATCTCGAAGTTTTACAACATTTCGAGAATTTATGAGACTTTCTTCATCGGTTGTAACATAGTGATTTTTGGTTGTATTAACGCTTGTGTGACCGAGTGCGCGTGCTACAAGATAAATATCACCGGTGTTTTGATAAAGCTCGGTACCGTAGGTTTTACGCAGTTTGTGCGGTGTAATAATCTTTGAAACACCAATGGCTTTGGCGTATTTTTTAATCATATCTTCAATTGACTGAACGCAAATTCTGGTTTTTTGAATTGATAAAAACAGTGCATCTGCCGATTCATCGTTTGCAGGGATAATTTCTTTTCGCTGGAGCAAATAGCGCTGTAAAGCCTCAATAACTTCATCCCCCATAGCGATATATTGATATTTGCCGCCTTTGCGATAAACGCTTATAAGGCAACGGTCGAAATCTAAATCTCGAATATTTAAACCAACACACTCTGAAACACGAATTCCGGTGCCTAAAAGCAGGGTTGCAATGGCTAAATCGCGAATTTTTGTAGTTTCAAGATACTTTTGTTGGCGCGGAGTAAAGGCTGAACAGCCAAATTCAATAGCATTTAAAAAACGTGCGACCTCATCGGGAGATAAACGAATAATACGATTATCCTTATCAGGTTTTGGCTTTTTAACCTTATCACAGGGGTTTCCAACAATTAAATCGTTGCGATAAAGATAATCAAAAAATGAGCTTAAAGCTGAGAGTTTTCGGGCAATTCCTGAACGGTGGTTCATATTTTCTTTATCATACTGCAGATAATCGGTGTATTCTTCAATATCACGTGCTGTGACCGATTGCATTACCTCAATTGGAATTTCTTTTAAAGATTTATCCAAGAGATTTGGAATGGCTGCCTTGAGCCACTCAAAAAAGCGCCTAAGGTCGTAAGCATAGGAAAGGCGAGTTCTTGTGGTTGTATCGGTTTTTCTGGAAATAAAATAGTCACCAACATAGATAGGTAGCTCAGATAAGATTTCCTTAATTTTGAGCATATTATTTCTGTCAAGCTCGTCTTGATATGAGTTCATAGCAAAACCTCCATCGAATAGAAATTTTTAAAATGATGTAAGTACTTATAGAAAAAAACTGAGAGGATGAGATTTTTTGATTTTCAGCATTTTTTTGCAAAAGCAGACATTAATAATAAAAAAATAATTAATAAAAGGTAATAAAATAAAAAAAATAAAACTTTAATTCGAAAAGAAAAATATTTTAAATAATAAAATTAAAATAAAAAATCTATAAAATCATATAAAACCAAAATCCAATAAAATGTACTGTTTACGAGCTAATTATACCATATATCCCTCTTTTTGTCAATAACTTTTGGAAAAACATACATTTATCCAAGAGATACAAGAAGCGAGTGCCCCCTTCTTTTAAGTATAAAAATAAAAAAAGACACCAAAATTTGGTGTCTTTTAATTTTGTACTGAATACGTTATTTAATTTTCTTAAGCACAACGGCTGTTCTTGATGGTAAATATAAATTAAATCCAATTCTTTCATCGCCGATTTTTTTAGCGGTGTATATATAATTTTCATCAACTCTGTTAAATCCACCGAAATTTTCATTATCGGTTGATAATAAAACACTATACTCCCCTGCCGAGTCGACAGGAATAAAATAATCGGTGTAGGAATTTGATGGACTAAAGTTGAAAGCAAAAACTAAATCGCCTTTTGTGAAAATTATTACCTTATCATCGTTATGAATCCATTTATCAACGGCTTTTTTTGTTAAAATACGTTCTTTTTTAAGGAATTTAATCATTTTATGGTCAAATTCCAGCAAAAATGAGTATTTTAGGTCTTTATTGTCAGCAAGGCTCCACTGCCTGCGGCAATAATGGTAGCTCCAACCGTTGCCCTCACGTGGGAAATCAATCCATTCGGGGTGGCCAAACTCGTTGCCCATAAAATTAAGATAACCCTCTCCTCCAAGTGATGCAGTGATAAGCCGTATCATTTTATGGAGAGCAATTCCACGGTCGATAATGTGAGAATGGCTATTTTTAGCCATTTTATCATACATTTCGGCATCGCAAAGGCGGAAAATTATTGTTTTATCGCCTACTAATGCCTGGTCATGTGATTCACAGTAACCGATATTTTTTTCTTTGGGTCTTCTGGAGTTTAGTTCATACCAAAGCTTGTACATATCCCAATTTTCATCGGAATATTCCTTTATAAGTTTAATAAATAAATCGGGCACACCCATTGAAAGTCGGTAATTAAAGCCAATGCCGCCTTCCTCAATTTTAATGCACATACCGGGCATTCCCGACATATCCTCAGCAACGGTAATTGCTTTTGGATTAATTTCGTGAATAAGTTCATTTGCAAGCTGTAAATAGGTTACGGCTTCGGTATCGGTGTTCATTGAAAAATACATATCATAATTTGTGAAAGCACTGCCAAGCCCGTGGTCGTGGTAAAGCATTGAGGTTACGCCATCAAAACGGAAACCATCAAAATGGAAAACCTCCATCCAATATTTAAGATTGGATAAAAGAAAATGTAAAACCTCGTTTTTATTATAATTAAACAACTTTGTTCCCCAGGCACTGTGTTCACCGCGAGCACCTTCGTGGAAATATTGATGTTGAGTTCCATCAAAACGGTTTAAACCCTCGTTAGTATTAGGGCAAGCGTGTGAATGTACAACATCAAGTAAAACGGTAATTCCCATTTTATGTGCGGTATTAATTAAATTTTTAAGGTCGTGTGCGGTGCCGTATTTTGATGAAGGCGCAAAGAAGTTTGTAACCTGGTAGCCGAATGATGCATAATAAGGGTGTTCCATAACAGCCATAATTTGTATTGTGTTATAGCCGTTTTTCTTAATCCTTTTAAGAATATTTTCGGTAAAATAATTGTATGACGCAATGCCGTAATCTTCCCCCGACATACCAATATGGCATTCATAAATAAACGGTGTTGTGCAGGGTTTGAATCCGATATCGGTCCAGGAAAAGTTATCAAATAAGGCATCATCAATTTCGGCGCACCAAAGGTGTGTTTCTTTATCCTGTACAACTCTTGTTGCGTAAGAAGGAATTCTGCGCAGGGTTTCGCCGCCGTGGATTACAATAGCTTGTATTTTATCACCGATTTTAAGGGCATCTTTACCCTTTAAATATACCTCAAAAACGCCGTTTTCAAGGCGATTCATTTGTAGAGCGTAAATATCCCAGGAATTAAAATCGCCTGTGAAATACATTTTCTCAGCGCCAGGTGCCCATTCGCGATAAACCCATCCGTTTTCGGTTTTATGAATACCAAAATAGTGGTGAGCGTTGGCAAAATCACTTAAATTTTTGTGTGAATTTTTAAGGAGTTCTTCCCTTTTCTTTTTAAAAAGTTCCATTCTAAGCGCAATATCCATTTCATAAGGCGCCAAATATGGGTCATATTTTAAAAGTTTGTATTTCAAAGCGGCGTTCCTTTCTATCATCTTTTTATTAATATTAACACAAAAAAGCATTTTTTACAATAAATATTAAAAAACAGGGTTAAAGCGTTAACTTTAACCCCAATTTTTTATAAAATTATGCATACTAAACCATTGCAGCCTTCATTTATAACCCGCTCTATTGTTTCCTGAACCCGCATTCTGGCATCTGCCGGCATTCGGGATAGCTTTGTGTGCAGACCCTCATTTACAAGCTCGTGAAGGGATTTACCAAAAATGTTGGAATCCCAAATTTTAACAGGATTTTCCTCAAATTCGCTAAGCAGGTACATTACCAAATCCTCACTCTGCTTTTCGCTGCCAACAATTGGACTAACCTCGGTAGTAATATTTGCCTTCATAAGGTGAATTGAAGGCGCCGAGGCTTTAAGTCTAACACCGTAACGTCCCCCCTGCTTCATTATTTCGGGCTCTTCCAGGGTCAGTTCATCAATTGAGGGCATAACAATGCCGTAACCTGTTGCCTCAACCTCATCGAGAGCGTTTTTATAACGTGCAAATTCACGATTCATTTTGGCAAGGTGAGCTATATTTTCAATAAGTTCGTACTCGTTATTAATTTCTAATCCGCTTAATTCTTTAATAATTTGGTAAAGTAATTCCGGTTTTAGTGAGATTTTTATACAAATTTTTCCCTTCCCTAAGTCAATGTCATCAATACCAATGAAATTGACATTTTCATTTTCTTTAAAGGACAATAGGAAACTTGAAATTTCTCTGATTTTTTTAACTGAAGCGATACCGTTTTTTATACAGTTAAAAATTGCATTTTTTAACTGATGACCATTTTCCAAACCATTGACCCATTTTGGATAGTCAAGGAAAATTTCTTTTATTGGAAATTCGTAAAGAATCTCCCCTAAAATGCTACGAATGTCGCTATCGTTAAGTTCTAAACAGTTAACTGCAATAACAGGAACCTTGTATTTTTCTTTAAGTTCATTAGCTAAATTTTGCGCTTCCTCAGAGTTTGGGTAGGTGCAGTTTAAGAGTACTGCAAAGGGTTTTTCAATGGCAACGAGCTCATTAATTACCCTTTCCTCTGCCTCGGCATATTCACTGCGCGGAATATCGCTGATACTGCCATCTGTCGTTATAACGAGGCCAATAGTTGAATGCTCGGTAATAACCTTTTTTGTGCCGATTTCGGCAGCCATATTAAAAGGAACAGGCTCCTCAAACCAAGGCGTCATTACCATTCGCGGCTTATCTTCTTCAATGTAACCGAGTGCGCTTGGAACTATGTATCCTACACAATCAATTAATCTAACGTTAAAATTTGAGTTTTCATCAACATTAATTTTCACAGCATTTTCAGGGACAAATTTTGGCTCGGTTGTCATTATTGTGCGCCCTGAGGAAGACTGCGGAAGCTCATCGGTTGCTCGTTCCCTTTCAAATTCTGCATCAATTTTAGGTAAAACAAGTTGGTTCATAAAACGCTTGATAAAAGTAGATTTTCCTGTTCTTACAGGACCAACAACCCCAAGATATATATCGCCTTTTGTTCTTAAAGCAATATCCTTATAAATGCTTGTATTATTCATAGCCTTGTTTCCTCCGTTTAAGACATTCTTTATAACAAGTTATGAAAATGGCGTTTTAATTATGATAAAAGTTGAAAAAATATGAAAAATAAACTATAATTAGATAATAATTAACACTTTATTAATAAAGTTTTCGAATTTCTATTTTAAAATTAAGTTGTAACAAATTTTCGGAGGTATATTATAATGGATAACACAAAAATCCTTGTTGTTGATGATGACGAAAATATTTGCGAACTACTTTGCCTCTATCTTAAAAAAGAAAATTTCACAACAATTGTGGCGAATGATGGCGAGCAGGCCGTTAACCTTTTCGAAAAACATTCACCCGATTTAATTTTGCTGGATGTTATGCTACCAAAGCTTGATGGTTGGCAGGTTTGCCGTGAAATTAGAAAGAAATCTGATACCCCTATTATAATGCTCACCGCAAAGGGAGAAACTTTTGATAAAATTTTGGGTCTTGAGCTTGGTGCTGATGATTATATTTCAAAGCCCTTTGACACAAAAGAGGTTATTGCCAGAATTAAGGCAGTGCTTAGAAGAAGTGATAAGAAAAATTCATCTGCTGAACAAAAGGTAACCTTTGATAATCTTGTTATTAATCTGACTAACTATGAGCTTATTGTTAAGGGTATTCAGATTGATACTCCGCCGAAGGAGCTTGAACTTATTTTCCGCCTTGCAAGTAATCCGAACCGTGTTTACACTAGGGACCAGCTTTTGGATGAGGTTTGGGGATTTGATTATTATGGCGATTCAAGAACGGTTGACGTTCACGTTAAAAGGCTTAGAGAAAAACTTGAGGGTGCCTCAACCGAATGGTCTTTAAAAACCGTTTGGGGCGTTGGTTATAAATTCGAAACAAAATAAAAGGTATTTATGAAATCAAAACTTTTTAAAAAATATTTTCTTACAACCTCGCTTATAATATTGTTTTCGGTTACCTTTATGCTTCTTATTTTAAGCGTTGCGGTTACAAATTATTTAGCGGTAGATAAATATCGTCTGCTTGAGGATAATTGTACATCGGTTTCAAAAATTGCGGTTTCCGATGCTAATTCACCCTCTTTTGAGCGCAATGTTTATAATGTTGCGCAGGTTTTAAGCAGTGTGTCGGATGTTGAAATTTATGTTACCGATACAAAGGGCAAAATCCTTGTTTGCACCTGTAACACCTGGGCTACAGAAGGTCACTGTGAACACACAATGACCGGTGTTCCAAAAGAAATCTTTTCAAAAATATTAAGTGAAGGTTATAAACAAACAGGAAATTTAGGCGGCTTTTTTAATGAGGTTTATTATATAGTTGGTAAACCTATAACAGCTCCCGACGGAACTGCCATTGGCACGGTTATTTCGGCTTCAACGGCAAAATCTTTAAAAGAGCTATTTAAGGTTTTCTTTCAGCTGTTCCTCGTTTCCACCCTTATTCCCATTATCTTTATGTTCTTTGCGGTTTACGCTATGATTTACAGGTGGTATAAACCCCTTAAAATGATGTCAAGCGCCGCCCGCAGTATGGCGAAGGGTGATTTTTCAAAGCGGATACCAATTATGAGTGATGATGAAATTGGTGAGCTTTCCTCTGCATTTAACCAAATGACCGATTCTTTAACCCAGCTTGAGGGAATGCGCCGCAGCTTTATTGCTAATGTTTCTCATGAGCTTAAAACCCCTATGACAACAATAGGTGGTTTTATCGATGGAATTATTGACGGCACTATTGAAAAGGAAAAACAAGTATACTATTTAGAGATAGTTTCAAATGAGGTTAAGCGCCTTTCCCGCCTTGTGCAGTCAATGCTCAGCCTTTCAAAACTTGAATCGGGCGAAAATAAAATTAATCCATCAGAATTTGATGCCTATGATGTCTTATGTAATATCGTTATTAGCTTTGAGCAACAAATCAATGATAAAAATATTGATATAATTGGTCTTGGGGACCTTCTTCCTATTACGGTTGTTGCCGATAAAGACCTAATCTATCAGGTGTTTTATAATTTAATTGATAATGCTATAAAATTTACGAATGTTGGCGGTGCTATTAAGTTTACCCTTAAGGAAAAGGATACATCACTAATTTTTTCAATTGAAAACACCGGTGAAGGCATTAACCCAGAGGATTTGCCCCATATTTTTGAGAGATTTTATAAAACCGACAGGTCACGTTCGGTACGTAAAGACAGCACAGGACTAGGGCTATACCTTGCAAAAACAATTGTTAATTTGCATAACGGTGATATTATTGCGCGAAGTATTCAAAATAAAAGCACCTTATTTACCCTTGCAATTCCAAAAAAATATTCCACAAACCAAGGAGAGCTATAATGGAAAATAACAACTTTTTTAGTGACATTGAAATTGAAGAAACCGAGCAGTCGGTTCTGGATAAAGACTCGGAAAATAACATTCCTGAGGAATTAGATAGTGCAAATATTATGCCTGTTAAAGAGCCTTTTGATGATGAAAAGAACAGTACCGATGTTCCTATAACACTCCCCCCTGCCGTAAAGGAGCCTAAAAAAACTCTTGATAAAGGTTTTAAAGCTTTTGTGATAATTTTGGCCGTTGCTGTTTTGGTTTCAGCCTGTTCGGTAGGTGGTTATTTCTTAGGCAGAAACTCGGTGTTTAGAGGAAACTCTAATATTGTTCTTGATTTGGAAACCAAGCCTAAGGACACCGATGAATACAGTGCCGCACAGGTTTACAGCATTGTAAATAAATCGGTAGTAGGCATTGTGGTTTATAATGAGGAGGGCGCTTCGGCATCGGCAAGTGGTGTTGTTTATTCTGAGGATGGATACATCATAACAAATGACCACATTTATGCCTCAATTCCTGCACCAAAATTTAAAATTTACACCTTTGATGGTTCGGAATATGACGCTAAATATGTTGCAGGCGATAACAGAAGTGACCTGGCTATTTTAAAAATTGATTCCAAGGGCTTCTACCCTGCCGTTTTTGGAAACTCGCAAGAACTCTTAATTGGTGAAAATGTTGTTGCAATCGGTCGCCCAAGCACTGCACAAACAGAGTCAAGCATTACAACAGGAATTGTTTCACTAACTGAGCGTAGGCTGGCAATTACCAGCAGCTATTCCACCAAATTCATTCAAACAAACGCTGCAATTAATCCCGGCAGTTCGGGCGGTGCCCTTGTTAATATGTACGGTCAGGTTATTGGTATTACCTCTTCAAAGGTTGCTACAACCGATTATGAGGGCGTAGGCTTTGCAATTCCTACAACCGAGGTTAAAAAGGTTGTTGATTCCTTAATTCAAAGCGGTGAAGTTTCATATCGCGCTAAAATTGGTATTTCTTATTATGCCGTTGATTCAGTAACTGCCGAAATTAATAAATTTTCTGTAACCGGGCTTTATGTAGATTCGGTGACCACCGATAGTAAGTTTTACGGAAAACTGGCAAAGGGCGATATTATTACCCATCTAAACGGTAATCCAATTGACAGTGATACCGATGTTTTGAACTATATTGATAGCGCAAAGCCCGGTGATACAGTCACCTTTTCGGTGGTTACTGCTAAGGGAAACAATAAAACCGTTTCAGGCGAACTTATTAAGGCTGAAACCGTTTCAAGCTATACCACCGCCAAAAGCGATAATACCTCTTCATCAAATTCTCAATTTGATTTCCCCTTTGGTGATTAAATTTTAATTTACGTAATTAATTCGACAAAATTTTTAGAACATTGGTGTTATAATTCTACCGGAGTGAGTTTAATGGTAGTTTACGCCGATGTTCTTATTTTTTTGAATACTATTGTAAATTATTATATAGTTGCGCTAACGGCTAAGGTGTGCAAGGTTAATAAAAAATGGTATAGATATGTTTTTGCGGCCTTTGCAGGGGCACTGTTTTCTCTATACATATTTCTACCTAAGTTAAATTTTATTTTAGAGGTAATTGTTAAATTAGTCTGCAGCTTTGCTGTGGTTTTGGTTGGCTTTGGGTTTGAAAATATTAAAAAATTCGCTCGCAGAAGCGTTATTTTTTATCTCATAAGTTTTCTCTATGCAGGCCTAATGCTGGCATTTTGGAGTATTTTTAAGCCTACTGGAATGGTTATTCACAATTCGGTGGTTTATTTTAATATTTCACCACTTATTTTAATTGTTCTTTCTGCTATTTTTTATGTTGTATTAGTGATTTTTAAAAGAATTTATTCTCACAAAATAAATAATACAGCCTGCTGTGAAATTGAAATATATTGCGAAGGAAAAAGCGCTAGAATTTCTGCCATTATTGACACTGGTCATTCGGTTGGAGATTTATTTTCCGATTCCGAAATTATATTTGTCAGTGAAAACAAGGCAAAAAGGCTCTTTTCGGTTACCAACCCGCTTTTTTTAGATGAAAAAATGAAAAAGCGATACCGTGCAATCCCCTGCAAAACAGTTGACGGTACCGCAATTTTAGATGCTTTTCGTTGTGATAAGGCGATAGTTTTAACTGAAAATAAAAGTTACGAGTGCCCTTCCCCAATTATTGCAATTTCAAAGCACATAAATTCCTTCGATTATTCAGCAATAATTAGTCCTGAAATTTTAGAGGCAGATAAGGAGAAAACACGATGAAATTTTTTAAAAAAATAAGGCTTTTTGCCTCTAAAATTTTGGGAATTGGTGAGATTCATTACATAAACGGACCGGAAACCCTGCCTGCTCCCCTTTCCCCTGCTGAGGAAGCCGAGCTTTTGCTTAAATATACAACACACCGAGAATATGTAAGAAACGAACTAATTACCCATAATTTAAGGCTTGTTGTTTACATTGCACGGAAATTTGAGGTTAACGGTGCAACAATTGAGGATTTGATTTCAATTGGCACAATAGGACTTATAAAGGCAGTCAATACCTTTTGTCCTGAGAAAAACATAAAGCTTGCCACCTATGCCTCTCGCTGTATTGAAAATGAAATTTTAATGTACCTTAGGAAAAGCTCATCTCAAAAGAATGAAATCTCAATTGATGAGCCATTAAATGTTGATTGGGATGGCAACGAACTGCTTATTTCCGACATTCTCGGAAGCGAAATTGATGATGTCGGAAAAGAAATTGAACTAGAAGATGAAAGAAAAATTTTAAATTCTCTTGTTAAAGGTCTTAATGAGCGGGAAAGAAAAATTATGGAAATGCGATTTGGCCTTTCAGGTTATAATGAGTATACCCAAAAAGAGGTTGCCGACTATTTGGGCATATCACAGTCTTATATATCAAGACTTGAAAAAAGAATTATACAAAAGCTAAAAAAACAGCTGGAAAAGGTGTTTTAAGGCGTTTTAAACTCAACACCAAGATAATCTGCAACCGAGGCCACAGTGTTTGCTGCTATAGCTTCTATGTTGTTTTTAATCCAGTTCGCATCCTCACTGTTATCGTGAAAAGCGTATTCAATTAAAATTGCGGGCGCCTTGGTTCGCGCTACTTCGCCAAGTGAAGTTGTGGGAATTGTGGTAACAAGTGCAGGTATCGGATAAATAAGTTTAAGGTTATTCGCAAAAATATCGGCTGCCCTTTTGCCGTTTTGGCTGTAGGGGTAATAATAAACCTGGCTTCCCCTAACTGAACCTGCAGCGTTTGGACCGACAGCATTTGAATGAAGCGCTAAATGTAAATCGTAATTACCGTTGTTTGATGCAGCTATTGAAGAGGCCGCGGTCATCTGCGGGGTGTTACGAACATAATTTATACCGCTGGCATTAAGGTATGGAACCATTGCATCGGCAATTAAATTCATATATTGTTCCTCGGTGCCTCCGTTAACATAGCTGTTAAATTCCTGTGTTGATGGACTTAAATAAATTGTTGGCATAAAAAAACTCCCTTCAATTCAAGATATGAACTAAAGGGAGTTTTAATTATTTATTTTTTTAGGTCAAATTCTTCCACTAAATTTTCAACGGTTGATGAAAACCAGCAGTAAAGTGCCTCGCCAAGTTCCTGATAAACAGGGTCGCCATCGTGCGAACAAAGCATAGCAAAGGTTTGTCCGATACGGCGTTCAACATCTCCACCGCGCCTGAAGGCGAGGTAATAAAATGAGAAGGCACCTGTGTCGGATGAGGTGTCGTAAAGTGTACCCGAAAGCTTACTTACAGAATCAATAAAGCTTTTTTGGGCAATGCCTGCAACCGCTTCGCTTTTACAAAACTGTTCTAAAGCGACCGATGTAGTAAATGAAAGAAGAATTCGCCTTTGCAGTGCCATTTGAGAATCAAATTCATCATTGGCTATGGAAAAATCGTTGTTATCGGCGCAAAATTTATTTGCAACCCTTTCCCCTAACTTTTTAGCACGGAGTGAATCGGTATGGCTTACGATTTCTTCCGAAGCGTTTTCGGTAACTTTATTCTTTTTAATATCGCCTGAGGGTTTGCTTCCTGCGATTTTAATATCGCTATCAAAGTCCATTTTGATTCACCCTTTCTAAAAAAATTGTTAAAATTATAGACCTGCTTTATATTGTTTTAATGCTTCGGCAAGCTGTGCAGGACAAGAGGTGCTTTTAAAGCCGCAACGAATGTTTTGAAGCTTTTCAATTACTTCATCAACAGTTAGGCCTTTTACAAGAGCTGAAATGCCCTGGAGGTTGCCGTTACAACCGCCAACATATTTAACATTTTCTAAAACGCCGTTCTCAATTTCAATCTCAATACTACGAGAACAAACGCCATTTGTTATATATGTAAATTTCACTTAATATATTCCCCCAAAAGTTTATCTTTCCTTAAATTTGTTACTGCGAACAGGGTGGCGAAGCTTGCGAAGTGCCTTTGCCTCAATTTGGCGAATGCGCTCACGGGTAACGTTAAATTCAATGCCAACCTCTTCAAGTGTGTGGCAACGGCCATCTTTAAGACCAAAACGCAGGCGAATAACAGCCTCCTCACGAGGAGTAAGGGTTTTTAAAACGCTGTTAATATCTTCGTTGGTAATGGTTTTAAGGGCGGCATCATCGGGAGCAAGTGCTTCTTCATCACGGATAAAGTCCATAAGGCGGCTATCCTCCTCAGGACCGATGGGTGTTTCCATAGAAACAGGCTCTTGAGCAACACGCATAATTTCGCGAACGCGCTCAACAGGTAAATCCATTTTTTCGGCAATAAGCTCTTCGCCGGGCTCGTAGCCGTTTTCGTGGAGAAGCTGGCTTTGGATTTTCTTTAAACGGTTAATGGTTTCAACCATGTGAACAGGAATACGAATAGTTCTTGCCTGGTCGGCAATTGCGCGGGTAATGGCTTGTCTAATCCACCAGGTTGCGTAGGTTGAAAACTTAAAGCCCTTGGTGTGGTCGAACTTATCAACTGCTTTAATAAGACCAACATTGCCTTCCTGAATTAAATCAAGGAAATACATACCTCTGCCAACATATTTTTTAGCAATGCTTACAACAAGGCGAAGGTTAGCTTCGGTTAGGCGCTGTTTTGCCTTTTCATCGCCATCGGCAATTTTAACGGCAAGCTCGATTTCTTCTTCGGAAGAAAGAAGCGGAACGCGACCGATTTCACGAAGATAAACCTTAACAGGGTCATCAAGCGAAATGTTATCAAAGGTAAGGTCATCGTCGATTTTTTCAACATCCATTTCCTCGAGCTTGAGCTCGTCCTCAGTAGGCTCGGCTTCAAAATCAAGCTCTAAAATGGGTGGTTCGGCAAATAGCTCATTTAAATCCTCGGGTGCATTATCAATGTCATCAAGAGTTGATTCGGTGATAGCACCATTTTCCTCATTTTCCTGCTCTTCAGCAACAAAATTTTGTGTGTTTTTTTCTTCCATACCCTTATTCTCCCTTGCTTTTTTTATCTGCCAATTCTTTGAGCATTTGTGCCCAATCCTCAACAGACATATCCTTTAAATTTGATTGTGATTTTTTATCGGCTTCTTCATCAATAACGCGAATACAGTCGTTAATTAATGCCGTTACATTTTCCGAAGTGCCGATGCTGTTTTGAAGTGTTACAAGATAACCCATTTCAGTGGGTGAAAAGCCATCTCCCAAAACCGAGAAATCAACCTCAATATGCTGATTGTTACAGTCAATAATTCTACTGTAAATCAGTTTTGTTAAATCGGTAGAAAACTTATCCGGTGGTAGTTTTTCGGTAACCGAATTTATGTAATTTGGGTGCTTTAGTAAAATAGAAATAATCTTTTCCTCGGCTGAACACGAGCGCATATTTTCTCTTTTTTGAGGGTTCGGGTCGTTACGGCTGAATTTTGGCGAGATTATATCGGAAAATTCCTTCTTTTGTTCCTTTTTCTTTCTATTTTTACGGTTTTCGTTAATAGAATTTAAAATTGTTTCCTTTGAAACACCGTATTTTGCCGAAAGCTTGCCGGCATAAAAGTCAACCGAAATGTTATCATCGCTTTCAGCCAGTGTTTGGGTTGCCTCTTTTAAATATTTAATGCGGCTTTCATCATCGTTTAAATCAATTTTTTCTGCAGCGATTAAAAGGCGATAATCCATTTCGCCAACAGCCGATTCTAAAAGCTGGTTAAATTTTGCCGCACCGTTCTTTAGAATAAACTCATCGGGGTCTTTTCCATCGGGAATTGACAAAATTTTCATATTAAGACCCGAATTCTTTGCGGTTTCAAGTGAACGAAGAACAGCCTTTTGCCCTGCTGCATCGCTGTCAAGGGCTAAAACAACCTCTTTTGTATAACGACTTAAAAGTTTAACCTGTTCGGTTGTAAGTGCCGTTCCAAAAAGAGCAATGGCATTTGTAAAGCCTGCTTGGTGGAGGGAAACGGCATCCATATTACCTTCCACCAAAATTACCCGCTCTTCACAGTGGTTTTTAGCAAAGTTCATTCCAAAAAGGTTAAGACTTTTTTTATAAACCAGTGTATCAGATGTGTTAACATATTTTGCGCTTTCGGTATCGTCCGGGCGGCGTCTGCCACTAAAAGCAATAACATTGCCTCTAAGGTCAATAAGCGGGAACATTATTCTGTTCCTAAAACGGTCATAATAGGTTCCTTTTTGACTTTTTGAAGCAACATTAGCAAGGACCATATCCTCATCATTAAAGCCCTTACGGCGCAAATAATTGCACAGCATTGACCAATCATCAGGCGCGACACCAAGACCAAAATGCTTAATTGTTGCAATGGAAAGACCGCGACCGGTTAAATAATTAAGCCCCCATTTTCCCTGCTCGCTCATTAAATAGGAGTGGAAAAATTTTGCAGCCTCCCTATTGATTTCTAAAATAATCTGTTTTTGCTTTGTTAGCGATGAATCATATGAGTTTTCCTCAATAATAATACCACTTTTTTCGGCAAGCAGTTTTACTGCCTCGATATAGTCGAGATTATTAATTAATTTTGTGAAGGTGAAAACATCGCCGCCTGCACCACAGCCAAAACAGTAAAAAGAGCCATTTTCGGGATAAACGGTAAACGAGGGGGTTTTTTCATTATGAAAAGGACAAAGGCCAACAAGGTTTTTGCCGCGTCTTTTTAAATCAACATAAGGCGCAATAACCGATTCAATATCGTTTTTATATTTAATATCAAGTATTGTTTCCTGCGGTATTGCCACTTATTTTCCCCTCCTTTTATTTTAATAGTTCCAAGATTTTGGTATGTAAATGTTTGAATAAGCCATAATTGCGAAATGGTCGGTCATACCTGCGATATAATCAACAACCGCTCTTTCAATGCCCTCACGCTGGGCAACAACCTTATATTCGTTATTAAGAATTTCCTTTGGATTATTGATATAATGTTCAAAAAGCCCTTCAATAATTCCATCAACCTTGCTTTCTTCTGATTTTGCTTTAGGATTACGATAAACGCTTTCAAAAAGAAAATCGTGCAAGCGAACAAATTCCTCATTAATTTCGCCACTTAATTCAAGGTTATCGGCACCGCTTTTAACAAGGTCTGTAACCAGTGTGTTAATTCGTTTGGATTTTGTGTCTCCAAGAACCTTTACACTACCGGCAGGCAAATCACTTTCTTTAATAATTCCTGCTCTAACGGCATCATCAATGTCGTGGTTAATGTAGGCAATTCTATCGGAAAGTCTTACAATTTTGCCTTCGGGGGTGCTTGCCCAGTCACCCCTTGTGTGGTGCAAAATACCATCAATAACTTCACTCGTTAGATTAAGACCCACGCCGTTTTTTTCAAGAAATTTACAAACGCGAACACTTTGCTCAAAATGTGTAAACCCAAAGGTTGAAAGTTTATCAAGCGAGCGCTCGCCTGCATGACCAAAGGGTGTGTGACCCAAATCGTGGCCGAGTGCAATGGCCTCGGTTAAATCACCGTTTAACTGGAGTGCAGAAGAAATTGTTCTTGCAATTTGTGAAACCTCCAGCGTGTGGGTAAGGCGTGTACGATAATGGTCAGATTCAGGGGATAAAAACACCTGTGTTTTATGCTTTAGGCGGCGGAATGCCTTTGAATGAATAATTCGGTCACGGTCTCGCTGAAAAGCCGTTCTAAGCTCACATTCGGGCTCATAAACCTCTCGCCCCTTAGATTCCTTACTAAGGGTGGCAAATGGGGATAAAAACAATTTTTCATTGTTTTCGTTAATTGTTCTGATATTATCCATATTATTACCCCCTATAACACCGTTTAATTAATATATACGCCATTTTTTACCTATAAACTTTATTTTTTTACAAAAAATAGTTCTTTTTCGTAATTTAATGTGATTTTTCCGGAAAAAGTTTCGGTTATTTTATCTTTTAAGCCTTCAAAAGAGTTAAATGGAACAATTATTTCAAGATTAACGCGGTCCTCAAACTCACTGTTTTTAATGGTTACATCGTTTGAATAAAGCAATCGTTCAATAAGTTGATATTGCTGATAATCACAGGAAATTTTGCAAAGGTATCCCCTTTTCATCTCTACAACCTTAGCGTTTTCTATTGCCTGTTTTGCCGATGCCGAATATGCCCTTACAAGGCCGCCGGTGCCCAGCAATACTCCACCAAAATAACGAGTTACGGTTATAATTACATTAAATAAATCAGCGCCTGTAATAAGGTCCAAAACAGGCTTGCCTGATGTTCCGTGTGGTTCACCATCATCACTTGCTTTAACCGTGCCATCAAGTAATCGGTAGGCGCTTACAACGTGGCGGGCATCCCAATATTTGCTTTTTTGCTCAGCAACAATTTTTGCGGCTTCTTCTTGGGTTTCACAGTGAAAAAGCTCGGCAATAAAAACCGAACGCTTTTCCTCGTACCTTCCCTCGCTTTGCTCAAAAACAGTTTGATAATCCTTCATAATAACCTCGAAAAATAAAACCGCAATCACCCAAAGGATAACTGCGGAATTAATTTATACTACTTATCTAAACCGAAACGCTTCTTAAATCTATCTACACGTCCACCGGTGTCTACCAACTTCTGCTTACCGGTAAAGAACGGATGACATTTTGAACAAATATCCAAACGAATATCCTTTTTAGTTGAACGTGTTTCAAACTCCGCACCACAAGCACATCTGATAGTAGTCTTTTCGTATGACGGATGAATTCCTTCTTTCATCATTGTCACCCCTTTCAAATACTCGATAACGGCTATTATAATATCATAACTTTGAAGAAAATGCAAGTGTTTTTTTCAAAAAAAGTATTATTAAAGCAATTTTGTAACATTTGGCGGCATAAATGCTTGAAAAAGCAGTGCTATAAAGTTATAATATACATAAATTTTTGATAATTGAGGTCGATTATGACATTTAAATTTTACACACTCGGTTGCAAGGTTAATCAATACGAAACCCAAGCTATGCGTGAATTACTGATTTCAAACGGTTTTATTGCCGCAAATGATAATGAATCACCTGATGTTTTCATTGTTAACTCCTGCACGGTTACTGCCGAAAGCGATAGAAAAACAAGGCAGACAGTAAGAAAATTTAAGAACAAGTTTCCAAATGCTATAATGGTTCTTACCGGCTGTATGCCACAGGCCTTTAAAAATGAAGCCGAGGAACTGCAAGATGCAGATATTATCATCGGCAACACCTCGCACCCTTCCCTGCCTTCTAAAATTTTAGAATTTGCTAAAACCGGAAAAAGAATTGTTGAGGTTCTCCCCCACGAAAAAAATGAGAAAATTTGTGAGCTTAAAATCAGTGATTTTGAAGAGCGAACCCGCGCCTTTTTAAAAATACAGGATGGCTGTGAACGCTACTGTACCTATTGTACCATTCCGGCCGCCCGCGGCTTTGTGCGTTCAAAAACAATTGAAACCATTAAGCAGGAGGTTAATAATCTTGCCGAAAAAGGCTTTAAGGAAATCGTTCTTGTTGGAATTAATCTTTCTGCCTTTGGCAAGGATACAGGCTTTAATCTTTGCGATGCCGTTGATGCCGTTTGTGAAAATGTGAAAATTAAACGTGTTCGGCTCGGCTCTTTAGAGCCTGACCACATTAGCGATGAAATGCTCAGCCGCTTTAAAAGACAGGATAAGTTTTGCCCCCAGTTTCACCTTTCGCTGCAGTCGGGCTCGGATGCAACACTCAAAAGAATGAATAGACATTACGATTCTGCTTTTTACGCCGAACTTGTCGGCAGAATAAGAAAAGTTTTTGATAATCCATCCATCACAACCGACATAATGGTTGGATTCCCTGGCGAAACCGACGAAGAATTTGAAAAAAGTCTTATTTTTGCCAAGAAAATCAACTTTGCAAAAGCGCACGTTTTTTCTTATTCAAGGAGAAAAGGCACTTTCGCCGATAAAATGCCAAATCAAATATCAAATGCGGTCAAATCCAACCGCAGCGGACTAATGATTAAAGCAACATCAGAGTGTGCAACAAACTTTTTAAATGAACAAATAGGAAAGGTCTTCCCTGTCCTTTTTGAAACTTTTGATGGCGAATACTTTTTAGGCCACACACCAAACTATACCTGCGTTAAAACCAAAAATGCGGTAAATTGCGGCGATATTGTGCCTGTTGAGATAACCGAAGTTTTAAATACGGAATGTGTCTTGGGGATTGTTCAAAAGTGAGGTGATAAAATGAAACTTGCAACAACCATTGGAGATGTTTCGCAGTTTGTCGATACCTTTGAAGAAGCAGTTCGTTTTTACAAAGACACCGGCTTTAAACATTTGGATTTTAATTTTTTAAATGTTTCTGAAAATCAGAAAAAGCAATTTTTGAGTGAAAATTGGAAAGAATGCATCATTAATGCGAAAACTGCCGCAGACGAATTGGGGTTTGATTTTGTTCAAGCCCATGCACCAACCTGTATAATGCGCGGACCCGAAATGAAAAAAAGTATTGAAATAATGCTCCGTTGCATTGAAACTTGTGGAATTTTAAAAATTGAAAATTTGGTCATTCATTCTGGTTGCTATGCCGAATTTAAATATCCTGAAGGTAAAAATGAAAATCACAAGGCCAACGAAGCCTTTTTGCGGGCGCTTATTCCCACATTGGAAAAATTTAATGTTAATATTCTTTTCGAAAATACAACTGCAAAACATATTGACGGCTGCTACTTCCCGATTACCGGAGATGACTTGAACGATTTTGTCAGTTTTATGAATCATCCGAATTTCGGCACCGTTTGGGATGTTGGCCATGCGCATTTGGACAACCTTAACCACAAAGACGAAATCGTTAAAATGAAAAACACCCTTCGCGGTGTTCATATTCACGACAATTTTGCAACAAAAGATTTACACTTGGCACCTTTTATGGGAACAGTTGATTTTGAAAATGTCATTGAAGGATTATTAAATATTGATTATTCGGGATACTTCACCTTTGAAACAGACGGATTTTTTGATTTTAAAATTTTAGGTTATGAGGAAAAACGAATACCCCAATTTATCGAACTGAAAAAAGATTCTCTTAAATTACTTTACAAAATCGGCAAAGCCTTGCTTTCAAAACACAACATATTTGACGAATAAGAAAAAGCGTCCTAGAAGGACGCTTTTTCTATGCCATCAAGATTAAAATCGGGAATATATTTCGCGTCGGAACTTGTTCTTTTTTGAGTATAAACGTGTGATAATTTTTTATCCGAAACGTAATTTAAAACTTTATCATATTCCCTTTTTGTGATTTGTCGGTTAATGGTTTTATATTCTTCCGCCTTATACATTGGCACATATTGCGACATTATGCTCAAAATTGCGTTGGGCGTGTTTTCTTTAAACCAGTCGATAACTTTAATAGCATCGTTCGTGTGTTGCGGTAGAATTAAATGTCGCACAATTAAACCCTTTTGCAAAATACCGTTTTCATCAAAAATAGGTTCATTTTGCAGTTCATAAGCCGCTTTAATGGCATTAAAAGCAAAATCGGTGTAATTATCACATTTTGAATATTTAAAAGCGGTTTCGTTATTTATGTATTTTAAGTCCATTAGATAAACATCAAAAATACCCTTTTTAATGTTTTCCGGCAAATCATAGCCACCGCTGTTATAAACAAGCGGAATTTTAGGCTTGTAAATGTTAAGTGCCTGTTCAATTGCCCAAAAATAATGTGTAGGGTTTACAAGGTTAATATTATGAGCGCCCGATGCTTCAATTTCCCTGAAAATTTCAGCTAAACGCTGTGTCGAAACCCGTTTCCCGAAGTTTTCCTGAGAAATATTATAGTTTTGGCAAAAAACACATTTTAAACTACAGCCGGAAAAGAATAATGTTCCCGAACCTTTGGTGCCGCTTATGCAGGGCTCCTCCCAATTGTGAAGAGAAACCTTGGCAATTTTGGGTAAAAGTGCGCTTTTACAAATGCCGCCAATGTTTTCACTTTCACTTCTTAAAGCGTTACATTGTCTCGGGCAGTTGTTGCACCTTATTTGCATTGCTGTTTTCCACCTTTTTATATTCCGTAACACGTTTTTTAACCTGAACGTTATCGTAATTCTTTTTAAAAGAAACTCTGCCTACAAAGCGTTTTTTGCAGTTTTTGCAGTAAAATGTGGCAATAAACCAACGGTTTTTGTATTTCCAAGAGGTAATGCGCTTAGCATCAACACCGCAGACATCGCAGGAAAATTTTAAATCTTCTTTTTTAATCTCTCTATCCTTAATACTGGTAAGGTGATGGGGCTTGTAGGTTAAGCGGCGGTAAAACTCCTTTGAAGAAGCATCTCTAATATAGGTTTCAAAAAGCGCCTTATCATAGGTGCACTTTAAAAGCTGAGCTGCAAGAATACTGTCATCCTTAGCTGTGTGTAAATCAAGCCCTTCATAAGAAACAGACAGCATTTGTGAGGCATTTGCCAGTGAAATTTGAGAGTTAATTTCGTGACCCTTAGACTTTAAAATATTTTGCACATATTTTTGTAAATCAACATAGTCCTTAATGTCAAACTGAATTTTATTGTCTAAAAGGCAGCGTGTGTTTTCATAAATAGCAAATAAATCAGAGTTACTCCAGGTGAGAATTATTTTATCCTTCCCTGCCCAATTATTAAAAGCCTCAACGGCATTGTAAAGGGGCATACCTTCACTCATCATTTGCTTTGAAATACCGGTGAGCTCCACAAAGCGAGGGGTAAGTCTTTTTGAAATTGCAGATTTAACGATTTTTTGAAAGGTGTCAATGATATTTAAGTTTTCATCAAGCTTAACAGCGCCGATTTGAATTATTTGGTTAATAAATCGGTGTTCTTTCACAAAATAAGCGCTGTCCCATTCAAGATCTAAAATAACAAAATTCATTATTTTTTTCTTGCCTCTGCCTTCATTCTTAATTCTTTGTTCAAAATTAGTTTTCTAAGTCTTATGCTTGTGGGTGTAATTTCAACAAGCTCATCTTCCTTAATAAACTCAAGGGATTGCTCAAGGCTTAAAACAGAATGAGGAACAAGCCTTAAAGCATCATCAGAGCCTGAGGCGCGGGTATTGGTTAACTGTTTTTTCTTGCAAACATTGCAAACAATATCCTCATTTTTGGGATTTTCGCCCACAATCATTCCCTCATAAACAGGAACACCGGGGCCAATAAAGAGCCTGCCGCGGCTTTGGGTGTTAAATAAGCCATAGCCTGTTGATTCTCCTGATTCGTGAACGACGATAGAGCCTGTTGCACGCTGGTCGATATCACCCTTATAAGGCTCATAGCCGTTAAACACATGGTTCATAATGCCGTTTCCGTTTGTGTCGGTTAAGAACTGTGAACGGTAACCAAGAAGGCCTCGTGCAGGAATTAAAAATTCAAGGTGAGATGTGCCGCCCTCGCGGGTTCCCATATTTTTAATTTCGGCCTTTCTGGTGCCAAGGCGTTCCATAACAACGCCCACATAGGTTTCGGGGACCTCAATCATTAAAAGTTCAATAGGCTCAAGGAGAGTACCGCCCTCGTTCTTAAAGATAACGGTAGGCGGTGAAACCTGGAATTCATAACCCTGGCGGCGCATTGTTTCAATAAGAATTGAAAGGTGCAACTCTCCCCTGCCGGACACTTTAAATGTATCGGCCGAGTCTGTTTCCTCAACACGTAAGCTAACGTTTGTTTCAACCTCTTTAAAAAGGCGGTCTCGAAGATTTCTGGAGGTAACAAACTTGCCTTCTTTTCCGGCAAAGGGTGAATTATTAACCATAAAATTCATTGAGAGCGTGGGCTCATCAATTTTAACAAAAGGAAGTGGCTCAATGCAAGCCGGGTCACAAGCGGTTTCACCAATGTTAAGGTTAGCAATACCTGCTACCTGAATAATATCGCCTGCGCGGGCGGTTTGCACCTCGGTGCGCTTTAATCCGTCATACATAAACAGCTTTAAGATTTTAACATTGCTGGTTGTACCATCTTGATGACACAAAACAACACTTTGACCCGCTTTAACAACACCTCGCTCTACCCTGCCAACACCAATTCGGCCAAGGTATTCATCGGGCTCAATGTTAGAAAAGAGAATTTGAAGGGGTTCTTCATCATCACTTGAGGGTGGATCAATTTCGCTGATAATTGTTTCAAATAAAACCCTTAAATCGGTGCCCATTTCATCGGCACTAAGTGAAGCATATCCATCGCGACCGGATGCAAAAACAACAGGAAATTCAATTTGGTTATCATCGGCACCAAGGTCAATAAACAGGTCGAGAACCTCATCAACAACCTCGGTAGGTCTTGCCATTGGCCTATCTATTTTATTTACAACAACAATGGCTTTTTTGCCCAGAGATAATGCTTTTTTAAGCACAAATCTTGTCTGTGGCATGCAGCCTTCAAAGGCATCTACAAGAAGTAAAACGCCATCAACCATCATTAAAATTCGTTCAACCTCGCCACCAAAATCGGCGTGACCGGGAGTGTCAATTATATTGATTTTATAATCGTTATAATAAACGCTGGTATTTTTTGAAAGGATTGTAATTCCACGCTCTTTTTCAAGGTCGTTGGAATCCATCACCCTTTCATCTACCTGCTCATTTGAACGGAAGGTGCCACTCTGCTTTAAAAGCTGGTCAACAAGCGTTGTCTTTCCGTGGTCAACGTGAGCAATAATTGCAATGTTCCTAAGTTTTTCATTTCTTGCCATAAAGAGAACTTCCTTTTGCTATAACTTTTATAACTAAATTATTTTATCATACTTTGCTTAATAATACAACATTTAAAATAAATCCCTCATACGCCGCAGCGTATTTCATAGCGTCAGCTATTTCATAACGCGAAGCGTTATTTCACAAATTCCGCAGGAATTGCATATCATCAAGCCGCAGGAGGATGCACGCTGACGCGTGATGAGATACAGCCCCAAAGGGGCTGATGATATATACGACTGCGTCGTGATGATATGCCAAGCCTGCGGCTTGGATAAAAAAAGAAGTAACTTTTGGTAAACAAAAGTTACTTCTTTTTTGGTGCCGGTGGTGGGACTCGAACCCACACGATGTCGCCATCAACGGATTTTGAGTCCGTCACGTCTGCCAATTCCATCACACCGGCGAATGGTACGAAAGTTATTATACAAAACTTTTTTAGCAAAATCAAGTGTTTTTTCTTTTAAATAAAAAAGATGCGGTTTTACCCGCATCTTAATTTGAATTTTATGCTGCATCCTGCGAGCTGGTTGTGGTAGAATCGGTGCCCTGGGCTGCAGAGCTTGTTGCACTTGAGGTTGCAGAGGAAGTTGCTGTGGAACTTGACGCAGCAGATGATGTTTTCGATGAAGTGTTTGCCGAGGGATTTGAAGGCTTGGTGTATTTAACTGCATCAAGAATGGCACCGCTGTGCTTTGTACAGGCGGGCATATAGCTTGTTTTGTAATAGCCAATGCTCTTAGAGGTGCAGCCTGTAGTTGCAACACCGCCTGTCTCGGTACAATAATAGCGTGTGGTAACAAACTCGCTGGTTGCATAAGACTTTGAGGGCAGTTTGCTATGGAGTTTTGACATAACGGTTCCCCAAAGCATTTTAGCCATACTTGCATTAGGAACTTCCATAAGCTCATCAAATCCGCACCAAGCAGAAGCTACATAATAAGGCGTGCCGCCTGAAAGCCAAACATCGTTTGCTTGGTCGGCAGTACCTGTTTTTGCAAAAATACGCATATGAGGAACATACTGCGCCATTACAGCACCTGTACCGCCGTTGTAAACAACGTTTTGGAGCATATGGTTCATAATTGTTGCGGTGTCCTCACTAATGGCGGGAACGGGTTTATACTCGGCGTTTGTGAGAACAACCTCACCCTTTTGGTCGCGTACCTCATAATAGGTTGTTGGTTTATAGTACTTACCACCGTTACCAAAAATTGCAAAGGCAGCAGCCGATTGCATTGTGGTAAGACCGGTGTAGGTACCGCCCATTCCGAGAGAGGCATAGTTCATATCCTGCTCAACTAGGTTGGTGATACCTAATTTTTCCTTAAGGAAATTAAAGGAATTTTGAATTCCCATTGATTCAATAAGATAAACCGGAATGGTGTTTGAGGACTGTTCAAGCGCGTATCTTGCAGGTATATAACCCCAGTTGCCGCCGTACCAGTTGTTGGGAGCCCAATCACCAAAATATTTTCTATAATCTCTAACAAAAGAGGAATATGTTATTATATTTTTTTCAAGGGCAGGTGCATAAGCAGAAATAGGCTTAATAGAAGAACCAGGCTGGCGGAAAGACATTGTTGCACGGTTAAGACCACGGTTTTCGGTTTTTTCCCCGAAGCCGCCGCAAATTGCGACAACGTGACCCGAATAGTCCATAATTGTCATTGAACCCTGAAGGCGTTGTTCTTTGCCTGCTTTATCCTTTTTAATTACCTTGAATTTATCGCTTAACATTGCTTCTTCAAGAATGGTTTGAGCGTTTAAATCAAGGGTAGAATAAATCTGATAGCCGGCGTTAAAGAATTTGTTTTCGGCATAGGCACGGTCGTATCCGTATTCCTCAACTAAATCGTCAACTATCTCATCAATAAGAGCATCAACAAAATAGGAATAAACGTCATCCTCATTAAGGTTTTCTTTCTTAGCGACAATAACGATTTCCTCGGCCTTTGCCTGCTCCATTTCTTCCTTGGTGATATACCCCTGGGAGTACATTTCGCTTAAAACAATTTCACGACGCTCTTTGTTGTTAATAGGGTTTTGGTCGGGACGATAATATTCAGGAAGGTTAATAACCGCGGCAAGGCAGGCACACTCAGCAAGGGTTAAATCCTTTGCCGATTTATTAAAGTAGTAGTTAGAAGCAACCTCGGCACCATACATACCATTAGCCATTGCAACGGTGTTAATGTAGCATTCCAAAATTACATCCTTGGAGTTGTTACTTTCAAGATAGTGGGCACGCATAATCTCACGGATTTTACGGCTTGCATTTTGAGTGCGGTCATCAGTAATGTTTTTAACAAGCTGTTGGGTTATGGTAGAACCGCCGTATTTCGAAGAGAAGTGCAAAAACTCGTTGGCAAATGCACTAATGGTACGGCCCCAGTCAACACCATCGTGTTCACGGAAATCTTTATCCTCAATGGCAACAATGGCATCCTTAAGGTTTTGGGGAATTTCACCATCGTCATCAGAAATCCAAATTCGGTTATCTCCACCGTGAAGCCTTTGGTATTCAACAAACTCACCTGTTTTGCTATCTTTACAATAAATTGTTGTTGTAAAGTTTAAGGAAAGCTCATCTAAATCGCCAACCATTGAATAATCAATGAATCCAAAGATATAGATAAGGAATCCGCCGATAACCAGGCAACAGGTTATTGCACCGATTAAAAAGGTTGTTAAAAGAACCTTTAATACGGTTTCTTTTTTACTTTTCTTTTTTTTGCCCTTTTTGGCGCTATCTAGAGTTTGTTCGCTTTTGGAAGAAAAACTGCTTAAATCGAAAACATCATCTTCACCTGCATTGCTTGAAAGGTCAAGATTATCCTGAGGATTATTTTCGGTGTTAAATTCTTCATTGTTAAAACTGTTGTTTTCCAAAATGCTTTCACCTCGCTGTGAACGAATAAAATACTGCCTAGAATGGCAAAATATATTATAACACAAAATTGGCAAAAAGTAGTTACAATTTTTTCATTTTTATGATTTTTTTGGAAAAGGACTGTTTTTTACGAAAAAAAGAGCTGTAATTCTCATTGTAGCCGTAATTGCTGTGGCTATATCATTGGGTACATTAATAACTAAAAATTTGCTAGATGATAAATTTGACAACGATAGTGTTCCAGAGCAATATACCTTAAAAGCTTATGGCGATTTTTTAGCACTTTATAAAGGGGAAAAGCTTGAGGAAATTTATGAGGAAATTGTTATAACCTCTCTCCCCTTACTTGACCGTGAAAAATTTTTAACCGGTGTTACGGTTACCGACATTGAAAAGCTTGAGGAAATTTTAGAAGATTTTGAGTAAAGTTATTGCAAAAACTAAAATTTAACATTATAATAAAACTAAAGGTAAATTTCTTTAGGAGTTGTTATTTTGGAAAAAAACGCAATGACTGCCGGCGTTGCTCCGGGTGGACTTATTAGTACAACGGAAATACGCGCTTTAATTTGTTATATTTTTGATGCAATACCCGACCCTGTTCCCGGTCAGAAACTTGCCGATATGCTGTTTTACGAGGGGCTTGCAAATTGTTTTGAGGTTAATGATTCTATAGCTTTCCTTGAAAAACAAGGTCACATTAAGCTTGTTGATAAGGCTGAGGATACCTACACAATAACCCCAACCGGCCGTAGTATTGCCAAAACCCTGGGTAGTGATGTTCCTTTTACTGTTAGGCAGCGGGCATACACAATTGCTCTACAGCTTGTTTCCAGAATTAGAAATGCAAAAGAAACCGATATAAGCATTTCTTCGGAAAACGGAACCACCTATATCACCTGTTCGGCGCTGGATGGAGAAAAACCGTTTATGAGTGTTAAACTGCTTGTTTCTGATGAAGCCCAGGCCCGCTTTATTCAGGAAAAATTTATTGATGACCCGACAAAAATTTATTCAGGAATTATTGATTTGCTTACAAAATAGAATAATAAAAAGTAAAACCGCCTATACCTCACTTGGTATAGGCGGTAAAATATTTACTGAAAAATATTTTATTCTGCGTCGGCGGCTGCTTCTTGCTCTTTCATTTTTGCGAAGCATTCGCTGCAATATACGGGACGGTCATCGCGAGGAATGAAGGGAACCTTTGCAACACCACCACAGGCATTACAAACAGCTTCGTGCATTTCTCTAGGTGCTCTACCGGCATTCTTTCTCTTGTCACGGCAGGGCTTGCAGCGCTGGGGTTCATTTACAAAGCCTTTGGACTCATAGAATTCCTGCTCTCTGGCAGTAAACACGAATTCTTCGCCACAGTCTTTGCAAGTTAGGGTCTTGTCTTCGAACATGTTTTGTACCTCTCTCGATATGTTTGTTTTCGCCCCGGACGGAATCACACCGACATCTTTTTAAAAACGCTCTAAAATTAAGCTACATGGGCATATATAACACTAACGGTTGTCCGTTAATTGTGTCTTGATTTTCCTGCGCAAACGGCACAGGGCGTTGCTGATTGATTTTTCGCTAACATTAAACTTTTCGGAAATGGCATTAACCGAATAGCCTTGAAGTGATGCGAGAAAAACTTTATATTCAAAATCAGATAAAATGCTTTTAATGTTTGAATAAATCCCCTCAATGCTCTCTCTTTCAATCATTAAAGCCTCGGGGGTTTCGGTAGCGGAAACCGATTTATCATCAATAGAAGAAATCAGGTTTTCAGGAATTCTTCTTTTGCGATTTTTGTGCTTCATTAAAGTGGAAATTGCATTTGAAACACAGGTTTTTGCATAGGTAACAAATGATGATGTTGAAAAATCATATGTCATTGCTGCGTGATAAAGGGCGATAAGACCCTCTTGAACAAAATCATCAAGTTCAATATCAGTCACGCTATACCCGATAGCTTTATTGCGGACAAGATTTACGTAACGTGAAAAGAGTGATTGCAAAAACTCGGTATTTCCACCTTGAATTCGCTTAATAATATCATTATCCGACAAATTTTTGTGATTATCAACAAAAATATTATACATTTGTGCACCAACATAGTAACGATTAACAATAACTGTAAACATAATATAACAAAAACTCTATTTTGTCAAGAACTTTATTTTTATTGACATATTATGGGAAAAATATTATTATATTATTTAGGACAAGGAGGTCTTTTTATGTACGATAAAGAGTATTTACTGTGGTGTGAACGCGCCACCAAGGACCCTGATGTTGTTGAGGAACTTAAAAAACTTTCAAACAACGAGGATGCTAAAAAGGAAGCGTTTTATAAAAATCTTGAATTCGGTACCGGCGGTCTTAGAGGCATTATTGGCGCGGGTACAAACCGTATGAATGTTTATACCGTTGCTAAGGCTACCCAAGGCCTTGCGGCTTATGTTAATTCTGTTTCAAAAAATGGTAAGGTTGCCGTTGCTTATGACAGCAGAATTAAATCCGATATTTTTGCTAAAACAACAGCCGAGGTTTTGGCAGCAAACGGAATTAAGGTTTATATCTATCCTGAACTAATGCCTACCCCAATGCTTTCATTTGCTGTAAGGCATTATTCCTGCGATGCAGGTGTTGTTATTACTGCAAGCCATAACCCTGCAAAGTATAACGGCTACAAGGCTTATGGTCCCGATGGCTGTCAGTTAACACTTGAAGCTGCAGAATATGTTCTGAGCATTATGGATAAGGTTGATATTTTTGATGGCGTTAAATCGGTTGATTTTGATACTGCTTTAAAGGAAGGCAAAATTGAATACATTACCCAGGACGCCATTGAGTGCTATCTTGATGAGGTTCAAAAGTGCAGTGTTGCCGATAAGGATTTAGACCTTAGCGACCTTAAGGTTATTTATACCCCCATTCACGGTAGCGGTAATAAACCCGTTCGTGCAATTCTTAAAAGAATAGGCATTGAAAACGTTACCGTTGTTAAAGAACAAGAAATGCCCGATGGCAACTTCCCCACTGCTCCCTACCCCAACCCCGAAATTCGCCAGCCATTTGAAATTGCACTTAAAATGGCCAAGGAAATTTGCCCTGACATTCTTTTAGCAACCGACCCTGACTGTGATAGAGTTGGAATTGCAGTTCACCATAAGGGCGAATTTAAGCTTTTAACAGGTAATGATGTTGGTATTTTGCTTCTTGATTACATTTGCAAACAACGCACCAAAAACGGCACTATGCCCCAAAAACCTGTTGCAGTTAAAACCATTGTTACAAGCGAAATGTGCCGTGGAATTTGTAAGGATTTTGGCGTTGAGCTTATTGATGTTTTAACAGGCTTTAAGTTTATTGGTGAGCAAATAGGCCTGCTTGAGGAAAAAGGCGAAGAAAACCGTTATATCTTTGGCTTCGAAGAAAGCTATGGTTATCTTGCAGGAAGCTATGTTCGTGATAAGGATGCCGTTATTGGCTCAATGCTTATTTGCGAAATGACCGCATATTATAAAAATAAAGGCATGACCCTTGTTGATGCTCTTAATGCCCTTTTTGAAAAATACGGTTATTATATTTGCGCACAGTCCTCCTTTGCCTTTGAGGGCATTAGCGGAATGGAAAAGATGCAGAGCATTATGAATGAGCTTCGCACAAACCCACCAAAAGAGCTTTGCGGCGTTAAAATTACCGAGATTTGCGATTATGAGTTATCGGTTAAAAAAGACCTGGTAAACGCCAAGGAAAGCGTTATTACCCTTCCTAAATCAAACGTTCTAGGTTTTACACTTGAAAATGGTTGCGGATTTATTGTTCGCCCCTCAGGCACAGAGCCTAAGATTAAGATTTATTTCTCCTCCGTTGCCGAAACCCTTGAAGCTTCTAATGCAAACATTGAAGATATGAAACAGGGATGCACCGTTTGGTTTAAGTAAAACAAAAATTAAAACACCTCTGCAAAAAGCAGAGGTGTTTTTTATTAAATTAACGATTCTAAATATTCACGCAATTCATTAACGCCGTTTCCGTTAAGTGATGAAAAGGTAAAGATTTTGCAGTCAGGAAGAATTTCTCTTACCACGCCGCTTATTTCCTCCTCCATCTTTAAAAACTCGCTACGATTTAATTTGTCGCTTTTTGTGAGAATTACCGAACACGGAATATCCATTGCTTTTAAAAACTTAAGCATTGTAATATCAAAATCCCCGGGCCTATGGCGCATATCAATAAGCTGAAACACATTTTTTATGTTTCTGCCCGATTTAAAGTAGCCCTCCATTAAGGTTGACCAACGGTCCTTTTCGGCAAAAGGTACCTTAGCGTAGCCATAACCCGGTAAATCTACCAGGCGCGCACAGTCAAGCTTATAAAAATTAATTGTAACTGTTTTTCCGGGCTTTGTGCTGACCCTTGCAAGATTTTTTCTACCTAATAAGCGGTTTATTAGAGATGATTTACCAACATTTGATTTGCCCGAAAAACAAATTTCCGGCAGGTCAGATTTTGTCAGCTGTTCAAAGGTTCCAAAGGCCTGTTCAAAAATAGCCGTATTATAATTCATCATTGCCTCCAATTTTACTGAGCGGTAGAGCGAATTGCCGTTTTTTCAGGAATAAAATTGATTTTTTCCGTAAACGCATCGCTATTTTCATCAGTTAAGTTTTCACTTACAAAAGCGTAATTTAAAATTTCAGTAACATTTTGTACAGGAATGAAATTAAGCTTGGTTCTTACAGTATCATCAAGCTCGCTTAAGTCAGCAACATTTTCTTTAGGAATAAACACAGTTTTAATGCCACCACGGTGTGCCGCCATTGCTTTTTCTCTAAGGCCACCAATTTTAAGCACTCTACCTCTAATAGTAACTTCACCTGTCATTGCAATATCACGGCGAACTCTTTTTCCTGTGAGGGCTGAAACAATAGCCGTGGTAATGGTTACACCTGCCGAAGGACCATCCTTTGGAACAGCATTTTCGGGTGCGTGAATGTGAATATCCTTTGTCTTGTAAAATTCCCCATCAACGCCCAATGCATTTGCATTAGCACGAATAAATGTGATGGCTGCTCTGGCAGATTCCTTCATAACATCACCAAGACTACCTGTGAGTTCTACTTTTCCGGTACCCTCCATAACGCAAACCTCAAGGGGTAATAGTTCCCCGCCAACGCTGGTCCAAGCAAGGCCATTTACAAGACCAACCTCATCACTGCATTCAATTAAATCGGCCGAATATTTTTGAGGACCGATAAGTTGGCGTAAATCCTCTGCCTTGATAACCAGTTTTGTCGCGTTTTCCTTAATGATAGCCTTAACAGCTTTTCTGCACAAAGTAGCAATTTGTCGCTCAAGTAGTCTTACACCCGATTCTCTCGTGTAACCATCAATAATAGCGTAAATAGCATCATCGGTAATTTTGCAATCTTTAGCAGTAAGACCGTGTTTTTGAAGCTGTCGCTTAATAAGAAATTTTTTAGCAATATTAAACTTTTCTTCCCTTGTATAGCTTGAAAGCTCAATAATTTCAAGTCGGTCAAAAAGTGCGGGCGGAATTGTATCCACCGAGTTTGCCGTTGCAATGAACACTATCTTGCTTAAATCATAAGGCAGTTCAATGTAGTGGTCGGTAAAGGTGGAATTTTGTTCGCCATCAAGCACCTCAAGGAGCGCGGCGGCAGGGTCGCCTTTATAATCTCTGCCCAGTTTGTCGATTTCATCTAGTAAAATAAGTGCATTGTTGCTACCTGCCTGTTTTACAGCATTTATAATTCTGCCAGGCATTGCACCAATATAGGTTTTTCTATGTCCTCTGATTTCGGCTTCGTCGCTAACACCGCCAAGAGAGAGCCTTGCAAAGCGCCTTCCCATACATTCTGCAATTGTTTTACCGATAGATGTTTTACCAACGCCCGGAGGGCCTACGAGGCAAATAATTTGACCGCTGATATCGGTTTTAAGGTTATAAACACACAGCATTTCAAGGATTCTGTCCTTAACCTTTTTCATACCATAAAAATCACGGTCAAGAATTTTTTGAGACCTTGAAATATCTTTTGAAACCTTTGTAACGTTAAGCCACGGAAGCTCAAGGCAAATATCAAGATAGTTTCTTACAACGGTAGCCTCGTGTGAGCCTGCCGGCATTTTTAGCAACTTATTAACTTCAATGTTTAGTTTTTCTTTAATTTCTTCAGGTGCATTTAGTGATAAAATGCGGCTTCGGTAATCTTCAATTTCATCACCACTGTCATCGCCGTAAAGCTCGTTATTTAACGCTTTTATTTGTTCACGCATATAATATTCTCTATGCTGGTCATCCATTGCGGTTCTGACCTCGGCATCGATTTTTTTATCAAATGCAATGATTTGACCTTCCTTTTTAAGGAGGAGAGTAAGCGCCTTTGCACGATTAATAACATTTGCTTCCTCAAGTAAAACGTGTTTATCATCCATAGAAGCGGGAATTTGCATAGCAATATAATCACAAAGATACGAAAGGCTATTTGCAGAAGCAACCTCCATAATAATATCGGGAGGGATTCTGCCATTTACAAGAGCATACTTTTCAAAATTTTCTTTTACCTTTCTGAAAAGTGCCTCAACATAATTTTCGCTTCTTTTAATGGGCTCATCATCAAAAAGTGTTATATCAGCTTTAAGGTGTGTGCCTTCGTTATAAAGCAAATTAAGCTTTGCACGCTTAACGCCACCAACCAATACCCTTATTTCATTTTCAGAAATCTTAAGAATATGACGGATTTTTGCATAGCAGCCAACGGTGTAAACATCGTTTTGCTTTGGGTCTTCAACGGCGGTTTCATACTGGGTTACAAGAAAAATGCCTCTATCCCCTGCCATTGCCGATTTAATCGCTTCAATACTCTTTTTTCTGCCGGCATCAAAATTCAGCACCATATTAGGAAAAACAATTAAGTCCCTCAACGCTACACAGCTAACGCCGAATAAGTTACTGTTATTATTTATCATAAAGGAATTTCCTCCAAAAAACGGATTTCTTAATATTATACTATAAAGAGAAAATTTCTTCAACAAAATTTGTAAAAAAATAAGAGCAGGAAATTTCCTGCTCTTAAAATTATTTATTTTGTTTTAGGCTTTTTAATTTTATTAAGCTTAGCGTTAAGGTCAAGGAGCTGTTCCTTAGTAAACTTAATATCAGCCATACCGCCCATAAGTGTAAAGAGGCGAAGCACGGTAAATCCGCCCATCATACTCATCATATCTGGGCCGATTTCAAAGCCCATGGCTTCCATTTTGCCATCCTTACCCTTACCACCCATAAGCTTGCCGGCAAGGCTCATAAAGAGCATTTTGCCCTGCAAGGTAGCAAGAACATCGCTCATTTTATCGTTTAATGAGAGATATCCCTCAGGCGCATCAATATCAAACCAGTTGAGAATTGCACCCTTTTCTTTAAGGCGGTATTCCTCGTTAAAGGTGTCAACCTTGCGGATAACACTTTCATCCTTAAACTCGCCTGCAACAGCAGTAAGTTTTGTTTCGCCAACGTTCTTAACCTCAAAGTAGAAGAAATGGTCATCAGCAGTCTTTTTGCCAAGGCTTACTCCGTTTGCAAAAAGCTCAACCTCGGGAAGATTTGAATAAACGGTAACCTTAGTTACATCCTCTACCCTATCAATATATCTCTTTCCACAAAGGTGAACGAATTTTTCATCGGAAAGCCATGCTTTGTAAGCATAAAAAGCATCCTTTTTATACTTACGGTCAATAGTAACAAGACCCTTGTGGTTTTGACCATTTTCGCCGCCCTCATTACGAGCGTCGGCACCAAAGTCAAACATATTCCAAACATGGGTTGCCCACATATATTTGCGGGTAAAGAACTGCTTAATTAGCTCCTCATGGTAATATGCCTGGTATTCCTCGGTGTAATCGCCCTGGCGGGGTTCAGAGGTGTGCCAATTAAGGGCTTCACAGCCATATTCAGAGCAGCCGATAGGAATGTTCGGATGCATTTTATGGAACTTATCAAACCAAGGACCGTTCATATCGGTTTCGCCGCCGTACCAACCGAAATAGTGGTTGTAGGAAACAACATCGGGAATTTGGAGATAAGGGTCATCCATTTTGCACATTGAAACAGCTGCAATGGTTGTTAAACGCGTCTTATCCATTTCGTGACACATATCATTTAAAATGCGGTGATTTTCCAGTAAATCATCATCGCTGCCGCCAATACCAATTTCGTTTGAAAGACCCCAAACAACAATGGATGGGTGGTTATAGTTTTGGGTAATTAGTTCCTTCATCTGAGAAATTGTGTTCTCGCGGCCTGTAGGCATATGCTTTGAAATATAAGGAATTTCGGCCCAAATTACAAGACCATACTCATCGCAAAGGTCGTAAAAACACTGGTCGTGCTGATAGTGAGCTAAACGAATGGTGGTTGCGCCAAGCTCGTAAATTAACTCAATATCTTCCTTGTGGTCCTCTTTAGAAAGAGCATTGCCCTTACCCCAACGGTCCTGATGGCGGGAAACACCGCGCAGAGGATACTCTTCTCCGTTTAAGATAAAGCCGTTATTGGGGTCAATTTTAAAGGTACGGCAGCCAAAACGAGCAGAAATATTATCAAGAACAGTTTCATTCTCAATAAGCTCGGCCTTGGCGGTATAGAGATAAGGATTCTTTCTGCCGTGCCAAAGGGTTACATCCTTAATGGTTAAAACAACCTTTGTATCATTAGAGGTGGTTTCGGCTACAGTATTTCCCTCTTTGTCCTCAATAACATAATGAACCTGCTGTCCCATTTTGCCGTTTGTAACAAATGTTTCAATGGTAACATCGGCATCAGCACCCTTGATTTCAGGAGTAACAGCAATGCCGGGACCACCATAATAATCAAGGTCAAAGTGTGATTCGTTAACGCAAATAATGTTAACATCTCTGTAAATACCACCATAGAAGGTGAAATCGGCCATTTGAGGATAAACTCTATCATTAGCAGAGTTATCAACAGCAATGGTAAGAATATTTACAGCCTCGAGGGAATCGGTTAAATCAACACGCCAGGTTGAATAACCACCATCGTGGTGTGCAAGACACTTGCCGTTTAAGTAAACATCGGCAGAGGAGTTTGCACCTCTGATTTCCAGATAATAACGGTCAGCCTCAGGTAAATCGGCCTTATTTAAAGCCTTGGCATAGTAGGCGGTGCCACGATAATAATCATTGTCACCATCCTGACCATCAATAGCATTAAAGCAATGAGGCAGGTTTACAAAGCACCATTTATTTGAAATTTCGGTAGGAATTTCTGTGGCAAGTTTTGTAAAGGCCCATTTCGCATTAAAATTGATAATATTTCGCATAAAGAAAAACCTCCGGAAAACTTAAACTAATTAGATTATACATTAAGATGGAATTGAAAGTTTAAACAAATTTTAAATTTTTAAAAAGTACGACCGCGGTTAGCGGTCGTACAAATTTGAAATTTATTATTCTGCTTCAATCTCGCGACCGAGTTCAGCATTCATTTTTTCAAGAGTTTTCTTATCAAGATTATAAACAAGACCAAGACCAACAAATTGAAGAATTGCAGAGAATAAGAATGTTGCTGCAACGATATAGCGCATATTAACAGCAACTTCCCAAAGCTGATTTCCTTCGTTTGCACCAACATATCCGAATGCAACCATGATAATCAAAACAAGTGAAGGACCAATGCCTTGTGCAAGTTTGCGGAAGAAGGAGTGAAGTGAATAAACAGTACCTTCTTCACGTCTACCGGTTTTCCATTCGTTATAGTCGATAGCATCGCCCATCATAGCCCAAGAAACGGTTGAATAAATACCAAGACCAAGGGAGAAGAAAAGCTGGCAAACAATATAAATGATAAGATCTAAGTTTGTGTTGCTGGGGATAATAACAAAAAGGCCGAGACCTGCAACAATAGAAACTATTGAACCAAATGTAGCAAGTTCCTTTTTGCCGTATTTAGCAACCATTTTACGTGCAAGAGGAGTGAAAACAACGATAGGAATCATTGCGAATAATTGAACAATACCGGAAATTTGAACGTTTTTGAAGTAGGACTGGAAGATAACGGTAACGGCGGTAGTAGCACCCTGCATACCAATAAACATACCCATTGCTGCAATTGTTGCACCAACTGCAGGTCTATTCTTAATAAAGTTTACAAATGCTTTGAAAACATTAAATTTAGGTTGCTCTTCGTTTAATGTAACATCGGTATCAACACGAATTTCGGTATTGCGAATCATAAACTGGAAGCAAATAAATCCGAGTACACCCATGATAAGAGCGGCGATGAATACACGTTCACCAATAAGGTTGTTATCCTTATCATAAATAATGAAGGGAAGAATAACCATAGGTAACATATTACCAAAAATAGAACCAATGGAACGCCAAGCGGAAAGCGAAGCTCTGTCTTTAACGTCATTAGAAATTAAAGAAAGCAAAGAACCGTAAGGAACATTGGCAACGGTGTAAAAAGCATCCCAAACAACATAACCTGCAATAAAGATTATGAATTTAGCCCATGTAGGAGCATTGGGGAAAGGCAAGAAACAGCAAGCTCCACCAACAATCAAGCCAATAGAACCGGCCCAAATGTAAGCCAAAAACTTGTTACGCTTGTATGTACGCTTGTCTGCATCAATGATTGAACCGATAAGAGGATCATTAATAGCATCCCAAACCTGAACGATGATAAGCAATAATGCATACCAAAGGTCCATACCCATAAATTGTGTCCAGAAAATTGACATTGTGCCCTTAAGTGCAAAACTCATATTACAACCAAGGTCACCGGCCGCATAGGCAATACTGTCACGTATGCCAAACTTGCGTGGAGTTTTGTTTTCCATAAAACTTTACCTCTCTTTAAAATAATTAGTGCTCAAACCCAGAGCATTTCATATTTATTATAACTTACCCTAAAAACTTTTGTTAGGAAAATTTTTAATTGTTTTTGCACAATTTTTATATTTGGACATAAATTTTTGTTGAATTTTATTTGAAAATGTACTATAATAATCCAAAAGATTAGATAAAATTTGTTATTCATTACCAATAATGGCAGGTGAAACCTTTGAAATACGCTGCAGAACTTAATTTACTTCAAAATTCATTAAGAAAATGTCGAATTAACACAACAATTTTAAAACGTAATAACTGTATTGACAGTAGCATCGATAATGGGTTGCGCCTGTTGCTAAATTTAAAGAATGAATATAAAAAGAACTTCCACGAAGTATTTGGCGATATTGAGGAAAAAATAATTTATTTCTTTACCGATAAATTTTCAGGTAGTTACATTTTTTTCTTATTACCCGAAAGTAATGAGGATATTTTACTAATTGGTCCTTTTTTAAAAACAATTTTCACTAAAGAAGATGTTGTTTTTTTAATGGAACAATTAAAAATTGATTTAAAATATTTAAAAATGCTTGAAAATTACTATAGTGGTATGCCCTATGTTGCCGATTCAAGCTTTTTCTTTAATTTCATTGAGGCATTTTGTGAAAAAATTTGGCAAAGTGCTAAACCTATACAATATATTGAGTTAGAGCAAGATAAAAATGCTTCCCTACCCATTTTACAAAACGATGAAAATAATTTTGATGATGAGGAAAAAACCCTTATTAATATGAAAATGATGGAGGCACGTTACGCCTTTGAAAATGAGCTGATAAACGCTGTCTCTCGCGGTCAGATTCATATTGTTGAAAAACTTATATCTAACTTTACTGAAATCTCATTTGAAGATAGAATTAACGATAAGCTTCGTAATTATAAAAATTATGCTATTATTATGAATACAATATTAAGAAAAGCCGCCGAAAGCGGCGGCGTTCATCCTTTATATATTGATAGGGTTTCATCCGGCTTTGCAAAAGAAATTGAAGATATTTCAAATTTATCGGCAATTTCTACGCTTATGTCAAGAATTTTAAGAAAATACTGTTATCTTGTAAAGGAAAACTCTATAAAAAGCTATTCTGCCCCTGTTCAAAAGGCAATAATTTTTATTGATAGCGACCTAACCGCAGATTTAAGTTTAAATCATCTTGCACAGCTTCAAAACATTAGCCCTGCCTATCTTTCAAATATTTTCCACAAGGAAACCGGAGAAAAACTAACCGATTATGTCAATAAAAAAAGGGTGAATTATGCAAAGCAGTTGCTTGATACAACGAATTTGCAAATCCAAACCATTGCACAGCGTTGCGGTATTGTAGATGTACACTATTTTTCAAGAATTTTTAAAAAACACACTGGTAAAACACCTAAAGAATACCGTGAACTTCAAAGAAAAGGTTAGTTTTTCCTTACCTTTTGGGCACCACTTGGGCTAATACCATATTCAGCCTTAAAGGCTCTGAAAAAGTTTGTATAATCCTTAAATCCGCAAAGTGTGCTTGTCTCCCCTGCTGTTTTACCATCTGCAAGCATTTGGCGCGCAATAACCAGCCTTTTAATGGTAATATAACGATAGAGCCCAATGCCCACCGAACTTGTAAATTCGTGAGAAAGATAATATTTGCTTACAAAAAAGTGTTGGGCAATTTTCTCTAGCGACAGCTCTTCACTTAAATGTTCGGAAACATAATTTAAAACCCTCGAAACTAAAGGTGAAATTTCCTTTTTTTGCTTTAAATTATCCTTTTGCAAAACCGACATACGGTTGATTTCAACCATAAATTGCAGGAATATACCATAAGCACAAAGCTTGTTACCATAAGAATTTCCATAAAATTCTCTAATTAAATCACCAAGCCTTGCGATTATTCCTGAGCGTTCATATTCATCGGGGCGCAACAGGTTTTTATGATCGGGGTCACTAACATCAAAGCATTTTGTTAAATCCTCGGTCGTTTCTGATAAACTTTCTAGATAGTTTTTATCAATCCACAGCACTATTCGCTCGTAATTTTTACTGTCACTTTTAAGAATCGGTCTATGCAGCTCCATTGGGTTAATTAGCAGTAAATCACCTTTTTTGAGCCTGTAAAGACTGCCTTCGACCCAATATTCCACATCACCATCCAAAAAACAGTACACCTCATAAAAGGTATGGTGATGCACCTGAACGTCCTCAGCGCCTGATTTTTTATAATGAAAAACCTCAAACTCATTGCTTTTCATAACCTGGCGCGGGTCAAAACTTTGTGAAATTTCTCGCATAAAATGCCCCTTAATGTATTATAAGGTTATATTACCGCAATATTTGCAATATGTCAAACAATTTGTGCAATTAACATTGTGAAAAAATGTGTTAAAATTGGTTTATAATACCGAAAAGGTTGTGTTATGAATGAAAAAATTTATGGATGAAAACTTTTTGCTCTCCACCGATACTGCAAAAACGCTTTATCACTCTTACGCCGCTGATATGCCTATTGTTGACTATCACTGCCACGTAAGCGCAAAGGAAATTTTTGAGGATAAGCGCTTTGAAAACATAACGCAGGTTTGGCTTGGTGGCGACCATTACAAATGGCGCGTTATGCGTTCTAACGGCGTTGATGAGCGCTATATCACAGGCGATGCCACCGATTTTGAAAAATTCCAAAAATTTGCTGAAGCACTACCTAAGGCAATCGGTAACCCAATGTATCATTGGTGCCATCTTGAACTCAAAAAATATTTCGGTTATGATGGCGTTTTAAACGCCGACACCGCAAAAGAGGTTTGGGACCTGGCCGAAGCAAAATTAAAAGAGCCTCAAATGAGCGTTCGCGGCCTTATTGAACAAAGTAATGTTGCTTTTATCGGCACAACCGATGACCCCACCGACAATCTCCAGTGGCACATTAAAATTAAGGAGCAAGGCACCCTTAAAACGGTTGTTGCGCCTTCCTTCCGCCCCGATAAAGCATTTAATATTGATAAAGCAGGCTGGAAGGAGTATATCGCTTCCCTGTCTTCTGTTAGCGGTGTTAAAATCAACTCCTTTGAAAGCCTGAAGGCTGCTCTGCGCGATAGAATGAATTTCTTTGACACGGTCGGCTGTAAGGCCAGCGACCACGGCCTTGATTTTATGATTTTCTGCCCTGCCGATGAAAAGACACTTGATAAAATTATTAAAAAAGGTCTTTCAGGAAAAGCAGTTACCGCAATTGAAGCCGAAATGCTTAAAACTGAGCTTTTAAAGTTCTGCGGAAAAGAATATGTTCGCCTTGGTTGGGCTATGCAGATTCATTACAACTGTTTAAGAAACCCCAACACAAAAATGTTTAACACCTTAGGCCCCGATACAGGTTTTGACTGCATCGGTCCTAACAACGGCGCCGCAAAGGTTGCAAAGCTGCTGGATTCCCTTTACAGCACAAATAGCCTGCCCCGCACAATTCTTTATAGCCTCGATGCGGCAGACAATGCTTTCCTCGACACCATCATCGGTGCCTTCCAGGGCAGCGAAATTGCCGGAAAATTGCAGCACGGCTCGGCTTGGTGGTTTAATGATAACAAACAAGGTATGCGTGACCAAATGGTTTCCCTGGCAAATTTAAGCCTGCTTGGCAACTTTATCGGTATGCTTACCGACTCCCGCAGCTTTTTAAGCTACACCCGCCACGAATATTTCAGAAGAATTCTCTGTGATTTAATCGGCGAATGGGTTGAAAACGGAGAATATCCCGATGATATTGATGCAGTCGGCAAAATTGTTCAGGACATCAGTGCAAATAATGCACTTAAATATTTTGGCTTGGAGGTAAAATAAAATGGATATGAAGCTTTCCTTCCGCTGGTATGGCGAGGATGACCCCATTTCCCTTGAGTACATTTCTCAAATTCCCGGTATGCGCAGTATCGTTTCTGCAGTTTATGATGTTAAACCCGGTGAGGTTTGGCCAGAAGAAAGCATTAAAAAGTTAAAGGATTCCTGCGAAAAGCACGGTCTTATTTTTGATGTTGTTGAGTCAATTCCTGTTCACGAGGATATAAAACTTGGCCGCGGCAATGTTGATGAGCTTTTAGAGGTTTACTGCGAGAACATTCGCCGTTGCGCAAAGTATGGCGTTAAATGCGTGACCTACAATTTTATGCCTGTTTTTGACTGGACAAGAACTCAGCTTGATAAAAAGGCTCCCGATGGCTCAACAAGCCTTGTTATGTATTGGGACCAAATGAGAGGTCTTGACCCCCTTAAGGATGATATTCATCTTCCCGGTTGGGATTCAAGCTACACTCAAGCCGAGGTTCGCGAGCTTATTACAGCCTATGGCGAAATTGGTGAAGAGGGACTTTGGAACAACCTTGAAAAGTTTCTTAAAAAGGTTATCCCTGTTGCTGAGGAATGCGGCGTTAGAATGGCAATTCATCCCGATGACCCGCCATATCCCATTTTCGGACTTCCAAGAATTATTACCTGCGAAGCAAATCTTGACCGCTTCTTAAAGCTGGTTGATTCCCCTGCTAACACCCTTTGCCTTTGCACAGGCAGCCTTGGTTGCGCAAAAACCAACGACATTCCCAAAATGGTTAGAAAATATGCCGAAATGGACCGCATCGGCTTTATGCATATTAGAAACGTTAAGGTTATGGAGGATGGCTCATTTGAGGAACGCGCTCACCTTTCCTCCTGTGGTAGCCTTGATATATATGAAATTGTTAAGGCTCTTACCGATAATAATTTTAAGGGCTACGTTCGCCCCGACCACGGCAGAATGATTTGGGGCGAAACAGGCAAACCCGGCTATGGTCTTTTTGACAGAGCGCTGGGCGCTGCCTATATTAATGGCCTTTTTGAAGCCGCCGAAAAAGCAAAATAAGGAGAAAAAGCAATGAAAATGAATGTTTTAAACACCGATTTAACCGGCAAGGTTGCCGTTGTAACAGGCGCAGGCGGCGTTCTTTGCAGTCATTTTGCAAAGGTTATTGCCAGGGCCGGCGCCAAGGTTGCGCTTCTTGATTTAAACGAGGCTGCAGCACAAGGCTTTGCCGATGAAATTGTTGCCGAAGGCGGCATTGCCAAAGCCTACGGTTGCAACGTTCTTGATAAAGCAATCTGTGAAGAGGTTGCAAAAAAGGTTATGGCTGATTTTGGTCCCTGTGACCTTCTTATTAACGGCGCAGGCGGAAATAATCCGAGAGCCACAACCGATAAAGAATATTTTGAGCTTGGCGATATTGATGCCGACACAAAAAGCTTCTTTGATTTAGAGGCTGATGGCGTTGGTTTCGTATTTAACCTTAACTTCCTCGGTACCCTTATTCCCACACAGGCTTTCGCAAAGCAGATGGTTGGCAGAAAGGGCTGCAGCATTCTTAACATTTCCTCAATGAATGCCTACACTCCCCTTACCAAAATCCCCGCCTATTCAGGCGCAAAGGCTGCAATTTCCAACTTTACACAGTGGCTTGCTGTTCATTTCTCAAAGGTTGGCATCCGCGTTAACGCTATTGCTCCCGGTTTCTTCTCAACAAAACAGAACGCAAAGCTTCTCTTTAATGAGGACGGAACTCCCACTGCCAGAACAGGTAAAATTCTTGCCGCAACTCCTATGGGTCGCTTCGGCGAAAGCGAGGAGCTTGAAGGCGGTCTTTTATTCCTTGTAAATGAAGAAGCAGCAGGCTTTATAACCGGCGTTGTTCTTCCTATTGATGGCGGATTTTCTGCCTATTCAGGTGTATAATTACTATTAAAGGAGAAAATAAAAATGGCTAAAATTGTTACTTTCGGTGAACTTATGCTTCGTTTGGCACCTAACGGTTATTATCGTTTCTTCCAAAACGACCAAATGCAGGCAACCTTTGGCGGCGGTGAAGCAAACGTTGCTGTGTCCCTTGCAAACTATGGAATGGATTCAGTTTATGTTACTAAGCTTCCCGACCACGCTATCGGTCAGGCTGCTGTTAATTCCCTTCGTTATTTTGGCGTTGACACCTCTAAAATCGTTCGCGGAGGAGACAGAGTTGGTATTTATTACCTCGAAAAAGGCGCTTCACAGCGCGGCTCGGTTTGTATTTATGACCGCGCTCATTCCTCCATTCAGGAAGCCTCCCCTGCCGATTTTGATTGGGACAGCATTTTTGAAGGTGCCGACTGGTTCCATTTCACAGGTATTACCCCCGCTCTCGGTGGAAACCTTGTTGAAATCTGCAAGCAGGCCTGCATTGCCGCAAAGTCAAAGGGCGTTAAGATTTCCTGCGATTTAAACTATCGCGGCAAGCTTTGGACCAGAGCCGAAGCCAGAGAGGCAATGACAGAGCTTTGCAAATATGTTGATGTTTGCATTTCCAATGAAGAGGATGCAAAGGATGTTTTCGGCATTGAGGCTGAGGATACCGATATTTACGGCGGCAAGCTTAATCACGACGGCTACAAGAGCGTTGCAAAACAGCTTGCTGATAAATTCGGTTTTGAGAAGGTTGCTATAACCCTTCGCACCTCTATTTCCGCCAGTGATAATGACTGGGCAGGTATGCTTTATGATGGCGAAAACTACTGCTTCTCTAAAACCTATCATTTAAGAATTGTTGACCGCGTTGGCGGCGGTGATTCCTTTGGCGGCGGTCTTATTTATGCCCTTTTGAACGGCAAAAATACCCAGGAGGCCATTGAGTTTGCAGTTGCTGCATCTGCACTTAAGCATACAATTGAAGGCGACTACAACCGCGTTGGAGTAAAAGAGATTGAAAAGCTTGCAGGCGGCGACGGTTCAGGCCGCGTTCAGAGATAAGAATTAAAAATTTAAGCACTCCGCTAAAACGGAGTGCTTTTTTATATTCTATGTTTCTCTCTAAAAAACTTTGGCGATTCGCCTTTTTCCATTTTAAAGGCGTTGGAAAGATAAAACGCGTTGTCATAACCGCAAATATCGGCAATCTCTGTTAAGGATAAATCACTGGTGATTAGCAACTCCTCTGCTTCCTTTAAACGAAGGTTTGAAAGATACTTTATTGGTGTTATTCCTGTTGAATTTTTAAAAAGTTCAATAATACCCGACTTTGAAATACGAAATTTGTTGGTTAAAAGATTTAGCGAAATTTTCTCTTTCAGGTTTTCTTTGAAAAATTGTATAATCTCTTCAACTAAGGGGTTTTTGGGCTTAGAAACAAACGCTTCCTCGGCGCTTATTTGCATAAAGACATCGTTTAAAAAATATTCTGCATATTCTTTACTGTTCTTACTTGCTTCTAGCATAAAAGCAAAGGTTGATAATAGGCGCATTTTATTTTTAACAGGCAAAATACCGCAGGGTAAATCTTTTTCAAAAACCGCCTTAATGTAATAAAATTTAAGCTGTGAGGTTATGTGTCTTTCAAAACTAATATTTTTTGGAAAAGCAACTAAATCATTGGGCTTTATAGAAACAGTTTTACCATTAACCGTTAAATCAAAACCACCTTCTAAAACATAAAATAAAGCATCCGTTGGCTGTTTTCCCTTTTCAAGACCAAATTTATCCATTGAGCGCAGCATACAATCTAAAAATTTCATTTTGCCCCTCCTTTGGAATATTTTATATGTAAATAATAACATATTCCATTTTATATGTCAATTTTGAGTGCTAACATTAAAATATATTATATGGGAGGCGGTAAAATGAACATTAAAAGGACAGACAATTATGATTTTGTTGTTTGCGGCGGTGGTGTTGCAGGTTTTGCAGCAGCTGTAAGCGCGGCGCGAAAAGGTTTACGGGTTGCTTTAATAGAAAAAAACGCCATTTTAGGTGGCGTTGCAACTGCGGCAGGGGTTAATCAGCTCCTTGGCGGGCGAAAACTTGATAATAACAACAAGCATGTTCGTGTAGTTGGCGGCATTTTCGATGAACTGACCGATCGCCTTATTAAAAAAGGTCAGGCTATTGAGCCAAACGATATTGACTTATCCTTTAATCCTTTTGGTTGGTATCCAAGAATGGCATCGGGTATTTCTTGCGGTGAAACCGCTCTTAAAATTTGCCTTGATGAAATGTGTGTTGAAGCAGGCGTTCGAATCTATTTTAACACAGTTATAACCGATGTTGATTTTAACGAAAATCTAAAGGCTGTTATTGTTTATAATAAGGATGGCTTCGTGCGAATTGAGGCAAAAATGTTTGCCGATTGCACGGGAGATGCTGATGTTGTTTATATGTGCGGTCTTCCTTTTGAAAAAGGCCGTAAAGAAGATGGTCTTATGACTCCCGCTTCCACCGAAATGCACCTTGAAAATGTTGACACAACCGAGCTTGTAACATATCAAAACGAGCACCAATCACCGAAACTTATTGAAATTATTGATAAACTAACCGAGGAAGGTATTTGGGACTTCCCTGTTGATATTTTTGTTGGCGTAAGACTTGTTGAAGAAGACGTTTTTCTTATTAACACATTGCGTCAACGCGGCATTGACGGCACAAAGGAAGAAGATGTTACCAGGGCAATAATTGCAGGCCGAAAAGACTGTGTAAGACTTTATGAAATTCTAAAAGAACACTTCCCCGGTTTTAAAAACTCAAGAATCCGAAAGATTGCCGACCATTTGGGAGTTCGCGAAACAAGGAGAATCATAGGGCAAAAAACCGTTACCGTTTTTGATGCATTAAATGGTAAAAAATTTGATGATACCATTGCTGCAACAACCTATAACTTTGATCTGCCCGATCCTGTCAAATCGGGTTATGACCCAATGATGGGCAGTGTCAGAGCACCAAAAGACGAAAGAAAACACGTTGTTATTCGCATTCCCTACGGTTCACTTTTGCCCAAAGGCGCAAATAATTTAATTGTTGCGGGACGATGTATAAGTGTTGAAAGAGAAGTTTTGGGTCCTGCAAGAATTATGGGGCCTTGTATGATGATGGGTCAGGCGGCAGGTGTTGCCGCAAGCTTGGCTAACGGAGATTTTACATCGGTTGACACAAATGTTTTAAGGCAAACACTATGGTCAGATGGCGTTATCGACCCTGACACTCTCCCTTTTAATTAAGAAGGCGGTGTAAATATGAAGAAATACTTCTTTGATGAAAGTTTTATTAAATGCAAAGAAAATACCGAGCTTAAATTTGGAAGCATTACAAAAGCGAATACAAGCGTTTTTTGGCACAATGCTTTTTCTATTCCGAAAAACTGTACAATTCCTGTTTGGGAAGATTTAATGACAATTTTATACCCCTTTGTTCTTTTTGATGAAAACGGTGTCAGCGTTGATGGAAAAAACAAGGCGATATACAAAGTTTGGTATTTTTCGAAAGCGGCAAAATATTGGGTTGACCGCATTATTGATAAAAACAATACAAATTGTATCAACCTTGGCAATTTTGAAAACACCGCTAAAGGTGTAATAAGAGAACTTGATTCGGCACTTTGTTATATGGAATCAAACGATGGTATAAACTGGACAAGGCCTTGTTGCGGCGAATTTTTTTACAAAACCGAAGATGGAGAAATTATTGGCACCAATATTGTTTTTATCGGCGAACACGGAATGGGCGTTCACAAAAACTTAAATGAAAACGAGCCGCCTTTTTTGTTTGCCTGCGCTATGGACGGTGTTGGCGTTAACTATTCTGAGGATGGTATTCATTGGAATACTCCTACAAGGGTTTTAAGTCGCTTGGATAACGATTTTACACGTTTGCCCGGTGATACACATAATCAGATTTTTTGGTCGCCGGAACTTTCACGTTACGTAATTATAACCCGCGCCTTTATTGGTGAAATAAGACAGGTTATTGCCCTTAAAAGCACCGATATTGTAAAATCAATACGCGATATACAAAATCTTGAAACGCAAGGCGCCGAACTTAAAGGAGTGAGCCCGTGTTTCACAAAACCAAAGCTTGTTTTAGAAGGAAAATTAGAAATGCAACCCTATTCAATGCCGATAGCAAGACTAGCAGATAACTGTTATATCGGTGTTGTAAGCATAGCAAATTTCGATAAAAACAACAAAGATAATATGAAGGTCTATGCATCTCTTGCATACAGCAACGATGGTGAAAACTGGAATTACTTAAACGATGGAAAACCCTTTATCAACAATTCAAAAGAATTCAAACTCGAACAAGGCAATGATTATGGAATGATTTTTTGTGCAGCTCCTGTTTTGGTTGGTGACGAAATGAAAATTTTCTATTCCGCAACACCGGAACTTCACTACTTTTCTTATGACCAAATTCCTGAAAACATAAAGCGCGTAGTTGATGAAAAAATACCTAAAGCAAAAGAAGCGCAGGCAATCACCCGCACAACTGCCCTTAACGTTGCTACATTTAAAAAGGACCGATTTGCAGGTTGTTTCGCAAAAAAAGGAGCGGTAACCACAAAGCCTTTTAAATTTGAGTCTGAATCAATTTTTATCAACACCGTAGTAAATCATTGCGGCAATGTATCAGTCGCCATTCTTGGCGAAAACGGAAACATTTTAGAGGGTTTTACCCACGAAGATTTTAATGGTGTTAAAAAAGATACATTAAACGGCGAATTGCGTTGGAAAAAACCGTTAAGTGATTTAAAAGGCAAAAATATTTCTTTGGAAATTAAACTTAAAAATGCAACGGTTTATGCGATTGAGTTCTAAATTAAAGAAAAAAAGACAAGTCAAGTGACTTGTCTTTTTGTTTTTCTGAAGACTAACCCTAATTTTAATACAAATGCACCCCCTTTTGAGTCAAGGGGGTGCAATTCTAGATTGGGGGGTGCAATTTTTATAATCCAAACTGCTCTTTTACCGCTTGTAGTTTTTCGGCATGCTTCGGATTGCGCAAGTCTCTATCAACCCAATGCGGATAATAATGTGACCAGTATGGATTGTTTGATCCTTCAACTACGCATTGTTGCAAAATATCTAAGGTAAAATTTAGATTGAAGGAAACTCCGTTATTTATGAATCCTCCACATATCGCTGTTCCGTTATCAATTTTACGAAAGTTTTTTCCACATTGATAGCAAACTGCATTTTCACCCATATGAATACTGTTGCCATACATTACGGGATAGTCCTCATTTTCAGTAACCGGCAAATTACCTATGATTTTATATTCGCCATAAAACAACGAATTATCTGCGATAATTGTTGAAGGTAGTGAGCCAAGATGATGCAACTCGTCAAGCGAAACATCGTCCCGATCCGTAACAATATGATATACGCTACAAACCAAAGGCTTGCTCATAAGGATATCCCAGAAGGGTTCCTTCTTTTTCCGCATCTTGTCATAATCAAGAAGGATTCTTCCGTAGCCATATAACCTACGACCAATCTTGAAGCGAAATACGTCGCCTTCTTGATAACGAATGTGTCTGCGTTCTTGCTGAGAAAAACGAATGATATCTGCTATGTCTGAGTCTGTTGTTTCTTTACACCAGGTTTCAACCCACCGAGAGAATCCGGCTAAATCGCAAACATCATCATGCAAATAACTGTTGAAGAAATATGAGCATTCAGTTTTTTCGTTGTATAGGTGAATGCTTTTATCATTATAATTCAACCGCATTCCAATGCCGTTGCGCTTTAGAATGGTAGAAGATGACAGAAGCGTAGGCTTCCCCTTTGCCGTTTTAGGTAGCAAATATTTCCTATCCAGGCTAACCTTTTCGGATAATTCATATTCGCAGTATTGTGAATCCCCGGACAAAATGCACTTGACAATCGTATCACCTTCAAGATAAAGATATGTTTTGAATTGGTCGTAAGGACTTGGTTTTGCTTCAATGCGTTCCCACTGATCGCGAACAGGCACAAGAGCAAAACATTTTCTCTGATCATTTGTCAGTTCAAACATATCAATTCACCGCCTTTAACATATTATATCATAAAACTTGATGTCTTTCAACGATTGCCGCCTGTAATATAACGATTACCCCAATAAATCAACGATTATGGTTGTAATTTAACGATTTGAAACAGGACAAAACTGTGAATTTACAAATTTCTCTCCCGAAAAGTTCTTTAAAAACCGATTTTGGGTAGGTCAGGGGGGTGCAAATTGGGTTTAGGGGGTGCATTTGACATATTTCTTTCTGATTTCGATTGCTCCCGATTCGCTTTTTTCAAAATAGCCATCAAAACAATAACAAGCATTCCACGCACGAACCTTGAATGTAAGATTCGTTAAATCAAGATGGGGGTATCCAAAGTAATTTCTCAACTCATCATAAGA
>SVPI01000006.1 GCA_015065935.1 Oscillospiraceae bacterium
TATGCTACGGCTTTTAAAAAAGCGCTGTGCTTATGCCTTGCGGTATTAATGGTTTGCTGCCTTTTTGGTTGCGCCAAATCCGAAAAGCACACGCCCTACAGCATCTGCCAAAAGGTGCTTCCCCTTTGCAGTGAGGAAATTTCCTGGACGTCGCTAAGCAGTGCGCAGGCGGCGGCCTATTACGGTGTGTCAAGCGACCTGCTTCAAAACTTTGCCGCCTATATTTCTGATGATGATACCCGCTATGATGCGGTGGCGGCCTTCTCCTTTAAAAATGAGGATGAGAAAAAGGAGCTTGCCGACTGCTTTGCCCAAATCCTAACCTCTAACAAGGCCTCGGTTGGGCTTGTTAATGATAAGGAGTCCTCGAAAATACAAAACAGCATTATAATGGAGCTTGACGATATGCTGATTCTGGTGGCGGTGGAAAACGCACAGGATATATGCATTGAGCTTGAAGCCCTTGGCGCAAGAAAATATATGTATTAAACCCACGGGTGAGCAAGGCTCGCCCGTTTTTGATTTAAAAGGCAAAATTTATTTCACGCTTTTTATTGCTTTTGGAAAACAAATGTAGTATTATTGATTATATAATTTTTTTAAGGTGATTTTTAATGAAGCAATTTGTTATGGAAAGCGCAGGGGTAAACAGCCTTGGTCACCTAACCCTTGGCGGTGTTGACACCGTTTACCTTGCAGAAAAATATTCCACCCCCCTTTATGTTATGGATGAGGATGTAGTTATAAAAAACTGCCTTGCCTACAAAAACTCTATTGATAAGTTTTACGGCGGCCGCGGTAAGGTGCTTTTTGCCTCCAAGGCGTTATCGGCTGTTTTTATGTATAAAATTGTAAAGGAATGCGGCCTTGGTGTTGATGTTGTGTCGGGCGGCGAGCTTTACACAGCTTTAAAGGCAGGCACTAACCCTGCTGATATCTGCTTTCACGGCAACAGTAAAAGCGAACAAGAGCTTTTTGAGGCAATAAGCCAGAATGTTGGCAGAATTATTGTTGATAATAAAGAGGAGCTGCTGCGCATTGAAAAAATCGCAGGAAGCCTTAATAAAAAGGTTAAAATCCTTTTCCGCATTAAACCCGGTGTTGATGCCCACACCCACCAGTTTATTATGACAGGTCAAATTGATTCCAAGTTCGGCGTGGCAATGGAAAACGGCGAGGCCCTTGATATAATGCGCCTTGCCGCCACCCTTCAAAATGTTGAGGTTGTTGGTGCCGACTGCCACATTGGCTCCCAGATTTTTGAGGTTCTGCCCTTTAAGGTAACCGCCGAAAAGATGATTGACTTTATGGCTCAGGTTAGAGATGAGGTTGGCATTACACTAAGTGAGCTTAACCTTGGCGGTGGCTTTGGTATTAAGTACACCGAAAAGGATGACCCCGTGCCTTATGAAGAATATATAAAGCTTGTTCACGACACCATTCGTGACACCTGTGCTAAACACAATTTGGAGCTACCCTTTATCTATATGGAGCCCGGCCGTTCCATAGTGGCAAGCGCGGGCCTTACCCTTTACACCGTTAGCGCCGTTAAGGAAATTAAGGATGTTAGAAACTATGTTCTGATAGATGGCGGTATGTGTGATAACCCCCGCTACGCCCTTTATAAAAGTGAATATTCCCTGTGTGTTGCCAACAAGGCGCACGAAAACACCGACTATGTTGCCACCGTTGCAGGAAAATGCTGTGAAAGCGGCGATTTAATTCAGGAGAATGTACCCTTAACAAAGCCCTGCGCAGGTGATACGGTAGCCGTTTTCGCCACAGGCGCATATAACTACTCAATGGCTTCAAACTACAACCGCAACCCCCGCCCCGCAATGGTTGCTATTCGCGGCGGTAAGGACCGCTTGGTTATTAAAAGAGAAACCTATGAGGACATTATAAGAAACGATGTTTTTTAAAATTGACTTAAAAAAAGGAGTGACTAACAGTCACTCCTTTTTTTATGCTCTGCTTATAATTGCCGCAATAACGGTAATATCATCGGTGTGGCCATCGCTACGTTTTTCTTTGGCAAGGTGGGCAATGTGCTCGGCCAGATGCTGGGCGGTATCGTTGCCCCATTTTTCCAGCTCCCTGCAAATCCACTCGTTATCCTCCCCAATAACCCCATCGGAAACCATTAAAATAATATCCCTTGAGCCTATTTTCACCTGCCCTTTATCGAAGCCGATTTCCCTTAAAATTCCTGCAGGCAGTGAGGTGCTTTGCGCCTTACCCGTGGTACCGTTTCTGCGCACAAAGGTGGGCGCCGCACCCGCCTTTAAAAGGTCCAGGGTGCCTGTAAACAAATCGAGACAGGCAACATCCACCGTGGTTAGAGATTCATCGGTTGATTTAAAGAGCATTGATGAGTTAAGAATTTTCAGAGCGCAGTCAAAGCCGAAGCCCGCTTTAATAAGGCGGCTGAGCAGCCCTGTTGCCATGGCAGAATCCACCGCCGCCCTGCCCCCACAGCCCATACCATCGGACAGCAGGAGAACCAGGCGGCCCTTGCCATCGTTAAACCAGTTGTAGGAATCGCCGCACATTGCGCCGCTTGAACTTATCTGCTCAGCGCCAACCTCGGCAAAAAGGCGGGCACGCTCCCTAAGTGCAAGATTTATTTCCCCACCACTGCGGGTAACTATGGGAACATCAAAATCCCTATCGCAAATAGCGCCTGCCGAGCGCATTATCTGCATTTTGTTTATGGCGCCGAAGCCGCTATCTGAAATGGCGGCATCAATCTGGAGGCGGCCGAATTTATCGGTTTTGCAAACACACTCCTTAACATCCAGCCCTAATTCCTTAAAGGCAAAGCCCAGGCGTGAGGCAAGGCCTGCCTCGTAATGCTCCTGACAGTTAAGTTCATTTACCATTTCGCTGAGCATATCTGAAATGCCCTCAAATTGGTCGCAAAGGGTGCCGCGCACCTCTTGAATGCGGTTTTCCGCCGCAACCTGGGCATCGTAATCCTTTAAAATTTCCCCTGCCTTTTGCCTTAAAAGTTCCACCTTAAGGCAGGCGGCCTGGGTTTTCTTTGTCTTGCCTCGAAGCTCCGTGCCGTTTTTGGTAGAAAGCAGGGTGTCGCTTAAAAACTCTGTGGTTTGCTCACGGCTTTTTTGCCAGCAGTCCTCAAAATTAGGGCAGCCCTTGCAGGCGCGCACCTTTAGCATTTGCACAAGCCCCGAAAAGCTGGGGGTGTTAATTTTTGAAAGCTCCCGCGCCACCTGATGAACGGTTAGGGAAACATCCCGCAGTGCCGAGGCGGCAAAGGAAAGGCGCATTGTAACGGTGCTTTTAAGGGAGGGCGGCTGCACCACCGAAAAGGAGGAGGAAAACACCTTTGAAAGAGCAATGCCAACGCCTTTAGGAATGATTAAAAACAGCGCCGCGCCAAAAAAGAGCTCGCACACAGCCACCAGGCTTTTTTCGTTTATACCTTGGCTTAAAAATAAGGTGCTAAGGGTTAAAACAAAGCTGATAAGCTGAATGTGGCGACCCTTATCTCTAAAAAGCCCTGCCGCCACCGAGCCGAAAATGTAGGCAAAGGATAAAAGGGTATCTCCCCCTGTTAGCGCCGAAGCCGCCGATAAAGTGCCCCCGCAAACAACCGCTGAAAAAACGCCTCCATACCTTGCGGCGGCAAGAATAAGCCCACAGCCCAAAATTTTTCCGAGAGAAATGCCCCCAAAGCTGACCCCCGCGGCACCTGCCGCAATAAGGGTTAAAACTACTATAGCGCTTGTTAACTCCCGTTGTCCCCGCGCGGCGGTTTTTCGGCGTACAGCAACGCAGGCAAAGTGGCAAAAATATGCCCCACCTGCCGCCAAAACCGCCTCAATAACCGTGAAAAGGTAGGCATTTTCGGACGCCACGGGCGCCACAATTCCTGTGACAAGTGTGGTAACAAAGGCCGTGAAAAGACAAAACCACACCCGCTTTCCCACCGAGGATACCGAGGACGCCATAACCCTTATGCCTGTTACGGCAAGACAGGCGGCAACATAACGGAAAACCCCAAAGGAGAAAAGATTTGCAGGAAAAAAGTAACCCGCAACGGCGCCAAAAATACACCCGGGCAGCATAACCTGGGGGCAGCCCGAAAGCATCGCAATGCCAAAGGGTAGCATTTTCCCCGCAATGCACACGCGGGAGAGAAAAAAGGTGCAGGCGGCACCCAAAATGTGATAAAGAATACCATAAATAAGTTCGGTTTTTGTAAGAGCGGGGAGCCGCTCACCAAATTTTGTCATTTCCTTCATTTTAAAATTCCGCCTTTTTAAAAATATCCATTAAAATTATAGAATATTCGGCTTAAAATAAAGGTCGTTTTAGGACGTAAAAAAACACACCTTTTTGAATTTTAAGGTGTGTTTTTGTAAATTATTCAAATTTTATGAAACAACTCGGTTAATCCAATATCCTTTTTTTATGAAAATGTAACCCACAATGCATTTAATAAGGTTCAGTGCCTGAACGGCTGCATAAATCCACAAAATGTTAAGGTTTGTTAAATTAACAAGAAGCATTGCGGCGGGAACACTTATTGCCCACACAAAGCCGCTATCAAAAATAAGGGTGACCCCTGTTTTGCCGCCCGAGCGCATTGTGAAATAGGCGGCGTGGGCAAAGGCATCAATGGGCATTGCAAAGGCGCAGATTTGCATAAGGGCGGTGGCCATTGCTTTTACCGTTTCGGTTGTGTTATAAATTTCGGGAATAGCATAGGCCGAAAAGAAAAAGACAACCCCCACAATAATGCTTACCACTACCGAAAAGGTTATAAGCTTTCGGCAGGCATCCCTTGCCTTTTCGTTTTCCCCGGCCCCCAGCATTTGACCAAGTATTATGCCAACGGCAACACCCACCGCCATAAAGGCAACCGAGAAAACATTAAAGAAGGTTTGCAAAATGTTGTTGGCGGCAACAACCTCCAGCCCCCTTAGGGAATAGTTCTGGTTAACCGTTGCCATACCTGCGGCCCACAGCGCCTCGTTAAGCATTAGGGGTAGTCCCTTTTTAAGAATATTCTTTGTAAGGGTTAGGGGCACCGACAATGTTTTAAATACACCAACAATAAATGGGTTTTTCCTATGTGCCAAGCGGGTCCAGATGACAAGGGTTAAAAGCTCGGCAAAGCGGGAAATAACCGTTGCAATGGCGGCGCCGCGCACACCCATTGGGGCAAAGCCCAATTTTCCGAAAATAAGGATATAGTTAAGCACCATATTAACACCCATTGCCAAAAAGCCTGCGCACATAGGCAGTACAGGGCGGTCGCACTCTCTAAGGGTGCCCGACCAGCACTGAGACAGGGCAAAGGGAACAAGGCCTATAAGCATTATGTTAAGATAATCCTTGGCGTAATTTAAAGCCTGCGCCCTATCCTCGGCAGTACCCTCCCCCTTCAGATAGAGGGATATAAGATTTTCGCCAAACAGGAGCAAAACGCCGATACCAACAGCCGATATAATTAGGGCAAGATATGTTTTCAGGCGGAAGGAGCGCTGAACACCCTCGTTATCGCCATTGCCGTAGAACTGGGCTGAAAAAATACCCGCACCCGAAACAATGCCGAAAATGCAAAGGTTAAAAACAAAAAGCAGGGTGTTAGAAACGGTAACGCCTGTCATAGGCAGGGTGCCAACGGCGCCCACCATAACGTTATCCAGCATATTTACAAGATTTGTTATTCCGTTTTGCGCCATTATGGGCAGTGTTAAAACCAGCACCTTTTTATAAAAATCCCAGGTGCCGAAATATTTCTTAAGCATTATAAAAACCTCTAAATTTGCTTTCTTACCACTTCGTACTCATCGTCGTTGCGGTAATAGGGGCAGTCTTTGTAATCACGGGATAAAAGGGACACAAATTCATCCTCATCCATCGCCGCCATGCAGATATATTCCTCTAACTCTTCATCAAAGGCATAGTTTATACAGCTTTCACAGTGCATAAAAATCTCCTCAATTAAAGCCGCACCGAAGTGCGGCTTTAATTATTTAATGTCTTTTCTTAAAACCGTGGCGGTTGTCTCTTTTGCGGGGGGCTTCATCTTCGCCGGAATCCTCAACCACTGCGCCCTCGATTTCAACGAGAGCATCACGGCGGGAAAGGTTCAGTCTGCCCTGGTCATCAATTTCGGTTACCTTAACAATAACCTCATCGCCAACGTTAACAACATCCTCAACCTTTTCGGTGCGCTTAACATCAAGCTTTGAAATGTGAACAAGGCCTTCCTTACCGGGTGCGATTTCAACGAATGCACCAAAGGTCATAAGGCGGGTTACCTTGCCCTTGTAAATGGCGCCGATTTCGGGGTCATTTGCAATGGTTTCAACAATCATAAGCGCGCGCTTTGCATCATCGCCGTCAACTGCGGTAATAAATACCTTACCGTCATCATCAATGTCGATTTTGCAGTTGCAGTCGGCCTGAATCTTCTGAATAACCTTGCCGCCCGAACCGATAACCTCGCGGATTTTGTCGGGATGAATGGTAGTCTGAAGCATTTTAGGAGCATATTTTGAAAGCTCAGCTCTGGGCTCAGCAATTGCCTTGAGCATAACATCATCAAGAATGGTGAGCCTTGCCTTGTGGGTTTTCTCTAATGCTTCCTTAATAATAGCGGGGGTAAGACCGTGAACCTTTAAATCCATCTGGATTGCTGTAATACCCTTATGAGTACCTGCAACCTTAAAGTCCATATCGCCGAAGAAGTCCTCAAGACCCTGAATGTCAACCATAGTCTTAAAGTCATCACCCTTGGTGATAAGACCGCAGGAGATACCTGCAACAGGGGCCTTAATGGGAACGCCGGCATCCATAAGAGCAAGGGTTGAGCCGCAAACCGAGCCCTGTGAGGTGGAGCCGTTGGAGGAAAGAACCTCAGAAACAAGGCGAATGGTGTAGGGGAATTCGGTTTCATCGGGAATAACAGGAAGGAGCGCTCTTTCAGCAAGTGCACCGTGACCCACCTCGCGGCGACCGGGGCCACGTGAGGGCTTGGTTTCGCCAACGGAATAGGAAGGCATATTGTAGTGGTGAATGTAGCGCTTTGATTCCTCGCTGTCAATACCATCGAGAATCTGAGAATCGCGGATAGAGCCAAGGGTTGCAATGGTTAAAACCTGTGTCTGACCGCGGGCAAAAAGACCTGAACCGTGAACTCTGGGGAGGAGACCTACCTCGCTGTAAAGAGGACGGATTTCATCCATACCACGGCCGTCAACACGCTTGCCCTCATCATAGAGCCAGCGGCGAACGATAAGCTTTTGAAGCTTGTACATACACTCATCGATTTTTGCGGTTTCCTCGGGGTATGTTTCATCGAGAGCCTCGTGAACGCGGTCGTAAATGGGGCGAAGGCGCTCATCGCGAACTAATTTATCATCGGTATCAAGAGCCAGCATAACATCGGCTTCTGCAAGGTTTTTAACTGCCTCAAACATTTCCTCACTGGGGTCGGTGTTCTCGAAGGTGAATTTTTCTTTACCGATTTCGGCTACAATGCCATTAATAAACTCAACAATTTTCTGGTTAGCCTCGTGACCCTTCATAATGCCATCATACATAACATCATCGGGGATTTCCTTTGCGCCGGCCTCAATCATTGCAACAAGGTCTGCTGTAGAAGCAACGGTAACCTGCATTTCGCTTTTTTTGGCCTGCTCGGCGGTGGGGTTAATAACGATTTCGCCATCAACATAGCCAACGCTAACACCACTGATAGGACCTTCCCAAGGAATGTCGGAAATAGAAAGGGCAACAGATGCGCCAATCATTGCGGTGATTTCGGGTGAGCAATCGGGGTCAACCGACATAACGGTGCAAACTAAAGAAACATCGTTTCTCATGTTCTTGGGGAACAGGGGGCGAACAGGGCGGTCAATAACGCGGGATGCAAGAATTGCCTTGTCGGTAGGCTTGCCCTCTCTTCTTGTAAAGGAGCCGGGAATGCGGCCAACGGAATAAAGCTTTTCCTCAAAATCAACAGATAAGGGGAGGAAATCAATACCATCGCGGGGCTTTGCCGAAGCAGTTGCTGCGCAGAACACTGCGGTTTCGCCGTAACGAATAAGGCAGGAGCCATTTGCAAGAAGACCCATTTTGCCGGTTTCAACGCTTAAAGGGCGGCCTGCAAGCTCGGTTTTGTAAACCTTAAAGTTTTCGTACATTTTTAATTTACCTCTTTTCTTTAGGCATTATCGGTTAGCAATAAATCCAATACCGAAGCCGTTTTCGGCACTCGATTTACCGCTAAACCGCAATAACGCCGTTTTTAAACTTTGCTTTTTATTACAATAAGGCAGACCGCTTTTTAAAAAACAGTCTGCCCTCTTTGTAACATAAATTACTTACGGATGCCGAGCTTCTTGATGATTGCACGGTATCTTTCAATGTCAACCTTTTGCAGGTATGCAAGAAGGTTTCTTCTGTGACCTACCATTTTAAGAAGACCGCGACGGGAGTGGTGGTCTTTCTTATGAACCTTTAAGTGTTCGGTAAGCTCATTGATGCGGGTTGTGAGCAGAGCAATTTGTACTTCGGGAGAACCTGTATCGCCCTCGTGAGTAGCGTAGGTCTCGATAATCTGCTGCTTTTGGTCCTTCATCATTTCGGTTGCACCTCTTTCTTTAATATTTTTCCGAAAACCAAGCAAAGGGTTGGTGCTTCCACATTATGGCAAACGCCCAAAGCATAGTAGTCGGTCTTAACGATTATAACACAAGTGTGTCAAATTGTAAAGTACTAGATTTTGTGTTTTTTATAGAGTAAATACTATATATACATATTATATATAATACACTAATCAACCTTTTCAAACCTTTTGAAGGTTTTGCCGTTTCTCGTTACGGTGCCGCTGAATTCATCAGCTTTTCTTACCCAAATTTGGTTATCGCCGTAAAGTGCCTTGTAAACAACGACTTCCGACTCATCATCGCAGTCCTTGGCCGTGAACAAAACCTCGTAAAGATTACCTTTAAAATGGCGGTAAATTCCCTTTTCTATCATTTGCAAAATTCGTACATTGCACGGTAGCACATATAAACATCAAGCTTTGCGGTGGTTTCAAAGGGGGCGTGCATTGAAAGCACGGGAACGCCTAAATCAACGGTATCAACACCTAAATTTGCAATGTACATTGCAACGGTGCCGCCGCCGCCTGCATCAACCTTACCAAGCTCGCCTGTCTGCCAGATAATGCCGCTGTCATCAAGCATTTTTCTTACAAATGCCACATATTCAGCGCTTGCATCGGAGGTGCCGCTTTTTCCCCTGGCGCCTGTGTACTTTGTAACAACAACACCGTAGTTAACAAAGCTTGCGTTTCTTCTTTCCATAACATCCTGGAAGGTGGGGTCGGTTGCGGCGTTAACATCGGCAGAAAGGCATTTTGAATTTCTAAGCGCAACGCTGCCTCTGCCGCCCTGCATAACTGCCAAATCCTCGGCCAAATCGCGGATGAAATCGGAGTTCATACCTGTGTTTCCGTCGGAGCCAACCTCCTCCTTATCGGCAAGAACGGCAATGGCGGTGTGCTTCGGAACGCCGATGTCAATAATTGCCTTTAAAGCGGGATATGCGCAAACGCGGTCATCCTGACCGTAAGCGCCGATTAAAGAGCGGTCAAAACCGATATCACAAGCCTTTTGAGCGGGAACACACTCAAGCTCGGCAGAGAGGAAATCCTCCTCCTTTACGCCGTATTTCTCAAAGAGAATTTTTAAAATGTTAAGCTTTACAAGCTCACTTCCCTCATCATCCTTAAAGGGGCAGGAGCCAACGAGGACATTGAGTTCTTCGCCGCGAATGCCATCGCTCAAGGTGCGCTTGCTCTGCTCCTGTGCTAAATGGGGTAAAAGGTCGTTAACAACGAACTTTGGCTCGTCATCCTTTTCGCCTATGCAAACCTTAACTACCTCGCCATCGGCTTTAACAATAACACCGTGGAGAGCCAGGGGAACGGCGGTCCACTGGTATTTCTTTATTCCACCGTAATAGTGGGTTTTGAAAAGGGCAAGCTCAATTTCCTCATAAAGGGGGTTGGGCTTTAAATCAAGGCGGGGGGAGTCGATATGGGCGGCGGTAATGCGCATTCCCTTTTCTACAGGCTCGGTACCGATAACGGCAAAGGCAACGCTTTTTCCGCGGTTATTAACATAAACCCTATCGCCTGCATTATATTTTTTGCCGATAACGAATTCGGTAAAGCCTGCCTCTTTAGCAAGGCGAATAGCCTCCTCGGTTGCCTCGCGCTCGGTTTTTGCGGCATCTAAATAAGCCTTGTAGTCCTCGCAAAAGGCATTTGCCTTTTCCATTTCATTCTCGCTTATCCTCATTAAACCGTTTTTGCGGTTTATGGCAAGCTCCTCTGCCCACTGTTTTGCTGTTTTAACTTCGCTCATTGCTGGTTTCCTCCTTTAAATTCCTGCAAAAGACCTTTAAATTCCTCCTGCAGGGCTTTAATATCATTATTATTATAAATAATTTTTTGCGCTTTATTTAGATAAAACTCATCCTCTTTGCCTGCTGTCAGGCGTAGGGCGGCGGCCTCATCGCTTAAATTATCTCTTTCCTTAATGCGGCTAGTTCTCAGTTCCTTATCCGCCAAAACTGCAACACTCAGGCAGCAGATTTCATCTATGCCGCTTTCAAACAGTGTTGGAGCATCGAGAATAACCGTTTGCTCCTCTTTTTCCTCAATTTCTCTTAAAATAGCATAGGTCACAAAGGGAAAAACCGTTTCATTTAAAAGCTGGGTTGCCTCCTTTGAGGCAAAGGCTTTAAGGGCTAGTGCTTTGCGGTTCACCCTGCCGTTTTCTATAGTGTCCTCCCCAAAGGCGGCGGCCACTGCTTTTATGCAGTCGGCATCGGTTTCAAAGAGACCGTGCACCACGGTATCGCAGTCAATAAAAGCGGCGCCAAAATTTTCGGATACCTGCCTTAAGGATGATTTTCCTGCCCCTGTGGGGCCTGTTAGTCCGATAATATTTTTCATAGTGTTATCACCTTAAACCCTGCGGCTCTTATCAGTCTGTTATAAACCGCAAGGCCCACCCCTGTTTTTTCGGGGGCGTGTACATAGGCCTCATCAGCTTCAAGGGTGTCAATTTTCCGCAGCATATCAAAAAGATTTTTAGCCAGCGTTTCGGCGCTGTCACTGCTTCCATAAACCAGCTTTTCTATGGTTATTTTCTCGGCTTCATCTTCAAAGCAAAGGGCAACTGCGTTCTCACGGTGGTTTACATAATCACAAAACGCCCTGCTCTCCCCTTCCACCAAAAAGACCTGCTTTTTAGGGGCATAGTGCTTATATTTCATTCCCGGAGATGCCGCCTGCTCGCCGCTTTCCAGCTCCTTTAAAACGGCGGGGTCAATAACCAAATCGGGCAAAAATTCTCTGAGCTGTTCGGCTGTAACTGCACCGGGGCGCAGTAGCCTTGGTGGGTGGGTAACCAGTGTTACAACGGTGGATTCAACGCCGACGGCGCAGTCCTCCCCCATTAAAACGGCATCAATTTTGCCGTTTAGGTCGGCAACAACGTGGGATGCCTTTGTTGGAGAAGGCGAGCCCGAAAGGTTTGCCGAGGGTGCCGCTAGGGGCAACCCGCTTGTTTTTATAAGCTCAAGGGCGGTTTCATTTTTAGGGCACCTTACCGCAACGGTGTCGAGCCCTGCCGAAACGCTTTCACACACATTTTCTCCCTTTGGCAAAACAAGGGTCAGCGGCCCCGGCCAAAATTTTTCAGCCAGACGGAAAACCACATCGGGAATTTCCTTTGCCACTTTAAAAAGCATTTTAACATCGCTTATGTGAACGATTAGGGGATTGTCCTGAGGTCTGCCCTTGGCGGTAAAAATTTTTGCAACCGCACTATCTGACAGTGCGCTTGCGGCAAGGCCGTAAACCGTTTCGGTAGGCACAGCCACTGTGCCGCCGTTTTTTAAAATTTCGGCGGCGGTGTTTAGGGAGCCTTGCCTTTGTTCCTCATTTAAAAATAACTGTTTTGTTTTCATTTAGTTTTCTTCCGATTTTAACATTTCCGCGCGGTAGAAGGTTATAAGGGAATCTATAACCTCGTCCATATCGCCGTTTAAAATCTGCTCAATTTTATAAAGGGTTAAACCAATTCTATGGTCGGTAACGCGGCCCTGGGGATAGTTATAGGTTCTGATTCTTTCACTTCGGTCTCCCGTTCCAACCTGTGCCTTTCGCTCTCCTGCAATGGCATCGTTTTGCTCAGCCATCATCTGCTCATAAAGGCGGGAGCGAAGCACCTTCATAGCCTTGTCCTTGTTTTTGTGCTGGCTTCGTTCATCCTGACACTCAACAATAAGACCCGTTGGAATATGGGTAATTCTGATGGCCGATTCGGTTTTGTTAACGTGCTGGCCGCCCGCTCCCCCTGCGCGGTAGGTATCAATCTGCAAATCGGCAGGGTTAATTTCAAGTTCAACCTCTTCTGCTTCAGGCAGTACTGCAACGGTTACGGTTGAGGTGTGAATGCGACCCTGTGTTTCGGTTTCGGGCACACGCTGAACGCGGTGCACGCCGCTTTCATATTTAAGGCGGGAATAGGCGCCTTCGCCCTCAATCATAAAGCTGATTTCCTTAAATCCGCCAAGCTCGGTTTCGTTGGCGCCTACAATTTCGGTTTTCCAGCGGCGGGATTCGGCATACATTGAGTACATTCTGTAAAGTGCGCCTGCAAAAAGGGCAGCCTCCTCGCCACCTGCGCCGCCTCTTATTTCAACAATAACATTTCGGTCATCGTTGGGGTCTTTGGGCAGTAGTAAAATTTTAAGCTCCTCGGAGGTTTCCTCCATTGTTTTGCGGGCCGCCTCTAATTCCTCCTCGGCAAGGGCCTTAAAATCCTTATCAAGGCCGCTCTCGTTTAAAATTTCTCTTGCCTCGGCTTCTGCGGCCTTTGCGGCGGAATATTCGCGGAACTTTTCAACAATGGGGGTTAGCTCCTTATGCTCTTTCATCAGCTTTTTAAACTGCTCGTTATCCGACACCACCTCGGGGCGGGTTAGCAGCTCGCCGATTTCCTCATAACGGCCTTCAACAGCCTTTAATTTATCAAACATTAGTCGTTCTCTCCGTTTTTAATGATTTTCTTTATATTTTTTTCGCACTTACCCCTTGGCAGCATAACCTCTCGCCCGCAGGAAAGACAACGGATTCTGAAATCCATTCCAATTCGCAAAACGAGAAACTTATTCTCTCCGCAGGGGTGCGGTTTTTTCATAATTAAGGTATCGCCTACCGATACATCCATTTAAAGTCACCTCATCAATGTGGTGTGGCATAGTCCTTATCAAAGGTTATAACAAAGAAAAATGTTGGGTCAATTTTCCGCATACCCTCGGTTACTTTTTCGCTTATCTCTTCCTCGGAAAGCTTGGCGCTTACGGGCACAACAATATCAAAAATAAGGTTGGTGCGGTTTTCGCCCTTTGGGGTCATTCTGAAATCGTGAAAGGAAAGTCGTCGGTCAATCCCTGTTAAAACAACCCTTAACTGCTCCTTGGTTTTGTTAACCGTTTCATCGTTTGTAACAATGGGGTCCATGTGAACAACCAGCTCAACCCCCAGCTTTTCATTAACCACCTTTTCGCATAAATCCACCTGCTCGTGGCAGTGAACAATATCAATGTCCACAGGCACCTCAATATGCACCGAGGCGAAAATTCTGCCTGGACCGTAGTTGTGAACAATTAAATCGTGAATTCCTATAAAGCCCTCAAAGCTTAAAATGGTTTTGTGAAGCTCATCAATTAGCTCCTTTTCGGGGGGAGTGCCAAGCAGCGGGTCGATGGTTTCCTTGGCCGATTTAATGCCTGTATATAAAATGAACAACGACATAAGCAGGCCTACATAGGCATCAATGTTAATATTGAACACAACCATAACCCCAACAGAAACCAGAATTGCAAAGGTTACAAGGGCATCGTTTAAGCTATCCTGCGCGGTTGCGGCAAGAACGCCCGAGTCCGCCGCCTTGGATAATTTTTTATTAAAAAAGAACATCCAAAGCTTTGTAAGGCTTGAAAGCAGCAGGATTATAAGGGTTATGTAGTCCACATTGACGGCTGTGGGGGAAATAATTTTTTCCACCGAGCTTTTAAACAGCTCAAAGCCCACAAGTAAAATTAATGCCGAAACAATAAATGCCGCCATATATTCAATTCGGCCGTGACCAAATGGGTGGTCCTCATCGGCAGGCTTTCCTGCCGCCTTAAAGCCGATAAGGGTTATAACCGAGGAGGCGGTGTCGGAAAAATTATTCATTGCATCGGCAACAACCGAAACACTGCCCGATACTATACCTAAAATAATTTTAACAACAGCCAACAGCAGGTTGCAAACAATGCCAACGGTGCCGCCAAGAACGCCGTAGCGCTCACGAACATTTTTGTCCTCGGTGTTTTTATAGTTTTTAACAAACAGTTTTAAAAGGAGTTTTGTCATTAAAGCTTTCCGCCCTTTGCACCCTTACTGCCGCCAAGGGAAACACCTGCTAAAATATTGGTGTCGATAGTAAAGGTAATATTTTCCTTTTCTCTCGCCCTTTTAAAGGCAAGTGATATCATTTCATCAAGCAAATCCTTGTATTTTAAATCCGTTGCATCCCAAAGATAGAAGGCCAATGAGCCGGGAATTGTGTTAATTTCATTAGCGTAAACGGTGTCGGTGTCCTTATCAATCATAAAGTCAATTCGAACAACGCCGTTTCCGTCAATAGCCTTAAAGATTTTGCAGGCAAGATTTCTAATTTCATTTGAACGCTCTTCCGAAAGGTCGGCAGGGATTTTGCGGCCCAGTGAGGCCATTCCCTTTGATTTACCTGAGGACAAATATTTATCCTCATAGGATAAAATTTCATCGTTCATAAAGGGCTCCTCGCAAACCGAGGCTCTGCAGTCGGTTGCGTTTCCTAAAACCGAGCAGTTAATTTCCCTTAAATTTTCAATGGCCTTCTCCACCAGAATTCTATCGGCAAAGGAGGCGGCAAGCTCAATGGCCTCAACAAGCTCTGCTTCATTTTTTGCCTTGGAAATTCCAACGCTGGAGCCTAAATTTATGGGCTTAACAATGGCGGGAAGTCCTATTTTACTAATAATTTCAGCCTTTATATTTTCGGCGTTTTTAGCATATTCCCTGGAATAAAATGTAACGCAATCAAGGGTGGGAAGTCCGTGGCGCTTTAAGACATCCTTAAAAACCGCCTTATCCATTCCCACAGCGGAGGCCAGCACATTACAGCCAACATAGGGCAGGCCTAAAAACTCAAGGTAGCCCTGAATGGTGCCATCCTCACAGTTGGTGCCGTGAACAACGGGGAAGGCAACATCAATAACCGTTTCGCTTTTTTTAGCGAAAACGCCTTTTACCTCTTTAACCATTAAAACCTTGTCACCCCGCCTTACAAAATTAACAGCCCAGGAGCTTTTTAAAAGGGCGGGAAGGTCGCGATAGTTTTCAATTTTTAAAAGGTTATCCCCTGTAAACATTTCTCCGTTTTTGGTAACGTAAACAGGAATAACATTATATTTTTCGGTATCCATACTAAGCATTGCCTGAACAGCCGAGATAATAGATACCTCGTGCTCAACGCTCATACAGCCGAAGAAAAAAGCAACATTTGTTTTCATTTTTAACACACTTCCTACTTAAGATAGTTATCGGGCAGGTCGTTTTCAACCAGCAAAACGGTGCCGCTTTTGGCAAAGGGCTCAAAAATTTCCAAAGCGTTTTTAAAGCTTTCGGCAACAAAAAGGTTTTCATTTTTAAAGCCTGCTTCCTTCGCCCCCTTAACAATGGGCTCGCTACGCTTTTTGCCAACGGCAATAATAACATCTGCCGCCTTTGCCGCTGCTGCGCCGAGGGAATAGTTTACATCGTATTCCCTCTCCCCCAGCTCAACAAGACCGGGGGTTATAATAACCTTAAAGCTATCCTTAAAGCGGGATAAAACGTTAACCGCCTCAAGACAGCCCTCGGGGTTAGAGTTGTAGGCATCATCAATCATAACCGAGCCGTTTTTAAATGGCTTTAGCTCTAATCGGTGTTGGGTTTGCTCTAAGCGGGATACCGCGAAGGCGATGTCCTCGTTTTTAACCCCCAGCTCTTTAGCAAGCGCCACAGCGCCGGTTATATTTATAACGTTGTGGGCTCCAAGCAGCTTTGTTGAAAGGTTAATTCTTTCGTTTTCCAAAACAACCTCAAAGGTGGTACCCTGAGCGCTGTAGACAATGTTTTCGGCCAGCGCCACAGCGCCGTCCTTTGTACCGTAGCCTATAATATCGGCTCCTCTTCCTTGCCTCTCATAAATAGGGGCAGAATTTATGTTGGCAAAAACCTTGCCATCATTTTTCTTTACGGCATCGTAAAGCTCAAACTTTGTACTGCAAACGTTCTCCAGTGTTTTAAAGGTTTCAAGGTGCTGTTCGCCAACACTTGTTATAAGACCCATTGTGGGATTTACAATATCGCAGATTTCCTTAATATCCCCAACATTTTTTGCACCCATTTCGCAGACGAAAATTTCGGTTTGGGGGCGCAGCTTTTCTCTTACGGTTCTCACAACCCCCATTGGGGTGTTAAAGCTTTGTGGGGTGGCAAGCACATTAAACTTCTCGCTTAAAATTCTGGCTAGAATGAATTTAACCGAGGTCTTGCCGTAGCTACCCGTAACGCCAATAATCTTTAAATGTCTGTTAGACCTTAAAATTTTCTTGGCATCGTTTATAAAGCCCTTTGTTATTGCCTTCTCGGCAGGCTTCATAATAATAAAGGAAGCGGCGGTTAAAAGCTCGGGGAAAATTCCCAAAATATAGCAAAGGGTAACGGCAACAATTTTAACCACGGTGTTTTGAACTAACGCAAAAAGCGCAGTGCTCACCAAAAGCAGCGCCACCGCCAGTGAGAAGGTCCTTATAATTCTTTGGGTAAAAACCAATGGCTTTATTGCCTTTTTCTGCTCTTTTATATTTTTATAAAGGCAAAAAGCGGCAAAAAGCAGGCAGATTATAAAGGCAACGGCATACCATTTAACCATAAACAGCAGGGCAACGATAACACCGAGGGCGGTTCTTGCGTAAAAGCCGAAATCGCTCTCTTCCGAAAGCCATTTAAAATATCTGCTTAAATAATAAGAGTTTTGTTGCATCATGTGCATCTGCTTTATTGCCCCCGCAGCGCCTGCAAGGCAAAGAGAAACGGCAGATAATAAAATAAAAATGTTCATTTAACTATTCCTCTACCCTAAAAAACTGTTTAATATTGCAATGGTCTGAGCGGGCGCCTCGGCAAAGGCGAAATGTCCCGCACCCTTTATAACACAAAGGCCTGCATCATTAATAAGGCTTTCAATAATTTTAGCGTCAGCCAGGGGGGTGGCTGTATCGTTTTCACCCCAAATAAGCAGGGTTGATGCCTTTATGCTCGGTAAAATATCACGAAGGTCGGTATTAACAAGGGAAACAAGGGTTTGCCTTAGCACAGGCGGCGCGGCATTATAATCAGCCGAGCCATAGTGCTTTCTTGCTTTGTCCAGCAGACCTGCCGAAAAATTCTTTATAATCGGCAGGGTTAAAACCCATTTAATTGCCTTAAAGCTTTTGGCTCTGAATTTTTGTTTTGCGGTTTTTTTAGGAATAAGACCTGCACAATCCAGCAAAACTATTTTTTTAGGATTAACCTTTTCTTTTGCACAAAGGGAAAGGGTTACCCTGCCGCCGTGGGAGTGACCCATCATAACAGGGTCTTTAATTTCAAGTTTATTTAAAAACTCTAAAACAAAATCCTCATAGTCAGCAAGGGTCCAGGGGCTGTCCATAATTTCACTGCCGCCGCAACCCGGGAAATTGGGTGCAATAAGGCGATAGCGGTCCTTTAAAGCGTTCATTATAGGGGCGAAGAAACGGCTTTCCGACCCCCAACCGTGAAGGAGCACAACGGGAGCACCCTGCCCCACATCCTCATAAATCACCTTTTTTCCCTTAACGATTATCTCCATCTAAAATTTCCATCCTATGCAAAATTTGGCTATATACTAAATTATTATATCATTGTTTTAAAGAAAATAGAAGCATAATTTTAAAAATATTTTAATATTATATATTTACTTTACAAAAAGCCCCCTTTTTGATATAATTTTAGTATGATTTTGGGGCGGAGGTGGCACAAATGAAAATTGGAAATTTGGAAATTTCAGGCCACGCCGCTTTAGCCCCTATGGCAGGGGTTGCCGACCGCGCTATGCGGGAGCTTTGCCGAGAGGCAGGCGCCGCCTACACCGTTGGGGAACTGACAAGCGCTAAAGGTGTTAGCATGGGAGATAAGAAATCTGCATCCTACCTTTTTATTGGCCAAAAGGAACGCCCCATGGCCTCCCAGCTTTTTGGCGGTGAAGCAAAAACAATGGCGTTAGCCGCAGAAGCTGCCGCGAAATATGAACCTGATTTTATTGACATAAATATGGGCTGCCCCGCCCCCAAGGTTGCGGGAAACGGCGGGGGAAGCGCATTGCTCAAAGAGCCCCAAAAAGCGGGCGAAATTGTTAAGGCGGTTAAAAGCTCAGTAAACCTGCCTGTAACGGTTAAAATCAGAATAGGTTGGGATGAAAACTCAGTAAACGGCGTTGAGTTTGCCAAAATTTTAGAGGCGGCGGGCGCCGATGCCATAACCGTTCACGGCAGAACCAGAAAACAAATGTATGCCCCGCCTGTTGATTATGATACCATTAGAAAAATTAAAGAGGCTGTAAGTGTTCCCATTATTGCCAACGGTGATATTGTAGATGGTCCCACGGCAAAGGCGGTAAAGGAGAAAACAGGCGCCGATTTTCTTATGGTGGGCAGGGCCGCAATGGGTAATCCCTTTGTTTTTAAAAGCATAAACCACTTTTTTAAAACGGGCGAAATTCTCCCCGAGCCGACCCTTGAGGAAAGAATTGCCACCCTGCGCCGCCACGTTGAGCTTATGTGCCGCTATAAAGACCCTTATGTTGCAATGCTGGAGGCGCGAAAGCACACAGCCTGGTATATGAAGGGCCTGAAAGGCGCCGCAAGCCTCAGAAAACTTTGCGGAGAAATTAAAGAAATCGGCGATATTGATTATATTTGTGAAAAAATATGGGAGGAAAATAAAAATGAAAACTAAAACAGTCGCTCTTGTTTTGTGCTTTGCCCTGCTCTTTGCCCTTTGCGGCTGCGCGGGAAACGACATTGTTGGCAGCTCTCAGGTATCTTCATCAATGGCGCAGGTTGGGACAAGCTCGGCCGATTCAAGCGAAGCTTCAAGCCAGGTTTCAAGCGGAGCTTCCTCTGAGACCTCCTCCCTTATTTCCAATACCGATTACACCCCCATTGATACTGAGGAGTATCTTATGATGCTGGTTAACCCCTGGGTTCCCCTGCCCGAGGGCTTTAAACCCAGAACCACCCCCATTCCCGCAGGCTATGGCACCTGGGCTAATATGCATTTTGCCACCGTTGGCTTTAACGACCTTATTGAGATGATGGACGATGCAAGAAGCGATGGCGCTAACCTTATTCTCGTTTCCTCAACCAGAACAATGGATGAACAGCGCGCCCTTTATAACAACAAGGTTAACCGCGTTATGGAGGCCAACCCCGATTACACAAGAAAGCAGGCCGAAATTGAGGCGGCAAAGGCGGTTGCTATTCCCGGCACCAGCGAGCATCAGCTGGGCCTTGCGGTTGACTTTAACTCAACCGAGGACAGCTTCAGAAATACAAAGGAGTTTGCCTGGCTTCAGGAAAACTGTTGGAATTATGGTTTTATCTACCGCTATCCCGATGACAAAACCGACACAACAGGAATTATCCCCGAGCCCTGGCACTATCGCTATGTTGGCAAGGAAAACGCCAAGCGCATAAAGACAAGCGGCAAGGTGTTTGAGGAATACTTAGCAACGCTTGACTAAACATTCCATTAAAATTTTTAAAACCCCCTTGTGTAAAAGGGGGTTTTGTGTTAGAATGGCAAATGGCAAGAATATAATTTTTTTGTAGGGGACGATGCTAATATCGTCCCGAAATCAATAAATTTTATGAGAAGGATTGAATTTTAAAAATGTCAGGACATTCCAAATGGAGTACCATTAAAAGAAAAAAGGAAAAGACCGACCAGGCCAGAGCCAAGGTTTTCACCAAAATCGGTAGAGAAATTGCTATGGTTGTTAAGGCAGGCGGCCCCAATTTAAGCGAAAACAGCAAGCTTAAGGATGTTATTGCCAAGGCAAAGGCAGCCAATGTTCCCAACGAAAACATTGAGCGCATTATTAAAAAAGCCGCAGGAGAAGGCAACACCGATAACTATGAGGAAATTGTTTACGAGGGTTACGGCCCCTCGGGCGTTGCCGTTATAGTTGAAACCTTAACCGATAACCGCAACAGAACCGCAGGCGATATGCGCCATTATTTTGATAAGTTCGGCGGTAATCTCGGTCAGCCAGGTTCTGTTATGTTTATGTTCGAGCGCAAGGGTCTTATTTTAATTGAGGCCGAAGGCAAGGATGAGGAAACCGTTATGGATGCCGCACTTGAAGCCGGCGCTGAGGACTTTAATTTCGAGGATGGCGACGTTTTCGAAATTTCTACCGACCCCAACGAGCTTGGCAAGGTGCGTGATGCGCTGGAAGCAAAGGGTTATTCCTTCTTGTCCGCTGAGGTTGCCTATGTTCCCTCGACGCTTACCACTTTAACCGATGAGGAAGCCATTACAAAAATGGAAAAGCTCATTGATATGCTGGAAGAAAATGATGATGTTCAGAACATCTGGCATAACTGGGATGCCCCCGAGGAGCCCGACGAGGACTAAAAACATTATGTAAACTAAAAAGCCGTGCAATGCACGGCTTTTTTTGTTTTTCTTATTCGGCTGCAGTCGATGAGGTTGCAGGTGGGGGTGCGGCGGTGAAATCAACACGGCCGGAGGAATTTATAATGCAAATCCAGGAATTGCCGGCGTTGGCCGAAAATGCACTGCCGTCAGCCTTTGTAAAGGTGAGGGGAGCATTATAATCGCCCTTTGCCCACTTGATTTCCTCGTATTTGCCATCACTTATATAATAGCCCGAGCCGCTGTTTAAAAGCACCTCGCGGTGAACGCCGTCGGGATAATTTCTGATGGTTGTTTTAAGAACGAAAATGTTTTTAACGCTTACCCTGGCGCCTGTTTTATAGTCGGTGTGGAAGCTGCCGTTTCTGATTCGCTGATAAACACCAACATCGGCATTATATTTAAAGGAATCGGCATAACCGCCGTTAAAAACAACCCTAACATCCTGTGCAGTGGTGGCGGCAACCACAGGGGTTCCCTCCTCCGGCTCAGGCAGGAAGCTTATCCAGGTGTTTTTCTCGGTGGTGGTGCGCTTTTCCAGCTCCTCCATTCCCTTTATAATCTTATCGGCATTTGTGTACATTGTGTGCTCATAGGCAAAGCCGTTAGGCTCTCTGAAACCGTACTTTGCGGCAAGACCTGTGTTAATGTCCATATGGTCGGAACCAATGTTTTTAAAGTGTGCGGCGCAGTACCTGGGGTCAACACCACAGTGGAGGAACAATGCATCGTGACCGCAGGCAAGGTCGTTAAAAGGAATGCGGGCAGAACGAACAGGGCCCACCTGTCCCGCAATGGAAATATCCTTAAAAACAGCCAGCAGTCGGGTTGTTCCGCCCTCAACCTCGGTCTCGTAAATAATATCGGCATTTGTAAGGGAGGTTTGCACGCTTTCAACAGCATTGTTAACCGACACAGCCACAGGGCGCAGGTTCACCTTTTCGGGGGTGAGGGTCTTTTCGCCTGTTAGGGGGTTGGTTTCGTAAACAATAACCTCCTCAACCCTTGAAATAAGTGATGAGGCAAAGCCATCATCAATATCAAGTGTGGGCGAGCCGCCGGAGCAACCGCACAAAAACAAAAGACAAACTGCAAGAAGCAGGCAAACAATTTTTTTACCCATAGTCAGTATTAACCCCTTTAAAAAGTGTATATAATAATTATATACCTTTTTATCCTTCCTTTCAATGGTTTTTATCAAAGTTTGACAGGTTTTTTCTGGAAAAAAGGGGGTTTAAAAAATTTTTTAAATTTCCTATTGATTTTATTTTTCTTTTGTGATACAATACTTTAGCATCAAAAAAATAAATGCGCTTTTAGCTCAGCTGGATAGAGCGTTTGGCTACGGACCAAAAGGTCAGGGGTTCGAATCCCTTAAAGCGCGCCAAAAACGAGAATCGCACATTGTGCGGTTCTCGTTTTTTTCTATTCGCGCTTTAAGGGATGAGGACCCCGAGGGGTTCGTCGAAGCAGCCGAAAAGGCGCGATAGCCTTTTCGGACTGTGAAGTCTCGAGCAACGCAGATTTTTCGCAACCGTTCGGAACGGTCGAAAAATCAAGCAGCGCAGAGTATCCCGTTAAGGCTGTATTTTAAAATAAAAGCCGTATTTTCTTTTTGTTCTCTTCTCTCTTCTCTCAAATTGTCGTTTCCAGATAAAAGATAAGAAAGAAAAGATAAGAGAAAAGGTGCTTTGCTGCGCGAAGCGTTGATTTAAAGAGTTAATTCTGATATAATCCAGTCAGAGATGAACATAATAAACAGTCCATTACTTGATAAATCTCTTGATTTTGCAAGACAAATTGTTTTATTTTACGAAAAATATTTTAAAACAAGAAAAGATACAACTATTGTTTCTGTTTTTTGAAATTGTATAGGAGGTAAAAAAGTGAATTATAATGATTATCACGCGTTTAAAGAAATAACCGAAAACCCTATAATATTAGATTTTTCCAAATGCAAATATTTAGGCGAAATTCACTTAATGCTTAAAGAAAAATTTGGTTTACCGGAGTATTACGGAGAAAATTGGGATGCTCTTTGGGATTGTCTCAGATATTTATTTGATGATGAAAAATATGTTGTTGAAATACATAATTTGGATTCTTTAGATAAAAAATTGCAGCAAGAGTGCAAAATCATGTTAAGAGTTTTTGATAGAGTTAATTCTATACAAAGCAATTTTTCATATAAAATCATATCATAAAACTATTTGTTTGTTCTAAATATTATGTAAACCTCGGCATCTCTGCCGAGGTTTATTTTTTTAGAGTGTTTTGGGTGTAAAAGCCTCCCTTTTATCTCTCCGAAAGCCTTCTCACCTTTTCCTTCAAATCCTGTGTGAAATCGCTTTCCTTTACACGCCAGCACCAATTATCCTCGCTCCGGCTCCCCGGGGTGTTAATGCGGGCTTCGTTTCCCCTTTCCAGATAATCTGCAAATGGAATTATAACAGTATCTGCCCTGCTGTTCATTGCCAGGGTTATCAGCTTTTCGCAGGGTGTAAAGCCTAAATCTCCACACAAAAGGGACACTCTTTTTTTGGTAGCCTCATCGGCATTTTCATACCAGGCTTCGGCTGTATCGTTATCGTGGGTGCCTGTGTAGCAGACACAGTTTTTTTCAAAATTTTTAGGCAAAAAGGGGTTGTCCTCCCTGCCATCAAAGGCGAACTGAAGCACCTTCATTGTGGGAAAGCCTGTTTTTTCAAGTAGCCTTTTAAGGTCATCGTCAGAGCATCCCAGGTCCTCGGCAATAACCTGAACTTTGGAAAACTCTTTTTTAAGCGCCTCGAAAAATGGCAGACCTACACCCTTAAACCACTGCCCGCCCTTGGCGGTTTTTTCTCCGCTTGGCACGGCATAAAAGGAGGAAAAGGCGCGAAAATGGTCAAGGCGCACACAGTCGTAAAGAGCGGCGGCCTGATTTATTCTTTGCCGCCAAAATTTGAAGCCATCGGCGCGCTGTTTTTCAAAATTGTAAACGGGGGTTTCCCATAGTTGGCCTTCCTGTGAAAACTCATCGGGCGGCACACCGGAAAGCAGTGTGGGGGTTAAATCCTCACCCACCTTAAAGTTTTTAGGATTTGATATTATGTCAACCGAATTTGCCCCCACATAAAAGGGTAAATCGCCAATAATTTTAACGCCGCTTTTATTGGCATACCTGCGAATATTTTCCCACTGTGAAAAAAAGAAAAACTGCAACACCTTTATAATATTTTGGGGTATTTTTTCTCTTTTTTCACGGTATTTTGCATAATCCGAAAGCCAAAATTCGTTTTCCTTTAAAAATTTTAAAAATTCCTTATCCTGCTTAAAATTCTTTGCCGCCAAAATTAGCCAAGGCATTTTTTCGGCTTTAACGGCGGCATAATCCACCCTGGCGGAGTTTTCCGGCCCCTCAGGTTTTTCCTTTAAATAACCTTTCTTATAAAGCTCCTCAAGGTCAATAAAAAGCTCATTGCCTGCAAAGGCGCTAAGGCAGGAATAGGGGGAGTTGCCCTGCCCAACCGGTCCGATGGGCAGAATCTGCCAATAATTTTGCCCTGTTTCCTTTAAAAAATCAATAAAAAAGCGGGCACCCACACCTAAGGTGCCAATGCCCTCCTCCCCGGGTAGGGAAAAAACAGGCAGCAAAATGCCCTTACCCCTTGACTGCACCTGCCGCCACCCCCTCTATAATAAATTTTTGTCCGAAAAAATAAAAAACAACAACAGGAATAACCGAAAGGGTGAGCACCGCCATAAGGGCACCCATATCCACCGAGCCGTAGCCTCCGCGAAGGTACTGAACGGCTATGGGAATGGTTTTATACTCGCTTCCGATAATAAGATACGGCAGGAGATAGTCGTTCCAAATCCACATAGCGTTAAGCACGCTAACGGTAGTGGAAATGGGCTTTAAAAGGGGGAAAACCACAAGAAAAAAGGTTCTCACACTGCCACAGCCATCAACCAAAGCCGCCTGCTCAATTTCCAGCGGCACCGTTTTAACAAAGCCGCAAAAAAGAAACACCGAAAGGGGTGCGCCAAAGCCCAAATAGATAAAAACAAGACCTAAAGGCGAATCTAAATTTAGAAAATTTGCGGTTTTAGATAGGGTAAACATAACCATTTGAAAGGGCACAACCATTGCAAACACAAAGGCGTAATACAGCATTTTAGTAAACCGAGATTTTCTTCTTACAATGTACCACGCCGTTTGAGAGGTAAAAAAAACAATGGCAAAAACCGAAAAAACGGTTATGAAAAGGGAATAGAAAAAGGCAGACAAAAAGCCTGTTTCGGTGATCCCCGTGATATAATTCTCCAGCCCCGCAAAGGTATTACTGTTTGGTATCACAAAGGGCGCCGCGCTTATTTCAAACCTTGTTTTAAAGGAATTAATTACTATAACGGCTATGGGGAAAATAAAAAGGGCGCTTAAAAAAATGAGAAAAAGGCTTTTAACAAGATTTAATATTTGTCTTTTTGCCATTTTTTATTGCCCCTTTCTCTGGTTAAATAAAACTGTAAAAACGCCACAAGGGCAACAATTAAAGAAAAAATTACCGCCTTTGCCTGACCTATGCCTTCCCTGCCCACACTGCCGTAAAATGTGTCGTAAATGTTCAGGGCAAGCATTGAGCTTTTTCCCGAGGGCGCGCCGCCGGTAAGACTTAGGTTCTGGTCAAAAAGCTTAAAGGCATTGGTAAGGGTTAGAAAAAGGCAAATAGTAAAGCTTTCCTTTAAATTGGGCAAAATCACCCTTAAAAGGGTGGTTAAATAGCTTGCGCCATCCACCCTTGCCGCCTCCAGCATTTGGGTGGGCAGTGAGGAAATTCCCGCAACGAAAATGACCATCATATAACCTATCATTTGCCAGTTCATTAAAACAACAAGGCCGAAAAAGCCGTAAACCTCGCTTGTAGTAAGTGTTACACCGAAATTTTTTAAAATGCCGTTAAGCACCAGCTGCCAAATGTAGCCGAGCACTATGCCACCAATAAGGTTGGGCATAAAAAACACGGTGCGGTAAAAGGTTTTGCCCCTAACCGATGAAGTGAGCAGCAGGGCAAGCAGAAAGCCGAAAATATTAACGGTTAAAACGCTTACAAGGGTAAAAAGCAGGGTAAATTTTAGGGAAGCTAAAAAATCGCCCCCGCTTTTAAACACGCTAATAAAATTTTGCAGCCCTACAAAGGTGGCGTCACTCACGGTGGTGAATGAGGTAAAGGAAAGGTAAAGCCCCATAACAAAGGGAATTATAAAGGCAACCGTGAAGCAGATAAGTGTTGGGAGAGCAAAGATTATAAAATCCCCTTTTCCCCGTTTTATCATTTATTTCACCTTGCTTCCTTCCATTTTTCCTTTACAATTTCTATAACATCATCAAAGGTTTTTGTGCCTTGCGCATATTCAAGAAGCGCTCCGCCAAATGCCTTTTTGAAAATTTCGCCCGGGAAGGAGGTAAAGGTCCAGGGCACGTTGTCCTTGCTTTTATCGTTCATAAACCTAACAACCTCTCTTGAAAGCGGGTCGGCGGGGGCATCCTCGGCAGAAAAGGTTGTAAAGGGGGTTAAAAAGCCCAGCTCCTCGCTTACAAAGCGCTTGCCGTTTTCCTCGGTGAACAGCCAAGCAAGAAAATCGAGAGATGCTTTTTGCTGTTCGGCAGTTGCCTTTTTGTTAATGGCTAAATAATTTTCGGTGCCAATGCAAATGCCCTGATTTTCCTCCCCATCAAAATCCATAAAAAGAGGTAAAAAGCCAATTTTATCGGCCTTAACGGTGTTGCCCTTTACCTCGGCAATTTGGGAATAGCTCCAGCTGCCGTTTTGCACCATTGCCGCCTTGCCGAGAGCGAATTCCGCCATAGAATCGGCAACCGATTTTGTGCCAAGCAGCCCCTTTTCGGTGGTGGAATTATCAAGAAACAAATCAAACAGCTTTTTATAATTATCGGCGTGCTTAAAGGAAATTTCCGCCGTTTGCAAAACGGTTAAGGGTGCATTTTCGCTATCCTTAAACTCATAGTGAATGGGAATGTTTGCAAGGTGGGTATGGCTTCGCCAATCCTCACCCGAAATAAGTGAGGTTGCCGCAAAGGCGCCCTCAATTCCCAGCTCCTTTTTGTGGGCGGTCATATCCTCTGCCACCGCCTTTAGGGCATCAAAGGAGTTTATTTCATTTACAGAGGAAATCTTGGTCTTTTTAGTGGGTAAACTAAAATATTTTTCCATAATTTCCCCATTGTAAATAATACCGTAGCCCTCAACCACATAGGGAACGGCAAAAACGCCGTCGCCATCCCTTACGGCCAGCGCCTTATCGGTTAAAATATTATAAAGGGTGGTGCTTTTAAGGTCTAAACAGTAATCCTTCCAGGCGGTGTAGCCAACAGGGCCGTTAATCTGGAAAATTGTTGGGGCAAAATCCTTAGCTATTTCCGATTTTAAGGTTTGCTCATAAGCCCCCGATGAGGCGGTTACAACCTTAACCTTAACCCCTTTTTCCTTTTCGTAGGCCTTGGCAATTTCGCCGTATACCTTGGCGCTTTCGGGCTTAAAATTCAAAAAGTAAACCTGCGCGGTTTCCTTTTTATTACAGCCGCCGAGTGTAAAGGTAAGGCTTAAACACAAAATAACAGCAAAAATTAAAGAAATTATTTTTTTCATTTTTTACTTTTCTCCTTTTTTTAAGTTGGCGAGAGTCGAACCAGTTACGCCTTCAAAACAAAATTTTCGGTAATAGTTTGCCTCAAAACTTGAAATACGCCAGTATCCTCAAGTTTTGTCGGCTTCCTCTAACACAAAAATTTTAGTTTTGAAAGGTCGAAGAGTTTCTGCCAACGGATTTATTTAGTTGACAAAGCGTAATTTTGCCGCAAGGCTGACGCCTTGCAAAAAAATACGCAAAGTCAGATGATTAAAGGCGGTGAGCGAAACCGTATCGGGTTCGACTCTCGCCAACTTAAGTTCCTTTATATTTTTGCTGTTATTTTCTAAATAATACATTTTTTCTTAAAACCTTTAAATTTGCGCCCTGCGGGGTTTTAAATTTTGCCTCGTTTTTGTACTCTTTTTGTAAGAAATGTGAATTTCTATAGTTTTTATTATATATTATATATAATATTATATTTTCTTATTGTAATTTATAAATTTTAGTGTTATAATATATAATGTTCAAATATATAAATTTCTCGTTTGAAAAAGGAGGTAATTTTTTGAAGATAGAATCGCTAAACGATGTTTGGGCGGCCGTTAAAGAGGTCTGCCTTGAAAGCATAACCGAGGTTGCCTTTAACTGCTGGCTTAAGGACCTTCACCCAATTGAGCTTCGCGCCGGCGAATTTGTTATGGGAATTGATAATGAATATAAAAAAGGCATTATTGAGGATAACTACACCCAGCTTTTAAAAAGTGCCCTGAAACAAATTATGGGTATTGATTTTGAGATTATTATTTTAATTGAGGATGAAAACGGTTCGGTGCTTACCGAGCAGGTTGCTGAGGATTTTTCCTTTGCCTCCCTTTGTACCTTCGATAACTTTATCGTTGGTCCCACAAACCGCTTTGCCCACGCGGCATCCTTCTCTATTGCAAATAATGAATCTAACGCACAAACCCCCCTTGTTATTTACGGTAACTCAGGCGTTGGTAAAACCCACCTGCTGCTGGCGGTTAAAAACCACTCACTAAAGCATTTCCCCTCAAGGAAAATTGAGTACTTACGGTGTGAGGATTTCACCAACCAAATGATTGCCGCTATTAAGGACGGTACCATAACCGAGTTTAGAAACCGTTTCCGCTCGGTAGATATTTTACTTATTGATGACATTCAGTTTATTGCCGGTAAGGAGCAAACTCAGGAGGAATTTTTTAACACCTTTAATGCCCTTTACCAGAACAATAAAAAAATTATTGTTACAATGGACAGGCCGCCTAAGGACATTAAAACCCTTGATGACCGTATTCGTTCCCGCTTTGAGGGTGGTCTTTTTGCCGACATTACCCCGCCTGATTTTGAAACAAGGGTTGGTATTATTCGTAAAAAGGCAACCGAACTAAATCTTACTATTGATGATTCCCTTGTTTTTCTTATTGCCGACCATATTAAGAAAAACACAAGGCAGCTTGAGGGTGTTGTTAAAAATATTAAGGCCTATGTTCAAATTCAGGGAGGCACACCCACCGTTTCGGTTGTTCAGGATTTTATTAAGAAGGTTGTAGATGACTCTGCACCCGAGCCCATTCGCATTGAAAAGATTATAAGCGAGGTTGCCCGTTCTTATAACGTTTCTGAAGCCGATATTTATTCCAACCGCAAAACACAGCAGCTGGCCCAAGCACGCCAGGTTGCAATGTTTATTGTTAGGGAAATGACCGATATGTCTTATAAGGCAATAGGTGACCATTTTGGTCGTGACCACACTACGGTTCTTTATAATATTAAGAAAATTGAAAATTTCTTAAAGGACAAGCCTTATGAGAAAGAAATGATTGAAAATATGATAAGAAATTTACAGGAAGCGCAATAATTTTTAAGGACAAGTTATCCCCATAATTAACATAAATTAACCTTAAATTATCCACACCCCTGTTTATAAATAAAAACGCCAAAATTTTATTAACTTTTTATTAAATTTATTTTCCACAGTAATTTTCTTTTATTTTAAAGGTTTTTAATGGCTTATCCACACTTTCCACATAATATAATAATACTGATAATTAAAATATTCTTTTAAAGGAGAATTTTTATGATTTTTGAAGTTGAAAGAGCTCAGCTGCTTGATGCAGTAACAAATTTATCACGAATTGTTTCAAACAAAACCTCACAGCCTGTTTTAGAGGGAATATTAATTAGTGCAGAAAAGGGCAAAATCACTCTTTTATCATATAACCTTGAAATGGGTATGAAAAAGGAAATTTATGCCAACACAAGCGTAGAGGGTGATATTGTTCTGCCTGCACGCTTTCTTTCAGATATTTTAAGAAGAATGAACGGTATTCAGGTTAGAATTGAAAGTGATGACCGTTTAATGTGCCATATATCTTCCGGCGGCGCTGTTTTTGACATTATGGGAATGGATGCAAAGGTTTATCCCGAAGTACCCTTCTTTACTGAAGGCGAAAATGTTACCATTGAGGCCGAAATTTTAAAGGATATGGTAAGAGGTACCCTTTTTGCTGTTGCTCAAAATGAAGGAACCAGACCAATTCTCACCGGTGTAAATGTTTCGGTGGAAAACAAAACATTGCAGTTTGTTGCTATTGATGGTTATCGCCTTGCAATTCGCCGCCAAAAGGTATCAACCGATAAAAATTTTGAATTCATTATTCCCGGTAAATCAATAAGCGAGGTTGTAAAGCTTATTGGTGAAGACTGTGAGGATGTTGATATTAAAATTTCAAGAAAGCTGGTTGCTTTCATTATTAACGGTTATACATTTATTTCCCGCGTGTTTGAGGGTGAATTTGTAAATTACAAGAAAACCATTCCCGATGAGTTTAAGCAAAGAGTATTTATTAACACAAGGGATTTAATTAACATTATTGAAAGAATGTCAATTATTATTAGTGACAGCTTTTCAACACCCGTTCGCTGCCTTTTTGAGGAGGATAAGATTTCCTTCTCCTGTGCTACCGCAGTTGGACGCGCTAAAGAAGAATATGAAATTTCTTTAGAGGGTGCTTCTTTTGAAATTGGTCTTAACAGCCGCTATTTATTAGAGGCTTTAAAAGCAACCGAGGAAGAAAGGGTTGAAATTTTATTTAACGGTGCAAATTCCGGCGTTGTTATTAACCCTACCGAGCACGATGAATATAAATATATGATTATGCCCATGAGGTTAAAATAAAAAATGAAAAAGGTTTTTATAAAAGAAAATTTTATTAAACTTGATTCTGCCTTAAAATTAGCCTCAGCCGTAGGAACAGGCGGACACGCTAAAATAGTAATACAAAACGGAGAAGTGGCTGTAAACGGCGAAATTTGTTTAATGAGGGGTAAAAAACTTTACAAAGGTGATGTTTTTACCTTTGAAGGACAAAATTTTGTTATAGAAAATGAAAATTAAAAGTTTAAAAATTAAAAATTTTCGCAATTTAAAGGATATTTCATTTTTACCAAGTGATGAAATAAATGTTATTTACGGTGAAAATGCTCAGGGCAAAACAAATTTAATTGAGGCTGTGTGGCTTTTTACAGGCGCTAAAAGTTTTAGAGGCGCAAAAGACAGCGAAATTAAAATGTTAGGCAGCCAAAGTGCAGTTTTAGATTTAACATTTGAATCAAACTGTGTTGAAAAAGATGAAAGAATTATTATTGAAAACAGGCGCAAAGCCTTTCTTAATTCAAAACCTCTTTCATCTCCCGGTATGCTTGCAGGAAATTTTTATGCCATTGTTTTCTCCCCCTCTGACCTTTCTTTAATAAAGGATGGTCCAAAGGAGCGCCGCCGCTTTATAGATATTGCAATAGGTCAGCTTTATCCTAAATACATAAATTATTTAAAGGATTATACAAGGGCTGTAACCCAGCGCAATGCAATTTTAAAGCATAGTTTAAAGGAAAATATAGATTTAAAGCTTTTATCTGCCTTTGAAGCGGAAATTTGTGAAAACGGCAAAAAAATTATTAAATACCGTTTAAGGTACATTGAGCTTATAACCCCTATTTTAACCGAAATATATAACGGTCTTTCAGGCGAAAAGGAAAAAATAACAATTAATTATTTAAACAGCGCAAATGAAGCTGATTTTGCACAGTATCTTGTTAATTCAAGAAAAAGTGATGCCCTTGCAGGAATAACCTCTGCAGGGCCCCACCGTGATGACATTGAATTTTTAATAAATGGGCTTAATGCCAGAAAATTTGGCTCGCAGGGTCAAATGAGAAGTGTGGCACTTAGTTTAAAATTAAGTGAAGCACATGTTATTAAGAATATAACAGGAGAATTTCCCGTGGCGCTGCTTGATGATGTTATGAGTGAACTTGACCCCTCACGGCAGGAATATATTTTAAACCACATAAAAGGCTGGCAGGTGCTTATAACCTGCTGTGAGCCTGATGTTGTAAGCCGATTAAAAGAGGGTAAGGCAATTAAAATTAAAAACGGAAAAATTGAGGAATAAAAAATGTATCTTCACCTAGGCCAGGAAAAGGTTATTAAAACCGAGGATATAATTGGTATTTTTGACCTTGATACAACAACGGTATCAAGCAAAACAAGAAAATTTTTAAATGAAGCAGAAAAAAAGGGGCAGGTTTCGGTTGTTTCATACGAACTGCCAAAATCCTTCATTTTATGTAAAGAAAATGGCGAACAAAAAATTTATCTTTCGCAAATTTCGCCAACAACTCTACTAAAAAGAAGCGGTTTCCTTGAAAATCTGTGAAAATTTTATTAAAAAAATATTGTTTCACGTGAAACATTTTAATTAAAGGGTTTCCCTATTTTTTGAACAGGAGATTAAAAATGAGTGAGAATTTAAAGGTACAGGTCACCGAAAATTATGATGAATCTTCAATTCAGGTGCTTGAGGGTCTTGAGGCGGTAAGAAAACGCCCCGGTATGTACATCGGCTCAACAGGCGAGCGTGGTTTACACCATCTGGTTTATGAAATTGTAGATAACTCTATTGATGAGGCGCTTGCAGGCTATTGTACAAAAATAACGGTTGAAATTCTTGATGATGGCGTTATCCGCGTTACCGATAACGGCCGTGGTATACCTGTTGGTATTAACCCTCAAAAGGGTATTCCTTCGGTTACCGTTGTTTTCACCATTCTTCACGCAGGTGGTAAGTTTGGCGGCAGCGGCTATAAGGTTTCGGGCGGTCTTCACGGTGTTGGTGCATCGGTTGTTAACGCACTCTCCTCTTGGCTTGAGGTTGAGGTTAAGGACGGCGCCGACATTTATAAACAGCGCTATGAAAAGGGCGTTATTGTAACCGACCTTGAGAAAATTGGTAAAACAAGCGAAACAGGTACAACCGTTACCTTTAAGCCTGACCCCACAATTTTCACCGATACCACAACCTATGATTATGATATTTTACTTAATCGCCTTCGTGAGCAGGCATTTCTTAATGCAGGTATAAGAATTGTTTTAGAGGACAAGCGTACCGACGTTTTTGAAAAAAGAACCGATGACCTTATGTTTGAGGGCGGTATTAAGGAATATGTAAGCTATCTCCTTAAAGGAATTAAGAAGGACCAAATTTCCGATATTATTTATTTATCGGGCACAAAGGGCGACTCCACCGCTGAAATTGCTCTTATGTGGTCAACTGCCTATGATAATAAAATTATGTCCTTTGCAAACACACTGCATACTATAGATGGCGGTACCCACGAGCAGGCATTCCGCCAAACAGTTGCCCGTGTTGTTAATAAATATGCTCACGATTTTAAAAAGCTTAAGGTTGATTCCGATAACCTTAAGGGTGAGGATATTATGGAAGGCCTTGTTGCAGTTGTTTCGGTTAAACTTGCCGATGCACAGTTTGAAAGCCAAACCAAAGCAAAGCTTGGTAACACCTCAATTGGTCAGATGGTGCGTGAAATTATTAATGACCAGCTTTATAAATACCTTGAGGAAAACCCTGCCGATGCTAAAATTGTTATTGATAAGGCAATTGCCGCATCAAACGCCCGTGAGGCGGCTCAAAAAGCAAGAGATGCATCCAGAAATAAATCGGGAATTGGCGGCAAAACAAGGATGCCCGAAAAACTTAAGGACTGCATTTCCGATGATGCCACCAAAACCGAAATTTACATTGTTGAGGGTGATTCTGCAGGCGGCTCGGCAGTTGAAGGCAGAAACTCAACCTACCAGGCAATTCTCCCACTTTGGGGTAAAATGCTTAACGTTGAAAAAGCAAGGGATGATAAGGTTTACGGTAACGATAAATTAACACCTGTTATTGTAGCCCTTGGTACCGGAATTGGCGAAAACTTTGATATTTCAAAGCTGCGCTACGATAAAATTGTTATTATGGCCGATGCCGATGTTGACGGAAGCCATATCAGAACCCTGCTGCTCACCTTCTTTTTCCGCTATATGCCCCAGCTTATTGAAACAGGACACATTTATTTAGCACAGCCTCCCCTTTTCCGTGTTTCAAAGGGTAAACAGCATTTTGATGCCTTTACCGAAGAGGAAAAGGCTGAATACATTGAAAAGCTTGGCGGCACAGCCGATGTTCAGCGTTATAAAGGTCTTGGTGAAATGGACCCCGACCAGCTTTGGGAAACCACCCTTGACCCCGAGCGCAGAACATTCTTGCAGGTTACTATGAGCGATGCCGAGCTTGCAAACGAAACCTTTACAATGCTTATGGGTGAAGAGGTTGAGCCCAGAAAGCAATTTATTGAAGAAAATGCGGTATTTGCTACCGATTTGGATATTTAAGGAAAGGAGAGAATGAAAAATGGCTAAACAAGAAAAGGTTTATTGGCCCGAAAGCGAAGAAACCAATATTTTACCTGTTGAAATTGTTGATGAAGTTAAAAGCAGTATGCTGCAGTACGGTATGTCGGTTCTCGTTGGTCGAGCACTGCCTGATGTTCGTGACGGTTTAAAGCCTGTTCACCGCAGAATTCTTTATACAATGTATGAAAACGGCCTAACCCCCGAAAAGGCATACAGAAAGTGCGCCGACACCGTTGGTTCGGTGCTTGGTCGTTATCATCCCCACGGTGATAGCTCCGTTTACGATGCAATGGTAAGAATGGCGCAGGATTTCTCTCTCCGCTATCCTTTAATTGATGGACACGGTAACTTTGGTAATATTGATGGCTACCCTGCCGCCGCTTACCGTTATACCGAGTCTAAAATGAATCGTTTATCGGTTCATATGCTTGATGATATTGATAAGGATACCGTTGATTTTGTTCCAAACTATGATGACCGCTTAAAGGAGCCCACAGTTCTGCCTGTTCGTTTCCCACAGCTGCTTGTTAACGGCTCCAGCGGTATTGCCTTTGGTATGGCAACCGAAATCCCGCCCCATAACCTGGGCGAAACCATCGATGCAATGTGCTGCCTTATTGATAACCCCGATGCCGATTTAAGTGAACTTTGCGAGTATATTAAGGGTCCCGACTTCCCCACCGGCGGCATTATTATGGGCAGAGCAGGCATCCGTGCCGCCTATGCAACAGGTAAGGGTAAAATTATTGTTCGCGGTAAAACCGAAATTGAGGAGCTTTCAAACGGAAAATTCCGCATTGTTATTACCGAAATCCCATACAAGGTTAGAAAAGAAGCACTAGTTAAGAAAATCTACGATTTGGCTGCCGAAAAGCGTGTTGAGGGCATTGACGATGTTGTTGACTACTCCTCAAAGCGTGATGGCGGTATCAGAATTGTTGTTGATGTAAAGCGAGATGCTAACCCTCAGGTAGTACTCAACAAGCTTTTCTCCTATACCGAGCTTCAAACCACCTTTGGCGCCAACCTTATTGCTATTGTCGGCGGCAAGCCCCAGATTCTCACCTTAAAGGATATGCTCCAAAACTGCATTGACTTCCAGTGTGAGATTATTGAGCGCAGAACAGCCTTTGATATGAAAAAGGCACAGGAGCGCGCCCATATTTTAGAGGCGCTTAATACTGCTATTGACTTTATTGATGAGGTTATCTCCATTATCAGAACCTCTAAAACCATTCCCGAATCTAAAGAGCGTTTATCCGAGCGCTTTGGCTTTGACGATGTGCAGACAACCGCCATTGTTCAGATGCAGCTCGGAAAACTTGCAGGTATGGAAAAACAAAAAATTGAGGATGAGCTTAAAGAAAAGCACGCCTTTATTAAGGAATGTCAGGAAATTTTGGCTTCCCACAGCCGTGTTCTTGACATTGTTAAGACCGAGGCATTAAACCTTCGTGATAAGTATTCCGATGACCGCCGCACCGAAATTTCAGCAGTTTCGGGCGAGGTTGATATTGAAGACCTTATCCCTGAGGAGGAATGTGTGCTCACAAAGACCAGAAACGGCTATATTAAGCGCATTCCTTCAAGTGAATATTCTGTTCAGAACCGTGGCGGCAGAGGCATTCGCGGTATGACCACAAGAGAAGATGACATTGTGGAAAATATGTTTGTCTGCTCCTCCCACGATTATATTCTTATGTTCTCAAATCTCGGCAGAATTTATAAGCTTAAGGCTTATGAAATCCCTGAGGGCAGCCGTATTGGCAAGGGAATGAATATGGTTAACATTTTACCCCTTATGTCGGGTGAAAAAATCACCAACATTCTCCCCTGCGATGATGTTAACACCGATGCCTATGTGGTTATGGTTACCAAAAACGGCACCATTAAGAGAACCCATCTTGACCAGTTCCAGAATATAAGAAAAACCGGTATTATTGCCCTTTCTCTTGATGAGGGCGATGAGCTTGCCTTTACCGAAATGACAAACGGCTCGGATGAGCTGCTTATTGCCACCAAAAAAGGTATGGCAATTCATATTAGTGAGACCGATGTTCGCCCCATGGGCAGAACTGCGATGGGCGTTCGCGCAATTAAACTAAAGGCGGATGACAGCGTTGTTGCAATGACCAAGGTAAATGAAAACACCGTTGTACTCACCGTTACCGAAACAGGCTACGGCCGTAAGAGCTCTATTGCCGATTACAGGCTACAAAACCGCGGCGGTAAGGGTATTACCAATTACCGCGTAGAAAAATACGGTGATGTTGCGGCTGTGCTTAATGTAACCGATGATGACGATGTTATTATGATTGCCTCCGATGGCGTTATTATAAGAGTTCCTGCAAGTCAAATCAGCACCTTTAACCGCCCCTCAAAGGGTGTAAGGGTGAAAAGAGTTACAGGCGACACCATAATTCTTTCTGCGGCTATAAGCGAACACGATGATGAGGAGGAATTTACCTCTCCCGAAGCCCCCGAAGCCGATGCGGCTGAGGCTATAACGGAAGAGGAAAATGAAGGGGAAAACGAAACTGAAGAAATAGCAGAGGAATAATTCCCTATGGATGATGCTTTACTTGAACTTGAAATCCGAGAAAAGCGGAGAATTGCCCGCAAAAACGAAAAGGATGGCATTCGCCGCCTTGGCAACGCCCTGGGGCTTGCCTACGGCGCAGTTCTCCTGATTTCCCTCGGTTGGTACACCATTTTGGCCGTTATTCTCGGCATTTTTGGTGTTTCACGAAGCTATATGGATAATATTATCAGCGACCCTGCCGTTTCCTGCTTTGTGCAGATAGTTTTATCCATTGCCTTTTTCATACTCCCCTTTTCGGCGGTTATGAAATGGGGCGGGTTTAATACGGATGAGCTGTTACCCTTTGGCAGACCCAAAAGAGGCAGTTTTTTGCCGCTTACCCTAATAGGCATTGGTGCGGCGGCGTTTTCCAACATTGCAAACTCGGTTAGCGGAATGATATTCATTAGCTTAGGCTTTCCCGATAAGTATATCGAGTCCGCCTATCCCGAAGGCATTTTCGGTGTAACCCTCGCCTTTATCTCCACCGCTATAGTTCCTGCTTTTGTTGAGGAATTTGGAATGCGCGGTGTTTGCCTTGGGTCACTGCGGCGTTATGGTGATGGCTTTGCAATAATCGTTTCATCGGTTTTGTTCGGCCTTATCCACGGCAACTTTACACAAATTGCCTTTGCCGCCATAATCGGTCTTGCGGCAGGCTATGCCACGGTTAAAAGCGGCTCAATGTGGCCCGCTATTATCATTCACTTTGTTAATAACTTTATTTCGGTGGGTGTTTATTATTTTAGCGAGTGGTTTGGGCTTGAGTTTGCAAATGTTATTTACCTCTTTGTGCTGTGCTTTAACCTGCTTCTCGGAGTTTTGGGTATTTTCCTTTTATCGAGAAAGGAAAACGAAAACCTTGAAACCGAGGAAAACAAAACGGTTGCCACCACTAAGGATAAGCTGATTTGGTTCTTCACCTCCCCAATTGTTATAATTTGCATTATTTTAACCCTTGTTGAGGCTGTCTTTTTAAGATAACAAAAACCTCGCATAAATTAGATAAACGCCGGAAACTCGATTTTCGGCGTTTTTGGTTCGACTTTCGTCAGCCCGAATAAAATGTTTCACGTGAAACAAAAGGAATGTTTATGGATAAGAAATTTATGTACAAGGCCATTGAGTTAGGTCTTGAGGCGGCAAAAAACGGAGAAATCCCTGTAGGTGCAGTGGTTGTCAGAAACGGTGAAATTGTGGGTGTTGGCAAAAATGACCGCGAGCAAACCTCAAGTGCGCTGGGTCACGCCGAAATCAGAGCCATTGAGGCGGCATCAAAAAAGCTTAACAGCTGGCGGCTTGATGACTGCGAGCTTTATGCGACATTAGAGCCCTGTGTTATGTGTGCCGGCGCCATTATAAATTCAAGAATAAAAGCTGTGATTTTTGGCGCTTATGATTTTGCGGCGGGCGCCTGCGGCAGTGCGCAAAATGTTTTCACAGCAAACAAAAATGTGGAAATTTATTCCGGAATTTGCGAAAATCAGTGCACCGAAATGCTGCAAAATTTCTTTAAGAATTTAAGAAGCCAAGGTTAACATAACAACACAAATTTAATCAAAGCGTTGGGTTTACATAATATCGTTAATTTAATTTTTATAACATAGTAAATAATGGGGCTAAAACATATTATATAGGTTTACATAACACAAACCTAAAAAGCAAAAATCGCCGCGGCGGTTTGGTTTACATAATGTTGCATCTCCCCTGCCCTTTTCTTGCTTTTTTTAATCAAAAAAATTTAAAGTAATAAAACAAAAAACGCTCTCATAAAATTAACTAAGTCCTTTTAATAAGGTGGTTAACAAAATGAGAGCGTTGTCCTTTGATAGAGCTGTTGTTTTAGGACAGTATATTATCGAAACAGGCGGCACCGTAAGGTCTGCGGCAAAGGTGTTCAAGGTGAGCAAATCAACGGTGCACAAGGATGTTACCGAGCGGCTAAAGCGCAGTCAGCCCGCCCTTTATAAACAGGTTAAGGCGGTGCTGGAGAAAAATAAGCAGGAGCGCCACATAAGGGGCGGTATGGCAACCAGAAAGAAATATAAGGGAGAATGAAAAAGCACCTATTTAGGGTGCTTTTTCATTTAATAAAATTCCCTATACATTTCTTTTATTTTTTCCAGTTTGTCGAAATCTACATCAGGGAAAACACAACCCTCACAAAAGCCCTGTATATTAATGTTTATATGCTCTAAAATACAGGTACCATCCTTTTGATAAATACAAAAATAATTTTCACAAGACAGCAGCATATTTTATCACCCGATTACAATATAATGTACCCTATTTATGGGGATTATATCCCCTTAATAATTAAGATTATAACCCCCATAATAATATGTGTCAAGGGGGTATTGTTGTGATAGTTTTTGACAAATTATGGATTACAATGAAAAACAAAGGCTTTTCTACCTACAAATTGCGGGAAGAATGTGGAATTGACAGCAAAACAATAAGGCGACTGAAGGCAAACGAAAATATTGAAACAAAAACCATTGATAAGTTGTGTTTGGCATTAAATTGCCGCGTTGAAGATATAATAGAATATAAAAAATAAAAGCACAGGATACGGAACGTACCCTTAAGGAAAAAACGCCTAAAAAAGCAACTTTTTGCGGTCTAATGTGTTAAAAAGACACGGTATGCGTCAGCATTACCGTGTCTTTTCGCCTTTTATACCACTAAAAATTTATCTTTTTTAGGTGCAAGCAGTTTTGTAACATAAAAATTTGTTCTATTATCGAAGCCGACAAACCGCAGGAATACTTTGTGTCTTTCAAGGTTTGAGGCAAAGAGAATAGGCAAATTTTTGTTCCAAAACCGATTTGTCCTTAAAGGTACGTTCCGTTTGTTTTCCTGTGCTTTTTAATTTGCATAAAAACAATCTTCTGTCTTTTTCGGGATGTCGTAAACGCCATCCCCTACAATATCACACAATATATTTTTGCGGTTATGGGTAGATTATTTTCCATTTTTTATAATCTCATAATTCCTTAAAATTACCTTTCCGCCGCGCCAGGTGTAGGCTCTGTCACAAAAATCCTCGGTGGGGGAGAAGCAGGAGCGATAGGAACTTATAAATTCGGCAATATCGGTTAGGTCTTTGCCATTATTTTCAGGGCAGACCTCACTGCAAATATCACAGCCCCAAACACAGCCGCTTTTTTTAATCACAGCCTGCTGTTCGGCCGAAAGCTCGCCCTTTTGCTGGGTGATTTTTGAAAGGCAGTCTTCATTTTTAAGCCCCACAGGGCAGGCCGCCTTGCATTTCCCACAACCCAAGCAGTGGGTGGGGGAGTGGTCGGCAATTTTAAGGTCTAGGTCGGTTACAATTTCGCCTAAAAAGACAAAGCTGCCGAACCTATCATCAATAAAAAGACCGTTTTGCCCCACTCTTCCGAGCCCTGTTTTTGAAAGGGCTAAAACCTCATTTATAGGGGAATTATCAATAAAAGGCTCAAAGGCGTTTTCCGGAAAAAGCGCCTTTAATTTTTCTGCCGCGGTATTAAGCATTTCGCCGCAAACAAGGTGATAATCTTTAGTGGCGGCATAGCGGCTTATATTTTTTGGCGGCGCGCTTTCCACCCTATAGGGAAAAACAGCGCAAATAACCGTTTTTGAATTTTGGGGCAGGCGGGCAGAATTTCGGCAGGGGAGAAGGGCATTTTTTACCCCTTCGTAAGTGCAAAAGCCCACTCTGTTTATGCCGCAGGAATTTAAAATTTCTATAATTCTTTCCATAGCTATTCAAGCTCAAAGGCGCCTGTGTAAAGCTGATAATAGGTGCCTTTTTTGGCAATTAATTCATCGTGGGTGCCGCGCTCAATAATGCGACCCTTATCCAGCACCATAATAACATCGGAATTCATAACGGTGGAAAGCCTGTGGGCAATAACAAAAACTGTTCTGCCCAGCATTAATTTGTCCATACCCGCCTGAACAAGGGCTTCGGTGCGGGTATCTATAGAGGAGGTTGCCTCATCAAGAATCATAACAGGTGGGTCGGCAACGGCGGCGCGGGCAATGGCAATAAGCTGGCGCTGTCCTTGGGATAAATTGGCGCCGTTATTTGTAAGCAGTGTGTTATAGCCCTCGGGCAGGCGGCGAATGAAATCATCGGCACCTGCAAGGCGTGCGGCCTCAATACACTGCTCATCGGTAGCAGTAAGCTCACCATAGCGAATGTTATCCATAACCGTGCCTGTAAACAGGTTTGTTTCCTGTAAAACAATGCCAAGGGAGCGGCGCAGGTCGGATTTCTTAATTTTATTAATGTTAATGCCATCGTAGCGGATTTTGCCATCGGCAATATCGTAAAAACGGTTAATAAGGTTTAAAATGGTGGTTTTGCCGGCACCTGTTGCGCCAACAAAGGCAACCTTTTGACCGGGGCGGGCATAAACCGAAATATCGTGAAGCACCGGCTTGTTTTCCTCATAGCCAAAATCAACCTCAGTCATTGTAACATCGCCTTTAAGCTCGGTGTAGGTTACACTGCCATCAGAGTGGGGGTGCTTCCAGGCCCAGTGACCTGTGTGCTTTTTGGTTTCCTTAATATTGCCGTTTTCATCAATTTCGGCGTTAACAAGGGTAACATAGCCCTCATCGGTTTCGGGGGTGCTATCCATAAGCTCAAAAATACGCTGTGCGCCTGCAAGGGCCATAGCAATAGAGTTAAACTGCTGTGCAACCTGGTTAACGTTGCCTGTGAACTGCTTGGTCATATTAAGGAAGGGGATAATAATATCAATGGTAAAGGGCAGGCCTGCAATGCCGATATTGGGCATTCCCGAAATAAGGAAAAGGCCGCCTGCAGTGGCACAAATAACATAAAGAATGTTACCGAGGTTTTGTGTTATGGGACCCAGCACGTTGGCATATGCGTGGGCACGGAAGCCAACCTCGTAAAGCTCATCGTTAAGCTTATTAAAATCCTCCTTAACCCTTTCCTCGCGGGAAAAGACTTTAACAACCTTTTGTCCGGTCATAATTTCCTGAATAAAGCCCTCGGCCTTACCAACAGCCTTTTGCTGCGCCATAAAGAACTTGGCACTGCCGCCGCCGATTTTGCCTGAGATAAAGAACATTGCGACAACGCCGCAAAGAACAACCAGTGTCATAGGAATAGAGTACCACAGCATAATGGAAAGCACGGTGGTAACAATTATAACCGACTGCAAAAGGTGGGGAAGTGACTGGGAAACAAGCTGGCGAAGAGTATCAATATCATTGGTATAATGGCTCATAATATCGCCGTGCTTATTCTGGTCAAAATATTTAATGGGCAAATTCTGCATTCCATCAAACATTTTGCACCTCATTTTGGAAAGGAAGCCCTGGGTAATAAAGGTCATAAGCTGGGTGTGGAGGAACATAAAAATGAGGGAAAGCAGATAAAGCACAATAAGGGTGATGATTTTAGGTAAAATTTCACCCATTGCCGCAGTTATATCGGTAGAGCCCATATCAAGATACTTTGTGATAACCGCAAGCACCTGCTGGGTAAACACCGATGGAATTGCCGAAACAAGGGATGAAAAGATAATGCAAAAACAGGTGAAGGGTAAAAGTGCAGGGTAGTATTTAAAGAGCATTTTAACAACGCGAAGCAGCATTTTAGGGTCTAGCTTTCTTGTTGCTCTGGCGCCCTTTGGCAGCTGTGCCGGCTTACTCATTTATACCACCTGCCTTTACCTGTTGTGTGTAAACCTCACGGTAAATATCACTGCTGCTAAGCAGCTGGTCGTGGGTTCCCAGCGCCGAAATACTGCCGCCATCAAGCACAATAATTAAATCGGCATCCATAACCGAAGCCACACGCTGTGCAATAATAATTTTGGTGGTTTCGGGGATAAACCTTTTGAAGCCCGCGCGAATAAGCGCATCGGTTTTAGTATCAACAGCACTTGTTGAATCATCAAGAATTAAAATTTTAGGCTTTCGAACTAAGGCGCGAGCAATACAAAGGCGCTGTTTTTGACCGCCCGAAACATTGGTACCGCCCTGCTCAATAAAGGTGTCGTAACCATCGGGGAAGGACATAACAAAATCGTGTGCCTGGGCAAGCTTGCAGGCCTCAATTAACTCCTCGTCGGTGGCATTTTCATTACCCCAACGCAGGTTTTCCTTAATTGTGCCCGAAAACAGCAGGTTTTTTTGTAAAACCATTGCAACACTTTGTCTTAGGGTATCAAGGTCATAAACTCTGACATCCCTGCCGCCAACAAGAAGCTGGCCTTCGGTAACATCATAAAGGCGGTCAATAAGCTGAACAAGGGTGGTTTTACTGGAGCCTGTGCCACCGAGAATACCAACCGTCATACCCGATTTAATATTAAGGTTTATATTTTTAAGGGCAAACTGCTCGGCAGATTTTGAATATTTAAAGGAAACATTTTTAAATTCAACACTGCCGTTTTCAACGGTGTAAACAGGGTTTTCGGGGTTTGAAAGCTCAGGCACCTCGGTTAAAACCTCATAAATACGCTTAATGCTTTCTGCCGACATAGTAAGCATAACATAAATCATAGAAAGCATCATAAGCTGCATTAAAATTTGCATACCGTAGGTAAGCATAGCGGAAATTTCACCAACATTTATAGTGGTGCCGCCGCTTGTTATAACAAGGTGGGAGCCAACCAGCAGTACAAATACCATATTAAAGTAGATGCAAATTTGCATTAGGGGGCCGTTTAGCGCCACAATGCGCTCGGCGCGGGTGAAATCTATACGAATATTTTCACTTGCCACACCGAATTTTTCCTTTTCGTAATCCTCACGGGAAAAGCCCTTAACAACACGCATTGCACGAACATTTTCCTCAATGGATTCATTTAAGCGGTCATACTTTTTAAATACGCGGCGGAAGGAGGGCATTGCCTTTCTTGCCACCATTAAAAGACCAAAAACAAGGAAGGGGATAATAACCACAAAGCTGGTTGCCAAGGCTCCGCCCATAACGTATGCCATAATAACGGCGAAAATAAGCATAAGTGGCGCCCTTACCGCCGTTCTTATAATCATCATAAAGGACATTTGCACGTGGGTAATATCGGTTGTAAGGCGTGTAACAAGGGATGAGGTTGAAAACTTATCAATATTACTAAATGAAAAGGTTTGAAGGCGGGAGAAAACATCGCGCCTTAGGTTTCTTGCAAAGCCTGAGGATGCCTTGGCGCTGGTAAAGGCCGCAAGACCGCCGCAGGTTAAAGACAAAACGGCAAGCAGCACGAGTATGGCGCCTGTTTTTAAAACGTCGCCCATACTTATTGCTCCCGTTGCGGCGCCGCTTTGAATTGAGTTAATAAGATTAGCGGTTAAAAAGGGAATAAAGCATTCAATTACAACCTCACCCGTCATTAAAAGCACGGTGAGAATGGTGGGGAGCTTAAACTCTCCGACGCACTTTAAAAGGCGTTTAAACATTTAAAATTTCGCTTCCTTTCGGAGAATAGGGTTTAAAATATGTAAAAAATCACAAAGAGTTGATTTTACGAACAAGCTCGGGTATTTCGGAAACATCGTCAACCTCAAAAGGCGCGCGCTCATCCTCACCAATGGGCCAAACCCCTGTTGTTTTAACCCAAACAGGAATATAGCCGCCGTTTATTGCGCCCCTTACATCGTTTAAGGGGTTGTCGCCAACATAAAGCAGCTCATTTGGGGCAATGCCTAATTTATTGCTCATAACCAAAAAGGCTTCAGGGTCGGGCTTTGCGGGGTAACGGATGTCATCACAAACTATAACCTCATCAAAGTGCTTCCATAAATCCATCATATCAAGCTTTCTCGACTGGGTTTCAAAGGGACCGTTTGTTATAAGGGCAACCTTTAAACCCATTTGGCGAAGCTCACTTAGCATACTGTCGGTAAAGGGGTACTTTATTGCGGCAATTTTCCAGCAGTGGTTGCAAATGCACTGCCAAACCTCTTCGCCTTTTGTACCCTCTAAGAAAACACCGTCTTCAATAAGAAATTTCGTAAGGTTAACCCAGCCGCCGTAAATGTGGAGTTTTTCTATCCTAATTAATTTTTCAATAAAATCACTTTCGCTCAAATTTGCAGGGATTTTATCCCGCATAATTTTGTACATTTCAGGGAGTACCGCGCGAAGCGTGGCATAGCGGTCAAAAAGTGTGTGGTCTAAATCAAAAACAACGCCTTTAATCATTTCGGTCTCCTATTTATTCATCAAGCTTTAAAACTGCCATAAATGCCTCCTGCGGCACCTCTACGCTGCCAAGCTGGCGCATTCTCTTTTTGCCTTCCTTCTGTTTTTCAAGGAGCTTTTTCTTTCTTGTGATATCGCCGCCGTAGCACTTGGCAAGAACATCCTTTCTTAGTGCCTTAACGGTTTCGCGGGCAATAACCTTGCCACCAACGGCAACCTGAATGGGCACCTCAAAAAGCTGGCGGGGGATAAATTCCTTAAGGCGCTCGGCAATCCTTCTGGCTCTGCCATAGGAATTATCGGCGTGAACAATAAAGGAAAGGGCGTCAACAACATCGCCCGCAAGCAAAACGTCAAGCTTAACAAGGCGGGAGGTCTCATAGCCCTTCATTTCATAGTCATAGCTTGCATAGCCCTTGGTGCGGGACTTAAGGGCATCAAAAAAGTCGTAAACAATTTCGCCCATAGGCATAATGTAATGAATGTCAACCCTGTCGCCCATATATTTCATATCGGTGTAGGTGCCGCGCCTTTCCTCACACAGCTGCATAATTGCGCCGACAAAGCTGCTTGGGGAATAGATATGCACATCGGCAACAGGCTCAAAGGCCTTTACAATGGTTGCAGGGTCGGGATAGTTGGTGGGGTTATCAACCGATACGGTTTCTCCGTTTGTCAGTTCAAATTTATAAATAACGCTGGGGGCGGTGGTAACAAGGTCTAAATTGTATTCACGTTCAAGGCGTTCCTGAATAATTTCCATGTGTAAAAGACCCAAAAATCCGCAACGGAAGCCGAAGCCCAGTGCCGAGGAGGTTTCGGGCTCATAAAGAAGGGAAGCATCATTAAGCTGCAGCTTTTCGAGGGCTTCTCTTAAATCTCCGTAGCGGGCGCCATCGGCAGGGTAAATTCCACAAAAAACAACAGGAGTTGCCTTGCGGTAGCCTGCAAGTGCCTCGGCGGCAGGGGAGTCGGCCAAAGTAATGGTGTCGCCAACCTGTGCCTCACTTACAGTTTTAATTGAGGCGGCCAGGTAGCCAACCTCGCCGGCCTCAAGGCAGTCACACTGCTCAAGGGCAAGGGCGCCCTTTCGGCCAAGCTCTACAACCTGAACGGTGGCGCCTGTTGCCATCATTTTAATGGTGTCGCCAACCTTAATTTTGCCGCTTACAACGCGGAAGAAAACCACAACACCCTTGTAGGAGTCGTAGTAGGAATCGAAAATAAGCGCTTTTAAAGGTGCGGTTCTGTCCCCCTTAGGGGCAGGGATATCGGTGATAATGCGCTCCAGCACCTCTTCAACATTTATGCCGTTTTTGGCGCTTATTTTGGGGCAGCCAACGGCGGGAATACCAATAATATCCTCAATTTCGGTTATAACCCTATCAGGCTCGGCAGAGGGCAGGTCAATTTTGTTGACAACAGGGAGCAGCTCCAGCCCGTGGTCAGCGGCTAAATAGGTGTTGGCAAGGGTCTGGGCCTCAATACCCTGGGAAGCATCAACAACCAGCACCGCGCCCTCGCAGGCGGCAAGGGAGCGTGAAACCTCATAGTGAAAGTCAACGTGGCCGGGGGTGTCAATTAAATTAAGCTCGTATTTAACGCCGTCACTTGCGGTGTAATAAAGGGTTATAGCGTGGGCCTTAATGGTAATGCCGCGCTCCCTTTCAAGCTCCATACTGTCTAAAATCTGCTCCTCCATCTCTCGTGACGATACCGAATCGGTAAGCTCCAGCATTCGGTCGGCCAGGGTGGATTTGCCGTGGTCAATATGGGCGATAATACAAAAATTTCTTATGTTTTCAAGTGGGAATGACACAAAATCTCTCCTCAAAAAGGATTTTTTAATATATACACAGTCATAATACCACAAAACTTATGAATTTACAAATAAATATTATTTAATAAATTATTAATTTTTTAATGGAACGAGGGAAAAGCTAGGGTTTTTGGTTTACATAATATCAAATGTGAGGAACATACAAAACACCAACAAATATTGATAAAACTTGTAGGGTATGGCGTTTACGACATACCGCAAAAATTATACGCAAATTAAACGGGGCGTCGAAAATCGCCGCCTCCTACAAACATACAATATAGATTAATAAAAAAACATTGAAAAAATGGGATAAAATGTGTATAATATTTTTAGCGTTTAAAACGCTGCATCTAACTTGTTTAAAAGGAAAGGTTTAGATGGAATTTTTAAAAAGCGTGCTGAAAAGCGAGCCTGCATTCTTAAGGCTTAAGGCGGCGCTGGGTAGTGGAAAAAAGGGCATTGCCGCTACCGGGCTTTCGAGAATTCACACCGCACTTATTACTGCGGCAACAGAGCAAAGGTGCGTGGTAATTGCTCCGGATGAGCCCTCGGCAAACGAGCTTTATGAGGATTTAATAAACCTCGGTGCGGATGCGCTTTATTTCCCCTCAAGGGATTTGTGCTTTAGCGATGCGGGCGTATCAAAAGAGTATGAAATTAAAAGAATAAACACCCTGTCAAGGCTTCTTGACGGGGCTTTTGACGTGCTTGTTTGCCCCATTTCTGCCGCCGTTTCGGCAACGGTGCCAAGGGCAGTTTTAAGGGACAGTATTTTAACCCTTAAATGCGGCGATGAGGTTGACATAATATCTCTTTGCAAAAATCTTGAAAATTTAGGCTATAAGCGTAGCGAAACGGTTGATGGCATTGGAATGTACTCGGTTCGCGGCGGTATTATTGATATTTTTTCCTCCCTTATGGGCGCCCCTACACGAATTGAGCTTTGGGGGGATGAAATTGATACAATTTCATCCTTTGATTTAAGCACACAGCGGCGCAGTGAGAGCCTGAACGAGGTTAAAATAGGCCCCGCCTGCGAGGTGTTTTGTGACGGCGCTGTTTTAGCGGCAGAGCTTGAAGCTTTCAGGGACAGCGCAAAGCGCCTTGCCGATTTGGCGAGGGAGAATATAAACCGTGATATAGACAGCCTTAAAGGTGGTATTTCCCTTTGTCTTGACCGCTTTTTGCCCTTTATTTTCGGAAAAACGGAAACGGTGCTAAGCTATGTCGAAAATGCCGTTTTTATTATGAGCGAAAGCGGTAGCTGTGAAAGCCATTTGGACTCTTTTAACCTACTGCAAAATGAGGATATTAAAAAGGCGGTGGAGCAGGGCTTTTTATACCATAAGGAGCCTAAATTCTCCCTGTCAAGCAGCGAGCTTTTTGCCGCCCTTTGCCCACTTGTTATTGCCGATAGTTTTTCAAGAGGTAAGTACCCTGTAGAAATTGACGGATTAATTAATTTTGATTACAAGCGCTCCTCCCCTTGGCGAGGGGATACCGAGGTGCTTTTAGAGGATTTGGAGTTCACCCTTAAAAACGGTGGAAGCGCCGTTGTTGCCGCAGGGGAAGAAAAGGCGGCAAGGGTACTGCTTCGGGATTTAAACGACAGGGGTGTTCCTGCCGTTTTGGGGCTTAACTGCCAAAAAATTACCTCCGGGGTTACGGTTGTAACAGGGGGGCTAAGCTCGGGCTTTGAACTGCCCTCGGCTAAATTTTCCTTTATAACCCACCGCCATATAAACGGTGAAAAACGCCGTGCAAGGCGGCACAGGGCAGGTAAGGAAATCGGCAGTATTGAGGAGCTGAAAATAGGCGACTATGTTGTTCACGCCGTTCACGGCATTGGCATTTTCGGCGGCATTAATAAAATAACCGCTCAGGGTATAACCAAGGACTATGTTAAAATTTCCTATGCCAAGGGCGATGTGCTCTATGTGCCTGTAACACAGCTTGACCTTGTTAGTAAATACATTGGCGCGGCGGATGACAGCGGCATTAAAATTCACAAGCTCGGCGGTACCGAGTGGCAGAAAACCCGCTCCAGAGTGCGCACCGCCGTTCGTGATATGGCAAAGCAGTTAACCGCCCTTTATGCCAAGCGTATGAGCACCAAGGGGCACGCCTTTTCGCCCGATACCGACCTGCAAAGTGACTTTGAGCGCCGCTTCCCCTATGATGAAACCCCCGACCAGCTAAGAAGCATTGATGAAATTAAGGGGGATATGGAGCGTGCCGTTCCAATGGACCGCCTTCTTTGCGGAGATGTTGGCTTTGGCAAAACCGAGGTGGCGCTTCGTGCCGCCTTTAAGTGCGTTTGTGAGGGTAAGCAGTGCGCTTTACTTGTGCCCACCACCATTCTTGCCTGGCAGCACTATAACACCGTTTTATCCCGCTTTGGAGAATTGCCGCTTGAAGTAAAAATGCTCTCCCGCTTTGTAAGCAAAAAGGAGCAGGAAAAGACTATAAGGGGGCTTAAAAACGGCACCGTTGATATGGTTATCGGCACCCACCGAATGATATCGAGCGATGTGGTTTTCCGTGATTTAGGCCTTGTTATTGTTGATGAGGAGCAACGCTTCGGCGTAGCACAAAAGGAAAAATTAAAGGAAAAATATCCCGCAGTTGATGTTTTAACACTTTCTGCCACCCCCATTCCCCGAACCCTTAATATGGCAATGTCGGGGCTTCGGGATATGTCCTCAATAGATGAGGCGCCAAATGACCGCCACCCTGTTCAGACCTATGTTTTAGAGCACAACAAGGGCGTACTGCTTGATGCCATAAACAAGGAGCTTCGCCGTGGGGGACAGGTTTACTACCTGCACAACCGTGTTGAATCCATTGAAAAGTGCGCCGCAAGGCTTAAAGCCGACCTTCCTGAGGACACAAGAATTGCCGTTGCCCACGGCAAAATGAGCGAGGAGGAATTATCCCGCGTTTGGAAAAGCCTTATGGATGCCGAAATTGATGTTCTTGTTTGCACCACCATTATTGAAACGGGTGTTGATGTGGCAAACGCCAACACTTTAATTATTGAGGATGCCGACCGAATGGGCCTTGCCCAGCTTCACCAGCTTCGCGGCCGTGTGGGCAGAAGCCCAAGACGTGCCTATGCCTATTTTTGCTTTAGAGGCGGCAAGGCAATGAATGAAACCGCCCTTAAACGCCTTGAGGCTATTAGAGAGTTTACCGAGTTCGGTTCGGGTATAAAAATTGCCATGCGTGACCTTGAAATAAGGGGGGCCGGCAGTATTTTAGGCGGCGAACAACACGGCAATATGGAGGCGGTAGGTTACGATATGTACCTAAAGCTTCTTGCCGATGCCGTAAAGCAGGAGAATGGGGAAGAGGTTAAGGAGGAGGCCCCCTGCACTGTAGATTTGAGCATTTCTGCCCATATTCCTCCCGATTATATTCAGTCACTTCCTGCCCGCCTTGGAATTTACAGGCGCATTGCCGAAATTAAAACGGAGGAGGATGTGAGCGACATTATAGATGAGCTTATTGACCGCTTTGGTGACCCGCCAAGGGAGGTTGAGGGGCTTATTTCGGTTGCCCGCCTTCGCCAAACTGCCGCGGCAAACGGCATTTACGAAATTAAAGAGGATGCAGGCGGTGTTCGCCTTAGCGTTAACAGTCTGGAGCCCGAAACAATGCTGAAGCTTACCTCTGCCTTCGGCAAAAATATTTTTGTTAAAGGCAGTGCCGAAAAGCCCTATTATTACCTTAAAATAGGCGGCGGCATTTTAAAGGCTGTGGAGGAAATAAGAAAAGCGCTGGCCCGGTAACAGGGTATTTGTAAATTTTGTGTTAAAGGTATTTCTTTTTTAGATTATATATGTTATAATAAATTGATTAAGTATATAAAAGGAGGTATTTGCTTTGGTTAAACGGTTTGCGGCAATGGTTTTAGCCCTTTGTCTGTGCTTTTTGCTAACCGCCTGTTCGGGCAGCTTTGGCACAGGGGAAAATCTTTTAAGCCCGCCTGAACCCAGCGGGGAATATGCCCTGATTTCCGCCGCCTTAAAGGAGAGCGTTACAGGCAAGTACACTCTTAAATACCCAACTAAAGGGGATTATCGCTCGGCAATTATTGTAAGCGATTTAGATGGCGATAAGGTAAACGAGGCCATTGCCTTTTACTCCACCACAATGGATAACACCGTTACGGTGCACATTAACTTTATTCTAAAGCAGGATGGGGTTTATAAAAGCGTTGGCGATATTAAAATTGTGGGCAGTGATGTTGAGTGTGTTGAGTTTGCCGATTTGGATAAAAACGGCAACACCGAAATTATTGTTGGCTACAATATTTACGGCAACGTTGAAAAGCAGGTTGCGGTTTACGAGTTTGCAGGCAGCACACCTGTTCAAAAGTGTCTTGAAAAGTATACCGAGTTTATTATTTGCGACCTTGATGCCGATGGGGTTAGCGGTTTGTTTATTGCCGACCTTAATTCGGCCGATAAAACCGCCGTTGCCAAGCTTATGCAGGTTGAAGAGGGCAATATTGTACAGGCAGGCTCCTGCCCGCTTGATGGCAACGTAACCTCCTACTTTGCTCCACAGCTTACAAAGCTGGAAAGCGGCCGCCCTGCGGTTTACATTGATGCCGTTAAGGGCACGGGAATGCTTACCGAGGTTATTTATTACGATAACGGCGTGCTGTCAAATCCGTTTTTCGACCCCGAAACACAGGTGACCCAGGCAACCTACCGCCAGGGCGCTGTTACCTGCCGCGATATAAACTCCGATTCTATTTTGGAAATTCCAATGCTTTCTCCCTTGCCTACGGCATCAAACCTTGTGCTTACCGATGGCGTTTCGGTAACCAAATGGTGTGTACCGAGGGATAACAGCCTTATTGTTGCAAGGGCTATGCTTATGAACTATACCGATGGCTATTCCCTGCGAATTCCCGATAAGCTTTCGGGCAAGATTTGCGTTATGCGCAAAACCGATTCACGCCTTCGCATTGTTTATTTTTATGATGAGGCAAGCGGCAAGGCCACAGGGGAGCTTTTCAGAATGCAGGCGGTTGCCGAAAAAGCCTGGGACTCCGCCGAATTCGGCCGCGATGGCTTTGACGAACTCACCCGTGCAAACGGTCTTGTTTTTGCCTACCGTTTGGGAAACTTTGAGGGTGCCGAGGCGGTTACCAAGGAAGACATATCAAACATTTTCGCTCTAATTGAGGAGGAATAAAGTTGAAAAGAATTTTAATTGTTGAAGATGAGGTTGCCATTAGAGAATTTGAGTGTATCAACCTGCGCCGTGTTGGCTATGAAACGGTTGAGGCAGGCTCAGGGGAGGAGGCGCTTGATATTTACGACAGCGCTACAGAGCCCTTTGATATTGCTCTTTTGGATATTTCAATGCCCGGAATGGATGGCTTTACCCTTTGCAAGGAGCTTAGAAAGAGAAGCGCATCATTAGGCATTATAATGCTTACCGCAAGAACACAGGAAATGGATAAAATAAGCGGCCTTATGCTGGGTGCTGACGATTACATTACAAAGCCCTTTTCACCAACCGAGCTGCTTGCCCGCGTTGATTCACTCTACCGTAGGGTAGAAATGCAAAAGGTTAGCAGTGCGCCTCAGCAAAACGATGAAATAAGGCTTGGCGAATTTTCTTTGAACCTTCGCCGCCGCACCCTTACAAAGGGTGATAAAAACATTGAGCTTACCCAGGTTGAGTTTCAAATTGTTGAATATTTCTTCCAAAATCCCGATACCGCCCTTGACCGCACCGATATTTTAAACAAGGTGTGGGGCGCATCCTTTTTCGGGGAAGAAAAGATTGTTGATGTTAACATAAGGCGTCTTAGAATGAAAATTGAGGATGACCCATCGGCCCCTGCCCACCTTGTTACCGTTTGGGGTATGGGCTATAAGTGGAACACGCAAGGTTAGCGCCCACAAAGGCGTTCATATAACTTTGCAAAGGCAAAGAATATAACTAATTATCAGACAAAGGAGTTGACAAACGAGTATGGAAATGGAACTTAAATTTAAAAGCATTGGCACACGCTGGTTTGTCAACGTGTTTGCCGTTTTTGCGGTGGTTATCACCATAATTTGCGTTGTTTGCTGTGTGGCGGTAAACTCCCTGCTCCTTGAAAGGGTGCGCACCTCCGCCTCGGAATATGCCCAGCCTTTTTCGGTTTTGGCACAGGCTCAGGAAAAGGATTTTATAGAATCTGCCCGCCGCTATGCCCAGGAATTTGAGCACAAGGATAAAATTGAAGTACAAATTATTGATAAAAACGGCAATGTTTTTGTCACCACCAACGGCTTTGAGCCCATAACCGAAACAATGCCCGACTATGAGGCCGCCGTTTCGGGGGAACGCGGCACAGGGCTTTGGCGCGGCAAAAATGCAAACGGCGAGCCTGTTTTGGCAGAAACTACCGTACTTGGCGGTGGTGAGGAGCACTCCTTTGGGGCTGTTCGCTTTGTGGTTTCGCTAAAAGAGGCAAACAGGCAGAGTGTTATTCTTTGCGCTGTTATAATCGGTGTGGCCGCACTGTTTTTAGGGTTTTCCACCTTTTCAGGTGTTTTCTTTATCCGCTCCATTGCAAACCCCATTCGCGATGTTAGCAACACGGCAAGGAAAATTGCAATGGGTGAGTTTAAAACCCAAATTGAAACCGATAGAAACGATGAAATCGGCGAGCTGTGCGATGCCGTTAACTATATGGCAAGCGAGCTTGACCGTGCCGAAAATCTTAAAAACGATTTTATATCCTCGGTTTCTCACGAGCTGAGAACGCCGCTAACCGCCATTAGAGGCTGGGGTGAAACGGCAAAAATGTCCATAGGCTCGGATGATTCCCTTGTGGAAAAGGGTCTCGATGTTGTTTTAAATGAGTCGGAGCGCCTTTCAAAGCTGGTTGAGGAGCTGCTTGATTTCTCCCGAATGCAGTCCGGTCGCCTTACGGTTAATGTGGGCAAGCTTAATGTGACAACGCTTGTATTTGCCGCGGCAGATATGTATGTTGAGCTTGCAAAACAGAGGGGCATTGAGGTTGTTTCTGTTCCCCCTAAAAAGGATTGCGAAATTTTAGGCGATGCCGACCGACTTAAACAGGTTTTTGTTAACATTATTGATAATGCAGTTAAGTACACCGAAGCCGGTGGACAGGTGCTCATTGAGCAGTATGAGGAGGAAAGCTGCGTTCGCATTGTGGTTAAGGATACAGGCGTTGGTATTCCTGCGGCTGACCTTGACCGTGTTAAGGAAAAGTTCTTTAAATCCAACAAAACGGTGCGCGGCTCAGGTATTGGCCTTGCCGTTGCCGATGAAATTGTTAAACAGCACCAGGGTCTTTTATTTATTGAAAGCACCGAGGGTGTTGGCACCACCGTTACGGTTGTTTTCCCACTTTTTGAGCAGGAGCAAGAGGTTGCCCTAGAGCCGGGAAAACTCACCGAAACAGATACTAATCAAATCCAAGAGGAAGCGGATAATGAGCAAATGTAAGTACACCTCCATAGGCGGTCAGGCGCTTATTGAAGGAATTATGATGAAGGGCAAAAAGAAAACCGCCATGGCAGTAAGAGGCAAAAACGGCGAAATTATTTTAGAGCCCGTTAAATTTACATCGGTTAAAGAAAAATATAAAATTTTAGGCGCCCCTGTTATTCGCGGTGTTGTAAATTTTATTGAAAGTATGGTGCAGGGCTACTCCGCTATGATGAAATCGGCTGACCTTTCGGGCTTTGCCGAGGATGAGGACGAAAAGGAGAGTCTTAGCGGCGGCGCAATGGGCGTTATAGGTGTTGTTGCCTTTGTTTTGGCGCTTATTTTGGCGGTGGCGCTGTTTATGTACCTTCCCGCCCTGCTTTTTGATGGACTGAATTTTCTGGCAGGTGGAACCTTAACCCCCTTTAAAAGCCTTTTCGAGGGTCTTCTTAAATTGGCGGTTTTTGTGGCCTACGTTGCCGGTGTTTCGGCGATGAAGGATATAAAAAGGGTTTTTGCCTACCATGGGGCTGAGCATAAAACCATTTTCTGCTTTGAAAAGGGCCTGCCTTTAACAATAGAAAATGTAAGGGCACAAAAAAGGCTGCACCCCCGCTGTGGCACATCCTTTATGATTTTAATTTTCATTGTAAGCATTATAATTTCTACACTAATTCAAACCTTTTTCCCCACCCTTATTTTAAACCGATTTGTTTGGGTGGCGGTTAAAATTCTAATAATTCCCCTTGTGTGCGGCCTTGGCTATGAGCTTATTAAAATTTGCGGAAAGCACGATAATCTTTTTACAAAAATTGTGGCTTTCCCGGGGCTTCAGCTCCAAAGGCTTACAACCAAGGAGCCGGATGACGGTATGATAGAAATTGCCATTGCGGCGCTTAATGCCGTTTTGGAGGATGAGGATAGGGAGCAGTTAAATTGACAATTTTTTCCGCTTATAACGATACAAAGAATAAACTGCGCGAGGCAGGAATAGAGCCTTACGTTTTTGAAGCCAAGCAGATAATTCGCTTTGTTACCAAATATTCAAACGCTCAGATTATGGAAAAATATATGGAGGAGCTGGACCCCTTAAAGGAGCAGTTTTTAAAAAGCGTGGTTTCGGGCAGGGTTAAAAGAATTCCCCTGCAGTATTTACTTGGCGAATGGTCCTTTTTCGGTTACGACTTTTTTGTTGGCAAGGGTGTTTTGTGCCCCCGCCCTGATACCGAAACGCTGGTCGAGGTCGCTCTTGACCTCGTTGGGAACGCTCCCGCTAAAATTGCCGACCTTTGTGCAGGCAGTGGCTGTGTTGGCATTTCGGTGGCAAAGGAAAAGCCCATAACCCTAATAACAGCGGTGGAAAAGTACGATGCCGCCTACGATTATCTTACAAGAAACATTGAAAAGAACGGCGCCGAAAATGTAATTGCCGTTAAAGCCGACATTGAAACCTATGAAACAAACGAAAAATTTGACCTTATTTTAAGCAACCCACCATATATTAGTCGTGAGGAAATGTCCACCATCGACGAGGAAACCAAAAACGAGCCCGAAACTGCACTTTTCGGCGGTGAGGATGGCCTTGATTTTTATAAAATCATTTTGGATAAATGGCTCCCTCGACTGAACGTGGGCGGCAGTGTTGCCGTAGAGGTTGGGGCAGGAATGGCCCAAAAGGTTAAGGAATTATTTATTGCCGCAGGGCTTAAAAATGTGAAAACAAAAGAGGATATAAACGAAATCGAAAGGGTCGTTTATGGTACTCTTTAAGCAATATAATAAATACAGTGAAGTTTTGAATAAAGGAGAAAAGCAAAATGGCAGAAGACAAAATTAAAGCACTTGAAACGGCAATGAGCCAAATTGAAAAACAGTTCGGCAAGGGTGCGATTATGCGCCTGGGCGAAAACGCCGCAATGAATGTTGACCACATTAAAACAGGCTCCATTGCACTTGACCGCGCCCTTGGTATTGGCGGTGTACCCAGAGGCAGAATTGTAGAAATTTACGGTCCTGAATCCTCAGGTAAAACCACCGTTGCACTCCACATTGTTGCTGAATCTCAGAAAAAGGGCGGCACTGCGGCATTTATTGATGTTGAGCACGCTTTAGACCCTGTTTACGCCGCAAATTTAGGTGTTGACATTGATTCTCTCCTTGTTTCCCAGCCCGATACAGGCGAGCAGGCGCTTGAAATTACCGAGGCTCTTGTGCGTTCGGGCGCTATTGATGTTGTTGTAATCGACTCGGTTGCAGCCCTTGTACCCAAGGCCGAAATTGAGGGTGAAATGGGCGACAACCATGTAGGTCTTCACGCACGCCTTATGTCACAGTCACTTCGTAAACTTGCAGGCGCAATTTCAAAATCCAACTGTGTTGCCGTGTTTATTAACCAGCTTCGTGATAAAATAGGTGTGTTCTATGGCAGCAGTGAAACCACCACAGGCGGCCGCGCACTTAAGTTCTATGCCAGTGTTAGAATTGATATCAGAAAGGTTGAAACCCTTAAGGTTAACGGCGAGATGATAGGCTCCAGAACAAAAGCAAAAATCATTAAGAATAAGGTTGCCCCGCCCTTCCGTGAGGCTGAATTTGACATTATGTACGGAAAGGGAATTTCCCGCGAGGGTGAGCTTGTTGATATGGGTGTTGCCTCGGGCATTATTGTTCGCTCGGGCGCCTGGTTTAGCTATGGCGATATGAAGCTGGGACAGGGCAGGGACAATACAAAGCAGCTGCTCTGCGAAAACAAGGCCTTAGCTGATGAAATTGAGGCAAAGATTACCGCTTACTACGAAAACCTTGGCAAAAAGACCGAGGAAACAGAAGAAGAGGTTCCCGGCATTATGCCCGTTCAGGCTGATACCCCTGAGGAGCCCAAGCGCCGCCGCAAGGTTAACATTGACATTGCTGTTGACTAATGAAAAAGACAGTTTTGTCGGTTAGCCCGCCAAAAAGGCACTTGAATCAGGTGACCTTTTCCGATGGCACCGTTTTAGAGCTTGACAGCGACTATCTGCTCACCGCATCAATTTTTGAGGGTGAGCAGATGGATGACATTGAAATAGAAAACCACAGGGCCGCTTCCGACTTTATTAGAGCCAGGAGCAGGGCCTTGTGGTATTTGTCACGTTCGGACCACAGCGAAAAAGCCCTTTTGGATAAGCTTAAAAGGGCAGGCTTTAAAAAGGAAACTGCACAAAGGGCGGTTTGCCGCCTTAAGGAAAGCGGTCTTATAAATGATGAGGCGCTGGCCCTTCGCCTTGCCGAAAATTATTTAAGAGAAAATCGCTCAAAAAGAGAGTGCGAGCAAAAGCTGATTTTAAAGGGTATACCCCGAGATTTGGCAAAAGCGGCGCTGGAAAAATACGAAACCGATGAGAAGGCGCAAATTGAGGCGCTTATTGAGAAAAAATACAAAAATAAGGTGGGGGATGAGGAAAACCTCCGCCGCACCGTGGCCGCGCTAATGCGAAAGGGATTTAAGTTTTCCGATATTAAGGCGGCTTTAAAAAAATATTCCAATGCCCTTTATGAATGTGAGGAAATGTAATGGCTGAAAAGATTGCGGTGGTATCACTCGGTTGCCCCAAAAACCAGGTAGATGCCGAAATGATGCTCCACCTTTTAAAGGAAGCAGGCTTTGAAATCACATCGAGTGAGGCCGAAGCCGATGCTATTATTGTTAACACCTGCGGCTTTATTGAGGAGGCCAAAAGTGAGGCAATTGAAAACATTTTAGAGGCGGCGCAGTATAAAAAAAGCGGCAACTGCAAGGCGGTTATTGTAACAGGCTGTTTAGCCGAAAGATACCGCGATGATATTACAGAGGAAATTCCCGAAGCCGACCTTGTTGTGGGCATCGGCTCAAATAAGGATATTGCGAAATTGGTAAGAGAGGCTATTTCCGGCAGAGCCAAAAACTCCTACGGCCCTAAGGAGGATTTAGACCTTAACACACCGAGGATACTTGGCGGCTACCCCTTTAGCGCCTACATAAAAATTGCCGAGGGCTGTAACAACCACTGCACCTACTGCGCCATTCCTATGATAAGGGGCAAAATGCGCTCAAGAAAAAAAGAGGATATTGTGGCAGAGGCAAAAACCCTTGCTAAAAACGGCGTAAGAGAGCTTATTGTTGTGGCACAGGACACCACCGCCTACGGTACCGACCTTTACGGCGAGCCAAAACTTGCCGAGCTGCTTTCCGAGCTTTCAAAAATAGATGAAATAAAGTGGATAAGAACACTTTACACCTACCCCGAAAAGATAACCGATGAGCTTATCAAGGTAGTAAAAGAAAACGACAAGCTTATAAAATATTTCGACATTCCTTTGCAGCACGTAAATGGAGAAATTTTAAAGCGAATGAACCGCAGGGGAAATGAGGAGAGTATTAGAAGCCTTTTAAGCAAAATAAGGGAGGAAATTCCTGAGGTGACACTGCGCACCACCTTTATAACAGGCTTCCCCGGGGAAACTGATGAACAGTTCAGCCAGCTCCACGCCTTTGTTAAGGAGATGCGGTTTGACCGCCTTGGCTGCTTCCCATATTCCGCCGAGGAGGACACCCCCGCCGCAGAATTTGAAAACCAGGTAGAGGGTCAGACAAAGCAGGACCGAATGGAACTGATTATGGCCGACCAAATGACCATTGCGGCAGAAAAGAACGAGGAAAAAATCGGCAAAACCGTAACCGTTTTAATTGAGGGCTACGATAGTTACATTCGTTGCTATTTTGGCCGAAGCGAGGCCGATGCCCCCGAAATTGACGGAAAGGTGTTCTTTTTAAGTAACTCGCCGCTAAAAATCGGAGATTTTGTAAGGGCGCAGATTAATGACTGTATGGAATACGACTTGTTGGGAGAAAAGATAGATGAACCTGCCTAATAAATTAACCGTTGCAAGAATAATTGCAACACCTGTATTTTTGCTTTTTATGATGCTCGATTTTAAGGGTCACTATGTTGTTGCCCTTGTCATTTTCATTGCCGCCGCCTTAACCGACCTTTTTGATGGCAAAATTGCAAGAAAGCGGGGCATTGTTACCGATTTCGGCAAGTTTTTAGACCCCGTTGCCGATAAAATGCTCACCACCGCCGCATTTCTTGCCTTTTTAAACGAGAAAGATGGATTTTTTGGAATGGTATGGATTGTGTTTATCGTTCTTTTAAGGGAGTTTCTTGTCACCTCCGTAAGGCTTGTTGCGGCATCCAGCGGCGGTAAGGTTATTGCCGCAAACATTTGGGGCAAGGCAAAAACCGTGAGCCAAATGGTGGCAATTATTTTCACCATTACCGTTATGGCATTTGTAGGGCTGTTTCCCGCATTCCCTGTTTTAAATGCAATTCTCTATGTTTCGGCCTCGGTGGCACTTTGGATTTCAACCGTGCTTTGTGCCGTTTCGGGTGCAGTTTACCTTGTTCAGAATGGGGAATTTATTAAGAGTGCAAAATAATGCTGGACAAAAGCATATAATAAGCATATAATAAGATAATAAATAATATAGATGCGTTTATCGGGAGAAGTAACAGGTAACGTTACCTTTCAGGGAGAGCCCTGCGTGACTGAAACGGGGCTTAAGTGTGACACCTGCCAAATGCACCCGACAGCACAAGCGGGGGAAAGAGAAGGTCGAGTATCTCGCTTGCGTTTATGCCGCGTTAAGGCAAAAGAGTTACAAAACGAAGTGGAACCGCGATTTTTTCGCCTTCGGGAAAGCAGTGCTTTTCCGAAGGCGTTTTGTTTTGGAGAGTGATTACTATTTTTAGATGGGTAGAAGATGTTAAAGCCGTGAGAGACAGAGACCCTGCGGCAAGAAGCTTTTTAGAGGTGTTTTTTCTTTACCCCGGTGTAAAGGCAATAAGAATGTACCGAAAGGCAAACTTTTTGCACCGCCACGGTTTAAAATTCTGGGCAAGGGTAATTTCCCAGCGGGCAAGAACCCTAACAGGAATTGAAATTCACCCGGGGGCTACCATAGGCCGCCGTTTGGTTATTGACCACGGTGCAGGTGTAGTTATCGGCGAAACCGCCGAAATCGGGGACGATGTTCTTATCTACCAGGGTGTAACCCTTGGCGGTACCGGTAAGGATACAGGCAAGCGCCACCCAACAATTGGTAACAACGTTATGATAAGCTGTGGCGCCAAGGTGCTTGGCCCCTTTAAGGTTGGGGATAACGCGCGAATTGCCGCAGGTGCAGTTGTTTTAGAGGAGGTTCCCGCTGATAGCACCGTTGTGGGTGTTCCTGCTCGTGTTGTTAAACGCGGCGGAATGAAGGTTGTACCCCTTGACCAAATTCACATTCCCGACCCCGTTGCTCAAGAGCTTTGCCGCCTTGAACAGCGCATTGTAAAAATGGAAAAAGCAGAGGAGAAAAATAAAAATGAGAATATTTAACACATTAACCAGAGATAAGCAGGAGCTGGTTCCTTTAAAGGATAACACACTTAATATTTACGCCTGCGGACCCACCGTTTACAACTTTATTCACATTGGTAACGCTCGCCCCCTTTGCGTTTTCGATGTGCTTCGTCGCTATCTTGAGTGGCGCGGCTACACCGTTAATTTTGTACAGAACTTTACCGATATTGATGATAAGCTCATAAAAAAGGCAAACGAGGAGGGCACCACCGTTCCCGAAATTGCAAGGCGTTATATTGAGGAGTTCTTTGTTGACTCAAAGGGCTTAAACATTCGTGAGGCTACCGTTCACCCCAAAGCCACCGAAAACATTGATGCAATTATTGAAATTATCAAAAAGCTTGAGGAAAAAGGCTTTGCCTATGAATCAAAGGGTGATGTTTACTTTAGAGCCAAGAAGTTTAAGGAATACGGAAAATTATCCCACCAGCCGCTAGAGGATTTAGAGGCAGGCGCCAGAATTGATGTAAGCGAGGTAAAGGAAGACCCGATGGATTTCTGCCTTTGGAAATCTGCCAAACCCGGCGAGCCCTTTTGGGAGTCACCCTGGGGTCAGGGTCGCCCGGGCTGGCATATTGAATGCTCTGCAATGGTAAACCGCTACCTTGGGGATACCATTGATATTCACTGCGGTGGTCAGGACCTTATTTTCCCCCACCACGAAAATGAAATTGCTCAGAGTGAGTGCGCCAACGGCTGCACCTTTGCCCGCTTTTGGATGCACAACGGTTATATTAATGTTGATAACCGCAAAATGTCAAAATCCCTCGGCAACTTTTTCACCGTTCGCGAGGTTGCCAAGGTTTACGGTTACGAGCCCATTCGCTATTTAATGATTTCTTCTCAGTACAGAAGCCCTGTTAACTACAGCACCGATATTATTGAGCAGAGCAAGAATGCCTTAGAGCGTATTTACAACTGCTTTAAGGATTTGGACTTTGCCATTACCCACGCCGAGGCAGGCGGTACCGCACCCGATTTCCTTGAGGCAAGGAAAAACGAGTTTATCGCTGCAATGGATGATGATTTAAATACTGCCGATGCCCTAGCTGCAGTTTTCGGCCTTATTCGTGATATAAACACCCTTATTGCAAAGGGTGCGGGAAAGGATACCCTTTCCGCCTGCAAGGCGGCTCTTGATGAGCTTTGCGGCGTGCTGGGCCTTGGCTATAATAAAAAGGACGACAATTTAGATGCTGAGGTTGAGGAACTTATAAAACAGCGCACCGAGGCCAGAAAGGCAAGAGATTTTGCCACCGCTGATGCCATTCGCGATAAACTTAAAGGAATGGGAATTGTCCTAGAGGACACCCCGCAGGGCGTTAAATGGAGCAGGCAGTAAAAAAAGAACCGCTGAACGGCGGAGATTTTAAAATAAATGTATCAAAGCACCACACCTTTGGTACCGATGCGGTGCTTCTCTCCCGCTTTGCAGCGGCAAAGGAGACCGACACCCTTTGTGACCTTGGCACAGGCTGTGGAATTATTGCCCTTTTAATGCTGTGCGATAATAAGCTTAAAAAGGCGTACGGTGTGGATATAAGTGAGGAGGCAATTTCCCTTTGCCAAATGACAAAGGATGAGTTAAATCTCCAAGAGTTCACCCCAATTTGCTCCGATTTAAAGGAGCTAAAGGGAAAAATCCCCTTTGGGGAATGCACCCTTGTAACCTGTAACCCGCCCTACAAGGCGGCAGGGGCGGGCATTGTAAATCCCGATAGCGTTGACCGCGTTGCCCGCCATGAGACCGCCTGCAATTTAGAGGACATTTTAGTAGCGGCGGCAAAACTTTTGCAGTTTGGCGGCAGGCTTTGTATGTGCCACCGCCCCGAGAGAACTGCCGAGCTGCTGGCGAAAATGCGGGAACAAAAAATTGAGCCTAAAAAAATGCGCTTTGTTGCAAAAAGCAAAGGCTGTGAGCCCTGGCTTGTACTTGTTGAGGGCAAACGAGGCGGCAAAACAGGAATGCGGGTTTTAGATACCCTCTATGTGGAGGAAAACGGAGAATTAAGCTCCGAAATGCTTAAAATTTACGGAAAGTATAAGGGATAAAAATGGCAGGAAAACTTTTTGTTGTGGGCACCCCCATTGGAAATTTATCAGATTTTCCCCCTCGCGGAGTTGAAACCTTAAAAAATGTTGATTTCATCGCCGCCGAGGACACAAGGGTGAGTGTTAAACTGCTTAACCACTTTGAAATTAAAAAGCCTATGATTTCCTATTTCGAGCACAACAAGCGGGAAAAGGGCGAGGAGATTATAAACCGAATTTTAAACGGTGAAAACTGCGCTATTATAACCGATGCCGGTATGCCCTGCATTTCAGACCCAGGCGAGGACCTTGTTCGCCTTGCTCACGAAAAGGGAGTTAAGGTTCAATCGGTGCCCGGTCCCAGCGCTTTAGTTACCGCCCTTGCCATTTCGGGTATGGCCAGCGGCCGCTTTACCTTCGAGGGCTTTTTATCGGTTAACAAGCAGTCAAGACGGGAGCATTTAGCATCCCTTCAAAACGAAAAGCGCACAATGATTTTTTATGAGGCGCCACACAAGCTGACTGCCACCCTAAAGGATATGCTAAGCTTTTTCGGGGATAGGCAAATTGCCCTTGTTCGCGAGCTTACAAAGCTACACGAAACGGTGGAGAGATTAACCCTGTCATACGCCGCCGAATTTTACAGTGAAAACACCCCCAAAGGCGAATTTGTGCTTATTGTTGAGGGCAAAAAAGAGGAAAACGGCGAGGAAATGACCATTAGCCAGGCTGTTTTAATGGCAAAAGAGTTAATGGAAAAGGGAATGAGCGCCTCAGCCGCCGCAAAGGCTGCCGCAAATAACAGCGGTTTTAAGAAAAACGATATTTATAAGGAACTTGTATAAAAGTAAAAATTTTTAAATTACCCCTTTAAATTATAGAAAAAATAAGGTATACTTAATTGTTGGAAAGATAATTTAAATATTTGTATAGGGATGTTTTAAAAAATGGAAATGGAAAACCTAAGCTCCTACAGCAGTGCAAAACGGAGCAAACACGGAAAAAGACCCAAATATAAAAAGAAAACCTGGTTTACAAGGCTTTCAAAGGGCAAAAAGGTGGCATTTGTTTCAAGTATTGTTGCAATTTCCCTTTGTGTTGTTCTTGTTGCGGGCGTTTTGGTTGTTGGAAATATGTTTAAATATAACCACAACAACGAATTTGTTAAGGACCCCGAAATCGATTCCATTGTGCCTATAAATGAAGGTATTATAAACATTGCGCTTTTTGGTGTTGACACAAGAACGCCCGATGATTTCACAGGTCGTAGCGACTCGATTATGATTTTGAGCATAGATACCGTGAGCAAAAAGGTTAAGGTTATTTCGGTAATGAGAGATAGCTTTGTGCCTATTGGCGATTCCTACGGTAAAATCAACAGCGCCTACTCAAAGGGCGGCCCTGCACTTGCGGTTAAAACCCTTAATAAGGTTTTCGGCCTTGACATAAAGCACTATGCCACCGTTAACTTTTTTGGTATGGCAGATATTATAGACGCCGTTGGCGGTCTTACCATTAATGTTCAGGAAAAGGAGATTGAGGGTACCTACCGTGCAAATGCGCTCATTTGGGAACAATGCTCAAAAATGGGCATACCCTATAACAAGGCTCCTTTCATTAAGGGGCCGGGTGAGCAGCTTTTAAACGGTATTCAGGCGGTTGCCTGGGCAAGAATTCGTTATGTTTCCACTGCCGAGGGTGTTGCCGATGACTTTGGTCGCACCGACAGACAGCGTGTGGTAATGAACCTACTTTTTAACAAGGTTCTTTCAATGCCCACAAAGGATTATCCCAAGCTCATTAAGGCTATGATTCCTTATACCGAAACCTCACTTACTTATTCCGATATTTTAAAGTTCGCAGGTGTATTTTTAGGGGATGTTACCTTTGAGGAAATGCGAATTGCAATGCATGAGTATATTATTGATGCCGATTTCAGACCCTATGGCGAATCCAGCGTTTACTATAACTATGAATATGTTGGCAAAATGCTCCACGCCTTTATCTACAATTCGGTAACCCCCGAAATGTATATGGAGCTTAACGGTGTTGATAAAACCCGTTGGTTTGGCAACGGCTACACCGATTCGGGCAGCGGCTCTGGCAACTCAGGCTCTGGCAATAGCGGCTCAGGCGGCGGTTCCGGTGGCGGCGCAACCTCATCGGCTACCTCCTCTACCGTGAGTGATACCTCATCGGTCACCTCATCTACCGTGTCGGACACCGTGAGTGATACTTCATCGGTTACCTCCTCTGAGGCAACATCATCATCGGTTACCTCATCGGACACCTCATCAGAGCTGACAAGCACCCCCGAAACAGGCGGCGACGAGGAATAAAAAACAACAAATAAAAAAGGACGAAGAATTTTTCTTCGTCCTTTTTCTATTTATTAAGAGGCATCTTTTGCAAGGGTGCGGCATTCATAACCAAACAAGGGGTTTTCCTCTAAATAGGCGTAAAGTTCTTTGTAGGCTGTGGCTCGGGGAATACTGAATTGTTCAAAGCCCTTAAACTTTTCCTTGCCCTTTATTGTGGAAACCTTGAAGGCTAAATCTTTGTCAAACTCTTCAAAATAGTCGTTAACATAGGCTTTTGCCAAATATTTTTTTGCCGTATCAGAAATAACCGAGTTTTTATCCTCTGTAAGCTTTACAAGAGAGGGAATTCCTTCATCACCAAGTTCGTACATTGCCTCAACATCAACCGAGGAGAGCCTTCCTGAAACGTAGCTTTCGTAGTTGTATTTAGCGCAAACAGCGTTAACATTAACAGTGCCGAGAAGCAGCACGATAACCCCTGCGGTGATGAGCGCGGTTTTTAAAATATTGATTTTTGTAAAGAAAATTCGCAAAATAACACTAACAAAAACCACCGCTAAAAACAGCATAAAGGCACTTGTTGTAAGTCGGAGCACCGTCATACCGTAGGCGCCGATATAGAGCACCATTTTGGAAATTGCCGTGGCTATAATAATCAGCGTGAAAACGCCTATAAAGGTGGAGGTTGCCTTAACGGCGTGGCACACCTTGCCGTTTTCCTTTTTTGCAACAAGCAAAACCAAAAATACAACAATAAGGTTTATAACGGCTATAATGCACATTTCAAAAAAGCCTTTTCGGGCATATTCGGCATAGGTTATTTGTCCGTTTGGCAAAAAACCGCTGAATGCGCTGAAAAAGTAGGCAAGCTGTGAAAACAGGTAAAGCAGATAACAAAGGTTTATTGCCGATAGGAAGGAAATAACATAGGTGTTTTCAAGGCTTGGCATTTCTCCTCTTTCCAGCTCTGACACACGGCCTTTTTTAAGGGAGAAGCCGTAGGAAACAGCAAGCAGCGAAAGGACTAAGCCGAAAACGGCTTTTAGAATTTTCGAAAGAGAGTCGCTGAAAAGGTTATCCATCATACCGCGGAAGGCATCATCAGAGGAAATAAGCAGCGGAACAATGATTATTAAAACGGGAATTGAGAAGGCAAGACCAATGAGCACCTTTCCAACGGTTTTTTTGTCGCCATTATCGTTAATGAACAGCGATTTCACCGCCGTGGGAATGTTACAAACCGTCATTGCCGCTGAATAGAAAACCATAAAGGTTTCTCGGTTGCCCTTTGCTGAGCCCTTAACAAGGCCACTAAAGCAAACGAGGGATAAAAGGAAGCTTATTACCACACCAAAAAAGCGGACGCTTCCGTTTGATGTACAAATAAAGGTTGCGGCGTTAACAAGAGAGAGGGCGCCACAAAAAATGGGTAAAAATTTAAAGTGGGCCGATTCTGAAAAGTAGAACACAAAAAGTCCCAGCATTAAAACACAGGAAATAAGATAACCTAAGGCGAAGCCTCCGAAAATACCAAATACAGAGGCGAAAATACAAAATGCGGCGGCGAGAGCGGTGAAAAAGAGGTCTCTTTTTTGCAGGTCAAACAAGGGTGCTTCCTGTAGTTCAGGATAAACAGGCTCTTTTTGCTCCGGCGCGGTATCGTTTGAAGGTTGCGCATTTAATTCGTTTTCATTTTCGTTTAATTTTTCGGTTGTTCCAACATCCATAATCCTTACTCCTTTTCGGTGTATTTAATTATATCGCCGGGTTGGCAGTGGAGAGCCTCGCAAATGGCCTCTAGGGTAGAAAAGCGAATTGCCTTTGCCTTGCCCGTTTTAAGAATTGAGAGGTTAGCAGGGGTAATTCCGATTTTTTCGGCCAGCTCAAGCGAGGTCATTTTGCGAATCGCCAGCATAACATCAAGGTCAATTTCTATCATTGTTCATTCCTCGCTTTAAATAGTCAGTTCATTTTCCGCTTTAATCTCGGCGGCGTTTTGCATAACATTTTTAACCACCCTGAGCATTAGTCCCACAAAAGCGGCCGCCACAAAAACGCAAAGGAAGGGAATATAGAAAAAACCGCCGACAAGGGTAATTAATGCAACAATAAAACAGCACCAGGAAATGCGGCGAAGGTATTTTACATTAGAGGTTACAAAAACCCTGTCGTTTTTAATGTTAAAGAGCAGTTTTAAAAGGCTGTAAAGGGTTATATAGGCTAGCGGCACGCTGGGATAAAAACAGCAGGAAAAAAGCACAAGCATTTTTTGCATAGCCGCGCCGGCAGGGTCCCAGCCGCGAAAGCTTGTAAACCACAGCTTTATTATAAAGGGCGCCAGAAAAACTGCCACCGTTAAAACGGCAACAAAGAAAAAACAAACCGCAATAGATAGGGTTACCGACTTGGTTTTATTCCACATAAAAATTACCTCCAAAACCAGTTTCTGTCATCATAATAGCACGAAAATTATCGTTTGTCAATAATTAAATTATTGTTTTTCGATAATTTCGGCAAAACAAAAGCCGCCGCACTTTTTATGCGACGGCTTTTAATCATATTAAATATAATCCCGACTGTGTTATAACAAACTCGAAATCGCCTGCCTTAAGGTATTTTTTAACAGGCTCTGTAAATGTGTATATTTCGGTAATTGAATAATCCTTTAGGTTTATGCCCACAAGCGTTTTATCAGCCGCGCCCAGCACGGTAAGACCGTTTTCGGTGACGGTGAGCCGAATTGGCGCCTTAAAGGGTGAATTTTTGCCGCCGCCAATGCGAAGCTCCTCACGCATATTGGAAAGGTTAAATTTAATAATGGCATTATGCTCCTTAAAGCAGGCCCAAAGGCTATCCTGCACAAAGGCAATATCGGCAGGCGGCGTGCCTTTATAAGAAATTTGGCTCATCCAAAGGGGCAGGCCAAAGCTATCCAGCAAAACGGCGCTACCATCGCGGTTATCAAGGACAAAAATTCTATCCTGCGGTAGATTTAAAACCCTTGCCTCGGCAAAGTTTGAGCAGTGCTGCATTATGGTTTTATAACGGGTGCCGAACTTTGCAAGGAAATAAACATTTTTGGTAACCCTGGACATTTTACCTGTTTCGAAGGAAATCATTTTAAATTCAACCTTTGCCGTTTCCTGCTCCTTTTCGGCAGTAAAAACAAAGCAAACGCCGTTTTCCATAACCACAATGTCGTGAACATCGCCCTCAAAAATTTGGCGCATTTATGATTTCCTCCCTTCTTAAAAATGTCACAAATGACATTTTACAACATTATTCTTTTATAGTCAACCTTATTTTTACTGTTCCTCAAAGTCGGCCGCACCGTGCTTACACCAAGGGCATATAAAATCCTCAGGCAGGGCATCACCTTCATAAACATAGCCGCAAATTTTGCAAACAAAGCTCTTTTTCTCTGCTTTTTGGGGCTTGGGTTTAACATTTTTGTGGTAATAAGCGTAGGTCATGGGCTCTTCATCGTTTATTATCTTGGCATCGGTTAGCTTACAAACAAAAAGAATGTGGGTGTCAAGGTCTATAGTGCTTTCTACCTCCAGTGAGATTACAGCGCAAACATATTCCTTTAAAACAGCAAGGCCGTTATCACTAGTGTAAAAGCCGAAGTCCTCAAACTTATCGGTGTCCCTTCCGCTTTTAAAACCGAAGCGCTCAAAAACCGAAAAGGGTGCCGCCTCACTTAAAACATTAATATTCATAATGCCGGTTTTAAGAGCGGTTTGGCAGGTGAGGTTTGCCTTGTTCACCGTAACGGCAATGCGAGCCGGTGTATCGGTAAGCTGGGCAACGGTGTTAACAATGCACCCGTTGTGTCTTTCATCCTTTGTAGTCAGTACAAAAAGGCCATAGTGAATTTTAAAAAGTGTTGTTAAATCCATAATTTTCATTCCTTTATATATTGCTGTAATAAGATAAGGCTTGTTCCATTAAAGCCTCGGTAACACCAAAGTGGTCGGCAAGGTTTTCGGTGTCGCAAACACCGCTTGCCATTGCCTTTTTAAGGTCGGTAATTGGCACAAGGGTTTTTATAGCCCAGGCCTTGGCCTTGTTTTCGGCCTTGCCGCGGGAGGAAAGGGGGGAATGCAGATTATAAAATGCCGCCGACAGGCAGTGACCAAGCTCGTGTGCAAGGTAAACCCGCTCTTCACAGCCCCGCACAGTGCTGTCAAGGGCAACGAAGTCTTTACCATCCACATTAACGCAGGCCGATTTACAAAGGGGCAGGGGGAAGAAATCCACAGTTACACCGTTTTCCCTTGCCAGTGTGTAAAGGGCGTTAGTTTCCATTTTCTCTCTCCTTAACATATTGGGCGTAGCGCTTGACCTCGTTCCACATTTCATCGGTAACAACACCATCGCCGCCAAAAAGCGCCGCTTTAAGCATCTTTTCCTCGGCACGGCTATCCTCGCCCATAAGATAGTTTATACTTACATTAAAATAACTTGCAATTTTTGAAAGATTAACCGCCGACAGGGATTTTAAGCGGCCCATCTTTAAATCGGACAAATTGGCTCTGGCAATGCCGCACTCTCGGCACAGGGTTGTGACCGAAACCGAGTTTTTTCGACACAAAGAGTCAATGCGCTCATAAAGTTCCATTTCAAAAATACTCCCTTTTTTGTGCAATGTCACAAAATTACGAAATTCCGTAATTCAAGCCTTGACAATCCAAAATTTTAACCTTAAAATTAAAAATGGATTTCGGAATTCCGTATTTTCATTCTATCACACACAAAATCAAAAGTCAAGGAAAAGAGAAAGAAAAATGTTTGTTTGCAAAAATTGTTACACATCCTTTGTTGCCCCAAAAACCGAAATCGAGCGCCACGGCAAAACCGAGCCGCCGTATGAGGAGTTTCACTGCTGCCCAAACTGTGAAAGCAGGAGCTTTTATGAAACGGCAGGGGGCTATTGCCGCAGCTGCGGGCGAAAAATTGCGGCCGGTAAGGAATATTGCAATGAAACCTGCAGGAAACAGGGTGAGGCCCTTTGGGCAAAACAGCGAGCCGCCAGGGAAGCCCAAAAAAACGACCCTATGCAGGTGCTAATCCGCAAAACCGAGGAATACAACAAAAAGCACGGCACGCGGCTTAGCTACGGTCAGTTTACGGCATATTTAGAAGCAGGAGTAATAAGCATAAATGACATATAAACAAAAAATAGATTATTTAAAGAGCTACAAGGTAAATTTAGGTTTGCTTCGCCGCCTTGAAAGCCGAGAAAAGTTTTTTAGGTTGTCTGATGCCGAAAGAAAAGATAAAAACGAGGCCCTTTTAAAAACCGAAAAGTTAGCTGAGGAAATCTCCCTTGTGGCAAGCCCTGTTTTAAGGCAGGTATTAAGAGAAAAATACATAAACGGCGCCGCCTTTAGCGCTCTGGGTGACACCTTCGGCTACAGCACCCGCCACATTCAGCGACTGCACAAAGTGGCGGTGGAGGAGTTTGAGGTGTTGTAATTTTAATATAAAAAGTGGTATAATGAGGAGGGAATATTTAAAAATCGTTTGGTCTAACGATGGCTTGATATTTGTCACATACGACCAATATGGAACTTTTTACGAAATTACATAAGGGGTGGAACAACAAATGAAAATAATCGAGTTGGATTTAACAGGATGTAAATATTTAGATGAAATTCACGAAAAAATCCGCATTGCTTTTAAATTTCCTGAGTGGTATGGAAAAAACTGGAGTGCATTTTGGGATTTGCTTTGGAGTGAATGTGATGCCGATAAGGTGATTATAAAAGGAGAAGAAAAATTGCCTGCAGAATTTGAACAAGATTTAATCATTATGCACGAGATTTTAGAAAGAAAGATTGAATTTAATAAAAAATGCAAATTTAATGCTTTTTCTTATGAAGTTGTAAGTTAACAAACGGGGATTTTTAAAATGAAACTGCAAAACGAGAAATTTACGGCCAATATAACGGCGGTTGATACCAAAAACCTTAATTTAGATAATCAAAGTTTTATTTATTTTGAAGAAAACGCTAAAAACGAGTTTAGCAAAAGTCATATTATTTCGGTTGATAACGGAACAAGGGTTGTTCAAATAATCCTTGTGGGTGATTTGTTTTTATACGATGAGCATTGCGCAGTTTTGGAGAACGAAGTATTAACAGTTTTGCAAAATAACACCCTCGTTCAGATTAATCTTGGCACCTCCCAAATAATAAAGCAAAAACAAATTGAGGAGTTTGGGGGCAATTTTGAGCTACATTTAATACCGACAGGATATTTGGTATATGGCGAAAGCGCGGTTGCTACCTATGACAAAGACTTAAATCAGATATGGAGTTTTAGCGGTAAGGATATTTTTGTCCCAACCAGGGATAGGCCGGCTCTCGAAATAGGAGCACACACCGTTTCCTTTTATGATTTCGAAAACAATTTTTATGAGATTGATTTCAGCGGAAAAGTTATAGAGTAAATTTAAAAGCAAGGGCAAAAAAAGACCGATTCGGCACGAATCGGTCTTTTCATATTTTAATTTAAAGAATAATGCTTTCTCCATCCATCTCTTCGGGCTGTGTAAGACCTAAAAGCTTAATAATTGTGGGGGAGATGTCACAAAGTCTGCCGCCTTCACGAAGCTTACACTGTTTTCCGATAACCGAGAAGGGAACGGGGTTTGTTGTGTGGGCGGTAAAGGGTGAGCCATCGGTGTCAATCATACAGTCAGCATTGCCGTGGTCGGCAGTGAGTAGCATCACGCCGCCCATTTTAAGGGTGGCATCCTTTACTCTGCCAACGCAGGTATCAACGGTTTCCACTGCCTTAACAGCGGCATCGAAAAAGCCTGTGTGACCAACCATATCGCAGTTGGCGAAGTTTAAAATCACAACATCGTATTTACCGCTTAAAATAGCCTGACAAACCTTATCGCAAACGGGAACAGCGCTCATTTCGGGCTGTAAATCATAGGTTGCAACCTTTGGCGAGTTAACTAAAATTCTGTCCTCACCTTCATACTGTGCCTCAATGCCGCCGTTAAAGAAGAAGGTTACGTGGGCATACTTTTCGGTTTCGGCAATGCGAAGCTGGGTAAGGTTTTGTTTGCTTAAAAATTCACCCAAAGTATTGGTTAATGACTGGGGTTTAAAAGCAACGGTAACGTTAGGCATTGTGGCATCATACTGTGTCATACAAACATAGAAAACATCCTGCCTGCCACCGATTCTCTCAAAGCCTGCAAACTCATCATCAACAAAGGTTCTGGTAATTTCTCTTGCTCTGTCGGGGCGGAAGTTAAAGAATATAACGCTGTCCCCCGATTTAATTCTTTTAGTACCCTCAACAACTGTTGGCAGAACGAACTCATCGGTAATGTGCTTGCCGTCGCCATCAATTTCCTCGTAGGAGGCTCTGACAGCGGCCTCGGCATCGGTGGTTTTTACGCCTTCGCCGTAAACTAAAGCGGCATAAGCAAGACCTACTCTATCCCAGCGGTTGTCACGGTCCATACCATAAAAACGGCCCATAACGGTGGCAATTTTGCCAACGCCTATTCTATTTAGCTCCTTATTAAGAGCGGCAATAAAATCAGCAGCCGAAGCGGGGGGAACATCGCGGCCATCCAGCAGAGCGTGAATGTAAACCTCGCTAATTCCTTGGCGTTTTGCAAACTCTACAAGGGCTACAAGGTGGTCAAAGTGGGAGTGAACGCCGCCATCGGAGAGCAGTCCCATAAGGTGGAGTGCGCTGCCGTTTTTCTTGCAGTTTTCGGCTGCGGCTAAAAATGCCTCGTTAGAATAAAAGGTTTCATCCTTTACAGCCTTTGTAATGCGGGTAAGCTCCTGATAAACAACTCTGCCGGCGCCGATATTTGTGTGGCCAACCTCACTGTTGCCCATCTGGCCATCAGGCAGACCTACATCCATTCCCGAAGCACCGATTTTGGTTGTGGGGCAGTTTGCAAAGATTTCATCAAGGCAGGGTGTTTTGGCGGCGTAAATGGCGTTAACTTCCGTTTCGTCGTTAAAGCCAAAGCCATCCATAATGGTTAAAACAATAGGTTTTTTCATATTTTTGGTCACCCTTATTTAGAAGCGGCTTTTACAATGATAGAGAAGTCCTCGGCTTTAAGGGAAGCGCCGCCGATAAGACCGCCATCAACATTGATTTTGGAAAGAAGCTCATCAGCATTCTTTGCGTTCATAGAGCCGCCGTACTGAACGGTAACGGTTTCGGCAACCTCTTTGCCGTAAACCTCGGCAAGAGCCTGGCGAACGAAGCCGTTGCCCTCATCAGCCTGTTCGGCTGTTGCGGTAACGCCTGTGCCGATTGCCCAAACGGGCTCGTAAGCGATAATAACATTTTTAAGCTGCTCGGCAGTTACATTGGTAAGTGCCATTTTGGTCTGGAATTTAAGAAGGGTCTCGGTGTAGCCAAGCTCTCTCTGCTCTAAGGTTTCGCCAACGCAAACAATGGCGGTAAGGCCTGCATTAAGTGCGGCAAGAGTTCTAAGGTTAACAGTTTGGTCGGTTTCACCAAAGTACTGTCTTCTTTCACTGTGGCCGATAACAACATACTTAACGCCGCAGGCGGTAAGCATTTCGGCAGAGATTTCACCTGTGTATGCGCCGTTTGCCTTAAAGTGAACATTCTCAGCGCCGATTTCAATGTTAGAGCCCTCTGCTGCCTTAACAGCGGCATCAATATCAACAAAGGGAACGCAAAGAACAACCTTGCAGTCAGCACCTTCAACTAAAGGCTTCATTTCGTTAATAAGAGCTGCGGCCTCTGCGGGGGTTTTGTTCATTTTCCAGTTACCTGCGATAACTGCATTTCTTTTTGCTTTATCCATTTTCTTTCTCCTTTTTATTACACATTGTATTACATAAACGTAGGGGTCGATGCCTACATCGACCCGAAAAAAACGGGCGGATGTGGGCATCCGCCCCTACAAAAATCCAAAAAATATTTATTTGTCGTTAAGAGCAACAATACCGGGAAGGTCTTTACCCTCAAGGAATTCAAGGGAAGCGCCGCCGCCTGTTGAAATATGGGTCATTTTATCGCCAAAGCCCATGGTGTTAACTGCCGCAGCAGAGTCGCCACCGCCGATAACGGTAACAGCATCGGTGTCGGCAAGAGCCTGAGCTACTGCTAATGTGCCCTTTGCAAGAATGGGGTTCTCGAACACGCCCATAGGTCCGTTCCAAACAACAGTCTTAGCGTTCTTAACTTCATTTGCATAAAGCTCAGCGGTCTTGGTGCCGATGTCAAGGCTCATCATATCAGCAGGGATTTTATCTGCATCAACAACGCTGATTTCAATAGGAGCATCAATGGGGTCAGGGAAGGATTTTGCGATGGTGCAATCCACAGGGAGAAGAATCTTAACGCCCTTTGCTGCTGCCTTTTCCATCATTTCGCGGCAGTAGTCAATCTTGGTTTCGTCAATAAGAGAGGTGCCAACGCCGTAGCCCTTTGCTGCAAGGAAGGTGTAAGCCATACCGCCGCCGATAATAAGGGTATCAGCCTTGGTTAAAAGGTTTTCGATAACAGGCAGCTTGCTGTCAACCTTTGCGCCGCCTAAAATACAAACGAAGGGGCGAACAGGGTCGTTAACGGCATTGCCGAGATACTGAAGCTCTTTACCGATAAGGTAACCTGCGGCAGCCTCCTTAACATAGGAAACAACGCCAACGGTAGAGCAGTGTGCGCGGTGTGCGGTGCCGAATGCATCGTTAACAAAGATATCGGCTAAAGAACCGAGCTCGGCAGAAAATGCCTCGCCGTTTTTGGTTTCCTCTGCACGGTAGCGGGTGTTCTGAAGGAGAACAACGTCGCCATCCTTCATAGCAGCAACGGCAGCCTTTGCGTTCTCGCCAACAACGTTATCGTCAGCGGCAAATTTTACTTCGATGCCGAGCTTTTTAGAAAGGTCCTCAGCAACGGGAGCTAAAGAAAGCTCAGGCTTGGGCTCACCCTTGGGTTTGCCAAGGTGGGAGCAAAGAATAACCTTACCGCCATCGGCAATAAGTTTTTTAATTGTGGGGAGTGCGGCAACAATGCGGTTGTCATCGGTAATAACACCGTTTTTAAGGGGAACGTTAAAGTCGCAACGAACTAAAACCTTTTGACCCTTAACATTGATGTCGTCAACAGTCTTTTTGTTTAAAGCGCTCATAATAACATCCTTTCAAAGTAAGTTAAATTTATAACAATTATTATTGTACCACATTTTCAGCATTTTTCAATACTAAAATATAAAAATTTTACCAGTTATGGTTATGAAGCTGTCCCTTGTTTTGAAGGCTGGGGTAGCCCCACTGGCGAAGGGCCTCGTAAACCCCAATGGCAACCGAGTTCGAAAGGTTTAAGCTTCTGGCCTCATCAATCATAGGAATTCTTACACAGCGGTCTCTATTTTGGAGGAGTAATTCCTCAGGCAGACCCTTAGTTTCCTTGCCGAAAAAGAGATAAGCGTTATCGGGGTAGGAAACAAAGGAATGGGTGTTTAGCGCCTTTGTTGTAAAAAAGAAAAATTCACCCTTATTTTTTGCAAAAAAGTCCTCTAAATTCTCATAATAGGTTATGTCTAAAAGGTGCCAGTAATCAAGGCCTGCACGCTTTAGTTTTTTGTCATCAATAGTAAAACCCATAGGGCCTACAAGGTGCAGTCTTGCACCCGTTGCGGCGCAGGTGCGCGCCACGTTGCCCGTGTTTTGGGGGATTTCGGGCTCAACCATTACAATGTTAAGTGTTGCCATAATAAAAAGTCCTTTCAAGGTTGAAAATGTTAAAAGATTATGTTAAAATATTTCTGACAAATTTTATTTTTCGGAGGCGCAATATGATTTATAAAAACAAGAAAAACATTGAGCCAAGATGGATAAATTTTGAAAATTTAACGGGGGAGAGAGGCGGCGCCGCCAAGGCGAATTACGGCGCTAAAGGTCACGCCTTTGAACATCTTGAAAGCGGTGAAGAAAAGGTGCTTTGCGACCTTGAGGCTTCGGGAATTGTGAGAAGAATCTGGATTACTTTGAACGAAAGGCAACCCGAAATTTTGCACGGCGTAAGACTTAAAATGTTTTGGGATGACAGTGTAAGCCCTCAAGTTGACGTGCCCCTTGGCGATTTCTTTTGTATGGCTCTCGGCACAATGCGAGGCTTTGAAAATCAGTTTTTCTCCACTGCCGAGGGAAGAAGCTTTTGTTGTTTTATCCCAATGCCGTTTAAAAAGCATTGCAAAATTACAATAACCAACCAAACCGAAAAATACATCCACTCGCTTTTTTACGATATAAACCTCACCTTGGAAGAGGTGGGCGATGAGGATATGTACTTTTGTGCCGATTTTAAGGACTGCGTTAACGAACTTGAGCAGGACGTTGAAATTTTCAAAGCTGAAAATTTCAGCGGCAGATTTTTGGGTACAAGCATTGGCGTTTATCCCGACACCGAAAAATACGGTGATATGTGGTGGGGTGAAGGCGAGGTCAAGATTTACCTCGACGGTGACACACAGTTTCCTACTCTTGCAGGAACAGGCGCCGAGGATTACATCGGCTCAGCCTGGGAGCTCGGCGAATTTATAAACAGAACAACGGGTTGTGTAAGCAAAGAAGAAAACAAAGTTTCAATGTATCGCTTCCACATTGATGACCCCATTTTCTTTGAAAAGGGAATAAAGGTGACCCTTCAGGCAATGGGCGGCGGTATGGCGGACAAGGTGAAAGCGGCAATGGAAAAAGGCTCGCCCTGCGCACCCGTTTTTTATGATTATGACGGACAGCACAGAATTTACAAACAAGAATATAACCCCGAAGATTTAAACGGTTGGGTTAACTTTTTCCGCTGTGACCGATACAGAGTTACGGCATATTATTACAAATCGGTGATTTAAAATGAAAATGAACGAAACCATTTTAGCGCAGGTAAAGCGCAGTGAGGAAAAATATAACATTCGCTATGCCAAAAAGGATGGCTCCCTTTACGGCGGCTTTAGAACGGCTTACCTTGTAAGCTACATTTTCGCCGCGGTTTTTGCCGCCTTTGTTATTTTAGGAATTTGGTTTAACGATGAAATTTCCGCAAACCTAAACACCGTTTACACCATTGGCGCATTTTTGGTTTTGGGGTTTTTTGGGTGTCTTTTTGGCGGCTTTAAAATTTCCCTTGGCACCGCCATTTGCGCCATTCCTGTTAGCGTTTGGGCTGTGATTTGCTTTGGAAAACTGCTAATAGACCCCGCAGGCCTTTTAGGGCTTAACGGCAAGTTTTATTGGGCGCACCTGCTGCCCATTTTAGTAATGGTTGTCAGCGTCGCCGTAATGCTTATAATAGACCTTCGTGCAAGGTATATTTTAAAGAAGGGTTATGAAAAAATTACTGAGCGGCTTTATGCCGAATATTCCACCCACGCTGAAAACCTTTCCGAGGAGGAATGGGAACAGTTTTTGAAAAATTACGACCCAAGACCGAAGAAAACGAAGAAAGAAAAATAAAAAACGAAAAATTTCGCGGGCGGCCAATGGTCGCCCGATTATTTTAACATAATTTTTCTCCCTTTTCAATGATAGCAAAATGAAAATTTTGGCTAAAAATTTAAATAAAATTTATTTTCTTGACATATTTGTAAATTATATATATAATATTGAAATATGACTGTGTATAATGCACGGCAGTTCGATTGGTCACGGAAGGGTTCCGTTATTATTATAATTTTTAAGGAGTTCATTCACAATGGCTAAGGTAATCAAACTCACTCCCGACGGTCTTAAAAAGGTTCAGGAGGAGCTGGAAAACTTAAAGACGGTCGGCAGAACCGAAATTGCCGAAAGAATTAAAATCGCCAGAGGCTATGGCGACCTTTCGGAAAACAGCGAATATGACGAGGCTAAAAACGAGCAGGCTAAAATTGAGGCTCGAATAGTTGACCTTGAGATTATTCTAAACAACTATGAGCTTATTTCCGATTCCAAGGGCAAGCCCAAAGCAGTTCAGGTAGGCTCAAAGGTTAAGGTTTTAGATGTTGAATTTGAAGAGGAAATGGAATTTAAGGTTGTTGGCTCCTCTGAAGCTGACCCTGACAACGGCTTTATTTCCGATGAATCCCCTGTTGGTAAGGCACTTATCGGCGCAAAGGTTGGAGATAAGGTAACGGTTGAAGTAAACGCAAACGAATTTGTTTACGAGGTTCTTTCCATTTCTAAATAATCATTTTTTAAAAAAGCGCGAAGGATGTGAAGAAAAATGTCAGAAAACAACAATGTAACTGCTGAGGTTAATGTAAACGAGCTTATAAAGGTGCGCCGCGATAAACTTACCGCCCTTAAAGAGGCAGGAAATGACCCCTTTGTTATCACAAAGTTCGATTTTGATGCAAAGGCTCTTGATATAAAAAACAATTTCGAGGAATATGAGGGCAAAACCGTTAAAATTGCAGGCCGTATTATGAGCCGCCGCATTATGGGTAAGGCAAGCTTTTGCAATATTCAGGATACCTCCGCTAATATACAAAGCTATGTTCGCCGTGATGATGTTGGCGAGGAGCCTTATGCTCAGTTCAAAAAGATGGACATTGGCGACATTGTAGGCCTTGAGGGCTTTGTGTTCAAAACCCAGACAGGGGAAATTTCCATTCACGCTAAAAGCATTGTTCTTCTTTCAAAATCCCTTTTGCCCCTGCCCGAAAAGTTTCACGGCCTGAAAGACACCGACCTTCGCTATCGCCAGCGCTATGTTGACCTTATTGTTAATCCCGAGGTTAAGCGCAACTTTGTAATCCGCTCAAAGTTTATCAAGTTTATGAGAGAATATCTTGATAATATGGATTATATCGAGGTTGAAACACCTGTACTTAACACCATAGTAGGCGGTGCGGCGGCTAGACCGTTCGTTACCCATCACAACACACTTGACATACCCATGTATATGCGTATCGCCACCGAGCTGCCCTTAAAGCGTCTTATAGTTGGCGGTATGGACCGTGTTTACGAAATCGGTAGGATTTTCCGTAACGAAGGTATGGACCCCAAGCATAACCCCGAATTTACAACGGTTGAGCTTTATCAGGCCTATGCCGATTTCCACGATATGATGGACATTGCCGAGGGCATTATCTCAGGCGCCGCAAAGGAAATTCTCGGCACCTACCAATTAGAGTGGATGGGCGAAAAAATTGACCTTACCCCCGGCTGGCGCAGACTTTCTATGGTTGATGCTGTTAAGGAATATGTCGGCATTGATTTCGGCGCTATTTCGGACGATGCCGAGGCAGTTGCCGCCGCAAAGGCAGTTGGTGTCGAGCTAGCCGACACTGCCGATAAAACATGGGGCAACGCTCTTTATGCCTGCTTTGACCAGAGGGTTGAGGAAAAGCTTATTCAGCCTACATTTATAACAATGTATCCCGTTGAGGTTTCTCCTCTTACAAAGGCATCGCCTTCAGACCCCAGGCTCACCGAACGCTTTGAGCTTTTCATTTGCCACAGCGAGCTTGCAAACGCCTACAGCGAGCTTAACGACCCCGATGTTCAGCGTGCACGCTTTGAAAAGCAGCTGGAGCTCAGAGACCGCGGCGATGACGAAGCCGAGATGCTGGATGAAGATTTCTTAACCGCCCTGCAGTACGGTATGCCCCCAACAGGCGGTATGGGAATCGGCGTTGACAGAACAGTTATGCTGCTAACAGGCTCCGATACAATTAGAGAAGTAATCCTGTTCCCCACAATGAAGCCCCTCGCAGAGTAATAAAAAGCCGAAAACGCTTATTTCAAGGCGTTTTCGGCTTTTTGTTTATCCAAATTATTGCTCCAAAATGCGGTTTACGACAGATTTACGACAAATGGGCAGGTTAACAGTCCTTGAAAATTGCGACAATAAGGTGTCGTAAATGTAGCCAAATGTACCAACTGAATTACCGCTTATATTAGAAATAGAACCGAATAGATGAAAAACGAGATTTTTCATCATTGAAGTGCTATAATTCAGTAAACATATTTACGGAAAGGACAGATTGTATGTATGCCATAAGGACTGCTAATCTAACTAAAAAATATAAGGATATCATTGCGGTAGACCAATTAAATTTGCAGGTTAAAAAAGGCGAATTGTTTTCTCTGCTCGGTGTAAATGGTGCCGGTAAAACAACCACGATTAAAATGCTGTCCTGCCTTACACAGCCCACAAGCGGAGATGCCTTTCTTAACGGAAAAAGCATTTGCAATGATTCTGCTGCCGTGAAATCGCTTATAGCCGTTTCTCCGCAGGAAACAGCGGTTGCACCCGGCCTTTCGGTTCAGGAGAACCTTGAACTGATGTGCGGTGTTCACGGTTTTACAAAGGACAAGCAAAATGTGAAAATTACAGAGCTTACTGAACTACTCGGATTGGAATCTGTTAGTAAGAAAAAGGCCGGCAAACTGTCCGGAGGCTGGCAACGCCGACTGAGTATTGCAATGGCACTGATCAGCGAGCCGGAGATATTATTCCTTGATGAACCTACACTTGGTCTTGATGTGCTTGCCCGAAGCGATTTGTGGGATCTGATTCGTTCTCTTAAAGGGAAGGTTACCATTATTCTGACAACGCACTATATGGAAGAAGCAGAAGCTTTGTCTGACCGTATCGCTATTATGAAAGACGGCAAGCTTCTTGTTTGTGATACTGCTGACAAGATAAAGGAAACAGCAGGAACGGATAATTTCGAGCAAGCATTTATTCGCATCGCTAAGGGGGTGGCAAAATGAGAATGCTCACTTTTGCAAACAGAAATACGAAAGAAATATTACGAGATCCGCTGACACTTATCTTTGGACTTGGCTTTCCCCTTGTTTTGATTTTGTTGTTAAGCGCTATACAAGCAAATATCCCCGTAAAACTGTTTGAAATACAGCATTTAACACCAGGTATAACGGTTTTTGGTTTGGCATTTATGTCTCTATTTTCGGCAACCATTATCGCAAAAGACAGAGGTAGTTCGCTATTGCAGCGTTTATATACAACGC